>JBHCAP010000013.1:0-95252 GCA_041798325.1 Giesbergeria sp.
AAGGCTTCTTTGATACTGAGCAGCCGCGCAGCGTTGTCGTCGTCCAACTCGGCGGCGGCCTTTTCTAGCGCTGCGTCAAAGGCGGCCAGCGACGCTGGGTCAAACAACGCCGCCGGCGCGGCGTTGGCGTTGCTGACAGCGCTCCTGCCGTGGACGATTTTCCAGCCCAGCGCGCCGCAGCCGGCCAGCGCAATCCCGGCCACTAGCAACAGCATCAGCGATTGAATCGCCCCCAGCAACGCCAAGACGCCACCGCACGCCGCCAACACCCCGAGCGCAATTTGCGCGCCCGAAGCGGGCGGCTGCACGGCATCGCGCGACGCGGCGAGGTGCTCCACCAGCGGCGCGCCAAAGCGGTTGCGGGTGTGCACGCGCTCGATGCGCTGTTGCAGCGCGGCGGGCGGCGGGCGCTGTGGGCGCTGTTGGCGCTCTTGCCGTTCGCTGTGCTGCTGCTGGAGCGCGGTGCGGCGGTTGATGGGGCCGTCGCCCGCAATCAAGCGGCGGTCTTCTTCTGGCGGGTGCATGGGGAGATGATTTTTAGGTCAAATCAGGCTCTAGCCCTTTAAATACGGGCGCTAGTAGCTATTTATTTAGGAGTAAATAAGACTTGGTTTTAGCCCAACAAGTCTTGTAAACCGCTGGCGCGCTGGGTGCGCTGCTGCACCGCTGTCGCCAGCAAGCCGGGTTGCGCTGCCACCAAGGTAAACGCGGTGCGCGCGCGGGTGATGCCGGTGTACACCAGCTCACGACTGAGCACCGGGCCGGCGTGGGCGGGCAGCACCAGCACGGTGTGCTCAAACTCGGAGCCTTGGCTTTTGTGGACGGTCATGGCGAAGGCGGTCTCCACGTGCGCCAGCCGCCCCACGCCCACCGAGCGCAGTTGCGGGCCATCGGCAAAGTAAACGCGCAGGCGCTGCTCGGTAGCGTCGGCGGGCAGGGTGATGCCGATGTCGCCGTTAAACACCCCCAGCGCCGGGTCGTTGCGCGTGACCATCACCGGGCGGCCGACGTACCACTCACCGCGCACGCTCAAGCGTTTGTCGCGCTGCAACGCGGCTTGCACCGCTTGGTTCAGGCCGGCAGCGCCCCAGTCGCCTTCGCGCACGGCGCAGAGTAGGCGAAAGCGGTCGAAGGCGGTCAATACGCTGTGTACCCAAACGGCGTGCGCAGCAGCATCGTCCGCCGCTGGGCGCTGGTTCATGCAGTCGAGGTAAGCGCTGTAGCCACCGGGAGCGCCGGCGCGGCCTTCCAGCGCCAACCGGACTGCTGCCACCGGGTTGACGCCTTCGTAGCTGGCCAATGCGCCGTGGCTGTCCTCGCGCAAGGCTTGCTGGGCAGCGGGCGCGTCGCCGTGGTTGACGGCCAGCGCCAAGCGGCCAATTGGCCCACCAAAGCGGCGGCTTTGGCGCAGCATGACGGTGTGTTGTGCCAGCGCCGGCGCGGTGCCGGTGGCTTGCAGGTAGTCCGGCGGGATGGCTTCGCCGGTGGCGGCCAGCGCGTAAGCGGCGGTGCTGGCGCTGTAGCGGCCAGCTTGCGCGTCGCGGCACAGGTCGCCCAGCACCGCGCCGGCTTCGACCGAGGCCAGCTGGTCTTTGTCACCCAGCAACACCACGCGCGCCGTGGCGGGCAGGGCGGCCAGCAGCGCGGCCATCATTTCCAAATGCACCATCGAGGCTTCGTCCACGATGAGCACATCAATGTCCAGCGGCTGGCCGGCGTGGTAGCGGAACTGGCGCGTGTCCGGGCGCGCGCCCAGCAGCGAATGCAGCGTGCGCGCCGCGCCCATGCGCTGGGTCAGCGCGTCCAAATCGAGCGTGCTGCCGACGCGCTGGCGCAGTTCGCCCAGCGCGGTGTCGATGGATTGCTTCAGCCGCGCCGCCGCTTTGCCGGTGGGCGCAGCCAGCGCGATGCGCAAGCGCTCGGGCTGGGCATCGACGGCGAACAGCAGCGCCAGCAGGCGCGCGGCGGTGTAGGTTTTGCCGGTGCCGGGGCCGCCAGTGATGACGGAAAAGCGCCCGCGCAGCGCCAGCGCGCAGGCCAGCTTTTGCCAATCGGGAGTTGTAGCAGTTGCTGGCGTGTCGGACGCAAACAGACGGTCTAGCCACGGTCGCACAGCGCTGGCATCGACCGGCACCGGCGTGGCGGTGCGTGCCACAATTTGCTGCGCCACCGCGCCTTCGTAACCCCAGTAGCGGCGCAGGTACAGCCGAGGTGCCTCGGCACTGCCGCGCAGCACCAAAGGCTGGTCACCCGGCTCACTTCCTTCGACACCATCCACCACACCGCTCTTCAGCAAAGCAGCGCGCCAGTCGCTCAGACCGTGCGGCAGGCGCGATAGCAGGACATCCAATTCGGCCAGCGCGGTCGCCGGCCAACCCAGCACCGCGCCGGGTTGCGCCAACAACGGTGCCAGCGGCAAGCAGCTGTGGCCGCGCCCTTCCATCTGTGCCAGCAATGCGGTAGCCAGCAGCACAGCCGGGGCGGCGTGCGGGTCGAGTTCCGCCATGAAGGCGGCCAGTGCGCTGTCGAGCCGGCGCAGCCAGCCGGCCTCGCTCCACGCGCGCAGGGTGTCCAAGGTTTCTTCAGCGCTGGGGGTGTCGGTACTAAGCACGGTGGTCATAGCCACATCTTTCTGAGCGGTGTTCATACGGTGCTCTCTTGTCAGGCCAGCAACTGGTCGAGTTCGTCCAGCAGCGCCAGCGGCGGCGCGACGGTGAAGACACCGCTTTCTGGGCCGTCGATGCCGCGCAAAAACAGATAAATCGCGCCGCCCAAATGCTGCGCCGGGTCGTAGGCCGCACCCAAACGCTGGCGCAGCAGGCGGTGCAGTGCCAGCAGATACAGGGCGGCTTGCACGTCGTAGCGGTGCGCGGCCATGGCTTGGGTCAGCGCATCGACGTGGTAGGCCGCACCATCGACGCCCAAGTGGTTGGACTTGTAATCCAGCACCCAATATCGCCCCGCGTGCTGAAACACCAAGTCGGCAAAGCCCATCAACATGCCGTGCAAGGTGCGCTTGGGCAGCGCGGCGCGCTCTTGGCCGGGCAGCAGGTGTTGGCGGCACGCCGCATCGACCTGGCTGGCTTGCAGCTGGCCGGTGGGCAGCCAAAACTCCATCTCAGGCAGGACGTGTTCTAGGGCATTTAGCGCCACGCCCAAGCTGGGCAGTGGTGTCGCCACCACGGCGCTGAGCCACTGCACCACGTCGTCCGCCGCATCGCCGTAGCCAGCGCGTTCGCAGCGGCGGCGCAGGCGCTCGGCCAAGGTCGGCTCGGTCACCAAGGCAAAGCCTTCGCCGGCCAGCCACTCCAATTGATCATGCAAAAAATTGCCGACTACCGGGCCGCGCTGAAACTGGTGCCAGACCGCAGCGCTGGCGCTGACTGCCGTCCGCACTGCCAGCACCACGACAGCGGCATCCAAAGCCCGCTCGTCATCGCCCGCACGCTGCAAAGTAATGGCGCTTTGGTTAGCCGCGCTTTGGCCGACACCGCGCACCAGTTGCGAGAAGCTGCCAATGCCCCAGTTGCGCTCAAAGTCAGCGCTGTAGAGCGGCTGCTCATGCAGCACTGCCGGTGCAGCGCGCGTGGCCAGTGGGGTGCGCGGCACGTCGTAGGGAAGGTCGTGTTCAACCGCGTGCAGGGCGATGTCACGCCGGTCTTTGGCCAGCGCTTGCAGCGGCACTAGCCAATCGGCGGCTTCGCAGGGCTGCGCACCGCCCAGCCAGTAGCCAGCGGCGCTGTGGTGCGTCGTGCATTTGGTGCTGTTGCCGTTTTTGAGCGCGCCAAAGCCCAGCCACAGCGCATGGCGTGCGCGCGTCAGGGCGACGTACAGCAGGCGCAGGTCTTCACGCTGGCGCTCTAAGTCGGCCTGTGCGATGGCATCGTCGCTCAAGGTCAGGTGCAAATGGCGTTGACCGCTGTCGTCGGCCAAATTCAAAAACGAGGTGTATTGGCGCGTCACCGCGCGGTAGCTGCTGGCAAACGGGAGCAACACCACCGGGTATTCCAGCCCTTTGCTTTTGTGGATGGTGACGACTTTGACCAAGTCGGCATCGCTTTCGAGGCGGACGATTTGCTCGTCACTGCCGCTGCGCTCGCCTTGCAATTGCTGTCCCAGCCAGCGAATCAGCGCCTGCTCGCCTTCCAGTTGCGCGCTGGCCACTTGCAGTAGCTCGGCCAAGTGCAAAAAGTTGGTCAGGCGGCGTTCGCCATCCGGCTGCTGCAACCAGCGCGCGGGCAAATCCAACTGGTGCAGCGTCTGGCGCAGCATGGTCAACACGCCTTGCGTTTGCCAGACGTAGTGCAGCGCGCGCAATTGCTCGCTGCGCGCATCCAGCACATCGTCATCGGTGGCGAGGCGCAGCAATTCGTCCAGCGTCAGGCCGACGGTACGGGTGGCAAAACCGGCGCGCAGACGGCGCACATTCAGCGGTTCAGCCACGGCGTGCAGCCAGTGCAGCAGGTCTTGCGCTTCGCCGCTGTCAAACACCGAGTCTTTGTCTGACAGATAGACCGAGACCACGCCGCGCCGGCGCAATTCGCGGCGCACCGCTTGGGCTTCTTTGCCGGTGCGCACCAGCACCGCAATGTCAGCCGGGCGCAGGCGCTGCAAGGGTTTGCCTGATTCGGCAAAACCGGCTTGGTCGTCGTTTAGCCACGTGCTAATGCGCTCGGCGCACAGGGCGGCAAACAGCTGGCGGTGGGCGCTGCTGCTGCGCAGTTCCAAATCGTGTACCAAGCTCAGCGCCGGGACAGCGCCATCAGCGGTTTGAAACTGCTCGGATCGGCCATTGGCGGCCACCGGCACAAACGGCAGCGGGTTGTCGGCTTGTACATCACTGCTGCGGAACATAAAAGCACCGGTGCCCACACGCGCTTCAGCCCGCGCAAAACTGTGGTTCACCGCGTCCACCAGCGCCTGCGTCGAGCGGTAGTTGGTGCCCAGCACGTAGTGGCGACCCGCTGTGGCGCGGCGCGCGGACAGGTAGCTGTAAATGTCGGCACCGCGAAAACCGTAGATAGATTGCTTGGGGTCACCAATCAGCAGCAGCGCGGTATGGGGGTCGTTGTCTGCGGTGCGGTAGAGCTGCTCAAACAGCCGGTATTGCAGCGGCGAGGTGTCTTGAAACTCGTCAATCAGCGCCACCGGGTGCTGCGCAATCATGCGCGCGCGCAGGCGTTCACCGTTCGGCCCGGCCAGTGCTTGGTCAAGGCGCTGCAGCATATCTTGAAAGCCAAAGGTGCCGGCGTATTGCTTCAGCTCTATCCGGCGCGCTTGCACATGCGCGGCGGCGTGCAGGCGCAGCGCGATGGCGGGGTTAGGCAGCGCGTTGAGGGCGTCGAGCAGGTCGGCAAAGGCTTGGAAATCGCTGGGCAGGGTGATGGCTGGGGCGCTGTCTTTGCGGGCTTCCAACAAACCATCCGGGCTTAGTCGCCATTGCGCTGGGCCAGTCAAAACCAGCGGGGAGCCATCTGTGCTTTGGGCCCATGCCGACAGAGTACTTAGCCAGTCGGCGTAGTAGCGCGATGTCAGCTTGCGCTTATCCCAGTCACATTTTTTAGGCTCAGTTTGTCCATCCAGCCAGTCTTTCATAGCTTGCGCGCGCGCCGCCCAGCCGACTTTCAGCGCGGCGATGGCGCTGCGGTGCGCATCCACATGCTGGCGCACACAATCGGCTAGCGTGCCCGCGCCGCTGCCGGACGGCAGGTCTTGCTCAGACAGCTTTTGCATATCCGCCACCAAGGCATCGACATTGCGCCACACCGCCAACACCGCATCCAGCGCTTCGCCGCGCAGCGGGTAGCACTGCTGACGCCAGTAGTCTTGCGCGGCTTCGGTGTGGACGGCGTTTTCATCCGCGCTGAGCTCTTCATCAAACAGACAACCGCTGTCAAACGCGTGCTCGCGCAACATGCGCTGGCACCATGCGTCGATGGTGTAGACGGCTGCGTCATCCATGCCTTCCGCCGCCATCGCTAAACGCCATGCTGCGCTGCGGCGCGCAGCACCTTCGGGATAGGCGGCAAGCAAGTCGGCCAGAAAATCGTCGTGCGCTGGCACAGGCCTTTCACCCCGAAAACACTGCGCCCCCTCGATCAAGCGGGCGCGGATGCGGTCAGACAGCTCGCGCGTGGCGGCACGGGTAAACGTCATCACCAAAATATCGGCGGGACGCAGCGGCTGCTCAAAGGCGTTAGCGCCGCCGTGGCGGAGTACCAAGCGCAGGTACAGCGCGGCAATCGTCCATGTTTTGCCGGTGCCGGCACTGGCTTCAATCAGACGGCTGCCCCACAGCGGGAAGTCGATTGCGTGCAGGGGGCTGCTTTCCATCGGGGTGGCGTGTGTCGTCATGCGGTGGCTCCTTCAACGCTGTCGCTGTCCAAACTACCCGATCCGTGTGGCGTGGCCGTGACGTGGGTAAGCACCCATTGAGCCAGTGGCCGACACAGGGACTGCGCCAGCCATTCAAAACGGCCATCGTCGGTAAGGGCTTCAAAGTCGGGGTACATGCGCGCCAAGCAAGGCTCGGCCACATCACCCTGGCGCTGATAGCTGCCGCCATAGGCAGCGGCAGCGTCTTGCTTGTTCACCTGCGCCAACCCGGTGCGCAGTGCCAACGGCAGCGGATTGGCCATGCCTTCGCGCCACGCGTACAGCAAATCATCCAACGCCGCCTGTGCGCTGTCCGGGTCGAACGGCTTGATGCGCAACGTGGCATCGCGCCCCACCAAAATGCCCTCCACCACCACGCCACTGGCCGCCGCTGCCAGACTGCGCACCCAAGCGGTGAGCAGCTTGTCGGTACGCAGCGTGCCTTTTTTGACGTCTTGTACTAGCTTAGAAGGAGTCAGCTCGACCCACACGGGCGCACCATCCGCTCCCTGTACGCCGTGGCGCAAATGATCGAGCCAGTCTTGCAATAGCAGCGCGGGGCGGTCTTTTGTGGCAACGCCATCCTCGTCCTCCTGCGCCAGACTCTCGGTGCAATACAGTGGCACGCGTGCTGCCATCTCGGGGTGCTGGGCTTGTACCTGCTGCCAAGCCTGTAGCAGGGGCAACAAGATGATTTCTAACTGCGCTTGGGCGCGCTCAGCAAAACCACCCAACGGCAACCGGCCGGCGCGGCGCAGGTTTTGTAGGCGCGTCGCTAACAGCGCGGCCAGCGCCTGAGCGTCAACACCGGGGTATTGCGCCACATCCGTCAAAACCTCATTCACCACGGCTTGCACCACGCCGTATTCCTCCAGCCCGCCCAAACCGAAGGATTCATCATCGGCCGGATCTTCTTCTAGCGCATCGAACACCACGCCCAAGCGCTCGCGGAAAAAGGCTTTGACGGGATTGCGTAAAAACCGCGCCAACTGCTCCACCGTCAGCGGCGCGCTGACATCGGGTGCCCAAGCGGGGGTGGGCGCTGGCTTAACAACAATTCCAGCCACAGCCACCTGCGCCGAACCCGGCGTAGCGTGCGCCGAGCGCCATTCGCGCGCGTAGGTACGCAAGCTGGGGTCGCCTTCAAAATAGCGCCGGCTAAACGGCTGTAACGGATGCTCGGTAGTGCGCGCTGCCAACACCTCGCCGCTCCAGCCGGCAGCCAAATAGTCGCGCAATTGCGACACAAGCACCGAAGGCGGCTGTGCGCTGTTGTCGCGCACGCTGTACCCAGTCCAGCTGATATACAGCACGCGCCGCGCCGACAGCAGGGCTTCGAGCATCAGCTGACGGTCGTCGCTTTGGCGCGAGCGGTCGCCGGGGCGGTTTTGGCCGGGTAGCCCCATCAGGTCAAAGTCACTGCGCGGCACGCGGCGCGGGTAGTCGCCATCGTTCATGCCCAGCAGGCACACCACCTCGAATGGAATCGCGCGCATCGGCATCAGCGTGCAAAACGTTACGCCGCCAGCGCGAAATCGCTGGTTCAAAGCAGGCTCTTGCAGCGTATCCAGCCACGCTTTGCGTGCGACTGCCAGCGGCACCGCCGCATCAAATTTCGCCTGCACGCAGGCTTCTTGCCAGCGGGTCAAAGCATCGTCTAAAGCAGACAAGGTGTCGCGGTCAGCGTCGTCGGTCGGCGCGACTAAATCAGCCAACAGGGCACGACCGCGCTCAGCCCATTGCGCGGGCGTAGCAGGCTCGCTGGCCTGCACACGCCACAGCTCAAGGCGGTGCAACAAGCTGGCCAGAGCGCCGGCCAATTCAGCCTCTAACCCACCGACTTCCCCGTACGGCTGCAAGTCGGCAAACGGTGTGGTGCCGCTGGCGTAACCAAGCAACATGCGGCGCAAGCCAAAGGCACTGGTGTTTTGCGCGCCACAGGCCGATAAGCCCAAGCCGGCGCGCTGGGTTTCGTTCAAGCCCCAACGAATGCCGGCGCCGGCCATCCACTGCGTCAGCCGTCCCAGCGCATCGGGTGCCACGCCAAAGCGTGCGGCGACAGCAGGCACATCCAGCAAATCGCGCAATTCGCTCAACCGGCAGCGCTGCTGCGGCAGGCGCAGCAGCCACTCCAGCGCGCTGACCAGCGGACTGCTGGCGCGCGCACTCAGGTCAGCGATGTCAAACGGAATAAAGCGTGCATCACGCCGGCCATATTGGCCAAATACAGCCCGAATCGCTGGTGCCATAGTGTCGATATCGGGCACCATCACCACCACATCGCGCGGCTGCAAGGGCGTGTCCGTAGACTGGTCAGCCAGCAAGGCCAGCAACTGGTCGTGCAATACCTCGACTTCACGCAAAGCACTGTGCGCTTGGTGAAAGACGATGGATCGATCAAGCGCATCGGCGGCCAGCTTGGGGTGTTCAGCCAAAGGGCGCAGGTCGCGGATGTGTTGCTGCACTTGCAACAGCAGCGGTGCGCCCGGCGTCTCCTCCTCATCAAACAAGTCCACACGCGGCAGGGCAAAGCGCTGCTGTGCCTGCTCTGCGTCGTCAAATTCGTCCAACTGGCGTACAAAATCGCGCCCTTGGCGACCCCACGCCGCCAGCAGCGGATGGGCGTGGGCGTGCATGTCTTCTAACGGCAAGTCGGCCAAATCGCGCCCACTGCGCAGCGGCTGGCGGCGGTGCTTCATCCGCAATAAATCGCGCCCCTCCATGATGTCCGCCCAGTGAAAACGGCATGGATTGGGAATGGCCAGCAATACCTGGGTGTGCCTGGCCAGCGCAGCCAGAGTTTGCAGTGCCGGCAGCGAAACATGTGAGGCACCAAACAGCACTACGCGCCGCGCCACCGATTGGACTGGATCTGCACCACTGAGCAGCGTATCCAGTGCCCGCTGGTGAATCAGCGGGCGAATCGCGCTGAGTTCGCGCGCATCCAACGTTGCCATCACCGCGCGCCACAGCAGCGGTTGCCATTGCTGCTCGGGCGGCACGGCCAAATCAGAGCGTCCGGGGGCAATCAACACATCTCGCCTATCAGCCCAAGCGACCAACCAGTCAGGTCGATAGACTTGGTATTGGTCAAATAAATCAGCCAAACGGCTAGCTAGTTGCAGTAACCGATCTGCGCCACCAGGGCGCAAAAAGCTAGCAACGGGAGCGAATTCAGGCACCTCCAGCAGCCCCGGCAACAGCTGCATCAAACGCCAAGTCAGCGGGATTTTATCGACAGGCGACTGCGCTGGCACATTGCTGCGCCCCAGCACTTGGCGGTAGGTACGCCACAAAAAACGTGATGGCAATTCAACGCGCGCAGCAGCACAAATTCCCCCATCGCTCGCCAACGCCATCTTGAACCACTCGGCAACACCATTGCTTTGTACGAGGACGACATCTTCCTCTAAAGGAGACAACGGGCGCTGGCGCAACCAAGCGAAGACCGCTTCCGCCAGAATTTCGGTGCGGTTGCTGTGCAGGACAATCAAGCCCGGCTGAATTAAAGGAGTAATCACAGAGGCAGACTTTCTGAGGGTGCTGCAGATGGGCAGACAGCCTAATACCATAGCGTATGGCACTATCTATTTACCCAAAACCCACCTATCAAACGACCAAAAAAAATCCCACCTAAAGAGGTGGGATTTTTAAATTGGTTGCGCGAGAAGGATTTGAACCTTCGACCTTTGGGTTATGAGCCCAACGAGCTACCAGACTGCTCCATCGCGCGGTAAGTGTTTAGTATAACCTATTTTTAGGCTTCTGTAGAATTATTTTCTTCTACGGCGGTAGTACCACGATCCACCAGCTCAACCAGAGCCATAGGAGCGTTGTCACCGACGCGGAAACCCATCTTCAATATACGGGTGTAACCACCGGGACGCGCATTGAAACGAGGCCCTAAATCGTTGAACAGCTTGGTGACCATATCGCGATCGCGCAGGCGGTTAAATGCCAAGCGGCGATTGGCAACGGTATCAACCTTAGCTAAAGTGATCATTGGCTCAACTACGCGGCGCAGTTCTTTAGCTTTAGGCAAAGTGGTCTTGATGGCTTCGTGCTGTAGCAACGAATTCATCATGTTTTGCAACATCGCGAGGCGGTGCGAGCTAGTACGGTTAAGTTTGCGGAGTCCGTGTCCGTGGCGCATGGTGCTTTTCCTTATATATTGTTAAATCGTACAGCCGTATCAGGTACTGCCCGAGGCACTCCCCTGTATGGGGAAAAAATTATAGCTTAACGCTTGTCCAAGCCAGCAGGCGGCCAGTTTTCAAGCTTCATACCAAGAGTCAGGCCACGTGAAGCGAGAACTTCCTTGATTTCATTAAGCGACTTGCGGCCCAAGTTAGGCGTTTTGAGCAACTCGTTCTCGGTGCGCTGAATCAAATCACCGATGTAGTAGATATTTTCAGCCTTGAGGCAGTTGGCGGAACGTACCGTCAATTCCAACTCATCAACAGGACGCAACAAGATCGGGTCAAAAGTCGAGTTACCACGGGCAGGGGCGCGCTCACCAAAATCTGGCAAGTCGCCATCACCCAACTGGGCAAATACCGCCAATTGTTCAACCAAAATCTTGGCTGAGGCGCGCACTGCATCTTCAGCCGTGATGGCACCGTTAGTTTCGATCTCGAGAACCAGCTTATCCAAATCGGTGCGCTGCTCAACACGAGCGCTCTCAACGGTGTAGCTCACTCGGCGAACCGGGGAGAACGATGCATCCAACACAATCCGACCAATCGACTTGGTCGATTCGTCCGAATGACGGCGCATACTGCCGGGCACGTAACCGCGGCCTTCTTCTACCTTAATCTGCATGTCCAACTTGCCACCAGCCGACAGATGTGCAATCACATGGTCAGGGTTGACAATTTCGACATCGTGCGGGGTCTGGATATCGCGGGCGGTGACAACACCTTCGCTGTCTTTACGCAAACTGAGCGTTACTTCGCCGCGACCGTGCAACTTAAAAACCACGCCCTTAAGGTTCAACAAAATGTTGACCACATCCTCTTGCACGCCATCAATCGAAGAATACTCATGCAGAACGCCTGCAATCGTCACTTCAGTCGCTGCGTAACCCACCATGGACGAGAGCAAGATGCGCCGAATGGCATTGCCTAGTGTGTGGCCGTAACCACGCTCGAACGGCTCCAAAGAGACTTTGGCACGGTTGTGACCAAGCTGCTCTACGTTGATAGCCTTGGGTTTTAGCAGATTTGTTTGCATTCAGACTTCCTCTCAATACCCCCAGCTCGTTACACCGGTAAGGCTGGTGAAGCGCCTAAACCGCGATGCCTCGCGGTTTAGGAACATTTTGTCGAAAATTTAGGCTGTAAGCCTGAGGCGATTAACGCGAGTACAGCTCAACGATCAGCGATTCGTTGATGTCAGCGCCGAACTCATCGCGATCAGGAACCTTCTTGAACACGCCTTGCGACTTGCTCAGATCCATTTCAACCCAAGCAGGCAGGCCGACTTGTTGAGCCAATTGCAGAGCTTCAACAATGCGGTTTTGCGCTTTGGATTTTTCACGCACAGCCACCACATCACCGGCCTTAACCAAGTACGAAGGGATATTGACTGATTGACCGTTCACGGTCATGGCCTTGTGCGAAACCAGCTGACGTGCTTCAGCGCGCGTCGAGCCAAAGCCCATGCGGTACACCACGTTGTCTAGACGGCATTCCAGCAGCCCCATCAGGTTAGCGCCGGTATTACCCTTTTTACGCTCAGCAGCTTCAAAGTAGCGGCGGAATTGCTTCTCCAGCACGCCGTACATGCGCTTGACCTTCTGCTTTTCACGCAGTTGCAGACCATAGTCAGAGGTGCGCTGACCAGAAGTACGACCGTGTTGACCTGGCTTGGTGTCGAACTTAGCCTTGTCTGCAATCGAGCGACGTGCGCTCTTGAGGAACAGATCGGTGCCTTCGCGGCGGGAGAGTTTGGCCTTAGGGCCTAGGTAACGTGCCACTTGAATATCTTTCTATGTCATCTTCCGCAAAGCATTGCGGGAGCCGTCTACAGCGTTTTCACGGACGCAGACGGCGGTGGTCTTCATGTATTTAGATGCGGCGGCGCTTTTGTGGACGGCAGCCGTTGTGCGGAACTGGCGTCACGTCAGAGATAGACGTGATACGGATACCCAAAGCACCGAGCGCGCGAACTGAAGACTCGCGGCCAGGACCGGGGCCTTTGATTTCGACATCGATATTCTTGATGCCTTGCTCCATAGCAGCGCGACCAGCTACTTCGGATGCCACTTGGGCAGCGAATGGAGTGGACTTGCGCGAACCCTTAAAGCCCTGACCACCGGAAGAGGCCCATGCCAAAGCATTGCCTTGGCGGTCAGTGATGGTGATGATCGTGTTGTTGAACGATGCATGCACGTGTGCAATGCCGTCGGAAACGTTCTTGCGAACTTTCTTACGGACGCGCTGTGAAGCGCTATTGGAGGGAGACTTAGCCATATGGTTCTTTCAATCTCTTTATTTCTTCAGCTGCGCTGCACCTTTGCGCGGGCCCTTGCGGGTGCGAGCGTTGGTACGCGTACGCTGACCACGCATCGGCAGACCGCGGCGATGGCGGAAACCGCGATAGCAACCGATGTCCATCAAACGCTTGATATTCATCGTTGTCTCACGGCGCAGGTCACCTTCAATGGTGAACTCAGCAATGTAATCACGAATTTTTTCGAGATCACCGTCCGTCAGATCTTTGATCTTTTTGGAGTAGTCGATGCCGCAAGCTTCGCAAATTTTGCGTGCGCGAGTGCGTCCGATACCAAAAATGGCAGTCAAGCCAATTTCAGCATGCTTATGCGGCGGAATATTGATGCCAGCGATACGTGCCATGTGCGTCCTCTAATACTTTTCTAATCAACCTTGGCGCTGTTTGTGGCGCTGGTCGGTGCAGATCACACGCACCACACCGTGGCGGCGGATGATCTTGCAGTTACGGCAGATTTTCTTGACCGAAGCCGAGACTCTCATTTCATTCTCCTAAAACTTATCGTATATTTTGGTTAACTTGACCTCAATACACGATGCCCGCGAATTTTCGGGGGACGTTAATTTGACTACCCTGCATTGCCCCATGAACCATGCAGATGGGTTTTCACCTGCAGATCGTCGGCCAACACCCCAAACTCAACCCGCAGCACCCGCCTTGAAGTTGGCTTTTTTCAGCAGCGACTCATATTGTTGCGACATCATGTAGTTTTGCACTTGGGCCATAAAGTCCATAGTAACCACCACAATAATCAATAACGAAGTGCCACCAAAATAGAAAGGAACGTTGTACTTCAGGATCATGAATTCAGGCAACAAGCACACGAATGTGATGTAAACCGCACCTGCCAGCGTCAAACGCACCAAAATCTTGTCGATATACCGAGCAGTTTGCTCACCCGGGCGAATACCCGGAATGAAGGCACCACTTTTCTTCAGGTTGTCAGCTGTCTCTCTGCTATTGAACACCAATGCGGTGTAAAAAAAGCAGAAAAAGATAATCGCAGCAGCGTAGAACATCACGTAAATGGGCTGACCAGGAGTCAGCGCACCCGAGATGTCCTTCAACCAGCGCATGGACTCGCCTGCGCTAAACCAGTTCACAACCGTCGCTGGCAACAAAATGATGGAAGAAGCAAAGATAGGGGGAATTACACCCGCCATATTCAGCTTCAAGGGCAAGTGCGAAGACTGCCCACCGTACACTTTATTACCCACCTGTCGGCGCGCGTAATTGACCAAAATCTTGCGTTGACCACGCTCGACGAACACTACGAAGTAGGTGACCGCCGCCACGACCAAGACAATGAAGATGGCTGCAATGATGCTCATCGCACCGGTGCGCACCAACTCCAGCAAACCACCAATCGAACTTGGCAAGCCAGCAGCAATGCCAGCAAAAATCAAGATCGAGATGCCATTGCCCAAACCACGTTCCGTGATTTGTTCACCCAGCCACATCAAAAAGATGGTGCCTGCGGTCAAACTGACGACTGCCGTCATGCGAAAGCCAAAACCCGGGTTCAACACCAGCCCAGCAGAGCTTTCCAGTGCCACGGCAATGCCGAGCGACTGAAACAGTGCCAGAGCCAAAGTTCCATAACGCGTGTACTGCGTGATTTTGCGGCGACCAGACTCACCCTCCTTCTTCATCTGCTCGAAGGTTGGCACAGCGTAGGTCATGAGCTGCATGATGATCGATGCCGAGATGTACGGCATGATTCCCAATGCAAACACCGTGAAGCGCGACAGCGCTCCACCCGAGAACATGTTGAACAAGTTCAGGATGCCGCCCTGCTGGCCACTGAACAGCTGCTGAAGCTGCGCTGGATCAATACCAGGCACGGGGATATGCGCCCCAACACGGTAAATCACCAACGCCATCAAGAGAAAAACCAGTCGGCGACGTAAATCGCCAAACTTGCCGGTTTTTGCTATTTGAGCTGCGCTAGTTGCCACTGGTGCTTTCCTTCAGACAGATTCAGGCAATGCTGCCGCCAGCGGCTTCAATCGCAGCTTTAGCGCCAGCGGTAGCGCCGATGCCATTGAGCTTGACTGCAGTGCTGATCTCGCCGCTTTTGATGACCTTGACCACACGGATCAGTTGACCAACCAGACCGGATTGCTTGAGCACCAGCATATCGACTTCGGCCAGTGCGAGTTGGCTCAAGGCCGTCAAGGTGACTTCAGCGTTAAATTTCAACGTGGTCGATTTAAAACCGCGCTTTGGCAGACGGCGCTGCAAAGGCATTTGACCGCCTTCGAAGCCTACCTTGTGGTAGCCACCCGAGCGCGATTTTTGACCTTTGTGGCCACGACCCGCTGTCTTGCCCAGACCGGAGCCAATGCCCCGACCAACGCGACGGCGAGCGTGCTTAGATCCGGCTGCGGGTTTGATGGTATTGAGTTGCATCATCAACCTCTCAGAGGATTTTGACCAGATAACTGATCTTGTTAATCATGCCGCGCACTTCAGGGCTGTCCTGTAGTTCACTGACACTGTTGAGCTTGCGCAATCCCAAGCCACGCACAGTGGCGCGGTGGGAAGTGTGCGTGCCAATCGGGCTGCGAACCAGCTGGATTTTCACGGTTGCTTGTGTAGTCATCGTCACAATTCCTATCAGACGAAGAGGTCTTCGACCGATTTGCCGCGCTTAGCTGCCACTGCACCGGGGGTGGTGGAGTTGGTAAGCGCGTCAAACGTGGCACGGACCATGTTGTAAGGGTTCGAGGAACCGTGGCTCTTGGCCACGATGTCCGTCATGCCCATCACTTCGAACACAGCGCGCATAGGGCCGCCAGCAATGATGCCGGTACCCTTAGGTGCCGGAGCCATCATTACCGAAGCTGCGCCATGGTGGCCAGTGACTTGGTGGTGGATGGTGCCGTTTTTCAGCGACACTTTAACCATGTTGCGACGGGCCTCTTCCATGGCCTTTTGCACGGCAGCAGGCACTTCCTTAGATTTGCCCTTGCCCATACCGACGCGGCCTTCGCCATCACCAACGACAGTCAAAGCAGCAAAACCGAGGATACGACCGCCCTTGACGACTTTGGTGACGCGGTTGACCGCAATCATCTTCTCGCGCATTCCGTCGTCGTTACCTGCGTCTTGGACTCGGGGTTGAAATTTAGCCATTTTTTATTCCGTTCCGCTTAGAACTGCAGGCCAGCTTCACGTGCAGCATCGGCCAAAGCCTTGACGCGGCCGTGATAGGCAAAGCCCGCACGATCAAATGCAACCTTCTCAACGCCGGCGGCTTTAGCCTTTTCAGCGATGCGCTTGCCGATGATTTGCGCAGCAGCGGCGTTGCCGCCTTTGCCTGCACCACCCAGCGATTGGCGAATTTCTGCTTCGGCGGTGGATGCAGTAGCAATCACCTTGGTGCCGCAACCGGAAATCACCGTAGCGTAAATATGGAGGTTCGTACGATTCACTGTCAAACGTGCCACGCCTTGCTGTGCAATGCGGATGCGGGTTTGACGTGCCCGGCGAAGACGCTGCTCTTTCTTGGTCAACATATTGCAGCTCCTTATTTCTTCTTGGTCTCTTTGATCGCCACTTTTTCGCCCGTATAACGGATACCTTTGCCCTTGTAAGGCTCAGGAGGACGAATAGCGCGGATCTCAGCAGCGATCTGACCAACCACTTGGCGGTTAGCGCCCTTGATCACTACTTCAGTGGGGGTTGGCGTAGCCACGGTAATGCCAGCAGGCATGGTCTTGTTGACCGGATGCGAGTAGCCGATAGCCAAGTTCAACACAGAACCGTTGGCGCTGGCTTTGAAACCCACACCAATCAGCGTGAGCTTCTTTTCAAAGCCGGCGCTAACACCTTGCACCATGTTGTTAACCAACTGGCGCATGGTGCCGCTCATGGCATTGGCATCACGGGAGTCGTTAGCTGGCTCAAAAGAGACCTTGCCTTCGTTCATCGTGACTTTGACCAAGGCGTTTTGCGCTTGGGTCAATGCACCACCAGCGCCTTTAACGCTGATGTGGGCAGCTTCAATCGACACATCCACACCTGCGGGGATGGTGACTGGCATTTTTGCAATACGGGACATTTCAGTTACTCCTCAATGTCTCGATTTAAGCCACGTAGCAAAGCACTTCGCCACCGACACCGGTTGCGCGCGCTTTACGATCGGTCATCACACCCTTAGGCGTAGTGACGATAGCCACACCCAGGCCATTCATGACTTGGGGAATGGCATCTCGGCCTTTGTACACACGCAGACCGGGGCGGCTTACGCGCTCGATGCGCTCAATTACCGGACGGCCAGCGTAGTACTTCAAGACGATTTCAATTTCAGACTTGCCAGCTTCAGTTTTGACCTGAAATCCGTCAATGTAACCCTCGTCCTTGAGCACCTGGGCGATAGCGATCTTCACTTTGGAAGATGGCACCGCCACGGTGGCCTTGGAAACCATTTGGGCATTGCGGATGCGGGTCAGCAAGTCAGCGATGGGATCACTCATGCTCATGTTTAATCTCTCCTGCCTGCTTACCAGCTGGCCTTGGTGACACCGGGGATGTCGCCTGCAAAAGCCAGTTCGCGGATCTTGGCGCGAGCCAAGCCGAATTGACGGAAAGTACCGCGGGGACGACCGGTGATTGCACAACGGTTGCGCTGGCGCGTCGGATTGGCGTTACGCGGGAGCTTTTGCAGACCCAAACGGGCTGCATCACGCTCTTCGTCGCTGCGCTTGGCATCGGTGGCAATGGCCTTGAGTTCGGTATGCTTTGCGGCGTACTTTTCTACCAGGTTCTTGCGCTTGAGTTCACGTTGGATCAGAGCTGCTTTAGCCATCGTTGCCTCAGTTCTTGAACGGAAAACGGAAGCCGGTGAGCAGTGCTTTGCACTCTTCGTCCGACGTAGCCGTTGTAGTGATGCTGATATTGAGACCGCGCAGGGCGTCAACCTTGTCGTACTCAACTTCAGGGAAGATGATTTGCTCTTTCACGCCAACGTTGTAGTTGCCGCGACCGTCAAAAGAACGGCCAGAGATACCGCGGAAGTCACGCACGCGCGGCAGAGCCACGGTGACGAAACGATCGAGGAATTCGTACATCTGCACGCCGCGCAGAGTCACCATGCAACCGATGGCTTGGCCTTCGCGGATTTTGAAACCAGCGATAGCTTTTTTGGCCAAGGTCACCACAGGCTTTTGGCCAGCGATTTTGGTCAGGTCGGCAACAGCGTTGTCCATGACTTTCTTGTCAGCGACGGCTTCGCTCACACCCATATTGAGGGTGATCTTGGTCAAGCGCGGAACTTGCATGTGCGAGGTGTAGCCGAACTGCTCCATCAGAGCAGGGGCGATTTTTTCGCGGTAGTGTTTTTGGAGTCGTGCCATTTATTGCTCCTTAGGCCGTCTTAACTTCAGCGCCGCTGGACTTGAACACGCGCACGTGCTTGCCGTCTGCCTGCAACTTGATACCGACGCGGTCACCCTTGCCCGTAGCAGCGTTAAAAATTGCCACGTTGGACTGGTGGATAGGCATAGCCTTTTCCACGATGCCGCCAGTCGTACCCTTCATGGGGTTTGGCTTGACGTGCTTTTTGACCAAGTTGATGCCTTCCACCACAAGGTGGGTCTCATCTTTGCGCAGCGCAACTACGCCACGCTTGCCTTTGTCGCGCCCGGTGAGGACGATAACTTCGTCGCCCTTGCGAATCTTGTTCATCGCGCTGTCCTTAGAGAACTTCAGGAGCCAAGGACACGATCTTCATGAACTTTTCGGTGCGCAGCTCGCGCGTCACCGGTCCAAAGATACGGGTGCCGATCGGCTCCAGCTTTGCATTGAGCAACACCGCAGCATTGCCATCGAATTTGATGAGCGAACCATCGCCACGGCGGATGCCCTTGGCAGTACGCACCACCACAGCGCTGTAAACCTCGCCTTTTTTGACGCGACCACGCGGTGCGGCTTCTTTGATGCTCACCTTGATGATGTCACCCACGCTGGCGTAACGACGACGCGAGCCACCCAGCACCTTGATGCACAGGACGGACTTCGCGCCGGTGTTGTCGGCAACGTCTAACCGAGTTTCTGTCTGGATCATGTATTTATTCCCAACTTGCACCAGATGACAAACGGCCCCAGAGAACTTCTCAAGGGCTGCTAATCAGCCAATCAGTCTTGGGCCCGTCGTCCACAGCGCAAACCATTTGCACTGCTTTCTGCTGGGCAGAGACTTCGCTTTTTTACGAGCGAAGCCGGCTATTTTGCCAAAATGTCAATGCCCCGTCAATCATTTTTCGCGCTTTTTCGGGCAGATGGCCGCAAATACTGTGCCATTCAAGCAACGCCAGCGCCCTCCAAGCGCCGCAAAAACACAGCGCCAGCATTATTAACTACTAAATTAATAGCTGCTAGCGCCCGTGTTTATTGGGCTAGAGGCCGTTTTGACTGTTATTTTCACAAAAAGCCGGCCTTGCCACGGGCAGTGCAACGCGGCAGCTGGTCGCTACCATCAGCGCTTTATTAGCTTCTGTCCGCCATTGCCATGCCCCACTTTGCTGCATCTGCCCCTTCCTGCGCTCCCGTCATCGCCTTCATTGGCGGGGGCAACATGGCCAGCGCCATCATTGGCGGGTTGATTCGCCAAGGGATGTCGCCCGCGCAGATGGAAGTGGTCGAGCCGTGGGAAGAAGCCCGCGCCGCGCTGCAACTGCAGTACGGCCTCACCGCCCAAGCCGAGGCTGGCGCACCGTTGTCGCGCGCGGCGTTGGTGGTCTGGGCGGTGAAGCCGCAAACCTTCAAAGACGCCGCCGCGCAAGTGCGCCCGTTCACGCCGGACGCGGTGCATTTGAGCGTCGCCGCCGGCATCCGCAGCAGCAGCTTGGTCGATTGGCTGGGCAGCGAGCGCATCGTGCGCGCCATGCCCAACACCCCGGCGCTGATCGGCCAAGGCATGACGGCGCTGTACGCCCGCCCCGCCATCAGCGCCGCCCAGCGCCAGCAGGTCGAGCAAGTGCTCTCGCCCACCGGCCAACTGCTGTGGGTCGAGGACGAAGTGCAGCTCGATGCCGTGACGGCGCTGTCGGGTTCGGGGCCGGCGTATGTGTTTTATTTCTTGGAGGCGATGGCGCAGGCCGGTGTCGATATGGGCTTGAGCGCCGCCCAAGCCCACCAGTTGGCGGTGGGCACGTTTGCCGGCGCGTCGGAATTGGCGCGGCGCTCGGCCGAATCGCCCGCCGTGCTGCGCCAGCGCGTCACCTCCAAAGGCGGCACGACGTATGCCGCGCTGCAAGCTATGGAGGCCGACCACCTCGGTCAGAAGCTGCAAAACGCCCTGCGCGCCGCCCAAAACCGAGCGCGTGAGCTGGGCGATGAGTTCGGCGCTTAAATAAAATGATAGCTGCTAGCGCTTGTATTTAAAGGCTTTCAGATATAAAACAATCTGAATCGCTTTAAACACGTGCGCTAGCAGCTATCAAATTTAAATGCGCTGCAAATGATCAACGCAGCGCGTAACTCAGCGCAATGCCGGCAAACAGCGCCAAACCAATCCAGTGGTTCTCGCGAAACGCCTTGAAGCAACCTTCGCGGGTGCGCTGGCGAATCAGCGTCCAGTGCCACACCACCTGCGCCAACACCAGCGCCAGCGCTACATAAAACAGAGCACCCAGCGCCAGCGGTGCAAGGGCTACCGCCCAAAACGCCATAAACAGCAGATAAAACAGCACCACGCCGGCGACATCCCAGCGCCCCAGCGTGATGGCCGAGGTGCGCATTCCCAGCTTCAAATCGTCGTCGCGGTCGACCATCGCGTATTCGGTGTCGTACGCCAGCACCCAGAACAAATTGCCCAGCCACAGCCACCAAGCCACCGGCGCCACGCTGCCTTGCACCGCCGCAAACGCAATCAAGATGCCAAAGTTGAACGCGATGCCCAGCACCGCCTGCGGCATGGCAAAAAAGCGCTTGGTGAACGGGTACAAAATCGTCACCAACAGCGCCGGCACCGACCACGCCACCGCCGCCCATGTGGTCGTCAACACCAGCGCCAGCGCCAGCAGCGCCAGCACCGCGCCAACGGCCAGCGCCTCTTTGACGGAAATTTGTCCCGAAGTAATTGGCCGCTGCACCGTGCGCTTGACGTGGCGGTCAAAGTCGCGGTCAGCGACGTCATTGATGCAGCAGCCGGCGCTGCGCATCAAGATGGTGCCCAGCGCAAACACCAGCAGCAAATGCCAGCCCGGAAAACCGTCCGCCGCCAGCCACAACGCGCTCAGCGTCGGCCACATCAGCACCAGCCAGCCGGCAGGCCGGTTCCAACGAATCAAATCAAGGTACAGAGAGAAACGAGATAAATGGCTGCGCGCGGAAGTGGTCATGCCAACAAAGAGGAAGGAAAAAAACAAAAACCGGCCACGAAGGCCGGTCAGAGTCAGCACTTTAGCGCAGGCGCAAAGCTGCCAGCTCAATCAAACGGCTGCGGGCGCTTGGTCTTGTCGCTCGATGGCGGCAGGATGGGCAGCGTCATTTGCGGCTGGTCGCCGGTCAGGGTTTTCAGGAAGGCGACGATTTTGCCGTTCTCATCGTCCGAGAATTTGCGCCCCAGTTGCAGTCGCCCCATCACGTCCACCGCTTGCGCCAAAGTGTCAGCCGAGCCGTCGTGAAAGTAGGGATAAGTCAGCTCGACGTTGCGCAGCGTCGGCACCTTGAAGTTGAAGCGATCGGCATCGTTGCCAGTGACGGCAAAGCGGCCTTCAGCGGCATTAGTGGTTTTGTAGGGCTCGACGATGCCCATTTTTTGGAACGAGTTGCCGCCCAAGTTCGGGCCGTTGTGGCAGGCGACGCAGCCGCTGTCTTTGAACAATTTGTAGCCGGCCAGCTCGTCATTTTTCAAGGCTTTTTTATCGCCTTTGAGCCACTGGTCAAAACGCGAATTGGGGGTAACCAAGGTCTCTTCAAACGCGGCAATGGCGGTGGTGACTTCGGCAATGGTTAATTTGTCGTGGCCAAAAACGGTTTTAAATTCTTGGACATATTGCGGAATCGAGCGCAGCAAATCAATCGCCAGTTCGTGGGTAAACGCCATTTCGCCGGGGTTGGCGATGGGGCCGCCGGCTTGCTCTTTCAGGTCTTTGGCGCGACCGTCCCAAAACTGCGCCAAATTCAAGCTGGAATTGAGCACTGTGGGCGAGTTAATTGGGCCTTGCTGCCAGCGGTCGCCAATTGAGGTTTTCAGGTTATCTGAGCCACCCATGCTTAAGTTGTGGCAAGAATTGCAAGAAATGAAACCCGATTTGGACAGGCGTGGGTCAAACCACAGTTTTTTGCCCAGTTCAACTTGGCCGGGGTGGGTGATTTTGGCCGGGGCAATTGGCTGCACTGGCTCTTGTGCCATGACAGGAGCGGCACACAAAAGCGCCGCAGCACAAGAAACAGCGCCTAGCGCCCAACGCAAAGACTGAATGGCCATGATGAACTCCCTTTCTATGATTGAAAAAACCACACAGACATTTACTTTTAATTAATAAATATCTGTGGGTTAATAAATTTTCACATAGCCTTAAAGTTTGCGTTCAATAAAAAACCAATTTACTCAAGTAATTAAGTTTTGATTTCTTGATTGAGGGCGCTGCGGGTGCGCCTCAATCTTCCAGCAGCGAGCGCAGCATCCACGCAGTTTGCTCGTGTACCGTCATGCGCTGGGTCAGCAGGTCGCAGGTGGGTTCGTCGCCCACCTTGTCGGCGATGGGGAACAACTCGCGCGCGGTGCGGGCGACGGCCTCGTGGCCTTGCACCAGCAGGCGCACCATGTCCAGCGCCTTGGGCGGCTGCGAGGGCGCATCAGGAATACTGGCCAGCTTGCCAAAGTCGGCGTAAGAACCCGGCGCGACGTGGCCGAGCGAGCGGATGCGCTCGGCAATCGGGTCAACCGCGTTCCACAGCTCGGTGTACTGCCCCATAAACATCAGGTGCAGGGTGTTGAACATCGGGCCGGTGACGTTCCAATGAAAGTTGTGCGTCGTCAGGTACAGCGTGTAGGTGTCGGCCAGCAGGTGCGACAGGCCTTTGGCAATCGCCGCGCGGTCTTTGTCGTTGATGCCGATATTGATGGCGTTGCTAACGGCGGCTTTGGCAGATGCTTTGGATTTGGCGGATGCTTTGGATTTGGCGGTGGCCATAGGATGCTCCAGTGGAGTGGATGGGGATAAAAATTATGACAGCCGGGCAACCCCCGGCAGTTCGCAGGCGTAAATGGCATTGCGCAGCGCGGCAATCGCCTCGTAGCGCGTAAAGCTGCGCCGCCACGCCAGCACCACGCGGCGCAGCGGTGGCGGGCTGTGGTTCTTCTCGCGTATGGGCAGGTAGCAAATATGGTTCTCGTCGCTTTGGCGCCGGCGCGTGTCGTGCAGCAGCGCCTCGCGCGGTACGGCCAGACGCGGCACCAGCGTCACACCCATGCCGGCGGCGACCATGTGCTTGATGGTTTCCAGCGACGAGCCTTCAAACGCCTTGCGAATGCCGTCGCTGTGGCTGTTGCCACTGCTGTTGGCGCTGCTGTTGCTGTGATTGCCATAGCGCGCAAATTCAGGGCACACCTGCAGCACATGGTCGCGAAAACAATGGCCGGCACCCAGTAGCAGCATGGTTTCGTTTTTCAGCTGTTCGGCGCTGATGCTGTCTTGCGTGGCCAGCGGGTGTTTATTGGGCAGCGCCGCAAAAAAAGGCTCGTCGTACAGCGGTGCCACCGCCAAGCCGGTATCAGGAAACGGCTCGGCCAGCACGGCGCAATCGATCTCGCCGGTGCGCAGCATCTCTAGCAGCTTGATAGTGAAGTTCTCTTGCAAAATCAGCGGCATTTGCGGCGTGCGCTCAATCGACTGGCGCACCAGCTCGGGCAACAGATACGGGGCAATGGTGTAAATCACCCCCAGCGTCAGCGGGCCGGCCACCGGGTCTTGGCCGCAGCGGGCCATTTCTTTGATGGCGGCGGCTTGCTCCAGAACGCTTTGCGCTTGGCGAATAATTTTTTCGCCCAACGCGGTCACGCTGACTTCATTGGCACTGCGCTCAAACAGCTTGACCTCCAGCTCTTCCTCCAGCTTCTTAATGGCGACAGACAGCGTGGGCTGCGAGACGTGGCAACTCTCCGCTGCACGGCCAAAATGCTTCTCGCGCGCCACGGCAACGATGTATTTGAGTTCGGTCAGAGTCATGGTTTCAAGCTGTTTGTTAATGCAAAAAATGCTATTTTTGCTATTTAAAGAATAGCTGCATCCGCTTGATTCACAGGCGTTACAGCCCCTTTATGTTCGCAATATTGGTTGCTGCCTGCTTATCAACGCAGTGCGCTGCGCATGGCGCTTGTAATCTGCACGGTTTGCACGCTCACCGTAGTGACGCGCGCCAGCAAATCGACCACTTTTTCTTTGTAGTCGGCAAAGCGGTAGGTGTCGAATGTGGCGCGGATGGTCGGGTCTTTGGGCTTTTTTTCTTTGTGCTGATCCAGCACCCAGTCGATGGCGCTGCGGTTGCCCAGCTTGTACATCCACGCCTCGGGCGGCACGCCGCGCAGCGTGGTTTCGCTGTCGAGCGTGATGCTGCCGGTGGCCGGGTCGCTTTTGAGGCTGGCTTTGGGCGCCAGTCCGGCCGCGCGGGCTTTGGCGTCGGGCGTGTCGGTGCGGGTCAGGGCAAACGGCGCGGCGGTTTCGTAGCCGATGTGCAGCGCCATCAGTTGCGCGCCCCAGTCGGCCCAGCGCCAAAAGTCGGCATAGAACGGGATGCGCGGAAATTCGCGCTTCAAGTTCTGCGCGTATTTTTCGCGGTACAGCGGGTCGTGCAGCACCGCGTAGCAGTAGTGAAAGATGGCCTCTTTGGTGATTTTTCGGGCTGCTTTGCCTTTGCCGATTTCGTCGGCGTAGTGGGTGGTGAATTGCTTTAGCGCCCAATTGGTGATGTTGTCTGCAAAAGCACCATTCTCAGCAGCACAAGTAAAGGACACGTACTGCACGGCATCTGCAGAGAACATGTTCAAGTTCGGTACAGAACCTGCAGCTATCGCTGAAAAAGGCTGCCGATCACCGGCCATAAAACATATCGATTTGGATTGCTTACCCACGGGAAACAACTGATTAGCTAAACCTGGCCGATCAACAAATACAAGCGAGTGGTAGTACGACCACTCCACAAACGGTCGATACAGCGTTTGCACGATCCGGTCTTGGTCGAAAACCTCCACCAATCTATTTTTGGATCGCCGAAGCAGGGTTTCTGACCATTTGATTTCCTGATCTATCTCTCCTTTTCCAAGGCAGGTATCAAAATGACTAATGAAAAAACGAACTCTCTCTGAAAGCGTATTTGCAGAGTGCGCAATCATCCATTCATCGCGATTTGTGGACACTCCTAATGAATAGTTTTTAAAAATCGCCCGCTCCCCCGCCGCCGTTTTCGCCGCCTTGGTTTCCTTGCTCGCCAGCGGCAACAGCGTGTCGAAATCGTTGTCCGTCAGGTTCACCCAATTGGCGTTTTTGTCCGGCGCGATCTGCTCAAAATCAATTTCTCGCATCGGGTGGCTGGACAAGAAACTGAGCTTTTCCTCCGCCGTCTCCATCTCAGGCCGGCGCGCGTAATGCACGCGGGCGGGCTTTTTGTCTTGGGCGGTGTCTTTACTTTTACTTTTGGCCGGCTGCTGGCGCTTGACCATAAAGCTGATCGCCACGCCGGTCTGAATGCCAAACACGTTGTGCTTGGTGCCGCTCAATTTGGGATTGGCGCGCACATCGCCGCCCAAATCCACCACGTAAATATCGGCAAACTCCTGCGCCACGGTTTTGCGGAAGCCATCAAACGTGCGGCTCTCGATAAAGCTGCGGTTGGTGACAAACGCCAGCACGCCGTTCTCGTCCAGCCGGTCGCTCGCCCAGCGGAAAAAGCGGGCGTACATGTCGTACAGCTTGGTTTTCTGCGCCGTACTCTCGGCGATATAGGTCTGCTTGATGCGCGCGTCGATGTGCGCGTATTCGCGGTTTTTGTTGTTGTCGTTTTCGTTCGCCTGATTGGCGTTGTACGGCGGATTGCCAATCACCACGCTGATGCGCCGGCTGTTTTGGCGCTTGATGCGGGCGACGTTTTCCTCGCTCACCGTGCCAAAAATATCGCCGGTATAGCCCTTGGCCGCAGTGTGCAAGCCGACGTTGTCCAGCGTATCGACAAAGCACAGATTGGGAAACTCGGCGTAGTCACCGGTCAGCGCGGCATAGGTGGCTTCGATGTTCAAGTTGGCGACGTAGTACGGCAGGATGGCGACTTCATTCGCGTGCAGTTCGTGCAAATACTTGTGCGCCAGCTTTTTCGGCTGGCCGCGAAAGTGCTCCAACAATTCGCAGATATAGGTGCCCGTGCCGGTGGCCGGATCAAGGATGTCCACGCCCTTGTCGATCAGGTTTTTGCCAAAGTGCTGCTGACACAGCCAATCCGCGCCGTCGATCATGAATCGCACGATTTCATTCGGCGTGTAGACCACACCCAAACGGTCGGCGGCCTTGGTGTTGTAGACCTTGTAAAAATTCTCGTAAATGACTTTCAGGAACGTCTGCTTCTCGCTGTGGCTGGTGATGTGCGCGGCAGCGGCGCGGATGGCGGCGTAATAACTCTCCAGCCCTTTGAGCGTTTGCTTCTTGAGCGCGCCGGTAAAGAAAGCGCCCTCCAGCGCATACAACTCGCGCGCCACGTTGTTGTGCTGGTGAAAATCGCTGTCGTCAAACACCTTGGCAAAAATCTCTTCGGTCAGGATGTGCTGAATCAGCATCTCGCGCACATCGGCATCGGTCAGCAACGGGTTGATGGCCTCTTGCGCGTGCAGCAAAAACCGGTCTTCTGCCGCACGAAATTTGGCGTTACTGCGGTGCGCCTGCTCAATCATGCTGCGCAGCGCGGTCAGCACGGCGGGCAGGTCGGTTTTGAACTGCTCTACAGCGCTGCGGAAACTGGCAATCTCCGGGCGCTCGTAGCCAAAAAACAGCTTGAGCAATTTCTCCAGCGCCGCCGTATCGTCCACCGGGCAGCGCATCACCTCTTGGCGGTGTTGCCACAGCACGCAAGTGATGTCGTCGCTGAAGATGGTGTTGTCTTGCGGATAGCCTTTTTTGAATTTCTTGACCACCTCCGCATCCAAGTCGTCTTGCGCGTCTTTGGCTTCCCAATAACCCATCGGCATCCGCAGCGCGTGCAGCAACGCGCCATCGACGCTGATGTTGGTTTTGAACGCGGTTTTGAGCGGGTACTCGGCGACAAACGTCAAATCCTGCTGCCGTCCCCACGCTTTAAGCAGGTCTTTAAACGCCTCGCGCACGATGGTTTCGCGCTGGCTACCGCTGATTTTTTTGAGGGTGTCGAGTTGCTTGAGGTACTCGTTGATCAGGATTTGGCTCATGGGATACGCATCACTTTTGATAGATTTTTGACAGGCGGCAACTGATTTACGCCTTGAGGTAGTCCGACTTGCTGCCCAACCAGCGCGCCACATGTTGCTCAGCCAGTTGCGGAAAGCGATCCAGCATCAGCGGTGCCACTTCGCGCGCCCAGTCCAGCAGGGCGGTGTCGGTGGCCAAGTCAGCAAAGCGCAGCAGCGCATCACCCGACTGGCGCGCGCCCAAGAATTCACCGGGGCCGCGAATCTCTAAATCGCGCCGGGCGATTTCAAAACCGTCGTTGGTTTCCTGCATGGCGCGCAGGCGTTCTTTGGCGGTTTCGCCGACGCGGCCACTGTCGTTGGTGGCGTACAGCAACACGCAGGCCGAAGCCGCTGCGCCGCGCCCGACGCGCCCGCGCAGTTGGTGCAGTTGCGACAGGCCAAAGCGCTCGGCGTGCTCAATCACCATCAGCGAGGCGTTGGGCACATCCACCCCGACCTCAATCACCGTGGTGCTGACCAGCACGCCGGTGCGCCCGGCGCTGAATTCGGCCATCACCGCTTTTTTCTCGGCGCTGGCCATGCGCGAGTGCAGCAGGCCGACCTGCACGTCGGGCAGCGCCTCGCTCAGTTCGACGTGGACGGCGGTGGCGTTGCTCAAATCCAGCGCTTCGCTTTCTTCAATCAAAGGGCAAACCCAATACACCTGCCGCCCCGTCGCCACCTGCGCAGCAAGGCGCGCAATCACCTCGTCTTTGCGGCTGTCGGCAATCAATCGGGTGACGATGGGCGTGCGCCCCGGCGGCAGCTCGTCAATCACCGACACGTCCAAATCGGCGTAATAGCTCATCGCCAGCGTGCGCGGAATCGGCGTGGCGCTCATCATCAGCAGGTGCGGCTCCATGCCGTGCGCCGCCAGCTTTTGCCGTAGCGCCAAGCGCTGCGCCACGCCAAAGCGGTGCTGCTCGTCGATGATGGCCAGCGCCAAGTTTTTGAACTGCACCGCGTCCTGAATCACCGCGTGCGTGCCGACCACCAGCGCCGCCTCGCCGCTGGCCACCAGCGCCAGCATGGCGGTGCGCTCTTTCTTTTTCTGCCCGCCGACCAGCCACGCCACGCAGCGCCCGCGCGCGGCCAGCAAGGGCTCTAACCAGCCAATCAGCTTAGAAAAATGCTGCTCGGCCAAGATTTCGGTCGGTGCCATCAGCGCGCATTGCCAGCCGGCGTCAATGGCAATGCAGGCCGCCAGCGCCGCCACCACGGTTTTGCCCGAGCCGACGTCGCCTTGCAGCAGCCGGTGCATCGGCACCGCGCGCGCCAAGTCGCCGGCGATTTCAGCGCCGACGCGGCGCTGGGCAGCGGTCAAATCGAACGGCAGCACCGCCAGCAGTTGCTCGTGCAGCGGCAGGGCGGCAGCGTCCGCATCCGCCTTGGCTTTGGCCTTGGCTTTTTTCGGCTTGAGCAGCGGCGCGCGCAGCCGGTCACGCTCGCGGCGCGATTGCTGCTGTGACAGTTGCTGCGCCAACAGTTCTTCCGCCTTGAGCCGCTGCCACGCCGGGTGGCTGTGGTCTTCCAGCGTTGCCAGCGCCACATCGGGCGTTGGGTGGTGCAAAAAAGTGAGCGCGTCCCGCAGACTGGGCAAGGGCTGCAGGCTGTTTTGACCATATAACAGCGTTTGCACCAGCGGCGGCGCGGGCAATTGCGCCGGCAGCGTCTCGGCCAGCTCGACGCGTTGCAGCGCGGTGACGACAGCGCGGCGCAAATAGGCTTGCGGCAGCGCCGCCACCGTCGGGTAAACCGGGGTCAGCCCGGTGGGCAATTCGCCGCCAGCGGCGCGAAACGCCGGGTGCAGCATTTGCCGCCCCCAAAAGCCGCCTTTGATTTCACCGCGAATGCGCAGCTGTTCGCCCACCGCCAGCGTCTTCAGGTGCGACGGGTAGAAGCTGAAAAAGCGCAGCTCGCAGGTGGCGCTGCCGTCGTCCACCGTCACCACCAATTGGCGGCGCGGGTGCAGTTGCACCTCACACGCCGTCACTGTCGCCTCGATTTGCACCACGCTGCCTTCGCGGGCGCTTTTGAGCAGCGTGATGCGGGTTTCGTCCTCGTAGCGCAGCGGCAGGTGCAGCGCCAAATCAATCGGGCGCACCAAGCCCATTTTGTGCAGCGCTTTTTGCGCTGGGCTGGGACTGGAGCTGGGGGTGGTTTTGGCGGCGGGCTTGGAGCCTGTGGCTGCGGGCGGCGGTGAGGGCGTTTTAGCGGCGGACATGTGGGAAAAAGATTAACATGGTTACCTTTATTTACAAGCTGACGACCAAAATCCAGCGTGGTTTGGTCGCTAGCATTTTTGATTCAGATGCTTAAGCGAATTCGCACTCAAGACCTCACTTTGGGCATGTTTCTGCACGAGTTTTGCGCCTCGTGGATGGAGCACCCGTTTTGGCGCAGCCAGTTTTTGCTGCAAGACCCGCAGGACTTGGTGCGCATCCGCCAAACCAGCATCCAAGAGGTCTGGATCGACACCGGCAAAGGCCGTGATGTGGCGGCCACTGTCGTCGCCACCACGCGGGAGCAAGCCGACGCGGCCATCGACACCGCCTTCAGCTCCTTGGCCGATATGCCGACCTTCCAAGCGCCGTCCGAAGCGCTGGCGCAGCCGCCGCAGCTGCCCACCAATATGGAACAAGAGCTGGTGCAGGCGGCCGAGATTTGTCGCCGCTCCAAAACAGCCGTGGTGTCGATGTTTCACGAGGCGCGCTTGGGGCGGGCGCTGGAGGTGCCGGACTTGCACAGCATGGTCGATGAAATCTCCGCCTCCATCGCCCGCCACCCCAATGCCTTGATCAGCTTGGCGCGCCTTAAAAGCGCTGACGACTACACCTATATGCACTCGGTGGCGGTGTGCGCGCTGATGATGGCGCTGGGTCGGCAAATCAAACTGAACGAGACCCAGCTGCGCACCGCTGGCATGGCCGGGCTGCTGCACGACTTGGGCAAAGCGCGCATTCCGCTGGCAGTGCTGAACAAGCCGGGCAAGCTGACCGACGAAGAATTTGCCGTAGTGCGCAACCACCCGGTCGCGGGCTACCAAATGCTGCTGCAAGGCGGAATGCAAGACGCAGCGGTGCTAGATGCCTGCCTGCACCACCACGAAAAAATCGATGGCACCGGCTACCCCGAAAAGCTCGGCGGTGCCAGCATCAGCCTGATTGCCAAGATGGCGGCGATTTGCGATGTTTACGATGCCATCACCTCAGACCGCCCCTACAAACGTGGCTGGGATCCATCCGAGTCGCTGCGGCGCATGGCCGAGTGGAGCCACGCGCACTTTGACACCAGACTGCTGCAAGCGTTTGTCAAAAGCTTGGGGATTTACCCGGTCGGCTCGCTGGTGCGGCTGAGCTCGGGGCGCATTGGGGTGGTGGTGGAGCAGTCGCCCGGCGCGCTGCTGCTGCCGCGCGTCAACACCTTTTTTTGCATTAAAACCGACCAGCGCATTCCGCCCGAGGTGGTTGATTTATCGCGCCCCGGCGGCTGCGACAAAATCGCGGCGCGCGAAAACCCCGAGCATTGGCACTTTCCAGATATGCACACCTTGTGCTTAGGGATGGAGCCGTTGCCGTGGTGAGACGCGCAATCGGCGCATCCCAGATGCCCGCGTACCATCAAGCTATGACTGATTTTTTGACCCTCACACTCAATCCAGCACTGGACTTGTCAACCACCACCGCGCGGCTAGAGCACACCCACAAAATGCGCTGCGGCCCCATGCTGCGCCACCCCGGCGGCGGCGGCATCAACGTGGCGCGGGTGCTGCACCGCTTGGATGTGCCAGTGCAGGCGTGGTATTTGTCCGGCGGCGTGACCGGCGCGCACACCAGCCAATTGCTGGCCGCCGAGGGCGTCGCCCTGCACGCGCTGCCCATTGCCGGCACCACGCGCGAGAACCTGTCGGTGGTCGAAACCCGCAGCGGCCACGAGTACCGCTTTGTGCTGCCCGGCCCCTGCGTGTCAGCGCCGGAATGGCAAGACTGTTTAACGCAATTGGCAGCGCAAACACCGCGCTGGCTGGTCGCCAGTGGCAGCCTGCCGCCGGGCGTGCCCGATGATTTTTATGCCCGCCTGATCGGGCAAAACCGCGCCAGCCGCATCGTGCTCGACACCCAAGGCGCGGCGCTGGCGACGGCGCTGCAAGCGGGCGTGTATTTGGTCAAGCCCAGCCTGCGCGAGCTGCGCGAGCTGACCGGCGCCGCGCTGAACGATGCCGCGCAGTGGCGCGCGGCCGCGCGTGCCTTGGTGCGCAGCGGCCAAGCCGAGATGGTGGCGCTGTCGGCTGGCGAGCACGGCGCAGTGCTGGCGACGCAGGACGGCGTCTGGCAAGCCTGCGCCCTGCCGATTGCCGCCAGCAGCGGCACCACCGGCGCGGGCGATTGTTTTTTGGCTGCGTTGCTGTGGGCGCTCGATCGCGGCGACACGCCGGGCGACGCGCTGCGCTGGGGCGTAGCGGCCGGCAGCGCAGCCCTGCTGGCACCGGGCACCGCACTGGCCGAGGCCTGCGAGATACAGCGCTTGCAGCGCCAAGTGGTGCTGCAAGCGCTGACAGCCGAAGCAGAATAAAAACCATAGCTGCTAGCGCACGTCTTTAAAGGGTTTCAGATAGAAAACCATCTGAAGTCCTTTAAAGACGTGCGCTGGCAGCTATCAATTTAATAATCTTGAGTCACCGCTGCGGCTTACTTTAGGACTTGACCACGTAGCGGTTGCGCCCTTCGGCCTTGGCTTGGTAGAGCGCGGCATCGGCATCGGCAATCAGCTCAATGCCGCCGTCTTGGTAGCGCGGCACGCACCCGGTCGCGCCGACGCTGACCGTGACAAATGGCGCCGCCTCCGACGCGGGATGGGGCAATTGCAGCGCCGCCACCGCCGCCACCACGCGCGCCGCCACCGCGCTAGCGCCAGCGGCATCGACCTCGGGCAAGATCACCACCAGCTCTTCGCCACCGTAGCGCGCCACCAAATCGGTGCTGCGCTGCATAGTGCCCTGCACCGCGCGCGCAATCGCTTGCAAGCAGGCATCGCCCGCTTGGTGGCCAAAGTGGTCGTTGTAGCGCTTGAAATAATCGACATCAATCATCAACAAACCCAGCGGCTGCTGGCGGCGAAACGCGCTGGCGCAGGCGTGCTCCAGCCGGTCGTTGAAGTAGGCGCGGTTGGCCACCTGCAGCAGCCCATCGGTGCGGCCATATTCTTGCAATTGCACGTTGGCGCGCTGCAAGTGTTCGTTGGCCTTGGCCAGCTCTTGCGTGCGTTTGGCGACGCGCTCTTCCAAGCGCTGGTTGGCCTGCACCAGCTCGGCGTTTTGCGTCGAGAGGACGTGGTAGAGCTTGCCAATCATTTTCAGCAGCACTTGGGTGCTGTTGTCGTGGCCGGCCATTTCGCGCTCGTAGGCTTGCAGGGGCGACTCGCCCTGCTCAATCGCCTGAATCTGGCGCGCCAGCGACTGGTCAATGCCCAAGATGTGCAGCCCCAGCCACGCCGTCAAAAAGCTGGTGATGCCGTCGCCCGAGGCCGGCGCGGTGGTGCTGGCGCGCGAGGCCCACATCGTCCCCACTTGCTGCACAAACTGGCGGTGCAGCGACTTGTGCGCCTCGATGTGCCGGGCTTCGACGCCCTTGCGCTCCATCAGCGCTTCTTCTTCGGTGAAGTGGTACACGGTGTAGGCCACCAAGCGCTTGAAGACATCGCGCAGCTGCGGCTCGTGGTCGGCATCAGGGTTGGTTTCTGCCGCAAACAGCGTGCGGCTCAGCTCGTTGAACAAGGCGACGAGGCCTTGGTGCTGCTCGTCCACATCGTCCAGCCCGGTGACAAAGTGCTGGTCCCAGACAAAAGCGTCCACATGCACCGGCTCAATCACAGAATTTTTCATATCGGCTCCAGTGTCGGATTGCGCCAACATATCAACTGCGCGCCAAGCCAGCGTGCAATTGCACCAGCGCTTGTGTCAGTTTGTGGTGCGGGTCGAGGTAAATCATCGGCAGCGCCTGTTGGTGCGATTCGCGCACTTTGATCGACTGTGGCAAGTACGGCTGCAGCACCGGCAAACCTTCGTCAATCAACTCCTGCACCAGTTGCTGGGGCAGCTTGGCGCGCGCTTGGAACTGGTTGACCACAATGCCGCGCACCACCAGCTGCGGGTTGTGGTCGGCGCGGATTTCTGCCACGTTGGTCAGCAAGGTGTAGAGCGCTTGGCGCGAAAAATCATCGCAGTCAAACGGAATCAAGCAGCCACTCGCCCCCATCAGCGCCGAGCGGGTGTAGAAGTTCAGCGCCGGCGGCGTGTCGATGTAGATGCGCTCGTAGTTCGCCGCCAGCTGCTGCAAGGCTTCGCGCAGCTTGTAGATTTTGTGGCGCGATTCGAGCTTGCCTTGCAGCTCATCGAGCTGCGCGCCAGAGGCCATCAAGTCCAAGTTATCAAACGGCGTGCGCACGATGAAATCAGTGGGCGGCGGCGGGGTAAAGCTGTAGCCGAGCGTCTGCTCAAAAAAGCCGACCACGCTGGGCTGGTCGGCATGCGGCGCGTGGCCGAGCAAATAGGCGCTGGAGTTGCCTTGCACATCCAAATCAATCACCAAAGTGCGCAGGCCTTGGCTGGCGCTGATGGCGGCCAGATTGCAGGTGATGGTGGATTTGCCCACGCCACCTTTTTGATTGAAAACGACCAATGCCATAGTGAATCCTTATTTTGGGTGATGTCGCTTAGATGCAAGCATTGCAAAAAATTGCAACTTCAGCGCCCTGTTTTTTGCAGCCGCGCAATTATGGGATATAGGCCACCAGCGCCATGGCAGAATCGCCGCCCACTCGCCCAAGGTATGCGCAATGCCTGATGTACCGCAGGCTTTGGCGCTGATTTTTTTCTCGTTTTTCTCGTTTTTTCCCATTTTTTCTTGGCACGGGCCTGTCCGGCCCTCAAGCACGCATGACCTCTACCGATTCCCCTTCTGCGATTGCCTACACCCTGAGCGATTTCGACTTCACCCTGCCACCGGCGCTGATTGCCCAGCACCCAACGCCCCAGCGCAGCGCCTCGCGCCTGCTCGACGGGCGCGCTGCGCAGCCGGTAGATCGCATCTTTAACGCCTTGCCCAGCCTGCTGCGCGCCGGCGACTTGCTGGTGTTCAACGACACCCGCGTCGTCAAAGCGCGCGTGTTTGGCGAGAAGGCCAGCGGCGGCAAACTCGAATTGCTGATTGAGCGCGTGCTGACCGGCAATGAGGTCGTGGCGCACATGAAGGTCAGCAAAAAACCGCTGCCCGGCGCGGTCGTTCACATGGCCGGTGGCCAGCGCAATGGCGGCTTTGACGCGCTGCTGCTGGGGCGCTGGCCGGACGAAAACGGCCCGCTGTTTCGCTTTGCGCTGCACGGCGCGGCGGGCGAAACCCCCTACGACTTGATGGAGCGCCACGGCCATCTGCCGCTGCCGCCGTATATCGAGCGCCAACAGCAAAGCGGCAACGACCCCGACGCAGCCGAGGACACCGAGCGCTACCAAACCGTGTTTGCCCGCGCGCCCGGTGCCGTTGCCGCGCCGACCGCTGCGCTGCACTTTGACGAGGCGGTGCTGGCCGACTTGCAAGCACGCGGCATCGAACGCGCCAGCGTCACGCTGCACGTCGGCGCGGGCACTTTTCAGCCGGTCAAAACCGAAAACCTCGCCGAGCACCAAATGCACTACGAGCGCTACGACATCCCGCTGGCCACACTGGCGGCGCTAGAGCGCTGCCGCCAGCGCGGCGGCCGCGTGGTGGCCGTCGGCACCACCACGGTGCGCACGCTCGAATCGTGGGCGCGCAGCGGCGCGGTGTCGGGCGACACCAATATCTTCATCACGCCGGGGTTCCAATTTGCGGTGGTCGATGTGCTGGTCACCAACTTTCACCTGCCCAAAAGCACGCTGATGATGCTGGTCAGCGCCTTTGCCGGCTACGCGCCGGTGATGGGTCTGTACCGCCACGCGATTGCGCAGCAGTACCGCTTTTTCAGCTATGGCGATGCCATGCTGCTGCAGCGCAACCCATAAAAAATGCGCCGAGCAACTATCAAAACAATAGCTGCTAGCGCACGTATCTATTGGGCTAGAGGCCGATTTGATACTAAATTTCGGCCTTTGATGGTGCTGTTACAGCCCCAAATGGTTGGCGACGAAGTCCGCATCCTTGTCACCCCGGCCTGACAGGTTGACCAAGATGGTTTGCTCGGGCGACATGGTTTTGGCGATTTTCATGGCGTAGGCCACGGCGTGTGCACTCTCCAGCGCCGGGATGATGCCTTCGCTGCGCGACAGCGTCATAAAGGCATCCAAGCACTCATCGTCGGTGATGGCCTCGTACTGCACGCGGCCCACGTCTTTCAAATAGCAATGCTGCGGGCCGACACCGGGGTAATCCAGCCCCGAGGCAATCGAATACACCGGCAGCGGCTCGCCCTCTGCATCCTGCAAGTTGTAGCAAACAAAGCCGTGGATGGCACCCTTGGTGCCCAAGGTCATGGTGGCGGCGTGGTCGGGCGTGTCCAGCCCCTTGCCGGCAGGCTCGACACCGACCAATTGCACGCTGGCATCGGGCAAAAACTCGGTAAACATACCTATCGCGTTGGAGCCACCGCCAACGCAAGCGGTCACCACATCGGGCAATTTGTGGTGCTGCGCCAAAAACTGCGCCCGCGCTTCGCGCCCGACGATGCTTTGAAAGTCGCGCACCATCTTGGGAAACGGGTGCGGGCCGACTACCGAACCGATGGCATAAATGAAATTGACCGGGTCTTTCAGGTACTCCTCGAATGCGCTATCGACCGCATCCTTGAGCGTGCGCGTGCCGCGCGTCACCGGCACCAGCTTGCAACCCAAAATTTTCATCTTGACGACGTTCGGGTGTTCCTTGGCAATGTCGATTTCACCCATGTGAATTTCGCAGTCAATGCCGACCAGCGCGCAGGCCGAGGCCAGCGCCACGCCGTGCTGACCGGCGCCGGTCTCAGCAATCACTTTGGTCTTGCCCATGTACTTGGCCAGCAGCGCCTCACCCAAGCAGTGGTTAATTTTGTGCGCGCCGGTGTGGCTGAGGTCTTCGCGCTTGAGGTAAATCTGCGCCCCGCCTTGGCGCGCCGACAGCCGCTTGGCATGAAAAATCGGGCTGGGCCGGCCGACATAGTGCGCGTACAAATCTGCCAGCTCTTCTTGAAAACCCGCTGTCTGGCGCACGGTTTCGTAAGCCTCGTTGATGTCGTCCATCACCGCCTTGAGCTGCGGCGGAATGATCTGCCCGCCGTACTCGCCAAAGTAGCCTTGCGCGTTGGGCATTTCTAGAAATTGCTGTGCCATGTTTTGTCTCGCTGTTGTAGTAAAGGGGTGAGAGGTTAAGAGCCTGTAAAAAACGCTGCTATCTTATTTGCTCTGCCCAATAAAAAAGCCCCTCCCACAGCCTAGGCTGCAGAAGGGGCCTTGATTCAGGCTTTATGGGAACCTGCGCTTGTATTCGGCAGAGTTGAGCAGCGAATCAATCAGCGTCAACGTGTTGGCACGGCCAGCATTCATCTCATTGAGCCAATCGCGCTGCTCGGTCGCACTCGGGGTGCGACGCAACATACCGGCGTAGGCCATGGTGATGCTGTTGGCGTATTTATTAGTGTTGATGTTTTCAGGCGATTCAGAGAATCCGATCATCATCTCGCCGCGAATCAGCCCGGCATTGACGCGCCCCACCCAGTAATCACGCCCCGCAGGCTCAGCCGTGCGGCCCAGCACGTTTTGGTAAACCAGTTCAACGAACTGCAGGTTATTCAAATTGCCATAAGTCCCCACGAACTCGGCCGATTGGGCAAACGAATCTGAGACGTGGTTAAACAAACGGCCACTGCCACCGTTAGCCGGGTACAGCTCGCCATACCAATACATCAGGCCGCCATAGTCAGGGATCCGCCGAAAGTAAGCGGTGTAGAGGCGCACCAACGGGCCGTAGCGGTCTTTGAAGTCGGCTTGCGCCATAAAGGACTCAATAAGCTGCGCTTGGCTGATAGCACCGGTTTTGAGTTGGCCAGCCCAATAGTTCAAGCTGACGGCATCCGGGCTGCGGTTAAACAGATCACGGTATTGCTGGGCAACAAACTGGGTCGGATCGGTCAGCGTGCCGCCGCCACCCGAACTGGTATTGAAAGTGGCGGTCACGTTCAGCGCAGAGGTGCCAGCCGCCAAGGCGCAGGTGCTAGATGTGCCGCTGCAAGCGCCGCTCCAGCCCGCAAACTGGCTGCCCGTCGCCGCTTGCGCGCTCAGGGTGATGGCGGTGTTGCTGGCAAAGCTGGCTGAAGCTACGCCGCAATCTGCCAAGCAGCTCAAGCCGCTGGGGGTGCTGTTGATAGTGCCTGCGCCAGTGCCTGACTTGCTCAGGGTAAGCAAGCGCGTGGCGGCTGCGGCGGTGAAGTTAGCGGTGACGCTCAGAGCACTGGTCATATTGACGGTGCAGCTGCTGGCAGTGCCGCTACAAGCGCCGCTCCAGCCTGTAAAACTGCTGCTCGCAGCAGGCGCTGCGGAGAGCGTCACGGCGGCGCCCTTGGCATAAGTTTCGCTGCAATCGCTGCCGCACTGGATACCACTGGGAGAGCTGCTAACGCTACCGCTGCCAGTGCCGCTGCGCGCGACGGAGAGCAGGTAGGTCACTGGAGGCTGCACGCTATCCAAAGGCAGGTAGCTCTGCGCAGACTCACGCATCACATCGGCCACACGCCCCGGGTTCACGCCGTAAGGGTGATTGGTTCCAAAATTGAAGCTGAGATTGGAGTAACCACCACTAGCCTGATGGCAATAGCTCATGAGAGTGCCAGTGCCTTGGCCAGACTGACCACCTGTTACAGAGCTAATACCCGGCAGCACACCCGGGCGCCCCGCCCCACCATTGCTGGCACCACATTGTGAGTTGGTGCTATCGGCATAACAGCAATCAATAGCGCCACCTTGTGACGATCCTAGGTAAGGCTTGTCGTAATTGTGCGTGTGGTCGCTGCCAAAAGCGTGACCAATTTCGTGCGCCACCTCGATAGCATCCCATACGAGTTGCGGGCTGGCCGCAGAAAAATTGCCTTCAATCCCCGTGCTGACACCGTAAGAATAAGCAGGAGAGTCCAGCGTATTCACATAGGCGACGCCGCCACCACCATTTTTTGCGCTTAACAGGTGCACATGGTGGCGTTGCTGCGTTGCCCGGGATGCCGCATTCCAGTACGCCTGCAGATCATCGAGTTGATCCATCTTATTGCTGCGCATCCAAGGGTCGGCGGGTGTTGCATAAATATTAACTTGCGCAAGATTGAGGCGCGTGCCTATTTCACTTTGGTAGCGGGTATTGATATAGCCAAAAAGATCCGCGATGTAGGCGGCGGTCTGGCTTGAACCGCCCAGACGCTGAAACAGCTCGTAGTCGGTCTCAATGATCAAGTCAGCGCGGCGTTGCGCTGCGACAGCGCCAGCACGCGACGGCTCCGACCCACGGGCGAGCGGGCTAAGCGCCTGGCGCAGGGAATCATCGACTGGCGGATTGCTTTCTGCAATGAACTGCGGCGTCACACCGCAGGAAAAAGGACGATTGGCAAAGTCGCTTTGCTGCTCAATACGGCGCGACGCCGCCCGCGCCGGGCGCTGGGCCGATCCGGGAGCGACTTCAGTGACAAACATCTCGCCACCCCGCTCGATGATCGAGCGCATGGTGCCCTCACCATCGATGGAAACAAATACCGAGCTATCCGGCTCACCTGCGAGCTGGCCACTGAAGTGCACGCGCACCGGTACATCAATTTCGCGGGTTTGGTTGCCTGCGTGCTCGATAAAGCGGGTTTTTGAATCCACGACCGTAACGCGGCGCAGCTCGGCGGTCGCTGTGTGGCCACTAGCGTCATCCAGCCTCAGGCTTTCCAACCGCAACGCCTCGCCCACCGCCAAGCCCAAAGCCCGCTGCTGCAATGCCGGGGATTCAACGGCGGACGGCATGTGCAACACCATTTGCGCCAGTGCGGGTGCCAGCGGCACCACACCCAATACAAGCGCCAAGGCACCCGGTCGTAAAAACTTGCCCAGTGACATACGCATTTTTGAATCTTTCAGATTAATTCAGGGCGAAAACGCGTGCCACTCTGTAAGAAGCAGGCTGATTTATCCATCCGCCAGCGCCTTTGGTACAGCTTTTACGCCTACAAAAGCAGCATCCTAAAGCGGTATTACGTGTATTTCACAAAATTTAATAAAGCAGTTGTTTTTTAGGCCGCCCTGCCCTTTGCATAACGCACCAACTGCGCTCGCTATCAAACCGCCCCTGTGGTTTCTTTGTCACATGCCACATCTCCTATATGAACTTCATATAGGAGACTGCTACACTGCGCCTCTTTTATGAATTCCATGCTCCGTATCTCGCTCAACGCCTCGCCTGAACAGGTGCAGCGCCTGCAGGCTTTGCAAAGCGGGTTTGCGCAGGTGTGTAACGCCTTGGCACCGCTGGTGCAGCAAACGCGGGTGTGGAATCGGGTGGCGCTGCACCACTTGGCCTACCGCCAGCTGCGCGAACAGTTTCCCGAGATGGGCTCGCAAATGGTGTGCAACGCTATTTATTCGGTCTCGCGCACCTGCCGGCTGGTGTTTCAGCACCCTGACAGCCCGTTTAGCTTGCAGCGGCTGGGCAGCAAGCCACTGCCGCTGCTGCGCTTTGCCGATTCGTGCCCGGTGTACTTTGACCGGCACACGCTGAGCCTCAAGGCCGGCCAGTTGTCGATGTTCACGCTGGACGGCCGGATGCGCTTTCAGCTGACGCTGCGCGCCGAGGACGAACAAGCCTTTCATACCAGCAAGCTGCGCGAAATCGTGCTGGCGCGGCGCAGCGACGGCATCTACGAACTGTCGTTTTTGTTGGCTCCGCCAGAAGCTGCCGGCGCTCTGGGTGCCAAAGCCGCGCACACTACCAAAATAATAGCTGCTCCCGCAGTACCCGCCTTGCTTACAGCCACATTAGAGGCCAAAACAGCCGAGGACGTAAGCGGCGAAATCCCTGAATACATCATTGTTGAAGAAGTTCTATGAACCCTCAAAAGCCCCCCTCAGAGCTGCGTGCTGCCCTTTGGTCGCTCAAGCCCTACTTTGTGCGCGCTAGCTGGTTCAGCCTGATAGCGAGCATTTTGGTGCTAGCGCCGTCGGGCTACATGCTGGAGGTGTACGAGCGCGTGGTCAACAGCCGCAGCCATGCCACGCTGTTGATGCTGACACTGCTGGTGCTGGGCGCCTATGTGCTGATGGAAATTTTGGAGTGGGCGCGCAGCGAAATCATGCGCAGTGCCAGTGTCGAGCTGGATGGCAAGCTCAGCGGGCGCATTTTTCGGGCGATTTTTGAAGCCAATTTGCGCCGCTTGCCCGGTGGTACGCAGCAACCGCTGAACGATTTTCGGCAGGTGCGCGATTTTCTGTTTTCGCCGGCGTTGTTGGCGCTGATGGAGTCGCCGATTGCACTGGTGATGCTGGTGTTGCTGTTTCTGATCAGCCCGGTGCTGGGCTGGTCGGCGCTGGTGTTTGGCGTGCTGCAAACCTTTGTCGCGTGGCTCAACGAGCGCGGCACCAAGCCGCTGCTGATGAAGGCCAACCGCAGCGCGATTGCAGCGCAGCAATACGCCGATGGCACGCTGCGCAATGCCGAGGTGATCGAGTCGATGGGCATGCTGCGCGCCACGCACCAGCGCTGGATGGAGCGACAGCGCGAGTTTTTGGACTTGCAAGCGCAGGCGTCGGAGCACGCGGGTGGCTTTCAAGCGCTGTCTAAGTTGCTGCAAAACGTCCTTGGTTCGTTACTGCTGGGGCTGGGGTGCTGGCTGCTGTTGCACGACCAGCTCAATGGCGGCGGCGGCATGATGATCGTCGGCTCGATTTTGGGCGGGCGCATGTTGGCGCCGCTGGTGCAGGTGGTGACGCAGTGGCAATCGGTGGTCAACGTGCGCGACGCTTGGCAGCGGCTGGACAACCTACTGGCCAGCGTGCCAGCCAAGCCTGAGGCGATGTCATTGCCCGCACCGCGCGGTGCTTTGCAGGTCGAGAGCTTGGTCGCCGGCGCGCCCGGCACCAACAGCCAAATTTTGCGCGGGGTGCAGTTTGCGCTAAACCCCGGCGAAGCGCTGGCGGTGGTCGGCCCTTCCGCCGCCGGCAAAACCACGTTGGCGCGTTTGTTGGTTGGTCTGTGGCCCGCAGCCGCCGGCAAGGTGCGGCTCGACGGTGCCGATGTCCACACTTGGGACAAAAGCGAACTCGGCCCGCACATGGGGTATTTGCCGCAAGGCGTGGAATTGTTTGAAGGCTCACTGGCAGAAAACATCGCCCGCTTTGGCGAGGTGGTGCCTGAGCGCGTCGAAGCCGCAGCGCGCGCCGTGGGCTTGCACGAGTTCATCATGGCGCTGCCCGATGGCTATGCGCAGCTGGTCGGCCCGGACGGCGCGCGCCTGTCTGGCGGCCAGCGCCAGCGCGTCGGTTTGGCGCGGGCGCTGTATGGCGACCCGGTGTTTGTCGTACTGGACGAGCCCAACTCCAGCTTGGACGAAGAAGGCGACGCCGCTTTGGCACGCGCCATTGCTGGTGCCAAACAACGCGGCACGACGTTTGTGATCATGACGCACCGCACCAGCGTGCTGGCCGTGGCCGACAAGATGCTGGTGCTGCGCGATGGTCAGCAGCAAGCCTTTGGCCCGCGTGACGAGGTGCTGGCCGCGCTCAACCAAGCCGCACAACAAGCCCAAGCACAGGCACAAGCCCCCGCGCCACAGGCGGCTCGTCCCCAGCAGCCCACCCCTTCCGCGCCGGTATTGGCCGCGTCGTAATTTTGCAACTGCCCCGCTCTTTCTCTCTCCTTTCATGAAAACCCCTCAATTTTTCCGCCGCAGCGAGTTGGCCGAGGCACTGTGGGCCTTTCGCCGCGAGTTTCTGGTCGTCGGCGTTTTCAGCATGGTGGCCAACGTGCTCATGCTCTCGCCCACGCTGTACATGCTGCAAGTGTTTGACCGCGTCATGAGCAGCCGCAGCGAGTTGACGCTGCTGATGATGTCGCTGATCACGCTGTTTTTATTTTTGGTGATGGCATTTGCCGAATGGATGCGCTCCAAGGTGCTGGTACGCGCTGGTATGCGTTTGGACAAAGTGCTGAGCACGCGCGTGTTCAACGCCAGCTTTGAAGACCGCCTGAGCCAATCGGGCAACAGCACCGCGCGCGCCTTTAGCGACCTGATCAATATCCGCCAGTTTTTGACTGGCAACGGCATCTTGGCGTTCTTTGATACGCCGTGGGCACCGGTGTATTTGTTAGTGCTGTTTTTGCTGCACCCGGTGCTGGGCTTTGCTGCGATTTTCTTTGCCTGCATACAGGGGCTGCTGGTGTGGTTTGGCCACCGCCAAACGGTGACGCCGTCCGAGGCAGCATCCAAAGCCAGCAGCGAAGCCGGTGCCTACCTGCACAGCAAACTGCGCAACGCCGAAGTGCTCGAATCGATGGGCATGGTGCACAACCTGCACCCGCACTGGGCCGAGCGCCACGCCCAAGCACTAGAGCTGCAAGGCCGCGCCCAAGCGCTATCGCACCGCATCACCGCATGGAGCAAATTTATCCGCTACACCCAGCAATCGCTGGCGCTGGGCATAGGCGCGCTGTTGGTGATTGACGGGCAACTGTCACCCGGCGGGATGATTGCCGCCAACGTGCTGATGTCGCGCGCGCTGGCACCCATCGACATGCTGGCTGGCACGTGGCGCGGCTTTATCAGCGCCAAAGCCGCGTTTGAGCGGCTGGAAACCCTGCTGCGCACCCACCCCGAGCGCGACCCGGCGCTGTCGCGCGTCGCACCCACTGGCGCGCTAACGCTGCGCGACGTCGTCGCTACCGCCGCTGGCCGCGCCGAGCCGATTTTGAAAGGCATCAGCACCGCCGTCGCTGCGGGCACCGTCACGGTAGTGCTTGGCCCGTCTGGCTCGGGCAAATCAACGCTGGCGCGCTGCATGGTTGGTATCTGGCCAACGATGGCCGGTGAAGTGTTGCTGGACGGCCTGCCAGTGAACGGCTGGGACCGCAATGAGCTGGGCCCCTACTTGGGCTATTTGCCGCAAGACATCGAGTTGCTCGAAGGATCGATTGCCGAGAACATCGCCCGCTTTGGCGAAGTGGACTCAGAAAAAGTCATCGCCGCTGCCCGCAGCGCTGGTCTGCACGAGATGATTTTGCGTTTCCCCAAGGGCTACGACACGCCGATTGGCGAGGCTGGCGGCCTGCTCTCGGGCGGCCAGCGCCAGCGCATTGGCTTGGCGCGTGCGGTGTATGGCGACCCGGTGCTGGTGGTGCTGGACGAGCCTAACGCTAATCTGGACGATGTGGGCGAAGCGGCTTTGGTGCGCACCGTGTTGCAACTCAAGGCACGCGGCTGCACCGTGTTTTTGATCACGCACCGGCCTGGCATCGTCGGCGTGGCTGACCGCTTGCTGATTCTGCAAAACGGCCAGATCCAAGCCGATGGCCCGCGCGAAGCCGTGGTCGCCGCGATACAGGCAGCGCAGGCCAACGCCGCCCGCCAAGCGCCAGCGTCCGCTCCAGCCGGCAGTGCGTTGCAGCCAGCTTGACGCCCTAGCGCCCTTCTTTCCTGCCCCGCTTCTTTTATTGATGCCTTCTTCTGTCCCTCTTTCTGTCGGGTACTGACATGGTCAAAAATCTGTTGAATCCAAAAACACTGGGCGCGCCTGCGGACGCCGCCTATTCATCCTCTTCTTCCTCTTCAGCGGCCCATGCTGCGCCCGCCAAATCTGACGCTGGGCGCATCGGCCTGATCGCGCTGGCGGTGGCCTTTGGTGGCTTTTTGCTGTGGGCATCGCTGGCACCGCTCGACGAAGGCGTGCCCGCGCAAGGCACTGTCGCCATCGACACCAAGCGCAAAACTGTGCAGCACCTGAGCGGGGGCATCGTCAAAGAAGTGCTGGTCGGTGAGGGCGACACAGTGCAAGAAGGCCAATTGCTGATCAAACTCGATTCGGCGGTAGCGCGTTCCAATTACGAGTCGGTGCGCCAGCGCTACTTGGGCCTGCGGGCGATGCAAGGGCGCCTGCTGGCCGAGCAAGCACAGCAGCCCCACATCACCTTCCATCCCGACTTGCAGGCCGCCGCCAGCGACCCGCTGATTCGAGAACAAATGCAAAACCAAGAGCAACTGTTCATGACCCGGCGCAGTTTGTTGCGCTCCGATCTGCAATCAATCGAAGAAAACATCCAAGGCCAGCAAGGCCTGCTGCAGGCCTACGCCGGCATGATGGACAACCGGCGTAACCAACAACGCCTGATTAAGGAAGAACTCTCCCACCTGCGCGGTCTGGTCGCCGAAGGCTACGCCCCGCGCAACCGCCAGCTGGAGATGGAGCGCATGGTGGCCGACTCGGGCTCGGCGCTGGCCGACTTGCAGGGCAACACCGTGCGCGCCCAGCGCAGCATCAACGAACTGCGCCAACGCGCCCTCTCGCGCCAACAGGAATACCGCAAAGAAGTCGAAACCCAGCTGGCCGACGTCAGCCGCGAAGTGCTGGCCGACAACGAAAAACTGCACGCTGTCACCGACGACTTGGGCCGCACCGACATCAAAGCGCCGGCCAGCGGTCAAGTGGTGGGCCTGGCGATTCAAACCGTCGGCGCCGTGGTGCAACCGGGCCAAAAGCTGATGGACATCGTGCCCGCTGGCGCGCCGCTGTTGCTGGAAACCCACGTCGCGCCGCACCTGATTGACCGGGTGCATGCCGACTTAGCGGTGGACGTGCGCTTTTCCTCGTTTGCCAACTCTCCGCAACTGGTGGTGCTGGGCAAAGTGGTGTCGATTTCGGCGGATCTGCTGACCGATCCACAGACCAACATTGCCTACTATTTGGCGCGCGTGCAAGTCACGCCCGAAGGCATGAAAGAGCTGGGAAAACGCCAACTGCAACCGGGGATGCCGGTGGAAGTAATCTTCAAAACCGGTGAGCGCTCGATGCTGACCTATTTGCTGCACCCGCTGACCAAGCGCTTGGCGGCGTCGATGACCGAGGAGTAAGCATATGAAGCAGTGCAGCACCTTTCCACACGCTTTGCCGCGCAGCGCGCGCCTGACCGGCTTGGTCAGCGCCTGCTTGGCACTGGCAGGCCTTGCCACACCGGCTTGGTCGCTCGATTTTCGCCAAGCCTATGAAGCCGCGCGCGACAACGACGCCACCATCCGCGCGGCCCGCGCTGGCGCCGAGTCGCGCCGCGAGCTGCTGCCCCAAGCGCGGGCGCAGCGCTTGCCCAACATCTCGCTCAGCGTGGGGCGCAACCACAACGACCTGACCAGCAAAACGCGCAACATGCTGAACCAGCCGGTGACGCAGGAAAACGACTACTACAGCGGCAACCAAACGCTGTCGGTGCGCCAACCTCTGTACCGCCCGCACCTGAGCGCCTTGGTGCGCCAAGCCAAAGCGCAGGTCGCAGATGCCAATGCCACACTGGAAAACGACGAGCAAACCTTGGTCACGCGCGTCGGTGAGGCCTACTTTGACGCCCTGCTGGCCCAAGACCAGCTGGCGCTGATAGCCGCGCAAAAAATCACCTACCGCACCCAACTCGATGCCGCGCAAAAAGGCTTGGCCGCCGGATCGGGCACGCGCACCGACATCGACGAAGCCCAGGCGCGGCTCGACATGACGCTGGCGCAGGAGCTGGAAGCGCAGCAAAACGTGGACTTCACGCGCCGCCGCATTGAAGTGCTGATGGGCAAAAACGTTGACAGCTTGGCCGCGCTAGACGTGCAGCGCTTTGCACCTACCGTGCCCTTGCCCGCCAGCGTCGAAGCGTGGATTGAGCGCGCCGAGCAAGCCAGCCCCGAAATGCAAGCCCTGCGCGCGCAATTAGAAGCGGCGCAGCAAGAAATCCACAAAGCCCAAGCCGGCCACAAGCCGACGCTGGACGCCGTGGCGCAGTGGGCACGCAGCAGCAGCGACAGCGTCACCAGCGTCAACTCGCGCTACGACAACAAAACCATTGGCCTACAGCTGAACGTGCCGCTGTACGCCGGCGGCTACGTTACCTCCACCGTGCGCCAAGCCGTGGCGGCGCACACGCGCGCCAGCGAAATTCTGGAAGCCACGCGCCTAGACTTGGGCGTGCGCGTACACCGCGAGTTTCGCGCCATGACCGAGGGCGTGCTGCGCATCCAAGCGCTACAGCAAGCGGTGCGCTCGGGCGAGCAGGCGCTGCTGTCGAACCAAAAATCGTTTGAAGCCGGCATCCGCACCACGCTGGACGTGTTGAACGCCGCGCAGCAAAAGACCGTCGCCCAGCGCGACTTGGCGCAGGCGCGTTATGTGTATCTGGTGTCGTACCTGCGCCTGCAAGCGCTGGCCGGCGAAGACCGCGAGGCCAGCGTGGCGCACGCCAACAGCTGGCTCTCAGAAAGCGCGGATACGTCGGCCACGCAAGCGGCGGCAGATGTCAAAAACAATCAAAATTGATAGCTGCAACCGCACGTATCTAAAGGGCTAGAGGCCAATTAAGCATAAAAAAACCGGGTTTAAACCCGGTTTTTTGTTGTCAGGGGCAGGTTGAATCTGTATTCAACCTGCCCTAGCTCAGTTGCTTTGCAGCTTAGTGACCCGATGCGCCCGCAGCGCCCAGACCGGTTTCCGAACGCACTTGCTGCGCTGGGAACGCAGCGCGCTCACGGGCAGCGTTGGCGCTCTTGTCAGTGATCGAGAACAGCCAGATGCCAACAAAGCCGATGGTCATCGAGAACAGCGCTGGCGAGGTGTAAGGGAACCAAGCCGAGCCAGCGGGGTTGCCCAGCGTGGCTTCCCACACCGAAGGCGACACGATGGTCAAGCCCACCGAAGAGATCAGGCCCATGAAGCCACCAATCACCGCGCCGCGTGTGGTGCAGTCTTTCCACAGCACCGACAGGAACAGCACTGGGAAGTTAGCCGACGCAGCAATCGCAAAAGCCAGCGACACCATGAACGCAATGTTTTGGCGCTCAAAGGCAATGCCCAGCACCACCGCAATCACGCCCAAAGCCAAAGTGGTGATACGCGAGACCTTCAGCTCCGAAGCGCTGTCGGCTTTGCCCTTCTTGAACACCGTAGCGTACAAGTCGTGCGACACCGCCGAAGCGCCCGACAGCGTCAGACCAGCTACCACCGCCAGGATGGTGGCAAAGGCCACTGCCGAGATGAAGCCGTAGAACACATTACCGCCGACCGACTTGGCCACCAGCACCGCTGCCATGTTGGCCGTCCCTGCGCCGCCGTGGATCACGCCATTGACGACATCTGACATCTCGGGGTTGGTCAGCACCATGGTGATGGCACCAAAACCGATGATGAAAATCAGCACGTAGAAGTAGCCGATCCAGGTCGTTGCCCACAGCACCGACTTGCGTGCCTGCTTGGCATCAGGAACGGTGAAGAAGCGCATCAGGATGTGGGGCAAACCAGCGGTACCGAACATCAGCGCCATACCGAAGGAGATGGCAGAGATCGGGTCTTTAATGAAGCCCCCTGGGCCCATGATGCCCAGACCGGCGACGGCAGCTTGCTCAGGCGTAGCGCCCTTGTTAGCAGCAATAGCGGTGCGCACTTCGACACCCTTGGCAAACAGCGCTTCAGGGCTGAAGCCATAGTTGGCCAGCACCATGAAGGCCATGAAGGTCACGCCGGCCAGCAACAGCACGGCCTTGATGATCTGCACCCAGGTAGTTGCCGTCATACCGCCGAACAGCACGTAAACCATCATCAGCGCGCCCACGATGACCACGGCCATCCAGTATTCCAAACCAAACAGCAGCTTGATCAGCTGACCGGCACCCACCATCTGAGCGATCAGATAGAAAGCCACCACCACCAGCGTGCCGGAAGCGGCAAACGCGCGGATGGGGCCTTGTTGGAAGCGATAACCGGCAACGTCAGCAAAAGTGAACTTGCCCAAGTTGCGCAGGCGCTCGGCCATCAAGAAGGTGATGAGCGGCCAGCCGACCAGAAAGCCGATGGAGTAAATCAGGCCGTCATAGCCCGTGGCCATCACGGCAGCGGAAATGCCCAAGAACGAAGCCGCCGACATGTAGTCGCCAGCAATCGCCAAGCCGTTTTGAAAACCCGTGATACCGCCACCAGCGGTGTAGAAGTCGGAAGCCGACTTGGTTTTGGAAGCCGCCCACTTGGTGATCCACAACGTGCCGGCGACAAACGCGCCAAACATGCCAATCGCCACCCAGTTGGTTTCTTGCTTGGCCGCTTGGCCCATATCAGCGCCAGCAGCGTGGGCCAAGCCCACGGCCAGCAAAGCGAACAGCGCTAGCGCGCTGCCCCGGAGTTTTTGCAGTGCGTTCATTTGCTGGCGTCCTTCAGGATTTCTGCGGTCAAAGCATCAAACTCGCCATTGGCGCGGCGCACATACAGGCCGGTAATAACGATGGTGAAGATGATCACGCCCATGCCAATCGGAATACCCAGCGAAGTCACGCCGGCACCGATGGGTTGGGCCAAGAAAGATTTGTCAAAAGCGATCAGAGCGATGTAGCCGTAGTAAACGACCAGCATCAAAATAGTCAAGGTAACGCCCAAGGTGTTGCGTTTACTGCGTAACTCTAAGTACTTCGGATGGTTTTGTATTTTGGTGACGACCGGATCGATCATGTCTCTCTCCTCAAAAGTTGAATGCAAAATTTACAAGCGAAATCTGCAATGCAGCGCGGCAGGCCGCTCTGCATATTTTTGATTCTGCAAACGCCTACTGACCAACTCCTTACGCCGCGCTTGTGCGCGCACGACCCGTTTTAAGGCTTCCATCAACTCACCAGAACAGAAGGCGAGCTGATTTTTCGCATCGAAAAATACTGCGCACGGGTTAACACCAACTTTGTAAGATTCACGCCAGCTTAGGGTCGTTTTTTGTCAGAAAGCCGTCAGATTGACTCTGTGTAAGGGCAGCTTTTGTCTCTGACCTAGCGCAGAGAGAGAGAAAAAAATAAAAAATAAATACGCAATAAGCGTGATTTGAATCGTTGAAAACCGTCAAATCGTCGCGAGAGCAGGTCGATTTTCGCGCCGGCACATGGGGCCGGGCGAATAGCCAAGGCTAGAAACTGTTGTGGCAATGCATCATTTTTGACGTTTTGACAACGCAATCGGCTGCCAACACGCGGGCTTGGCTACTTTGCGAGCGCCTGCAATCCCCATTGCACCTAAAATTTTGCGGCGGTGATGCAAAAAGCCCGGCCATTCTTGCTTGCATGTCCATTGGCTGCGGTGTCGCACTCACCACCAAAACAAACACCCCATCAAGGAATTAAAAATGAAGAACCCAAGTCGTTTATTGCTGGCTCTGCTGGCCGTTGTGGGCAGCAGCGCTGCTTTGGCACAAAGCAGCGTCACGCTGTATGGCCGCGTCAACACCACCGTCGAACAGCAAAAAGCTGGCGATGACAAAGTCACCGGCATGCAGAACAACGCTTCGCGCTTTGGCTTTCGCGGCACCGAAGACTTGGGCGGCGGCCTGAAAGCTGGCTTTGTGCTGGAATCTGGCTTTCGCTCGGACGACGGCGGCGGCGCAAGCACCAACACCGGCATCAACTTCGGTCGCCAAAGCGAGCTGAACCTGTCGGGCAACTTCGGTATGTTGCGTATGGGCAACTTCTTTGCCGAGTCGTACTACGCCACGGCTGACTACGTCAGCATGCACAACCATGACACCGGCTCCTCGGCTGATGTGCTGTATGCCTACGTCATGCCTAGCAATGCCAACAAAGTTGCTTACCGCACCCCAGACTTTGGCGGCTTCACCGTTGAAGGCGCTGTAGCCATGCACGAACAAGTCGTTGGCGGCAAAAACGCCTTCGACTTGGCTGCCAACTACAACATGGGCGGTCTGGCCTTGGGCGCTGGCTACAGCAAGCACGACCGGAAAAACCAGTTCGGTCTGCGCGCTGTGTACTCCACCGGCCCGTTTGTGATCGGCGGCTACTACCAGCGTGACAAAAATGGCTTTGATACAAGCGCTACGGTCATCGAAAGCGGCAAGCGCGACACCTTCCGCATTGCTGGCGCTTACATGATGGGCGCTTCCGAGTTCCACCTCAACGTCGGCCGTGCTGGCAAGTACAAGAACGTGCCTGACAGCGCAGCGACCCAATACACCTTGGCCTACAACTACAACCTGAGCAAGCGCACCAAGCTCTACACCTACTACACCAAGGTGGACAACAAGGTCGGCGCTGCCTACGCCACCGGCGTCAATGGCGCTGACTTCAGCTCGTTCGCTCTGGGCGTTCGCCACAACTTCTAATCACCAGCTCCCTTTTACGGGAGTCTGCTGACCAGACAAAAAGCCTCGCACCTTTTGGGTGCGGGGCTTTTTTGCGTGCGCTGTGCCATCCCAGCAATTGCCAGAAAATCACAGCCCTCTGCACTCAAGACGGCTTATCCCCATGACCCAAGGACTAATCAGGATCCGCGGCGCGCGCCAGCACAACCTGCAAAATTTGGATGTTGACCTTCGCACTGGCGAGTTGACGGTGGTCACCGGCCCGAGCGGCTCGGGCAAGTCCAGTCTGGTGTTTGACACTTTGTTTGCCGAGGGCCAGCGCCGTTATGTCGAGACCTTCAGCGCCTACGCGCGCCAGTTTCTCGACCGCATGGACAAGCCGGCGGTGGACAAGGTCGATGGCGTGCCGCCGGCGATTGCCATCGACCAGACCAATCCGGTGCGCAGCTCGCGCTCCACCGTCGGCACCATGACCGAGCTGAACGACCATTTAAAGCTGTTGTTCGCCCGCGCCGGCCAGTTGTTTGACCGCCAAACCGCACAACCGGTGCGCCACGACTCGCCTGAGACCATTTACGCCGAGTTGCAGCGCCGCTGCCACGCTGCGGGCGACCCGCGCATCGCCATCACCTTTGCGGTCGAACTGCCCGCCGACACCAGCGCCGATGAGGTGGCGCAGTGGCTGTCGGCCAGCGGCTTTACCAAGGTGCAGGCCGAGCGCGAGCTGGGCAGCGTGCGCTTGCTGGATGTGGTGGCCGACCGCTTTCGCCTCAGCAACGCCGACAAAGCCCGCGCCATCGAAGCCATCGAAGTGGCGCTGAAACGCGGTGCCGGGCGGCTGAATGTCTATCAATTGGCGGATGCCGACGCGCCCGAGATATGGAAGTTCTCCACCGGCCTGCACTGCCCCGACAGCGACCTGCGCTACGCCGAACCGCTGCCGTCGATGTTCTCCTTCAACTCGCCGGCGGGCGCTTGCGACACCTGCAAAGGCTTTGGCCGGGTGATTGGCGTCGATTGGGGCTTGGTCATCCCGGACGACAAAAAAACCCTGCGCGGCGGTGCCATCAAAACGCTGCAAACCCCGGCGTGGAAAGAAAACCAAGACGACCTGATGCGCTACGCCGAAGCCGCCGGCATTGCGCGCGATACGCCTTGGCGGCAACTCAGCGCCGAACAACAGCGCTGGGTGATTCAAGGCGCGCCCGGCTGGACGGGCAAATGGAACCAGCAGTGGTATGGCGTGCAGCGCTTTTTTGATTACTTGGAAACCAAGTCCTACAAGATGCACATCCGCGTGCTGCTGTCCAAATACCGCAGCTACACAACGTGCCCAACCTGCGCCGGCGCGCGCCTGAAAACCGACAGCCTGCTGTGGCGCATTGGCAATAAAGCCGACGCGGATGCAGCGCTGCCAGCGGCGCAGCGTTTTCTGCCGCAAGGCGTGGCGTGGAGCCGCGCACAGCTCGAAGCGCTGCCGGGCTTGTGTCTGCACGATTTGATGCTGCTGCCGCTGGACAAACTGCGCCAGTTCTTTGCGCGCATGGCGGGGGACACCACAGCAAATACTCCTGATTTAATAGCTGCTAGCGCATACCCCATAAGGGCTACAGGCCAATTTGACTCAAATAATGGCGATGCGCAGGCGCTGAAGCTGCTGCACGAAGAAATCAACACCCGCCTGCGCTACCTGTGCGATGTCGGCATTGGCTACCTGACGCTGGACCGGCAAAGCCGCACCCTGAGCGGCGGTGAAGTGCAGCGCATCAACCTGACCACGGCGCTGGGCACCAGCCTTGTCAACACGCTGTTTGTGCTGGACGAGCCGAGCATTGGCCTGCACCCGCGCGATATGCACCGAATAACAGAGGCCATGCTGCGCCTGCGCGACGCCGGCAACACGCTGGTGGTGGTCGAGCACGACCCGGCGGTGATGCTGTCCGCCGACCGCGTGCTCGACTTTGGCCCCGGCCCCGGTGAGCGCGGCGGGCGCATCGTCTTTGACGGCACGCCCGACGCTTTGCGCAGTGCCGACACGCTCACGGGCGACTATTTGGGCGGACGCAAACGTATCGGCGCAGCATTTGCGCGCCGCGTGCAGGACGCCACGCCGCGCCTCATCCTCGAAGGCGCGCGCCAGCACAACCTGAAAAACATCAGCGTGCAATTTCCGCTGCAACGGCTGGTGACGGTGACGGGCGTCAGCGGCTCGGGCAAATCGAGCTTGATTCAGGACGTGCTGGCTCCCGCCTTGCAGCGCCACTTTGGCAAGGCCACCGAAACCCCCGGCGCGTTTGAGCAGCTGCTGGGCGCAGAGCAATTGAACGACGTGGTGTTTGTCGATCAGTCACCGATTGGCAAAACCGCGCGCTCCAACCCGGTCAGCTACGTCGGCGCGTGGGACAGCCTGCGCGAGCTGTTCGCCACCGCGCCGCTGGCACGCGAACGCGGCTACAGCGCCAGCAAATTCAGCTTCAACCACGGCGATGGGCGCTGTCCGACCTGCGGCGGCTCGGGCTTTGAACACGTCGAAATGCAGTTTTTGAGCGACGTGTATTTGCGCTGCCCCGACTGCGACGGCCAGCGCTACCGGCCTGAAATCTTGGAAGTGACGATTGAGCGCGGCAGCCGCAGCCTGAACGTCGCCGACGTGCTGGCGCTGACCGTGAGCGAAGCCGCCGCGCTGTTCGCGGGCGACCGCGAGGTGCTGCGCGCGCTGCAACCCATCGCTGATGTCGGGCTGGAATACGTCAAGCTGGGCCAGCCGGTGCCAACGCTGTCGGGCGGCGAGGCGCAGCGGCTGAAACTCGCCGGCTTTCTGGCCGGCGCAGCCAAAAGCGCCTCCTCCAGCCGCCAGCCGCTGGCGCGCAAGGGCACGCTGTTTATGTTCGACGAGCCGACCACCGGCCTGCACTTTGACGACATCGCCAAGCTGATGCGTGCCTTTGGCAAGCTGCTGGACGCCGGCCATTCGCTCATCGTCATCGAGCACAACTTGGACGTGATTCGCGCTTCGGATTGGCTGATTGACCTCGGCCCCGAAGGCGGCGACGGCGGCGGCTGGGTGGTGGCCGAAGGCGCGCCCGAAGTGCTGCGCGAACACGCCAGCTCGCACACCGGTGCGGCGCTGCGCGACTACGAGCAGGCTATCGGTGGCACCGCCCACAGCGTGCAAGAGAACCGCCATTCACTCCTAAAAACAGAGCTGCTAGCGCCCGCACCTAAAGGGCTAGAGGCCAAAAACACTAACAATACGATTGACATCGTCAACGCCCGCGAGCACAACCTGAAAGGCCTGAGCGTGTCCATTCCGCGCGGCCAGTTCAGCGTGGTGACGGGCGTCAGCGGCTCGGGCAAATCGACGCTGGCGTTTGACATCCTGTTCAACGAAGGCCAGCGGCGCTATTTGGAATCGCTCAACGCCTACGCGCGCAGCATCGTGCAGCCGGCGGGGCGGCCAGAGGTCGATGCGGTGTATGGCATTCCGCCCACCGTGGCGATTGAGCAGCGCCTGTCGCGCGGCGGGCGCAAATCCACGGTGGGGACGACGACGGAGGTTTGGCACTACCTGCGCCTGCTGTACGTCAAGCTGGGCACCCAGCACTGCACCCACGACGGCGCAGCGGTACAGCCGCAAACGAGCGACAGCATCGCCGCGCAACTGCTGCGCACCTACAGCGGCCAGCACATCGGCCTGCTGGCACCGCTGGTGATGCACCGCAAAGGCGTTTACAGCGAGCTGGCCGATTGGGCGCGCCCACGCGGCCATACGCATTTGCGCGTCGATGGGGAGTTTGTACCGACGGCACCGTTCCCACGCCTTGACCGCTTCAAAGAGCACACCATCGAGCTGCCGGTGATGAGCCTCGATGTGCGCCCCGATCACGAAGCCCAACTGCGCAGCGCGCTGTCGCAAGCGCTGCAACACGGCAAAGGCGTGGTGCACGTCCTCAGTCACTTGGACGGCTTGGCCGAAGCACTGGCCGCTGACTTGCCGACCGCTGGCATTGGCCGACTGCAAGTGTTCTCCACCCAGCGCGCCTGCCCGGTCTGCGCCACCTCGTATGCCGAACTCGACCCGCGTTTGTTCTCGTACAACAGCAAACACGGCTGGTGCCCGGACTGCGTCGGCACCGGCGTGCAGCTGACCAAAGACCAGCGCAAATTGTTCGATGACTCGGTGCTGGCCGACGACCAAAAAGGCCGCGAGCAAACCTTTGCCGAGCCCGAAGTCGAAGACGTCGCCGGCCTTGCCTGCAAAACCTGCCACGGCACGCGCCTGAACGCCACGGCACGCGCAGTGCAGTTTGCCGGCGTGGCGATTACCGACATCGCCCACCTGTCGGTCAGCGACCTGCGCGCGTGGGTGGAGCAACTGGCGCTAACCGGCCGCGAAGCCGAGATTGCCCGCGACCTGCTGCCAGAAATCAAAAGCCGCTTGGCGTTTTTGGAGGAAGTCGGCCTCGGTTATCTGACGCTCGACCGGGGCGCACCGACGCTCAGCGGTGGCGAGGCGCAGCGCATTCGCCTGGCCGCCCAGCTGGGCAGCAATTTGCAAGGCGTGTGCTACGTGCTCGACGAGCCGACCATCGGCCTGCACGCGCGCGACAACCAAATTTTGCTCAATGCCCTGCACCAATTGAGCGCCAAAGGCAACACGCTGGTGGTGGTGGAGCACGACGAAGACACCATCCGCGCCGCTGACCACATCATCGACATCGGCCCCAGCGCCGGCCAGCGCGGCGGGCGGCTGGTGGCGCAGGGCAGCGTGGCCGACATCACCAGCGCAGCGGAATCACAAACCGGGCGCTATTTGCTGCACGCCATGCGCCATCCGCTGCAAGCACGCCGCGCCGTCGATATCAAAACAGGAGCTGCTAGCGCACGTATTCAAAGGCTTTCAGACACAAAAAAGCCTGAAAGCCAATCAACACCAGCGCTAGCAGCTCCTGAAAACGCAGCAGACATCGGCACCGACTGGCTCACCGTCCACGGCGCTGGCCTGCATAACCTGCAAAACGTCACCGCGCGCGTGCCGCTCAAGCGGCTGGTGGCGGTGACGGGGGTCAGCGGCTCGGGCAAATCGACGTTGGCGCGCGACGTGCTGCTGACCAACGTGCAAGCGTGGGTGCAACAGCGCGCCACCAAAGCCGGGCGCGAGGCGATGGACGCTGGCAAAGCGCCGGCGCTGATCGGCTGCACCGGCTTGCAAGGCTTTGAAAGCATCGACCGCGTGCTGGAAGTCGATCAAACGCCGATTGGCAAAACCCCGCGCAGCTGCCCAGCCACCTACATCGGCTTTTGGGACACGGTGCGCAAACTGTTCGCCGAAACGCTGGAAGCCAAAGCGCGCGGCTACGCGCCGGGGCGCTTTAGCTTCAACACCGGCGCTGGCCGCTGCCCCAGCTGCGAGGGCCAAGGCATCCGCACCATCGCCATGAGCTTTCTGCCGGACGTGAAAGTGCCGTGCGAAGCCTGCCACGGCGCGCGCTTCAACCCCGAAACGCTGGCCGTCACTTGGCGCGGCAAAAGCATTGGCGACGTGCTGCAAATGGAGGTCGATGAGGCGGTGGATTTTTTTGCCGCCATGCCGAACATTGCGCACCCGCTGCAACTGCTCAAAGACGTGGGACTGGGTTATTTGACGCTAGGCCAGCCGAGTCCGACGCTGTCGGGCGGCGAAGCGCAGCGCATCAAACTCGTCACCGAACTGACCAAGGTGCGCGACGACGTCACCCGCCGCGGCAATAAAGCGCCGCACACGCTGTACGTGCTCGACGAGCCGACGGTCGGCCTGCACATGGCCGACGTGGACAAGCTGATCCGCGTACTGCACCGCTTGGTGGACGGCGGCCACAGCGTGGTGGTGATTGAGCACGATTTGGACGTGATTGCCGAAGCCGATTGGGTGATTGACTTGGGGCCAGAGGGCGGCAACGCCGGCGGGCGCATCGTCGCCGAAGCGACGCCCGAGGGCGTGGTGCAGCGCGGCACGCACACCGGCGTGGCGCTGGCGCAGCGCCTCGACCCGCTTGCAGCGTCTTTAATCAAGCCAGCGCACGTTTTGCAAGACCTCGGCAAAAAAGCTGCGCAGGCTGGCGGTGCCCATGCTGTAGGGGTCAAACTCAGCGGTACTTGAGTATTTCAAAAACAACTGGCGGTTGGTGTCGAGCGATTGCAGCAGCCCCATAGACCAGCCCGTGAACTGGCGCTGCGTGATGTCAGAAAAATCCAAGATACCCGTGTCGCAGTGGCGCGTATCTTTCAGGATGCGGTGGTACAGCGCATTGACCGCCGTGCGCTCGCCTTCGAGCTGCTGCAAAAAAATGCCGTTGTTCAAGCACAGCGCGCCGGTGATGCCCGAGCGGGCGTTATTGCGCTGCGAGGCAGCCAAAATGTCTTTGACATCTGCGGGCCCCAAAGCATGGGCGCAGCGGCTAGCGTAGGTCAGTTGTATCAGCATCTGTGGTGTTCCTTCAAAAATACGCAGTGTGGCAGGTCGCCAGCGCTGCGCTAGGACTGCACCTGATTGCGGCCAGCGTGTTTGGCGCGGTATAGAGCTTGGTCAACGCGCTCTATCAACTGGGCCAAAGTTTCGCCCGGCTGCAACTGCCCCACGCCCATCGACAACGTCACTTGCCCCACCTGCTCTTGCTCGTGGCTCAGGCGCTGCACGCCGGCGCGGCAGCGCTCGGCCAGCGCCAAAGCGCGGCTGAAGTCGCAGCCGCTGAACACCAGCAAAAACTCTTCGCCGCCCCAGCGAATGACGCTGTCGTTGGCACGCAGCGTGGCAATCAGGCTGCGTGAAATGGTTTTAAGCACGGCATCACCGCAACTGTGCCCCCGCGTATCGTTGACCCGCTTGAAGTGGTCGATATCAGCGATGGCTATCGACATCGGCAACTTGCTGCCCACGGCCTGCATAAAGGCCTCCTCCAGCACCATTTCGCCAGAGGCCCGGTTGAGCGCACCGGTCAGCCCATCAAAACGCATGGTTTCGCGAAACAGCTGCTCCTCTAGCACCCGGGTGGTCAGGTCACGAAGAATGCTGACGTAGTGCGTAATCTGGCCACTCTCATCGGTCAGGGGCGTGATGGTTTCATCGCAGTAAATCAGCGAATTGTTTTTAGCGCGGTTGCTAAAAGTGCCTCTGAAGATGTGGCCGCGCTTGAGGGTATCCCACATGTTTTGGTAGAACGCCGCATCATGCTCGCCGGACTTGAGCAAGCCGGGGTTGCGCCCCAGCACCTCGGTCAGCCCGTAGCCGGTAATTTTTTCAAAGCCCTTGTTGACAAACTCGATGATGCCGTGGCGGTTGGTGATGACTACGCCGTCATCGGTGACGTTGAGCACCTGGGCAAAAAGCTGGGTGGTTTTTTGCGCCGCCATCAAATCGCTGATGTCTTGCTGCACCGACATAAAGTGCGTGACCTCGCCCGCTGCATTGCGCACCGGCGAGACATTCCACTCCACCGTGTAGGGGCGCCCCTCCTTGCGGTAATTGATGGTAGAGCCATGAAAATAGCTGCCCTCGCGCAGGCACTGGCGCAGGCGCTCAATCACATCGGGGTTGGTGGCCGGCCCCTGCAGCAGGCGCGGGCTGCGCCCCAGCAGCTCTTGGTCGCTGTAGCCGGTCATGCGGCTAAAGGCCTCGTTGGCGTAAATAATGCGGCAGCCGTCTTTGCCTAAATTGGCATCGGTGAGCACAACCGCATTGAACGATTGCCCCAGCGCTTGAGCAATAGTGGCGGGGTCGATGTGGCTGGGCAGGTGTTTCATGAAGGTGGCTGCACCATTGCGGCGCAGTTTTTGCAATCCATATTAACGCTTGCAATTAATGAAGCTGGTTTCACAGGCGTTTAGCGCACCAAGCGTTGCTGATGGCGGTGTGCGTTTTTTGCACAAAGACAGATAAAATTCGCGCCCCTATTTCGCCTATCCACACTCCCCCATGCACACCCCCAATCCCAACGGCTTGCCGCTGCGTCCCTTGCCTGCGCTGATTTTTGCCAGCCGCTGGCTACAACTGCCGCTGTACCTCGGCCTTATCGTTGCCCAAGCTATTTACGTGTTCCATTTTTGGGTGGAGCTAGTGCATTTGCTAGAAGCGGTATTTGGCAACCAGAATGCCTTGCAGGCGCTGATCAACAGCATTGGCTACAAAACCGATGTGCAGATCACCCAGCTCAATGAAACCATCATCATGCTGGTGGTGCTGGGGCTGATTGACGTGGTGATGATCTCCAACCTGCTCATCATGGTGATCGTCGGCGGCTACGAGACCTTCGTCAGCCGCATGAACCTAGAGAGCCACCCCGACCAGCCCGAGTGGCTCAACCATGTCAATGCCTCGGTGCTCAAGGTCAAACTGAGCACGGCCATCATCGGCATCAGCTCCATCCACCTGCTCAAAACCTTCATCAACGCCGCCAACTACGACGAGAAGGTGCTGATGTGGCAAACCATCATCCACATCGCCTTCTTGCTCAGTGCGCTGGCCATTGCCCTGACCGATCGGCTGATGAGCCACACCGCGCACACCACGCACACCAACCATTGAGCCGCCCCACATCCGAGCCGCAACATCGGCAACGGTTGTGGCTGGTACCGCGAATCCGAGTGGCGCGGATTAACTCCTGATTTGATAGCTACTAGCGCCCGTGTTTAAAGGGCTAGAGACCGATTTGACCTTAAACCCACCCTCAACCACTTGTGTTTTATGCGCCGAGGTCACTGGGCAACAAGGCTCGGTTGTGCAACCACACCGCCCCTAAGCACACCCTTCTACCCAGTCAATCGACTCATCGCCAACGTATATTGCTATCACCTTGTCGGCAGCAATCTCGAATTTCACACCGTGACGCTTACCACCTTCCCAGATGTAGTAATAGAACCCGGTATCGTCATATTTATGAGCTTCTATTTCGAGTTGCGAACCAAAAATCTCTTTGAGTTTTGATGTGGAATCCCCCACTTTTACGCCGGATTTGGTCTTGATTGCACGATCGAATACTTCGATTCGGCTAATTTTTCCTTGCTGTATCATGTAATTAACTCCCTCGCGGCGGCCACTTGCAGAGACATAATCACAATCTGAATCTATCGGCTTATTTTCAAAAGTATTCAGCTTAAATTTAAGCAAACTCTCTGCTTCGGCGATAGTCATTCCAGCCTTAACAGGCCCATACCCTTTTGAAGTAAGAAACCAAGGCTCATTTGCTTGAATAGAAAAGCTTGCACACAATGCAATGATGAAAAAAGAAATGGTTTTCATACAGAAGTCCGACAAAAAAATAGCTATCGCCCTAAAAATTTAATGCTGCTGCATCAACTCTTGGGGCAGATAGCTATCAAGATATACCAAGATAGATCAGTTTACTGACTGAAATAACCAAGTGGCATCCCCGAAAAAGACCTCATTAGCTTCCATGGGGGAAATTTTCACGTCAAAACTCTGATGCCGGAGGTAATAGCCTTTCTTGGCAGCGGATTCAAATGAAACATAGCTCGCTCCAGCCTTGGTTTCAAACGGCGGACGGATTTTGAACCGGGCGCTTTGAGGGGGAAGCTCTTTGCCCTTTGACCAAACCTCAACCATATTGCTCGCATTGACGTTGAGATAAGCATCACTGCCACTGCTGCCTTGATCGCTCAATTTGAGAGCAACTGTGCCGTCGCCTAAGTTCACTTGTGCCAACTGAAGCAGACTCTTGTCGCCGCCGGGCTGGGCTTGCAGGATGATTACTTGTTTGCGGCTTGCGTCGTAGCCCATCCAATAAGGGGTTTTTTCATCCCTTTTGCCACTGATGGCCCAAGTGTGCAGCTTGAAATTGGGTGGCATGACTGGGACGCTGGCCTTAGCGGCCGACTGCGTACCGCCAGCATCTTTAACGCACCGAATCGTCAAGATGTCAATCACGTTGGCGTCGAGAGTCCAGGCACCGTCATCGCCCAGAGCGATTTTTCCGAAGGCTGGCTGTGTGTTGTTATTTTTTGGCGCCCACCATGCGCCGCGCTCACCGACAAAAGTCATGTGTCCGGCATTTGCAATCCAACCACCAGGCAAAGCGGAAAAGCCAGAGGCATTATTTGCAGCTTGATTGTTGGGCCAAGAATCGCCGGTCGCTCTCAGGGGATAAGCAGCGTGTTTACCATCTTTCTCTCCGCGTGCTTTATCGCTTTTGGGGTAGCTATTAATCAGTTCATTCCACTCGGCTAGCGTGGATACGTGCCAATTGGTTGGGCAAACGTTTTTACTGGCAATGACTTTCCAGTTATACAAAGCGCCATATTTTTTGCTTTGGGCACTGTTTTTGTTATTTTCATACCAGTACATAGCCGGTTCAGCTTCTTGCGCCCCGATGGTTGCCGTTTTAATCGGCGTGCCATCGTTGAACTGGGTGGCGCGCAAATTTTCAGCCATCCATGTTTTTCCGTTAATCACCACGGTTTTATAGCTATAACCCTCCCGATCAGTTACGGAGCCCTGCTGCTGGGCATGTGTGACGGGGCTTAGTGCCAGCATTAACAATGCGACGACGCCAGAATATATAGCAGATTTTTTAAATGATTTCATTTTTCAGCACCTATAATTTGACAAGGGTAATCTCTAATAGAAAATAGAGACAAGAAATGCTATTTGCTGCATCTTGCCAGCATACCCAGCCACAGGGTGAGAGGCTACACAGGCCAGCGTAGCTTAATCGCATTTTCCATCGCCAAGGGAAATCCTGCAAAACCTCCCCCGTTGTTTGGTACACGTCAGCATGCAATGGCATCCTCGCAGCCCATGAAGCAAAGCAGCCTTAAGGATGTCCTGAATAACTCGGATTCATGAGTGCTACAAGGCCGACGTTTTCAGATAATCAACCTTGCGAAACCATCGTGGATTCTTGTTCGGCGCGATAATTTTGCACCATGACCGACACAGCCCGCACCCCAACTCGCTCATCTTCGGCCCTGTTTGACTCACCGCAGGCCAGCGCAGTGTCTATGCTTGCTGGCTAGCGCCCGCCCCTCCAAGGCTATGGCAGCAAATTCCACATCAGTTTCAATCGATTACTTAAGAGATAGTTTTTTTCTATCCACTTTGCTCATTCATCAAAGTTTTTTCTATCCACTTTGCTCATTCATCAAGTAAGATTGTCTTCGGAATTTAATATTGGAAGATTAGTTAAATTCCAACGTTAGGCGCTAATTGTAATTCCCAACTTATTTAACAAAAGGAAAAAATATGAAATCCATGTTTATCAAGTGCTTTGTTACTGGGGCAATTCTGGCCATCAACCCTTGCATTGCTTTGGCGATTGATCAAACATTCACACTATCGACTGACACCGGCAATGATTTCGGCAAAAGCTTTACCCTTGATGCCGGAACCTACACAGTAACCCATGTTGCCAAAGAAGGTCAGTCTGCGCTGAGTTACTGGGCAAACCACCAATGCACAGACAGCAATCCCGGAAAATGCAAGCAGGGCTGGACAACATATTTTAGCGTTTTCTCTCCCGCCTATAATAATGGCCAGCCTCAGCTATCGACCGATGGAACTGATCGGTACAATACTGCCGAGGAGGCCATAAAGGCCGCAAAACCATATACTTTTGAGCTCAAAAATAAGGCAGCCGTACTTTTCTATATCCATGACAATAATCCAAAGGACAACAAAGGTGGCATCACACTGCGCATAAAAGATGGGAAGTAATTCTCTCTATGCCGCGCCGCAGGACTGAGCTTTCTCATGTCGGTCAATTGCATGGTGTAAATATACGAGCAAGTATCAATATTTCAAGACGTTTTGTTTCTAATTAATAAAGTGGGCGTCTTTTTTAGTTGAGACTCTGCCCTCCATTTACGGGCAGTCGCTCCTATTTCAGGAGCTGCCAGCGCTTTCTGGGTCAGCGCTAGAGGCCGATTTGGCTTGAAATGCCACGTCCTCATACAACTGCGCCAGCGGCAGGCGCAGATCCACGCTGGCCAGCTCCAGCAGGTCGCTTGCGGCCTCGTGCGGAAACAGCACCCACTGGCCGCTCTCGTTGCGGCGAAACAGGTCAACGCTGGTGCGCTCGGGGTCGATCAGCAGGTACTCGCGCAGGCTGGGCAGTTTGCGGTAGGCGGCAAACTTGGCGCCCCGGTCGTAGGCCGACGTGGAAGGCGAGAGCACCTCGGCCAGCAGCGTCGGCGCGCTCTTGTGCAGCGGCTGGGCGCGGTCGGCTTGGGCGCAGGTGACGAACACGTCGGGGTAAAAATAAGCGTTGTCCGCCTCCACCCGCAGCTTCATGTCGGAGATGAGCACGCTGCACGGCCCGCCGCGCAGGTGGGTGCGCTAGCGCCACCGCCAGATTAAGTCACGTGCGCGTCAGACGCGCCCGCCATAGCGAACACCTCGCCGTCCAAGCATTCGTGCTTCTCAGTTTGCTGCGCCTCCCAGTGCAGATAAGCCGAGGCGTCGAAGCGGCATTGCGGTGCGGGCGGGGACATAGCGGGTGCTCCAGAGTGAATAGGCATTGTTGTGCAGGCGCGCGCACTGGCACTGCAATCAAAGCCGTAAGCAAGGTGCCACACAAGACATGGACAATGCCGTCCATGCCCCAACTTGCCCCCTTCATAGCTCCCACCCGCCACACCAATGCCGCCGATGCCCTAGCGCAGGTGCAGCGCATTTACCACCAGCAAATTGAGCACCTGCGCGCCGCTATGCAGCGCTTTGTCGCTGGCGAGACGCCTGCACAGCCGGTGCGGGCGTTTTATCCGTTTGTGCGCCTGCAAACCACCAGCGCGGCGCGCGCTGATTCTTTGCTGGCCTATGGCTTTGTCGAAGGCCCACCGGGGCGCTACGAAACCACACTGACGCGCCCCGACCTGTTCGCCAGCTATTACGCCGAGCAGTTTCGGCTGCTGCTGCTGAACCACCCGGTCGAGTTGGAAGTGGGCACCAGTGCGCAGCCGATTCCAATCCACTTCTCGTTTGCCGAAGAAGACCACATCGAAGGCTCGCTCAGCCCCGAGCGGCGCGCGCTGATGCGCGATGTGTTTGACCTGCCCGACCTGAGCGCGATGGACGACGGCATTGCCAACGGCACGGCACGCACCCACCACGGCCAAGCCCAGCCGCTGGCACTGTTTACCGCGCCGCGCGTGGACTACTCGCTGCACCGGCTGCGCCACTACAGCGGCACGCTGCCCGAGTGGTTTCAGCACTTTGTGCTGTTTACCAACTACCAGTTTTACATCGACGAATTCATCCGCTTGGGCTACACCGAGATGGCCAACCCGGCCAGCGAATACATCGCCTTTGTTGAGCCGGGCAACGTCGTCACGCGCCGCATTGGCCTGCCCGCCACCAGCGACACTGCCCAAGGCAGCGCACCGCCGCGCCTGCCGCAAATGCCGGCCTACCACTTGGTGCGCGCCGATGGCAGTGGCACCACGATGGTCAACATTGGCGTCGGGCCAGCCAACGCCAAAACCATTACCGACCACATCGCCGTGCTGCGCCCGCACGCGTGGCTGATGCTGGGGCACTGCGCCGGCCTGCGCAACACGCAGCAGCTGGGTGACTATGTGCTGGCACACGCCTATGTGCGCGAAGACCATGTGCTCGATGAGGAACTGCCGCTGTGGGTGCCGATTCCGGCGCTGGCCGAGATCCAAGTGGCGCTAGAGCAAGCGGTGGCCGATGTGACACAAATGGGGCGCGACCAGCTCAAGCGCATCATGCGCACCGGCACCGTGGCCAGCACCGACAACCGCAACTGGGAGCTGCTGCCCGACAACACGCCCCAGCGGCGCTTCAGCCAGAGCCGCGCCGTGGCGCTGGACATGGAAAGCGCCACCATCGCCGCCAACGGCTTTCGGTTTCGCGTGCCGTATGGCACCTTGCTGTGCGTCAGCGACAAGCCGCTGCACGGCGAAATCAAGCTGCCCGGCATGGCCAACCACTTCTACCGCGAACGGGTCGATCAGCACCTGCGCATTGGGATGCGCGCCATCGAGATCTTGCGCGCCGGCGGTGTGCAACGCCTGCACAGCCGCAAACTGCGCAGCTTTGCCGAGGTGGCGTTTCAATAAACCCATAAAAAAACCCGGAACATTTCTCCTCAAGAGGAGCCGTGTTCCGGGACCAGGCTGCAGTGTGACTATAGGCTATCAAAACAAGGGCAAAACATTGCTCTTTAATTAATAGCTGCTAGCGCCCGTGTTTAAAGGGCTAGAGGCCATTTTGACCTGATTTTTAAGGGCATTTAAGCCATCAAGCCATTTCGGCAGCCACTGCCACCGAAGCGGCTGGGCCAATCAAATCCACCGCTTCGCGGGCAGCGACACGGCCTTCGTCGGTGGGAATGACCCACACTTCCACCGTGCTATCGGCAGCATGGATAGGCTGGGCCGACAAGTCAGCGCGCGCCTTGGTGTTGCGCTCGGCATCGATTTTGATGCCCAGCCAGCCCAAGCGCTCGCACACTTGGGCGCGCAAGACGGCGTCGTTTTCGCCAATGCCGCCGCTGAAGGCCAGCACGTCGAGTCCGCCCATGCAGGCCACCAAAGCGCCCGATTCGCGCACGATGCGCTGCGTGAACAGGTCGATGGCGCGCTTGGCAGCATCCGAGCCATCACCCCGCAGGCGGCGCATATCAGCCGAAATGCCCGACACACCGAGCAAGCCGCTTTGCTTGTAGAGCAGCTTTTCAATCTTGGCGTGGTCCCAGCCCTGCTCCATCAGATACAGCAGCACGCCGGCGTCAAGAGCGCCGCTGCGCGTGCCCATCATCAAACCGTCCAGCGCCGAAAAGCCCATCGTGGTGGCGCAGCTTTTGCCACCGTTGGCACCGCACAGGCTGGCGCCGTTGCCCAAGTGCGCCATCAGCACGCGGCCTTGCGCGCGCGTCGAGTGCTCTTGCAGCGCACCCATGATGAATTGGTACGACAGGCCGTGAAAGCCGTAACGGCGCACGCCTTGCTCGGCCAGCGACTGCGGCAGGGCAAAGGCGTAATCGACCTCGGACAGCGTGGTGTGAAACGCGGTGTCAAAACAAGCCACCTGCGGCAAATCCGGAAAGGCTTGGCGAAATGAGCGCACGCCTTCCAAGTTGTGCGGCTGGTGCAGCGGCGCCAGCGAGTTCAGGCGCGACAAGCGCTCTAGCACCTCATCGGTGACCAGCACGCTTTGGCGAAACTCTTGACCGCCATGCACCACGCGGTGCGCCACGGCAATGATGGCCGGCGCGCCTTGCAAGCTGGCCAGCAAAGTGCGCAGACGCGCCAATGCTTGGACAAACGCGCTTTTGCTGGGGTCCAGCGTCAGCACTTCGGTGTGGCGCTCGCCAGCAAAAGTCCAGCCGATTTCGGGCGTACCGTCCGGCTCCAAACCTTGGATATTGCCGGTCAGCACGCTGGCCTGCACTTCACCCGCAAGCAGCGGATGCAGCGAAAACTTCAGCGACGACGAGCCAGCGTTGACAGCAAGAATGGCCATAGCAGTCAGCCCTTTCAGTCTTGCAGCAGAGCAGCCGCGCGCAGGGTGCGCTCGCGGCGGGCATCGTAGGCAGCCAGCACTGCCAGCAGCGCCGAAGCCACGCGGGCGCTGGGGCCGTCAGCGCGGCTGGTCAAAGCGATTGGCACGCGCGCGCCCAGCACCAAGCCAGCGCCGGTAGCGCCGCCAAGGTATTCAAGTTGCTTGGCCAGCATGTTGCCGCTTTCTAGGTCAGGCACGGCCAGGATGTCAGCGTCACCCGCCACCACCGAAGTGATGTGCTTGATTTCAGCCGCTTCAGCCGAAATGGCGTTGTCAAAGGCCAACGGGCCGTCCAAAACGCCGCCTTGAATCTGGCCACGATCGGCCATCTTGCACAGGGCAGCGGCGTCCAAGGTGGATGGGATGTTGGCGCTGACGGTTTCCACCGCCGACAAAATGGCCACCTTGGGCACGGCGACACCCATCACGCGCGCAAAGTCGATGGCGTTTTGGATGATGTCAACCTTCTCGGCCAACGTTGGGCGAATGTTCAGCGCCGCGTCGGTAATGAGCAGCGGCTTGGGGTACAGCGGCACATCAAAGCGAAAGACGTGCGACATACGGCGGCCCGTGCGCAGCGACGGCTCGGCCAAGATGGCTTTGAGCATTTCGTCGGTGTGCAAGCTGCCCTTCATGATCACTTCGACTTCGCCGTGCGCGGCCATGTTGGCGGCCTTTTGGGCGGCGGCGTGGCTGTGCTCGACATCAATGATTTCGACGCCTTCGAGGCTGATGCTGGCTTCGGCAGCGACAAAACGGATGCGCTTGGCCGGGCCAATCAGCACCGGCACGATCAGGCCGTGGCGGGCCGAATCGATAGCGCCGCTGAGCGAGCCGGTGTCGCACGGGTGCACCACGGCGCAGCGCACGGCTTCTTTGCCAGCGGCCAGCGCCAGCAGCTCTTTGAAGCGCATTTCGGGGTCAAACAACTGAATTTGTGGCGCGTTGACCTTGGGCAGGCGCACTTTTTCGGTCGGCGGCATGACACGGGCGGTGCCGTGCAACACGACTGCGCCTTTTTGGTTGGTCACTTGGCAGTCCAGCTCGGCGCGTTTTTTCTCGTCGTCCTTGCTGATCACCGTGGCCGTCACCGTCAGCGTGTCGCCAATGCGCACGGGCTTGACGAACTTGAGGTTTTGCTCAAGGTAAATGGTGCCGGGGCCGGGGAACTCGGTACCCAGCAGCGCCGAAATCAACGCGCCGCCCCACATACCGTGGGCAATCACGCCGTGGAACAAAGTGTCGTTGGCGTATTCCGCGTTCAGGTGAGCGGGGTTGGTGTCACCGGAGACAGCAGCAAACGCTTGGATGTCGGCTTGCGTCAGGGTGCGCAGCAGGCGGGCGCTTTGGCCTACGGAGAGTTCGTCATAGGTGACGTTTTCCAGCCATTCGATGTCTTGGTTCATATTCATGTTCATACGGTCATCCTTGAGAGGTAAATACAGGGCGCAAACAGAGCGCTGGCTTAAGCCATCGCATGGCAGCCGCCATCGACATAAATCGTCTGGCCAGTCATGCCCGAAGCCGCGTCGGAGCACAAAAAGCTGCACAGCTGGGCAATTTCTTCCAACTGCACCAAACGACCCAGCGGCGCTTTGCGCACGGCATTGGCCATCAGCTCGTCAAAGTCGGCAATGCCAGACGCAGCGCGCGTCAGGATCGGGCCGGGCGAGACGGCGTGTACGCGGATGCGCTTGGGGCCCAGCTCCATCGCCATGTAGCGCACCATCGACTCCAGCGCGGCCTTGACCGGGCCCATCACGCCGTAGTTCGGCACCGCTTCATCAGCGCCGAGGTAGGTCATGCTGAGCATGCTGCCGCCGTTGGGCATGTGCGGTGCGCACAGCTGCGCCAGCTTGGCAAACGAGTGGCACGACACCGTCATGGCGCGGGCAAAACCGGCGCTAGAGCTGTCAATCACTTGGCCGTGCAGGTCGGCCAAAGGTGCCCAAGCAATCGAGTGCACCACAAAGTCCAAGTGACCCAAACGCTCGGTAGCGCGTGCCACCAAAGCTTCGAGTTCGCCTTCTTGCTCGACGTCGCAGGCGACCAGATCAACACCGATGGGGTTGGTCAGCGGCTCGACGAAGCGGCGGGCCTTCTCGTTCAAGCACGACACCACGACTTCGGCGCCCATCGCGTGGGCCATTTGGGTGCAGCCCCAAGCAATGCTGTGCTCGTTAGCCAAGCCAAGGATGAGGCCTTTTTTGCCTGCCAAGCTGAAGGGGGATGTATTGAGCGTCATAGAAAAACTCCAAAAAAGCCAGGCGCGGTGACACCGCTTCTGCTGGCAGAGGCACTCACGTGCTTAAAAAAAGGGGGAATAAATTTAGAGACCGTCAAACAAACGGCGCAGGTCAGCGCCAGCCGCGCCGGGCTTAAAGCCATCCAGCGCTAACTGGTCTTGGGCGTTGACCAAAATGCTGCGTGTGGCCTGCACGCCCACGCGATCGACAAAGCGGCGCGAGATGCGATAGCGCAGCACCAACAAAGCGCGCAGCTCCTCTTGCTGGTAGGACTTGCGCCGCTCTGGCCCAGCCGGTGGACGGGCGCTGACACGGCGCTCATAGCCGCCGGGCGCGGCACCGTCCATGTTCAGCAGGCGATCGATTTCGCTGTCGCTTTGCATATCGATGCCAAGAACCGTCGCCAAGCGCGCAATCCGCGCGCTCAACTGCTCCACCGATTCAGACATGCGCTGCAAATGCGCCGACAGCGCCTCTGCAGTGCGTTCTTTTTCAGTCGACATACCGCACCATTACATATTCACCAGGCGCATCGCACAGCACGGTAGCTGGGTCGATGGCCGGCGGTGCCACGGGCTTGCCCGAGCGCTCGTGCAGCCAAGCGTGCATGGCCTCCCACCACGAACCTTGGTGCGTAGGCGCAGTGGCAACCCACTCGTCTGGATCGATCCAGCCTTGGCTTTTTTCAGTGATGGCGATTTGGTAGCTGCGGCGCGGGCGACCCGGCTCGGAGACGATGCCGGCGTTGTGTCCACCAGCGGCCAAGATGAAGGTGACTTGGGTGTCAGCCTGCAAATTGATTTTGTACACCGAGCGCCACGGCGAGACGTGGTCGCGGGCGGTGCCCACCACCAACATCGGTGCGTTGATGTCGGTCAACGCCACCGTCTCACCGGCCACGCGGTACTGCCCGGCCGCGAACGCGTTGTTCAGGAACATCGAGGACAGGTATTCGGAGTGCATCCGCGCTGGCAGACGGGTCACGTCCGAGTTCCAGCTCATCATGTCGAAGTCGGCATCCTCTTGGCCGAGCAAGTAGCGGCGCGTGCTGCGCGACCAGATCAGGTCACGCGAATTGAGGAATTGGAACGAATTGGCCATGGCGCGACCCGACAAATAGCCGGTAGCGTCCATTTTTTGGCGCAAAGTTTTGAGCTGGTCATCGTCGATGAACACGCCCATTTCGCCCGGCTCACTGAAGTCGGTCTGCGCAGCCAACAACGTGACGGTGGCCAATTCGGGCATATCTGGCAAATCTTGGCTGCGGCGATGCGAGCCTTTGCCGGTAGCAGCGGCAGCGGCAGCGCCGGTACGCGCCCGGCCTCCCAGCGCGGCGGCAACGATGGCCAAAAAGGTGCCGCCCAAGCAGTAACCAATCGAGTGAATGCGCGGCGCTTTGGTGCGCTCTTTGACGGCAGCCATCGCATCCATCACGCCCATGCGCAGGTAGTCCTGCATCTTCAGGTCGCGGTCTGATGCATCGGGGTTGCGCCACGAGACGACAAACACCGTGTGGCCTTGGGCGACCAAGTAGCGCACCATAGAATTTTCTGGCGACAAGTCCAAGATGTAGTACTTCATGATGCACGAGGGCACGATGAGAATCGGCTCGGGGTACACCTTGGCAGTGGTTGGCAGGTACTGGATCAGCTCGATCAAGTGGTTGCGGTACACCACCTTGCCCGGCGTCACGGCCACGTCTTTGCCGACCTCGAAGGTCAGCGGCTGCAGCGACTCGGAATCGGCGCTGGTGTCATTGGCGGTGGCGCGCGACTCGGCCACATCGTCAAGCAGGCGCTTAAAGCCGGTGCGCAAGCTTTCGCCGCCGGTTTCGCGGGCTTTTTTGATCACTTCGGGGTTGGTCGTTGGCCAGTTGGAGGGCGCCATCGCATCGACCAGCTGGCGCGTAAAAAAGCTCACCACTTGGCTGTTGTGGCGCGACATGCCATCGACCTGCGCGGCTTCGCGCCACCACGCATCGCTGGCCTTAAAGCCCTCTTTCAGGCTGGCAAAGGGCCATTGATGCCAGCTTTCATCGACAAAGCGGTTGTCCAAATCGGGGATGGGCTGACCTTTGTCATCGGTCTCGGGGAGGGAGGAGGCCAGCATGGCTTGCTGGGCCAGCGCCATTGCGCGCTGCGCCAGCACCATTTGGCGACCCGGCGACGCGGCCATGTGCATGGCCCAGTCAGCGCTGGCCATTGCCAGAGAAATCGGCGACAAACCCATGCTGCTGCGCGACAGCTGGGAATGCACCATTTCATCCAGCGCTTTGGCCGTTTCGTTTTGGCGCTCGAATGCAGCGCTGGATTTCATTTTCTTTTCCATGGACAACCTCCTGTATGTGTTTTGTGCGTTTGGTTACGCAAGCGTTTAAGTATGCCAAATTTCGTATCTGGTGATGATTCATATTGGTAGTTACCCCAGCTGAAAACTTGACAAAAATCAGCCGAAGACTGTTTTTTTATCGCCGTTTTTTAAGGAATGACGCTGCTATCTATTTAATGAATGCTCGGTGCTAACTATTAAATAGATAGCTACCAGCGCACGTATTTAAAGGGCTAGAGGCCAATATGGCTTTGTTTTTTGATAATCAACCGGCTTGGAAACTTTCTTTACCACAAAATCTTTCGCCCAATTTCCTAAGCATTTACCGCGCCAGCAGCTGCGCCACTTGCGCCCGCAAAGCCCTCGGCATCAAACCGGGCTGGTAAACACCGTCAGTACGCCAGCGTAGCCGTAGAGGTGGTGATGGGCGATTTCGCCGCCGGCAAAAAAGCCCACCAGCGGCACATCGCCCAGCGCGCGGCGCACGATGTGCAGCTCGGCACTTTCGCCGCCAAAGTGCGGGCCGCCCCGACCCGAGCAACTGACGTAAATGGCGCCGACCATGCGCCGTGCAGGCAATGCCAGCTCGTCTGGCACCAACTCCTCGCGGATTTCAGCGCAGATGCGTGTCAAATCGGCGCGCGCTGCCGCCACGTTGCGCTGGCAAAACGACAGGCGCATCCCCGGCTCAATCAAATCGCCCAGCGCTACGCCATGGCGCGCGCCGTCCAGCCCAATGATGTGGCGCACGCGCGTGTCGGTGCCAAAGTGGCCGGTCTGCCCCAGCGCTGGGGCGTCGGTGCTGCGCGGCGCGTCCATCAGGCCGACCAGCGTAGCGCGCACACTTTCCACCGCGTGCTGCGGATTGCCATCGAGCGACACCTGCAAGGTATGCAGCAGCACATCGAGCGCCGGCTCGCTGTCGAGCTGCAGCACCACGTTGTCTTGCGCCGCCGTAATCGACTGCACTGGCCCAATCGGCTGGCAGCCCTGCGTAACGCGCGACAGCAGCGCCACGCGCGCATCAAACGCCACGCCCGACAAGCCGCTGCGAAACACCCCGCTGGCGTGCCCCTGCCCGGCCATGTTGCCGTCGCCGCCAACGGCAAACTGCACGCTGGCATGGCGGCTGGCGGACAGACCGCCAAACACATAACCGCTGCGGGTGCGCTCGGCCATCTCGGCAATCAAACCGGCGATATCGGGCATTTGGCCGTCGGCGTGCAAAAGCGCGGTGTGGGCGACAAAGCCCCGTCCCTCGCCGCCCGTGACACGCGCCAGCGGTGCCACGCCCGAGAACACGCGGTATTGGTCAGCCGGCACGTCCAACAACAGTAGCGCCAGCGCCGGCTGGTCAAAGTATTCGACCGCACCAGCGCAGACGCCAATGCCCACCGTGCCGCTCCAGTCGGTCACGCTGGGCAGGGCGGCGCTCAGGTGCTCTAGCACCGCTTGCGCCTTGGCCGCGTCATGGGCGTAGTGGTCGGTGATGTAGAGCAGCCCCAGCGTGGGCGCGCTGGCATAGCGCGGGTCGCGCATTTGCGCCTGCACCATCGCGAGCGCCGCATCAGCGGCCACACGCCAATCGGGGCTGCTGGCATGGCCACACGGAAACAGCCTTAGCCCGCTGGTGCGCGATGTATCAGCCAAGGCCAGCCTCGCTAGGCGACTTAACGCGCCGCTTTGGTGCTGGGGCGGCGTGCAGTACCAGTACCGGCGGATGTGGCCTTAGGCGCAGCAGCTTTTTTAGCTGCGGCACCAGCACGCGCTGTACTGTCTTTAGCCGCCGTGGTGCTTTTAGCCGCCGTGGTTTTCTTCACGGCAGCAGGGGCGCCCGCTGAGGCTGGCTTGGGGGCAGCGGCAGCGGCAGCGGCCAAACTGGTGGCGGCGCGCGTCACTTTTTGCACGTTTTGCACGCCTTGGGCAGCGATGTCGGTGGCCGTCTTTAGCGCTCCCTTGGCCATATCGGTGGCTGCGCCCTGCGCTGCTTCAAACGCGTTTTGCTTGGCCACATCGGCCAGCACCGTGCCGGCAATTTGTTGAAACTGCTGGGTCAGCGCGCCCCACCACTGCATTGGATCGACCGCGCTGGTTGGCGCTTTGGCGTCGCTGCTGGGCGTGGCCGTGGCTGCGGGGGGCGCAGCGGGCGGCGGCGTCGGCACATCAGGCACGCGAGCGGCAGCCGTCATCGACTGCGCCGCGCCGACAAACGACTCGCTCATTTTTTGCATATTGCCCAACACCGCATCTGGCGTGTTCATCTTGAACACGTTGGCGACGTCGCTCATGCTGACGTTCATGCCTTCGAGCGTGGACAGCGTCATTTTTTGCACCTCCAGCGCCTGAATCGTCGCCGTGAGGGCGCGCGAGTTTTGCTCCAACCAAAACTGCACCGACTTCAACTCCTGAATGCGCTTGTCCACCTCTTCAACGCTCATCGTTGGCGCAATCCAGCTCGACAAACTGGGCATCTGCGCCGAGTTGTTGGCCGCGCCTTTGGTCAAGCTCTGCAAAAAGTCAAAACCGGGCACAAATTTACCGAAATTGAAGGGGGTGTTGTCGCTCATTGGATACTCCTAGCGGGAGGTAAAAAAACACTTCTACAGCTTAACGCCAACGCAAGCGCAAGCGCCTGTGAGACGAACTCAATGCGGGTGGTGCTGCATCGGCGGCACAGACATCGTATGCCCAGCTGTAGCGCCCGGCGCTTTGACGGCTACGGGCAATTGCAACTGTTGTTGGCTTTCAACGCCTTGCGCGTCTTGAAAAAACAGCGTCACTGGCACGCTGGTGCCTTTGGCCAGCGGCGCTTTCAAGTCCATCAGCATGACGTGGTAGCCGCCGGGTTTTAGCTCGACGGCTTTGCCAGCGGGCAGCTCCAGCGCAGGCACGGCGCGCATTTTCATGATGTCGCCGTCCATCTTCATTTCGTGGACTTCGGTGATGCCGGCGGCGGGCGACTGGGCGCGCACCAAGCGCATCGCCTCAGGCGCGGTCAGGCGCATAAAAGCGCCGGTGGCCGTTTGACCCTTCACACTGGCGCGCGCCCAAGCGCCTTCAACGCTCACGCTGACGGGGCTGCTGACGGCGGCGCTGTCAGCAGCGGCGACGGGCGTTTGCGCATGGGCGGCACCACTGAGCACAGCAGCGGCAAGGAACACGGGGGCGGTGAGGCGTTGCAAGAACATAGATTTCTCCCATAAAAAAACGTTAAAAGACTGTAGCCCAACGCTTGGGTGGCTTATTTTTAGCATCAAAATGGCCTCTAGCCCTTTAAACACGGGCGCTAGCAGCTATTAAATCAGTAGTAAATAAAAGAAAGGCAAGAGCGCTATGAGCAAATCTTTGCGATTGTCCGAAAAATGGTTTCGCCGCGGCCTGTGGCTGGTAGCGCTGGTGTTTGCCAGCTTTTTGATTGGGCTGGGCGGCACCATCGTTGGCGACTTGCCGCAAGTCGAAGCGCAACTGGAGCTGGATGATTTTCTCGACCGCCCGCAAGCTCAGCTGTTGCGCGCGCAATTGCAAACCGAGCGCAGCGCCGCCGAAGCCGCACAGACCGCGCTAGAGCAAGCCCAGCTGCAGCGCGACAAAGCGCGCGGCGAAATCCAATCGCAGCGCGAAAGCTTTAACAACTGGCTGGCCGCGCGCAGCGTCACCCAGCGCGCCGAGCACGACCCCGACGTGCTGGCGCGCACCCGCGTGCTGGACGCGCTGCAAGCGGCCGAGCAAGCCCAGCGCCGCGCCGTGCAAGCGCAGCAACAAGCCGCGCTGGACGCACGCCAAGCCGCCGCGCAGACGCAAAAGCACATCGACCAGTTAGAGAGCGCCGCCCGCACGCTGATGCAGGCCGAGCTGCGCCGCGTCGAACTGCGCGTGTTTTTGTACCGCCTCGCGCTGACGCTGCCGCTGCTGGCCATCGCTGGCTGGCTGTTCGTCAAAAAGCGCCAAAGCACTTACTGGCCGTTTGTCTGGGGCTTTGTCTTTTTTGCGCTGTTTGCGTTTTTTGTCGAGCTGGTGCCCTACCTGCCCAGCTACGGCGGTTATGTGCGCTACGTGGTTGGCATTGGTATCACCGCGCTGGTCGGGCGCTATGCGATTTTGGCGCTCAACCGCTATTTGGAGCAGCAAAAGCTGGCCGAGGCTTTGCCCGACCAAGAGCGGCGCAAAGAACTGAGCTACGACGTGGCGCTGGCGCGTCTGGCCAAAAGCGTTTGCCCCGGCTGCGAGCGCCCAGTCGATTTAAAAGACGGCGTGACCGACTTTTGCCCGCACTGCGGCATCGGCCTGTTTGACCACTGCGGCAGCTGCCAAACCCGCAAGAGCGCGTTTGCCCGGTTTTGCCACGCCTGTGGCGCACCGGGCGCTGCGGGTCAGCAGGTTTAGAGGCTTTTTTTAAAAGCTCTCCCAATCGTCGTTATTGCTGTTGCTGTTGCTGCTGCTGGACGCAGCCGCAATGCGCGGCGCGGGTGCCGGCGCATGGGCGCGCGGTGCGGCCGGGCGGGCGCTGGTGCCCAGCGCGGGCTTGGCGACGGGCTTGGCGACAGGTTTGGGCGCAGGCGCTGGCGAGCGCGCAGCCACACGGGCGGGCGCGCTGCGCGCAGCTTGCGCCTCGTACTGGCCCAGCTGGAACACGGCCACGGCCTGCACCAGTTGCTGCGCTTGCTGGCTCAGGCTGGCGGCGGCGGCAGCCGATTCCTCTACCAGCGCGGCGTTTTGCTGCGTCACTTGGTCGAGTTGGGCGACCGCTTCGCTCACTTGCCCCATCCCCACCGTCTGCTCGGCAGTGGAGACGCTGATCTCGCGGATCATGCTGGTCACGCGCTGCACCTCTTGCACGATTTGCTGCATGTTGATGCCGGCGGTATCAACCAGCTTGCTGCCCGCATCCACTTTGTCCACGCTGTCGTTGATCAGCAGTTTGATCTCTTTGGCGGCCTCGGCGCTGCGCCCGGCCAAGCTGCGCACCTCGCTGGCAACGACGGCAAAACCACGGCCTTGTTCGCCGGCGCGCGCGGCTTCCACAGCGGCGTTGAGCGCCAAAATATTGGTCTGAAACGCGATGCTGTCGATCACGCCAATGATGTCGGAGATCTTGCGCGAGGCGGTGTTGATCTCCTGCATCGTCACCACGACCTGCTCCATCACTTGACCGCCTTGGGTCGCAACTTGGCTGGCGTTAATAGCCAACTCGGTGGCTTGGCGCGCGGTGTCGGCGCTGGTTTGCACGGTGCTGGAAATTTCTTCCATTGACGCCGCTGTTTCTTCCAAGTTGCTGGCCTGCGTTTCGGTGCGCTGCGACAGGTCGCTGTTGCCCGTAGAAATTTGCTGCGAGCCGGTGGCAATGCTGTCGCTGCTGGCGCGCACGGTGCTGACAATGTGGCGCAGCGAGGCCTGCATTTCGTGCATGGCGTGGACTACGCTGGTCGACTCGGCTTGGGAGTCATCAATGGTGGTGCTCAGGTCGCCCAAAGCAATCGCGTTGGCCGTAGCCGCCACGTCCGACGGCTCGCCGCCCAGCTGGCGCGTCAAGCCGCGCGTAATCAGCACACCGATGGTGACACCCGCCAACAAGCCCCCCAGCGTCAGCGCAATCAACAAGGTGCGGATATTGGCGTAGATCGCGTCGGTTTCGTCGCTCAAGTCCTTGGCGTTGGTGCTTTTGCGCTGCACCAGCTGCGTCATCAAGTCGCTGAGTTTGTTGGCCGTAGGCGTACCAACGACCAGCAAATGCTGCACAGCACTGCCCATCACCTCGGGCAACGGGTCGTCGCGCAGTTTGGCAGCCATCTCTTTGGCAATGACTTCATAGGCAGCCAGCGCGCTTATCGTGGCATTGAGCTGGGCTTTGCCAGCGGGCGTAAAGAAAGTCGATTCCGCCGAGGTCAGCGCAGCCTTGGACTCATCTAAGCGCTTTTGCATATCTTGCAAGTGGCGGCTGCGCTCTTGCTCCGTGCCCACCAGCATGGCGCTGCGCACCGAGCGCGTCGCCTCTATCAAATCCAAATTAGCCTCTGCAATCAGCTGCGCACCCACCATCTCGCGCTCGTACATCAAGGTGCCCAAATCGCTCAGCTCGCTTGTTTTCAGAATGCCCAGCACGCCAATGACGGCACCAATCAGCGAGACGCTCAAAAAGCCGAAAATCAGCTTGGAACCCACCTTCATTTGTGTAAACCAGTTCATTTATTCTCCAAGAGTTGTTGCAAATTGAGGCATTTCTGCGGTCGGCACTAAAGGGTATCAAAGAAGCACTGGGTGTTTTTTATTGCATTTTTCAGCCAGCTGATTACAAGAAGTTTCAGATTCGTGCCATGTCGAAGATAACTGACACCCATGTCAGACAAAAAGCCGTCCGCTCTGCGCGCTTGGGCCGCTCAGGCCGCAAGCAGGTCAAAAATTAGGTCAAAAACGGCTCTAAGGCTTATGGCGTGTGCGCTAACAGCTATCAATTTTGATTTTTCAAATCACTGTAGTAGCGCCACATATTCAGGCCGCTTGGCCGCCAAGCCTTTGAAGCTGCGCAGCAGGTGGGCCAATTCGGCACCCGTGATGCCGTACAGGCGGGCGACGATGCGGTCGTTCTCGGCGCGCAGTTGGTCGCGCGCTTTGGCGGTGGCGGGCACGTCGCTGCGTTGCACGTTCAGCAGCGGTGCCAGTTCGGCAAAGTCGTCCCACGAGGCGGCCAGACTCAGCAGCAGGGCGTTTTTGGCCAGCTGGGTGTAGTCGGGGTTGGCGTGGATTTCTGCGTCGGTAGGCTGGGGCACGGGCAGGCGGTAGAGGTAGGTTTTGTTGGCGTGAATCTGAATCATGAAACGCGCCAACCAATCCACCGGCAAGCTGTTAAACCACGCCATTGCCAACAGCAGGCGCAGCGGTGATGTGGCTTGCACGGTGACGCCGCCTTCAGCGTTGCGAACATAGGCTTTGGGAATGCTGATATTGATGGTGTTGCCCACACCAACGTTCTTGGGCAGCAGGCCAAAAATCAAAGTGCGCTCATTGGTATCGCTGGCGATATCGCGAAAGCCCAAGCGGACAAACTCCCGGTCGTAGCGCACCGCCGCTGCGTGCTTGGCCACTTCGGTTTTGGTCGTTTTCAAATCTTGCGCCATGCGGTACAGCTCTTTGCTGTGCAGGCGGTCATCAAACGCTTGCGGCTCCAGCCAATACTGCGGCTGGTCAAACACGTGGCTGTACTGCCAAATCATCTTGCCCTCAAACAGCGGCAGCAGTCCGGGCGCGTTTTTTTCGATGAACAAATCCTTGTCATCGGTCATGTGCAATTCGCGGCGGAAATCCAGCCAGCTGGGCGACAGCGCAGCAAAGGCGCTGTAGCACTTTTGCAGAATCGGCAGGTCGGCACCGTGGCGCAGCTCCATCAGCGACCAATGCTCGGGCGACAGCGCTTTGATGGTGTCCAGCGGGTAAGGGACATGGATTTCTGGCCGCTGCAAATCAGCCGCATCGAGCACGTAAAACGCGGTGTCGATGGGCGGCGCATCGGCCTCGGGCGGCGTGTTGACCACCTGCATCAGCGCAAATTTGTAGCTGCGGTGGACTTCGGGAAAGATGCCTTCGCGGTTCTCAAAGCTGTAGAAAAACCGCAACTGCGCCTGCGTGAAGATGTGGCGGCGCAGCAGCGTGGAGCCTTCCTCAAACATCAGCGCGCTGGGCAGCACGTAGTTCAAACTGCCACCGGCGTTGAGCAGCCCCAGATTGCGTTCGACAAACAACCGAAACAGGTTGGCGTCGCCCGCGCCCTTGTTGAGCGGAAAGACGTTTTTGTCCTTGTAGTACTCGTTGGCCACTTCCGTGCTGCGCTTGCTTGCTTCGTAGGCCTGCGCAATGTGCGCGCTCTCCAGCAGGCGTTTTTGCACGGCGGATTTTTCGCTGTTCTTCAGCGTGCGGTAGTTGCTGTGGTACTGCGGAAAAAAGTCGGTATCAAACAGCTTGACCTTGTCCCACGGCGGGTTGCCGACGATGGCGTCAAAGCCCTTTTTGTCGCCGGCAAAGGCTTCCGGGAACGCCACTTCGTAGTGGAAGAAGTGAAAGCGCTGGGCGTAGCTTTCCACCAGTTTCAGCGCGGCGGTCTGGCGCTTGTTGTCGTCAAACAACTGCGCCAGCAGGTCGGGCGTTTTGTCCAGCGCCTCGCAGCCGGCCTTGTCGCCCTCGGCCAGCAGGGCGCGGCGCGTGCAGATGAAACTGAGCGCGCGCGACAGCAGTTGCAGCTTGGGCGCAATCGAGTTTTTCCACAGCCGTTTGGACTGCTCCACCTCGGCCGCCGTGGTGTCGCGCATGTTGGCCATCTCATCCATTACGCCGCGCAGCTCATCAAAACGCGCGCTCAGGTCATCGACAAACAAGTCGTTTTGCTGCACTTCGGTGGCGTTGTAGTCAATGAACTCTTGCACGCTGGCACCCATCAGCGCGTTGCCGTGCTGCACGTGGTGTTCGATGAACGACAGCGGCGTGCCAAAGATAAAGCTGTCCATCCACAGCGACAGGCGCGCCAGCTCGACGGCAAACGGGTTCAAGTCCACGCCGAAAATGCAGCGCTTGAGCAGCGCACGCTTCAAAATTTGCGCGTCTTCCGGGACGTAATCAAGGTTTAAAAACTGCAACTGCTGGGCGATCTTGGCGCGCTCTTGGGCGACCAACTGCTGCAACGCCGCGTCGGTGTCAAGCTGCGCCAGCGCCCGGTCGGTCAGCGCGCCCAGCGCTTCGACCAAAAAGTGGCCACTGCCGCAGGCGTTGTCCAAAATCTTCAAATCCATCAACGCTTTGCCCTGCGCCCCGGCCTCCACTCCCGCGCCGGACAGCGCTTGGTCGATGGCGGCTTGCACCAGCGGCTGCGACAACGAAGCCGGCGTGTAGTAACTGGCCGAGGTTTTGCGCGAGTTGCTGGCGCTTTTCAGGGCGACGTCGCCTTTTTTGACGTGGATTTCGCGCAGGGCTTTAAAGCCTTTTTCTTTGCGCAGCACGGCGCTGTCGTAGGCGTCGAAATAGGCTTCGACGGCTTTACCGCGCGTGGCGGTGGTTTCGTATTCGAGGTACACCGCCGTCTCGGTGGCTTTCTCGAAGCGGAACTCCAGCAGCCCTTCATAAATGCGCCCCAAGTGGGTGACGCTCATGTTTTTGAAGTCGCGCCGGGTGTCAAACAGCGTCGTGCCCCGGTGGGTTTTGTAGAGCAGCTTTTCTAAAATTTGGCGCAGCGTGGCGTTGTCAAAAATTTTCGGCACCAGCAACAGCGGCGCGCGCTGGGGGTCAAACAGGCCGCCGTTGAACAGCGGAATGTCGATGTCCTGCGCCCCCTCGTCCAGCATTTCAAACAGGTGCTTGAGCGCATACACGCCGTCGTGCAGGCTACTGAGCGCACCCGTTTGGTCGGGCAGACTGTCAAAAATATGGCCAAGGCTGAAGCGGTTGTAAAACGGATGGCGTGCCAGCAGCTCGCGGTTCTTGTCCTCAAAATAAACCACAAACAGCAACCGAAACAGCAGCACCACGCTGTTTTCATACACCGCGTCCATGCTGGCTTGGGGGCTGGCGCGGTGGATGGCGCGGCCCATGGTTTCAAACAGCGAATCCTCGCCGGCATAGCCATAAATGACGGCTTTGAGGTTTTCTTCCACCGCCAGCGTGAAGTCGGCGGACGCGGCAATGGTTTGCTCGATGGCGCTGACCTGCCCGGCCACGGCAGGCGGCAGATAGGTGCTGCGGCCAAAGAAGAAGGCAAACAGCGCCAGCGCCTCGGTCTTTTCCGTGCCGGCGGGCAGCGCGCAAATGGCTTCTAAATCAAACTGCAGATAGGTCTTTTTGGCGGTGATTTTGTCGGTGTCATACATCCGCCAAAGACGGCCATTGGTCAAAAAACCAAAGCGCACGCGCAAGGTGCTCAGGTAGCCCTGCAGCTGGTGGTGCGGGTTGTCTTTGGGGTCAGCCTTGCCGGTGTCCAGCGTTTTGTCCCACGCTTTGGATTCGCAAATGGCGGTGATGAGCTGGTGGTCTTTGCTGGCCACCAGCGCGTCGCCTTGGGCGGGTTCGAGCAGCAAACACCAGTCGGGTTTGGCCAATTTGCCCTGCACCGTCAGCGTTTCTTGCGCCACCTTGCACCAGCCCAGTTGCGTCAGCAGCGGGCCGATAAAAGTGTCTTCCAACTGCGCCTCGCTGCGCCGGGACAGGCTGGCGGGCGCAAAGTGCTGCGCCAACCACGCCGCCAAGCCATATGGCTCGTGCGCCTGGCCCAGTGCGTGGCGCTGCTGCGCCACAAAGCCCTCGTCCAGCAGGGTGTTGAGCAGCCACGGGCTGGGGAAAAGGTCTTGCATGTTCAGGCTCTGCGGTCGTCTGGAGGGGTCAAAACGCCATTTTTATGTCAAATCGGCCTCTAGCCCTTTAAACACGGGCGCTAGTAGCTATCAAATTTGATAGCTTGAGGCTATTGCCAGCGCAAACACTCACGCGTGCATCGCCGCTTTAGCAGCCTCGACCATAAAACCGCTGCGGCTTTGGCCGTGGCGTTTGGCGTATTCGTCAATGCGCCGCAGCACCATACGCGGCACGGTGATGTTGATTTTGTCGGTGGGGCCAAGGTATTTTTCGACCGGCACATCAACCACCGCCCAAACGCCGCCGGCGTAATCCGGGTTGGCTTGGTGCGCGGTCAAGCTGCTGGTGGAGGGAATATCTGCCCCATCTTCCATCAGCGTCTCGACGTGAAAATCAATCGCCTCGCGCACGCTTTCCAGCGCTTCGTCCAAGCCCTTGCCAGCAGAAAAGCACCCCGGCAAGTCGGGCACAGTGACGCCGTATTGCTGGCCGTCGTCGGTGTGTAGCACCACAATAAATTTCATTGCGCGTCCTCCTTCATCGTTTAACGCCATCCGGCTTGGCGCTCAATGCTGTGCAGCGTGCCTTGCGCAATATCACCATCCGGGTGTTTGACGGTGACCAAGCCGGGCTTGTCCGGGTGCTTGAATTGGTGGTGCGAGCCCTTGACCCGCGCCAAATACCAGCCCGCCGTTTCCAGCTTTTTTATCACTTGCTTGCTGTTCATGGTGATTGCGCTGGTTATTGCACCAACTCACACCCCACGCGCCCGATTCGCTTTGAACTGCGCCCGAAACTGCGCAAACTGCCCCACGTCCAGCGCGGCGCGCACTTCGCTCATTAGATTCAAGTAGTAGTGCAGGTTGTGGATGGTGGTCAGCATCGGGCCGAGCATTTCGCCGCAGCGGTCGAGGTGGTGCAGATAGGCGCGGCTGAAACCGCCGCGGCCGCCGTCGTCCCACGACACGCCGTCTTTGCCAGCGCAGGCGTGGCAGGTGCAGGTGGTGTCGAGCGGCTGGTGGTCGGTCTTGTGGCGGGCGTTGCGGATTTTCAGGTCGCCGTAGCGCGTGAACAGCGTGCCGTTGCGGGCGTTGCGCGTCGGCATGACGCAATCGAACATATCAACGCCATCGGCCACGCCTTGCACCAAGTCTTCGGGCGTGCCCACGCCCATCAAATAGCGCGGTTTGTTCGCTGGCAGCTGGTGCGGCGTGTGCGCCATGATGTCCAGCATTTCGTCCTTGGGCTCACCCACGCTGACACCGCCGACGGCGTAGCCGGGGAAATCCATCTCCACCAGTGCTTCGAGCGATTCTTGGCGCAGGTGCTTGAACATCCCGCCTTGGACGATGCCAAACAGCGCGTTGGGGTTCTCTAACCGCGCAAATTCGTCTTTGCTGCGCTGCGCCCAGCGCCGGCTCATTTCCATCGATTTACGCGCTTCGGCTTCGGTGGTCAGGTGGCCTTTGGTTTCATAGGGCGTGCACTCGTCCAGCTGCATGGCGATGTCGCTGTTGAGCGTGGTCTGGATTTGCATACTCACTTCGGGCGACATGAACAGCTTGTCGCCGTTGACGGGGCTGGCAAAAGTCACGCCTTCTTCGGTGATTTTGCGCATCGCCCCGAGGCTCCAGACTTGGAAGCCGCCCGAGTCGGTCAGGATGGGTTTGTGCCACTGCTCAAAGGCGTGCAGGCCGCCAAAGCTTTGCATCACATCGCGACCGGGGCGCATCCACAGGTGGAAGGTGTTGCCCAAAATGATTTGCGCGCCCATATCGTGCAGGCTTTGCGGCATCACGCCTTTGACGGTGCCATAGGTGCCCACGGGCATAAAGATGGGGGTTTGCACCGCGCCGTGGTTGAGGGTGAGCTGGCCACGGCGGGCGTGGCTAGTGGGGTCGGTGGTGAGGAGGTCAAACTGCAACATAGCCGGCGATTGTCACAGATGGCCGCACGCCCGCAGCGCCGCTACACTGGCCCTTACCTCTCAAAAAAAGGATCTGCCATGCTGAAAATTCTGATTGCCGTTGATGGTTCTGCCCTTGCTCTGGACGCTGTACACCATGCCATTGAGCTGGTACGCAACGGTTTGAACGCCAGCATGGTGCTGGCCAACGTGCAACAACCCGCCTCGCTGTACGAGCTGGTGGTGTCGCGCGACCCGCAGCTGATTGCGCAGGCCAGCGAGGCAGCAGGCGAATTTTTGATGGCACCGGCGCGCGCGCTGCTCGATGAAGCCAGCGTGCCTTATGAAGTGGCCGTCGGCGTGGGCGACCCAGCACACACGCTGGTGGACATGATTGAGAGCCTTGGCTGCAATTTGGCGATTTTGGGTGCGCGCGGGCAGGGCGCAATCAGCAGTGCGTTGCTGGGCTCGGTCTCGCAAGCGGTGGCGCATGACAGCTTGGTGCCAGTGACCATCGTGCGCCACGCGCCCGAGTTGCCCGGCGAAGAAGAAGTGACCGATAGCGACAGCGCCGCCGATGTGCTGGAGAGTTTTCGCGGCGCTTGAACTCAGGCCGCGCGCTTGTAAGCCGAGCCGCTGCGCGTTGGCTGCAGCTTGCCGTGCGGCAGCGTCGCCAAGCGCTGGAACATCCGGCGCACGTAGCCGCTAATCCACAGGCATTTGTTGATTTCTTCAACCGGCAGCGGGCCGGAGACAACGACGATGTCGTTGGCCTCGGCTTGTGCGCCGGCGGCGCGCAAACGTCGGCGCGTCATCGTCGCCCACGACTGGATGCGCTTGGGGCTGCCGTGCTGGTGTACTTGGCCGGTGTGCGCGTCAAAGGCAATCGCCACCAAATCTGTTTTGAGCTTAAAGCGGCGCTCACCGGTGACTGCGCTGGGGGCATCGCGCATGTCGTACAGGTAGTAGCTGCCAGCTTTGAGCTGGTATTGCAAGTCCATGAAAAGTCCTCTTGCCGCCATTGTCGGCCAACGGGCAAAGTGGCAAGCGCGCGAAGTGCGCCATGAAGTCGGCGCTTATCGGTTTAAAAATCGACCAAACTCAGCCCGACGCTGAGCACCGTGCGGCGGCGGTTGTAGTCAATCATGCTGTCGCCGTAGCCGCTGAACAGCTGGGTGTGCAGGCGCAAATTGCTTTTGCCGCCGGCAAAACCTTTGCCCAGCGTTTGCAGCCACTCCACCTTGGCCGAGCCACCGTGGCTGTTTTTGCGCAGCGGGTGGCGCACGGTCATGCCGACGGTGTTTTCGGGGTCGTAATTCCAAAACGCTGACAGCTCGCCGCGGCCAATGCGGTCGCTGATGTCGGGGTTGTCGTCGCTGCCGCTGCTTTCGTTGATGCGCTGCCACACGCGCGCTTGCACGCGCCAGCGCGTATCCAGCTCCATGCCAGCCATCAAATAAACCCGGTTCCAGCTGCGCGACAGCGGCAGGCTCTGGCCGTTGGACTGGTGTACCAAGCCAACGCCGCTGTAGCGCAGGCGCCAGCCGCCGGGCAGTTGCGCATCGGTCGGGTAAACGTACATCACCTCTGGCTCGTGGTCGGTGGTGCGGAACGGGCGCGAAATGTCAGGGCTGAACAGCTGCCAATACGACTGCTGGCTGTAGCCAAACCACAGCGAGTCTTTGAGCTTGCCGCCTTCAGGGGTCAACAAACCTTGGGCGATTTTGGTACGCACCGAGAGTTGGATGCGGTTTTCCGTCGTGCGAAAGTCCACCGAATCGGTGGCGGTGTGGCCTTCTGCGATAGAGCTGGGTTGGCGGTTGACGCTGCTGCCCTTGGCCACCGACACCGTGATTGGCCGGTAGCCGCGAAAGCTGAAGGTGCCGCAGTCGGTGTCGCTTTCCAGCTCCCAAAAGCGCGACAACTCGCTGTGCGCCGGGTTGCGGCAACCTTCGGGGCTGATGATTTCAAACACCGGCGCTGCCAGCGCACCCCCGGTCGGCGGTGGAATCGCTACGCCGGCTTGCACCCACGTGCTGGCCGAAGCGGGCGGCGTGCTGGCCGCCACCGGTGCGGGCGGCGCAGCTTGCTGGCCGGCCCACTGGTCAAAGCAGGCCAAGCGGGCGGCACTGTCCGCACCCAAGGCGGCGCAGGCTTGCCAACTGCCGCTTTGGCCGCTTTGGCCGCTTTGGCCGCTTTGGGCGCTCTGGGCGGATACCGCAGCCGGCACCGCACTCAACAAACTGGCCGCAGCGCAGGCCCAAACAGCGCGGCTCATAGCGACACCGCCTGTTTGCGCAGCACAAACGGCACGCTGACTGCAGCCGCATCGTCTGCCGCCGCGTTTTCGCTCCACTGGCCGCGAATTTCTTTGCCGCATTGGCCTTCGACCACATCGCCCAGCCACGTCGCCGAGATGCGCTTGCCATCCATCGACTCCTCCAGCGTCAACTCGCCGGCGTGGACATCGCCCACCACCTGCGCTGTTTGGCCGGCGCGCTCCAGCGTGCCGCGCACACTGCCGGCCAATTCGGGGTGCTGGCCAAGGCGCAGCACCGTCGCGCCGCCGTGGCCGGGCAGTTCGGTGTGCCAAACGCCTTGCAGTTGGCGGGAGTCCATGTCTGCCGACTTGGGGCAGGCAAAATTTGAATGATTTTCGGCTCTAGCGCTTATTCCACCTGCGCTAGCAGCTATCAAAAGAAGAGTAATCAGTGTTTTCATGAAGAAGGGGATTGACTGGCATTGGCCGCCGCTTTGGCGGCAAATTCAGCGCGCAGGGCTTTGAGTTTGGCACGTGGATCTTCACGCGCAGTGATTTTATCGAGCGCCATTTCAGCAATGAAGCGGCTGGGCTGCGCCGCCACCATTTCGCGGCCTTTTTTGCGCTTCTTGGTCCAACTCACGGCCAGCGTGCGCTGGGCGCGGGTGATGCCAACGTACATCAGCCGGCGCTCTTCTTGTAGGCGCTGCACGATGTCGTCGGCCACGTCTTTGTTGCGCCCGCCGTCGTCGTCCAGCTTGAACGGCAGCATCCCCTCGGTCACGCCGACCAGCATCACGTGCGGCCACTCCAGCCCTTTGGAAGCGTGCAGGGTCGAGAGCGTCACCATGTCTTGGTCTTTTTCGCGCTCCGAAATCGTCGAGAGCAGCGCAATGGTTTGCGCCACTTCCAGCAGGCTTTTGGATTCGCGCGTCACCACGCCGCCGCTGGCATCGTCAATCTGCCCGCCGGCGCGCTGGCCCATCCAGTCACAAAACTCCAGCACGTTGGTCCAGCGCGCGGCGGCGACTTTCTCGCTGTCCTCGCCGTCGTAGAGGTACTTTTCGTAGTCGATCTCTTTCAGCCAGTCGAGCAGAAAAATGCGTGCGCCGTCCGCGCCGTGGGTGTGGCGGGCGCGGTGTTCGAGGTCGTTCACGTAGCGGCCAAACTCGTGCAGGCTGTCGAGCGCGCGCCGGGGCAACGCCGCCGGCAGCATCGGCGAGAACAGCGCAGCAAACAGGCTCAGGTGGTGCTGCGTGGCAAACGCGCCCAGCTGCGCCAAGCTTTGGTGGCCAATGCCGCGCTTGGGCGTGCCGACCGAACGCAAAAACGCCGGATCGTCGTCCGAGTTGATCCACAGCCGAAACCACGCGCACAGGTCTTTGATTTCCGCCCGGTCAAAAAAGCTCTGCCCGCCCGAAACTTTGTAGGGAATATTGGCGCGGCGCATGGCTTTTTCAAACGGCTTGGCTTGGTGGTTGGCGCGGTACAGCACGGCAAAACTGCGCCATTCCGGCGGCGGGTTCGCTGCGGCGCGCAGGCTTTGGATGCGCGCCACGGCGCGCTCGGCCTCGTGCTCCTCGCTGTCGGCATCGACCACGCGCACTGGCTCGCCCTCGCCCAGTTCGCTGAACAAGGTTTTGGGAAACAGCTTCGGGTTGGGCGCAATCACGTTATTGGCGGCGCGCAAGATGGCGCTGGTGGAGCGGTAGTTTTGCTCCAGCTTGACCACTTGGAGCTGCGGAAAATCCACCGGCAGCTTTTTCAAGTTGTCCAACGTCGCGCCGCGCCAGCCGTAAATGCTCTGGTCATCGTCGCCGACTGCCGTGAAATGGCCGCGTTCGCCAATCAGCAGCTTTAAAAGGTCGTATTGCGTGGCGTTGGTGTCTTGGTATTCATCGACCAGCACGTGGCCGAGCAGCGCTTGCCACTTGGCGCGCACCTCGGGGAAGTCGCGCAAAAGTTTCAGCGGCAGGCTAATCAAATCATCAAAATCGACGCTTTGGTAAGCCGACAAACGCTCCTCATAGCGCGCCATGATGACGGCGATGCTGCGCTCCTCATCGTCCTGCGCCTGTGCCAGCGCTTGCTCGGCATTCAGCCCCATGTTTTTCCACAGGCTGATCGTCCACTGCCACTGGCGCGCCGTCGCCGCATCCGCCGTGCCGCCGGCGGCGTCTTTGATGATGCCGGTGACATCGTCCGAATCCAAAATGCTGAACTGCGGTTTCAGCCCCAGCAGCTTGCCGTCCTCGCGCATCAGCCGCACGCCCAGCGAGTGGAAGGTGCAAATCAGCACGTCCTTGGCCGGGCGGCCAATCAGCTGCTTGGCGCGCTCGCGCATTTCGGCGGCAGCTTTGTTGGTGAAGGTGATGGCGGCAATGGTTTTGGCCGCCATGCCGCGCTCGATCAGGTGGGCGATTTTGTGGGTGATGACGCGCGTCTTGCCCGAGCCGGCACCGGCCAGCACCAGACAAGCGCCGTCGGTGTAATGCACAGCTTGCAGCTGTGCGAGGTTGAGGCCGGAGGACATGGGTGGGGAATCTCGAAATAAATTCAAAAACAATAGCTGCTAGCGCCCGTATCTATTGGGCCAGAGGCCGATTTGACCTAAAAATGCAGTTTTCAGTGGTTTTGCCAAGGATTGACCACCACCAAGCCATCTATCTGCTCAAAATCGCGCTCGTTGCGGGTGGCCAACACCAAGCCGTGTGCTAGGGCAATAGCGGCAATTTGCGCATCCTCAACGCTAATCGGCCGCCCGATCCTAGTGCGCAACGACACGATGCGCGCATAACAAGTAGCAGCAGCTCCGTCAAAAGGCAGGCAGCGCCCGACAAACTCGCCCGCAAACATCGCTTGAGCGGCTTGTTGCAAGCCGGTTTTGCGCTGGCCATCGGGCATCAGGGCGACGCCCAACTCAATCTCGGCGCGGGTCACGGCACAGATCCAAACCCGGCGCGCATCTTGCGCATCCAGCCACGCGCCGACGGTGGGCGACGGCGCTGGCCGCATAAATTCAGACACGACATTGGTATCGAGCAGCATCATGCGGACTCACTCGCCTCATCTTGACCAGTCCAATCCAACGGCGCGCGCGGTAATGACCGAAGCGGGACAACAAAATCAGCCTCCACTGCTGCCACCCCTGCAAAACGATCTGCCAAACGCGCGCCCAAGCCAGTCGTAACAGGCGCTTGTGTCAAGGCTTGGCGCAAGATGCTGCGCACTTCTTCTTCCATCGATTGCCCGTGGCGCGCGGCCTGCATCCGCAGGGTGGCTTTCAAGTCGTCATCAAAATTGCGAATGGTGAGCGTGGCCATATTGATTCCCTCCGAAATTGACAGCAATGCTGTCATTGTAAGCAGCGCGGTATCTGCTGAAATCCCCATACACAATCGGCAACAAACCCTCCCTTTTTGGTACGAGAGATACCCATGAAGCAAAAAATCGAATCCCTGCTGCAACAACTCAACCACGGACTGGTGGAGCGCGAGCACACCCTGAAAGCCGCCCTGCTCACCGTACTGGCCGGCGAAAACTTGGTGCTGATTGGCCCACCGGGCACCGGCAAAAGCCTGACTGCGCGACGCATTGCCGATTGCTTTGCGGGCGATTCAAAGAACGGCGGCAGCTTTGTTGGTGAAGGTGATGGCGGCAATGGTTTTGGCCGCCATGCCGCGCTCAATCAGGTGGGCAATTTTGTGGGTGATGACGCGCGTCTTGCCCGAGCCGGCACCGGCCAGCACCAGACAAGCGCCGTCGGTGTAATGCACAGCTTGCAGCTGCGCGAGGTTGAGGCCGGAGGACATGGGTGTGGAGAGTCTGGGGGAATGTTCAAAATCAAAATTAATAGCTGCTAGCGCCCGTGTTTATTGGGCTAGAGGCCAATTTGATCTAAAAAACGCCGCGTTTAACGGCTTTGCCAAGGCAGGGCATGGTGATGTGTTTTGGGGTGCTGACACCTTGGCGCGCGAAGCTGCCCGCAGCACGCGCCAGCCAGCAAGGGGGCAATGATAGCGACAGCGGCATTACCCAGCAATGCAGCCGCAGGCAGACCCAATAGAGCCGTGCGCTAATCACGCAGCGCGCTGCTCTGCACCACAATCCGAACTACGCTGCGCGGCAGTTGACCTAAGATTTAGACGCACCCGATACATCCAACCACCAACAAAAAGCAGGCTTATGGGACATCTTCAAGGTGGCATTGCCGCCGACTTGCTATTGCCCGCAGCACGCGAGCGGTTTGAAAAAATTTTTGCCGTAGCAGCGCGCAAATCAGTCTTTACTTGGCTCAGCACTGCGCACACGCAGGCCGATGTGGTGTTGATAGACGACTCGGTGCGGGCAGACGCACTCGGCCATGTGCCGCCCTGCGTAGTGTGCTTGTGCAAAAACAACGGCAGCGCACGCAGCGCCTCGCCGTGGCAGACGCAGCTGTCAGGCGACTACACCGTCGCCGATGTGATTGATGTGCTCGACCGCGCCGCCGTGTTTTTGCTCGATTGGCAAGCGCGCCCCGCTGCGCAGCGCCCCGCAGCAGCGCCAGTTGCCAGCGCCGCACCGGCTTTGCCCGGTGTCTCTCTTTACCACTTGGGCAGCTGGGTGTCGATGGGCGTGCCGTTCAATAACCCCCAATCGCTGCGGGCGCTGGCACTGTTGGCGCAAGGCGCTGTCTCCGCCCACCAAATCAGCCAACACAGCGGTCTTGAGCCAGAGCGCACCAGCGCTTTGCTGGACGAATTACAGCGGCGCAACGTACTCATTACGTCTTTAAGAACAGCCTCTAGCGCCGCGCACCGAACACCCCCGCGTCCGCGTCCAGCTGCCCCCATCTCTTTAGTGCAGCGCCTGTCACGCTGGCTTGGCACCGCTAGCGGACAAAACGCATGAACCACACTGCTAACGCGCCCCACACCAACGACGCCTTGACCAACGTGCCACGCATCGCCTTGGTCGGACCAATGGGCATTGGCAAAACCACTGCCGTGCGCACGCTGTGCGGCGACGATATGGCTAGCTCCGATGTGCGCAATCTTGACCAACAAGCGCATACCAAAGAATTCACCACCGTCGGGGCCGAATTTGGTGACATCTACCTCGAAGACGGCGAGCGCGTGCAACTGTGCGGCTGCCCCGGCCAAGAGCGCTTTGACTTTGTGCGCCAGTGGGTTTTGTCGGTCTCGATGGGCGTATTCATCATGGTGGACATCAACGACCCCGACGCATTAGCGCAAGCGCTCCAGCTGCTGGGCGAAGTGGCAGCTGCGCCAAACGCCCCGATTGCCATCCTCTTGAGCGCCCGTCCCGCCGCGCCTGCACAGATAGAAGCCTTTGCCGCCGCGCTCTTTAACGCTGGCCACGGCGTGCTGCCTCTCTTAGAAATCGACGTGCGCCAGCGCGCCGACATGCTGGGCGCGCTGGGCGTTTTGGTCTCCATGTTGTCTTTGCAAAACGAGGTTGCCGCATGACATCCACACCCACCGCCACCGCCACACCTATATCCATGCCGCCCCGCGCCGCCCCAGCGCTACCCAAAGCGGTGGTGCAAGCTGGCCGCCACGCGCTGGAGCACATCGCCAAACCGGTGGACGGCCTGCAAGCGGCGCTGCTGACCACGCCGGATGGTTTTGAAATCGCCTCGCTCAGCCTGCGCACCGACTTGCAACCCCAGCGCGTCGCGGCGATGGCCAGCTCGCTGATGGCAATGGCGCGCGCTGTGGGGCGCGAAGTGCAGTTCACCGGCTGCAAGCGGCTGACGTTTGAGACCGACACCGGCGTCGTCATTTTCCAAGCCATTGAGGGGGAATTTCCTTGCATCCTGTGTCTAATTCTTGACAACAAAGCCCTGCTGGGACGCGCCATCTGGGCTGCCAGCGAAATTGCCCAAGCGATGCAAACTGCCCCCGCCACCTAACTTATTAGCGCGCACAAACCCCATTCTTGAGGGCGATATATGGCTCACGTCCTCATTTGGTCGGCAGTGTGAGCGGCTGCATTTTTAAAGTTAAACAATGGCAAATTTGAACGACTCTCTCGACCAACTCATGACCGCTGACGCGTCGCTGTGCGCGGCACTTGTCGACAGCAGCAGCGGCATGTTGCTGGGCAGCGCAGGTGGCGGCCTTGATATGGAGCTGGCCGCTGCGGGCAACACCGAAGTAGTGCGCGCCAAATACAAAACCATAGCTTTGCTGGGTTTGAGCGATGCCATCGACGACATCCTGATCACACTGGACAGCCAGTACCACATCATTCGCCCGATTCGGAGCCAATCTGGCTTGTTTTTGTACTTGGTGCTCGACAAAAAAGGCAATCTCGCCCTAGCTCGGCGCAAGATGCAAGAGGTCGAGCAAAAAATCGAAATCTAACCAGTACCAGTACCAGTGCTGGCATCTGCGCAGGCAGCGTGCCTTTGCTCTTTTTTCTTTATTAGCCTAATCGCACCCCCTGCTCGCCGTCCTCCCCATCACTTTTCCGTTCTTCGCGCTGGTGCTGTGCGGCTATCTGGCCACGCGCGCGCGGTTGCTGCCGCTGCCGGCCATTGCGGGGCTGAACGCTTTTGTGCTGTTCTTTGCCCTGCCGTGCCTGCTGTACCGCTTTGGCGCGCAGACGCCGATTGGGCAGCTGCTCGACCCCGCCGTCGCTGGCGTGTATCTGCTGTGCGGGCTGCTGATGGTGGCCGGCACCGTCTGGCTGACGCGCGGGCCGCGCACCAACTGGAACGACGCGGCCTTTGGCGCGCTGGTAGCGGCGTTTCCCAACAGTGGCTTTATGGGCGTGCCGCTGCTCGTCGCCCTGCTGGGCGCGTCGGCAGCGGGGCCGGTCATCGTCACCATTGCCGTGGACATGGTCGTTACCACCTCGCTGTGTGTGGCGCTCTCGCGCCTCGATAGCGCTGGCACGCACGGCGTGGCGGTGGCGCTGCGCAAGGCGCTGCGCGGCATGGCCAGCAACCCGATGCCGTGGGCGATTGCGCTGGGTGCCGTGGCCTCGGCGCTGCAATGGACGCTGCCCGCCCCAGTCGATAAAACCGTGGTGATGCTGGCCGACGCGGCCTCGCCGGTGGCGCTGTTCACGATTGGCGCGGTGCTGGCGCGCTCGCAAATGAACCAGCACGAGCAAGTGCTGGCGCGCGACTACGTGCCGATTGCGCTGGCCAAGCTACTGGCGCACCCGCTGCTGGTGTGGCTGACCGGGCACGGCGCTATCGCCTTGGGCGCGCCGCTGTCGCCGTTGGCGCTGACGGTGTTGGTGCTGCTGGCCGCGCTGCCCAGCGCCAGCAACGTCTCGCTGCTGGCCGAGCGCTTTGGCGCGCACAACGGGCGCATCGCGCGGATTATTTTGGTCTCGACCGCGCTGGCGTTTGTGAGCTTTTCAGCCGCAGTGGCACTGCTGATTTGATAGCTACTAGCGCACGTATCTAAAGGGCTAGAGGCCAAAAACACTCAAAATTGGCACCCAACGGCAGCTCTGTGCCGACTCACGCCTCGACGCTAAAGTGTGCGCCGATGGACTGGCCAATGCTGTTGAGCGTCGCCGGTGACACGACGGGCGCGCTGGTTGGTGGAAAATCAGCCCCTTTTTACTTTGCCTGATCGCTTTCCATGAACACTGCAACGCCCCCAACGCCAACAGCTACCGACACCGCCAACGCCCCCGCCTTGCCCGACCGTTTGGCCATCAACCCGCGCAGCCCGCACCACGTGCGCGCCGTGTTCGAGCACGACATTGGCATCCTGTTTAACGACAAAGAGCGCTTTGATGTCGAGGAGTACTGCATCAGCGAAGGCTGGATCAAAGTGCCCGCCGGCAAAACCCGCGACCGCAAAGGCCAGCCGCTGCTGCTGACGCTCAAAGGGCGCGTGGCGGTGTTCTACAAATAAGCCATTTATGGTCTTTTAGGCCTCTAGCCCAATAAACACGGGCGCTAGCAGCTATCATTTTTAAGCAATAAACAGCTTTAATCGTTCCAGCGCGGCGCTGGCTCGTCGCGCAGACTGCGCCGCAGCACGGCGTGCTCGGGCACCACGCTGGCGACGGTGCGCCAAAACGCGGCGCTGTGGTTCATCTCGCGCAGGTGCGCCAGCTCGTGCGCGACGACGTAATCAATGATGGCCGGGCGGTAGTGCAACAAGCGCCAGTTCAGGCGGATCGAGCCGTCGGACTTGGCGCTGCCCCAGCGGGTTTGCGCGCTCGACAGGCGCAGGCTGCGCCACTGCACGCCCAAGAGCGGTGCAAAGTGGTTCAGTCGCTGCGTGAAATGCGCCTGCGCTTGGCGCATCAGCCACGCCTGCACGGTGTCGCGCAGTTGGGCGGCGCTGGCGTGGCTGGGCAGGCCGATCCGCAAAACGGCGGGTGCGGCGTCACTTTGCAACGTCCCCGTCAACGGCTCACCCGCCACCAAGCGCAATTGCAGCGGCGCGCCCAAATAGGGCAGCACCGCGCCATCGCACCAGTCGATGCGGACGTGCGCTTGGCGCTGCTGGCGCACTTGGCTTTGCGCCAGCTTGCGCACGATCCAGTCGGCTTTGGTTTGCAGTGCGGCTTCGATGGACGACAACGTGGCGCCCATCGGCGCGCGCACCGCTAGCCCGTCCGCACTGACGACAAAACCAATGCTGCGCCGGCGCGCGCGCACCAAGGCGTAGGCGACGAGAGCGCCTTGCAGCCGCAGTTCGCGGTTGGCCTGCGGGTGGCGAAATGCTGCGGGGGCGGCGGAGGCGGCAAAGCCGTCCAGCTGCGCTTGTGCCGCCGGCACGGCGGTCATGCGCCGGCAACCGGGCGCGCTGGCTTGGGCGCAGCCGGTGCAGCGTGCGTCAGCAAATAGTCCACCGCTGCGGCCAAATCTGCATGGCGCTGCGTGCCAGCGGGCAGGGGCAGGGCGCGATTGCTGGCGGTGCAGTCGCCGTTGCCGACCAAGTGCAGCGGCGCACCCAGCGCCGCACCCGCTTGCAGGTGCGCCGCACAACCTCCGACAACCGGCACCGTGCGCGGGTCAAGGTGGTAACGATCGCAAATTTGCTCTAACAAACCGGGCGCGGGCTTGCGGCAGGCGCAAGCATCGTCCACGGTGTGGGGGCAATAAAAAATCGCGTCAAGCCGCCCGCCCAATGCCGCCAGTTGCTTGTGCAAACGGGCGTGGATGGCGTTGAGCGTGGCGACATCAAACAACCCGCGCCCCAGCCCCGGCTGGTTGGTGGCCAACACCACGCGCCAACCGGCGCGGCTCAGGCGGGCGACGGCTTCGAGCGCGCCGGGCAGTGGCTGCCAATCCTCAGCGGTGGCGATGAAGTCTTCTTCATCGACCGGCGCGTTGAGGGTGCCGTCGCGGTCAAGGATGACGAGTTTGATCAATGCAGTGCTCCCGCTGGTGCCAATTTATTTCAACTTATTGCAACAAAACGCCCGCCTGCACCGATGAAGATGCCGGCGACGGCGGCTCCAGCGCCAGCCAGCCGGTGACGAAGTAGCCACTGCTGGCACCGCGCGCCCAGTGCAGCAGCAAGCGCTGGCCGGGCTTCCAGTCTGCCGCCTGCGGGTCGTCCAACAGCACCTGCTGGGGCACGTCCATACCGGCGACGCGCACGATCAGTTCCGTGCCGCCAGCGCCGCGCAAGCTGGGCGGCGTAAAGCGGCTGCCCAAAACTTCAGCCGACACCGGTGTCAACGATTGCGTGCCTTGCAAATTTTGGTGGCGCGACAGCACCGCCACCGCGCCGGCCATGCACAGCGCCAGCCACAGCACCAAGGCCACGCGCTGCACCGGAGGCCAGCCCCAGCGCTGCGCCGCCCAGCGCACCGCCAAAACCACCAGCAATAACGCCAGCAAGCCCCACAAAAACGGTGCCAGCACGCTGAACACCTCCGTCGGCGGGGTAAACGGTGTCAGCGGCAACAGCGGCGTTTCCGCGCCCCGGTCGTGCTGCCATTGCAGCAGCCAACGCAGTGCCACCAGCGCCGCCGGCGGCGCAAACAGCAGCCACGCGGTGCGCTGGGCGCTAGGGACTGGAGATGTAGCGGTTTCGCTCATGCAAACAGATGCAG
>JBHCAP010000014.1:0-70194 GCA_041798325.1 Giesbergeria sp.
AAAAATTGTCTCGCTGTAGTACTTTTCATGCCCTGATGGCACCACACTCCAATCCGTCAACCGGTAGTCCATCGCTTTCATGCCCAGCGGCAGCGCATAGCCAATCCATGTCACCTGCACTGGCGCTGCGCGCCTTGCAAATGTCAATAAACGCTGGCCGGAAGTATGGCCAGAGAGCTCGACCAACACATCAATGCCATCTGCACGGATGCGTTCGTATAACTCCTCATCGCTCAGTGCCATAACGTCATGCCAATGCGGCACGGCCTGCTGGATAGTCTCGGTGAATGCATCGCGGATTCCACTTGAGTAGACATGCACCTCCACTGCGTCAGGATTGTGGTGGCACAGCACCGGACGCATAAAAAAAGCCACGGAATGGATGCGAAAGTCAGCGGTGACATAGCCCACTTTTAAACGCTTGCGCGGATTGCGATCTGCGACCAGCAACGGCTTGGCTTTGCGCGTGAGCGGGTCGGCAAAGCGCCGACCCCAGTCTCGGTGCACCTGCAAGGTGTGGACTGGATCGCGATTGGTATGGCCGTGGATATAAGCGCGCATAGCCCAAAAAATACCTGTGGCACTGCGCTGACAAGCGTCGTCAATCAACACCACAGCTTGCTTCGGATTGCCCAAGTAGTACATAGCTAATGCCATGACGTATAGCAGGCCAACTCTATCTGGCTCTAAAGTCCGCGCAATTTCTAGCGAACTCACACACTCTGACCACATTTCAAGCCGCGCATACGTAGATGCTAAGTCTTGCCACAAATTAGCGCGCGTGGGATCCAGCGCTAAGGCGGTAGTGAACGCTCTGAGCATGGTAATCGTGTCTTGCCTTTTGGATGCATCAACAGCCTCTTGAATAGCCACCACCAGCGGGTCATCTTCTGGGACGGGGTCAGACTGAACTATTTTGGTCATGAATCTAAAAGTAAAAGTACATTGAGCAAACACCCATCTCTGGTATGAGAAAAAGCTACAGCCGAGCAGACTATCTTAGGAAGCAGGCACCGCACCCTTCAAACTGAGCCGCATAAGATGCCCAGTTCCGCGCTTTTATCCCCAAAGACTCTGACAGAATCCCCACCATGTTTCTCATACTTGGTTACCTCCTCAGCCTGATTTGCGTCTTTGGCGTGTTTATCTTGCACGGCGGCAAAATTGGCGTGGTGCTTGAGGCGCTGCCCTTCGAAATGGCCACCATTGGCGGCGCGGCTGTGGGCGCTTTTATCGTCAACAACCAGCCCAAGGTCATCAAGGCCACCTTGGCCAGCATCCCCAACGCCATCAAGCCCTCCAAATACACCAAAGCGCGTTATATGGAGCTAATGACGCTGCTGTACGACATCCTGCAAAAAGCGCGCAAAGAAGGCTTGATGGCGATTGAGGCGGACGTGGAAGAGCCACACGAGTCAGAAATTTTCAAAAAATACCCCAACGTCGGCACCGACCACCATGTGGTCGAGTTTATGACCGACTATTTGCGCATGATGGTCTCAGGCAATCTCAACTCACACGAGATTGAAGCGCTGATGGACAGCGAAATCGACACCCACCATGAAGAAGCCCACGCACCGGTCGCAGCGCTGAACCGCATGGCCGGTGGCTTGCCAGCTTTCGGTATCGTGGCGGCAGTGCTGGGGGTGGTCAACACCATGGGTTCAGTTGGCCAACCACCTGCAATTCTGGGAGGCATGGTTGGCTCGGCGCTGGTGGGTACGTTTTTGGGTATTTTGCTGGCCTATGCTTTTGTCGAGCCACTGGCCGGCTTGGTCGAGCAAAAAGCCGCTGACGCCGCCAAAGAATTGCAGTGCATCAAAACCACGTTGCTGGCCAGCATGCAGGGCTACAACCCGGCGACTGCCATCGAGTTTGGCCGCAAAGTGCTGTTCTCTACTGACCGCCCATCCTTCCTTGAGTTGGAAGACCATGTGCGTGGCAAAAAATAAGCTACGCCTAGCCATCTAAAGGCGTGCCAGCCGCATCATGTCCGAAAAAAAACTCCAACCCATCATCATCAAGCGTGTCAAAAAGAACGCGCACGCTGCGCATGGTGGCGCGTGGAAAATCGCTTACGCCGACTTCATGACGGCGATGATGGCGTTCTTTTTGCTGATGTGGCTGCTGGGTTCGACCGCGCAGGGCGAACTGCAAGGCATTGCCGACTATTTCAACTCGCCCCTCAAAGTCGCCATGGCCGGCGGCGAGGGTAGCGGCAACAGCTCCAGCGTGATTCCCGGAGGCGGCAACGATTTAACAAAGGTACACGGCCAAGTGCGACGCTCCGAATCAGAGCGAGATAAACAACGTAAAGCCGCAGCCGAGCAAGTCAAAGCAGCAGCAGCCAAGCAAGACGAAATCCGCATCAAAGCGCTGCAGTCCAAAATTGACGCCATCATCACCAACACGCCGCGCCTGAACGAATTTCGCTCCCAAATTCGCATCGACTTAACACCAGACGGTTTGCAAATTCAAATCGTTGATGACCAAAACCGGCCGATGTTTGACAGTGGCAGTGCGCTGGTAAAGCCGTATATGCGCGACATCTTGCGCGATATTGGCGCAGCGCTGGGCGAGGTCGAAAACCGCATCAGTCTGGCCGGTCACACCGATGCGGCGCTGTATGGCAATGGCGACCGGGGCTATAGCAATTGGGAGTTGTCGGCCGACCGAGCCAACGCTTCGCGCCGCGAATTGGTGGCAGCGGGCATGCCAGATGCCAAACTCAGCCGCGTGGTCGGCCTGGCCGCGAGCGACTTGCTGGAGCCGGATAATCCGCGCGCGCCGGCCAATCGGCGCATTACCATCACCATTTTGACGCGCGAAGCGGAAGAAAGGTTGCTGGGAAGGGGGCTTCCCAGCATCCCCACGGCACAATTGCCATCTGAAAAGACAGACAATCCACCCGCTGTGACGGTGCCATAAGCAGCAGTAAGCAGCAGTTGCAAGCACCGCACCCCATGACTCTATTTACTGTAATTTTCGACCGAAAGGGTCTCACGTGGCCTCAGACCTTCGCTTCTTGATCGTTGACGACTTCTCCACCATGCGCCGCATCGTGCGCAACCTGCTGAAAGAGAGCGGGTTTGCTGATGCCGATGAAGCGGAAGACGGCCTTGTTGCGTTGCACAAACTGCAAAGCAGCAAGTTTGACTTCGTCGTGACCGACATCAACATGCCCAATATGAACGGATTTCAGTTGCTTAATGCCATCAAAGCCGATGACAAGCTCAAGCACCTGCCGGTTCTGATGGTGACCGCCGAAGCGCGCAAAGAAGACATCGTGGCTGCTGCGCAAGGCGGGGCAGCTGGTTATATCGTCAAGCCGTTCACCAAGGCGACGCTGGAAGACAAAGTCACCTTCATCATTAAAAAAATGGGGTTGTAAATTGCCATGGACACCAGCCCCACGCCACCTGCAACGTCCGCTGACGCGATTGCGATTCACCAAAAAATCGGGCTGCTGACACGCCAGTTGCACGATTCACTGAACGAATTGGGCTATGCCGACCAGTTGCGCGGCACCATGGACGAGCTGCCCGATGCGCAAAGTCGGCTGACCTACATCGCCCGCCTGACCGGTGAAGCGGCAGAAAAGGTATTGGGGCGCGTGGACTTGGCCAAAGAGCAACACGACCATCTGGCGGCGGAAACCAAGCGCGTCACCAACGCGCTGGTGCAAGATCCGGTGCGCGCCGTGGCCTCGGGCGAAATCATGAATTACCTCACCGATGTGGCTGGTATCACCAAAGCAGCCGACGAGCACCTGACGGAAATCATGATGGCGCAAGACTTTCACGACCTGACTGGCCAAGTAATTGCTCGCGTCGTCACACTGGCCGCGACGATTGAAAAGCAATTGGTGCAGTTGCTGATTCAGACCGCGCCGGCCAATGTGGTGCCACCAGCGATAGAAAAGCCCCACGAGCATTTGAGCGGCCCAGTGGTCAACCCAGAAACTGCCACCGATGTGGTCACCGACCAATCACAAGTGGACGATTTGCTGGCCAGCTTGGGGTTTTAACGCTCCATTTAGCGCGCATTGAGGCGTAAATAAGGGCGCAACCACCGCTCTTATCGGGCTTTAGATTCCAAACCCGGTCACGACAATGGCATGACTCAATACGTCATGCCACCATGGAATCGAGCCAAGACAAAGACCTTCCCGCCAGCGAAAGAAAACTGCAGAAAGCCCGTACCGACGGGCAAGCTGCGCGCTCACGCGACCTCTCGCATCTGGCGATTCTGGGTACCGGCGCGGCCTGCATGTTTGCACTCGCGCCTGATCTTTTCGCGCACTTAGAACTGGCAATAGGCCAAGCACTCAGGTTTGATGCCACAGCAGTGCATACCACCGCCTCCATGCTCAGCCGTCTGCAAGACATGCTGTCTGTCGGCTTGATCGCCAGCGCCATATTTGCTTTAGCGACGGCATCTGCAGCACTGATCAGCGCCATCGGCGCTGGCGGCTGGGTTTTCAGCGCTAAGCCGATCACGCCACAATTTAAGCGCCTCAACCCGATTTCTGGTGCCGCCAACCTGCTGTCTAAGCAGCAACTGACCAACGTGGCCAAGATGGTGCTGCTGACCTCAGTCCTCACCGCTGTGGCTTGGAATTACATGAACGGCAGCATTGAACAGGTGGCAATGCTGGTGCTGCAGCCATCTCCGCTGGCGATTAGCCAAGCAATGCATTGGCTGACCTCGGGCATGGCATTACTACTGCTAGTCGTATTTTTGGTAGCACTGGTGGACGTGCCGCTACAAACGTACTTCTTCAAAGCGCGTTTGAAGATGTCGCACCAAGAAGTCAAACAAGAACACAAAGAGGCCGAGGGCAGCCCCGAAACCAAAGGTCGCCAACGCCAACGTCAACGCCAAATGGCCGATAGTGCCAGCGTGACCGCAGTACCAAAAGCCGATTTCGTCGTGATGAATCCGACCCACTACGCTGTGGCACTGCGCTATGACGAAGCGACGATGAGTGCCCCTCAAGTGATTTCTAAGGGCACAGACCTGATTGCGATGCGAATTCGCGACTTGGCCAAACAGCACGCCGTACCAGTGCTGGAGTCGCCCGTGCTGGCCCGTGCGCTGTATGCCCATGCCGAGCTAGACCAACCCATTCCTGCCGCGCTGTACACCGCCGTGGCGCAGGTTTTGGCTTATGTGTACCGACTAAAAGCTGCGCTACGTGGCGAGAGCCGTATGCCCGATGAGCAGCCCGAGCCGCACGTACCGCCAGAGCTTGACCCCTTGAATCGCACCACCCAACGAGGTTTGCAGCCATGAATATCACTCTGAACTCTGCCAAGCAGTGGGCTGGCAAAAATGCCACCGCTGCTCAGGGCATGGCTGCACCGCTGTTGGTCGTCGCGATTTTGGCGCTGATGGTGCTGCCAATCCCCACATGGATGCTGGACGTGTTCTTCACCCTCAACATCGCTGTGGCGCTGATGGTGATGATGGTGGCGGCCTACATGCTCAAGCCGCTGGACTTTGCCGCCTTCCCCTCGGTGCTGCTGCTGACCACGCTGATGCGCTTGTCGCTCAACGTCGCCTCTACCCGGGTGGTTTTGCTCGAAGGCCACACCGGCCCGGGCGCGGCGGGCGCGGTGATTGAGGCGTTTGGCCACTTTCTGATTGGCGGCAACTTTGCCGTGGGTTTAATCGTGTTCTCGATTTTGGTGGTGATCAACTTCATCGTGATTACCAAGGGTGCCGAGCGTATTGCTGAAGTGTCAGCCCGCTTTACCTTGGATGCGATGCCCGGCAAACAAATGGCGGTGGACGCTGACCTGAACGCTGGCCTGATCGACGAAGCCGAAGCCAAGCGCCGCCGCTTAGAAGTGGGTGAAGAGGCCAACTTTTTTGGCTCAATGGACGGTGCCTCGAAGTTTGTGCGCGGCGACGCGGTCGCTGGTATTTTGATTTTGCTGATCAACATCGTCGGCGGCTTTGCGATTGGCATGTTGCAGCACGGCCTATCGGCCGGTAAAGCTGCTGACACCTACATCTTGATGGCCGTCGGTGACGCACTGGTCGCGCAAATTCCCGGCCTGTTGATCTCGGTAGCTGCAGCCATGGTGATTTCGCGTGTCGGTAAGGAATCCGACATGGGTCAGCAGATCGTCAAGCAACTGTTTACCTCGCCCCGCGTGCTGGGCATTACCGCCGGCATTTTGGTTTTCTTAGGCTTGATTCCCGGTATGCCGCACATGGTGTTCTTGGGCATTGGCTCAGTGATGGGTTACATGGCGTGGAGTCTGCTGCAAAAGGCCAAAGTGGCACCGCTCGAAGAAGCGCCTGTCGCTGCGGCACCCACCGATGGCGAAGCCACTTGGGATGACCTGCAACCCATCGACCTGCTCGGTTTAGAGCTGGGCTACCGCCTGATTGCCTTGGTCGATAAAAACCGCCAAGGCGACCTGCTCACCCGCATCAAGGGCGTGCGCCGCAAGTTTGCCCAAGAAGTGGGCTTCTTGCCACCACCCGTGCACGTGCGTGACAACCTCGAACTCAAGCCCAGTGGCTACCGCATCACCCTGCGCGGCGTGATGGTAGGCGAGGGCGAAGCCTTCCCCGGCATGCACTTGGCGATCAACCCCGGCGGCATCTCGACCCCGCTGATTGGCACACCCACCACCGACCCGGCGTTTGGTTTACCCGCCCACTGGATCGACGAACAACAAAAAGAAGCGGCACAAATGGCAGGCTTTACCGTGGTTGATTCGGAAACCGTGATGGCGACACATTTGTCACACTTGATGCAGGTACAAGCCGCCAAGTTGCTCAGTCGCACCGAGACCCAGCAGTTGGTGGAGCACGTGGCCAAACTGGCCCCCAAACTGATTGAAGAAGTGGTTCCCAAAATGGTCTCGATTGCAACGTTTCAACGGGTGCTGCAGCTGCTGCTGGAAGAGTCGGTGCACATCCGCGACATCCGCACCATCATCGAAACACTGGCCGAGCACGCGGTCCACACCACCGACCCGGTCGAGCTGGCCAAGCGCGTGCGCATTGCCTTGTCGCCGGCCATCGTGCAGCAAATTTATGGCCCGACACGTGAACTCAGTGTCATTGCCATCGAACCCGGTCTTGAGCGCCTGCTAGTGCAAGCCCTCGGCAACACAGCCGGTCCGGCACTGGATCCCGGCGTCGCCGACATCCTGACGCAAAGAGCGGCGGAAGTCGCCCTGAAACAAGAAGAAATCGGTCTGCCCGCTTGCTTGTTGGTACCGGACGCTATCCGCAGCGCTATCTCCCGCTTGGTGCGCCGTGTAGCGCCGCGCCTGCAAGTGCTGGGGCACAGCGAAATTCCTGAAACACACACCATCCGCATTGGCCCAGTCCTGCAAGGAGCCTCAGCATGAATATCCAACGCTTCCACGCTGCCACCTCACGTGAGGCCTTGGCCAAGGCCCGCATGACCTTTGGCGACGGCACCCTGATTTTGTCCAACCGCCCCACCGCCACCGGCGTTGAGGTCGTCGCCACCGCCGAAGACTCGATTGAGGCACTCGACCACCCCGCCAGTGCGCCCACTTCGGTGCAGCGGCGCACCGAGCCATCGGCCCACGCGACAGCGACAGCGACAGCGACAGCGACAACGACAGCCACCGCCAACGAAGCGCGCAACCCGGTCGAAGAAGACACCGAGCAGTTGGCGATGAGCACCCTGTCCTTCCAAGACTACGTGCGCGAGCGAATGCTGCGCCGCCGCCATGAGGCCTTGCACGGCGGTGGCAGCGATGCCGAGTTTGATGAGCCAGCCTACGAGCCAGCCGCGCAGTCCTACGCACCACCCGCACCCGCCAGTGCCCCCACCGTAGCGCGCCACAACCCCTTGCATCCGCCCGCCCCGATGGCTGCGCCCGCACCAGCAGCAAAAAACGATTCAGCCATGCGCGTGCTACGCAATAGCGCCCACAGTGCCCACAGCGCCGCCCCAGTAGCACCAGCAGCGCCCGTCGCCATGAGCCAGCAAGGCTTGATGAGCGAGTTGCAGTCGATGAAAGACTTGATTGAAGACCGCTTCAACACGCTGTCATGGTTGGGGCAAGCGCGCCAAAACCCAATCCAGTCAAATCTGATGCTGAAGATGATTCGCGCCGGTTACTCACCCTCGCTGGCACGCGCTGTGCTGGAGCGCCTGCCAGAAAGCTTGGGCGCTACCGAAGCCGTGCGCTGGCTGATGGAAGTGCTGCAACGCAACCTCAAAACCGATGCCAACTCCCGCCCGCTGTACGAAGAAGGCGGCATCTACGCGCTGGTCGGCTCGACCGGCGTTGGCAAAACCACCACCACCGCCAAGCTGGCCGCCATGTGTGCGCGCCAACACGGCCCCAGCAGCGTTGGCCTGATCACGCTGGACACCTACCGCATCGGTGCCCACGAACAACTGCGCACCTATGGCCGGATGCTCGGCGTCGTCGCCCACCTGGCACACGACCAAGCCGCGCTGCAAGACCTGCTGAGCCTGCTGAGCGGCAAAAAAATGGTGTTGATCGACACCACCGGCGTCGCACCGCGCGACCCGCGCAAGCGCGACATGCTCGATGTCCTGAACCTGCCGCACGTCAAACGCCTGCTGGTACTCAACGCCGGCTGCCACGGCGACACGCTGGACGACACACTGGCCGCCTTCAAGACCGACGGCTCGCAACAAGCCATCCTGTCCAAAATTGACGAAGCCGCCAAGCTTGGCCCCTCGATTGACGCGCTGATTCGCCACCAGATGGTGCTGCGCGGCGTGACCAACGGCCAGCGCGTGCCCGAAGACTGGGAAGGCGCTGACGGCCACAAGCTGATCAACACCTCGATGCGCGCCTCCGCCCGCTCGGCGTTTGACCCCAAAGCCAGCGACCTCAATTTCTTCTTCTCCCACACGCCAGACCAATCCTTTGAAAGGGGGCTGATCGATGCTTGACCTCAGTTTGCACCAAGGCACCAGCCTGCACTGCCATACGCCCGAGATCGAATTGCGCCTGAGCGCTGTGGTCAGCCAAGGCCCCAATGGGCGCGCATTGGAAACCCTGTGGCAGGTGTGTTCGCACCTGCAGCGTCTGGGCTATCCAGTGATCGTGCTCGACGGCACGGCAGAGGAAAGCTACGCAGCGCCCGGCCTGCAACACCTGCTGACCAGCGCGCCAAGCGGCGACGCCAGCTTTGCCATCGGCGGCGCCCACGCCTCGTCACTGGCAGTGATACCGGCGTTTCAGGGTCTGTACACGCTGGCGTTTAACTCGCCGCACGTATCGCAACCGCTGCAAGCGCTGCAACCGCTGTTTCGCCAATATGCGCTGATCGTGGTCTATGCCTCGGTCGCCACGCTGTCAACGCCGCTGCTCAAAGGCACGGCCACCGCGCCGCTGCTGCTGATGCAGCCGGGCAAGTCCGGCATTGTTAGCAGCTACAAGCAACTCAAACAGCTGGCGCTACACACCGGCATAGCGGGCACGGTGGCCTGCATTACCGACTCGAACCGGCCAGCGCAGCGGCGCGAGATTGATGGCGAGCTGCACACGCTGCGCCAATGCGCCGCGCGCCACTTAGGGCAGCAGATTGGCACCACCAGCATTTATGCCGGCAGCGCCCAAGACATGCAAAGCCTGGCGCTGCGCCTGCTGGAAAACGCCGGCACCCTTGGCGCGCCCAACCACGGCGCGCCGGCTTACGCTGCGCCAGCCAGCCCGCGCTCGCTTAACGAGAGCTACCCGCCTTTTCACCAAAGGCACTGACCCGTGATCTACACCGCCAAAGGCCAGCTCGACCGTGAAGCGTTAATACGCCAGCATGTGCCGCTGGTACGGCGGCTGGCACACCATATGATTGCCAAACTCCCCCCCAACATCGAACTCGATGACCTGATTCAGGTCGGCATGATTGGCCTGACCGAAGCCCTGTCGCGCTTTGAAACGGCGCAGGGCGTGCAGTTTGAAACCTTCGCCACGCAGCGCATTCGCGGCGCGATGCTGGACGAACTGCGCGAAGGCGACTGGATGTCGCGCAGCTCGCGCAAAAGCCAAAAAGACATTGAAAAAGCCGTGCAGCGCGTCGAGCAAAAACTCGGCCGCAGCCCGCTCGAATCTGAGATTGCCGCTGAGATGAATTTGTCGCTGGCCGACTACCAAAGCCTGCTGGGCAAAGTGCGCGGCACGCAACTGGTGTATTTGGAAGACCTGACGCGCGGCAGCAAAGACGGTGATGACGGCGACGAAGGCTTTTTGGAGCGCCACGACGCGCCCGACAACGACGGCGCCGACCCCATCGAGCTGCTGCGCAACCAACGTATGCGCAGCGCCTTGGTCAAAGCCATCGAAACGCTGCCCGAGCGCGAGCAACACATCATGGGTATGTACTACGAGCACGACATGAATCTGAAAGAAATTGCTGCGGTGCTGGGCGTGACCGAATCGCGCATCTGCCAACTGCACAGCCAGTCGATAGCGCGCCTGCGCGCCAAGATGCGCAGCCATTGAGGCGCACCCAATCCATCTAAAAAGATAGCTGCTAGCGCTGGTGTTTATTGGTTTTCAGCTCGAAAGAGGCCTGAAAGCCAATAAACACCAGCGCTAGCAGCTATTATTTTTGAAAAGCTAAAGAATCAGTGCGCGTAGGTGGAGCTGAAAATGCGCGCTCCAGCGCCTGAAACCGTGCGCGCACCGACGGCGCGGCCATAGGTGGAATCGGGCGCTGTGGGCACCAAGACGGCTGCCAGCCGGTCGGTGCCGGCCACCATGCGCGCCAAGCCTTGGCGCTGCGCACCCAAGCGGGTGTTGATGTGTTGCATCCGCTGCACCACCGCCGGCGACAGCGCTTGCTGGCGCCGCGCCAGCGCCACCGCTTGAGAAAAGTGCGTAACAGCTTCGCGCAGACCGGCGCTGCTGCGCTCCAGCGCCAGCGCATCGTTGGCCAACAAGTGCTCAGACACCTGCGTGAGCTGCTGCTCTACCAAGACAAGGATTTGTTCTAGTTGCATGACAGACAGTGCCAGTGGTCAGTTAAAGAAAGGGAAGGGAAGGAGGAAAAGCGAGGGGGAGAGAGAAACGAGAAACGAGCGGATAGAAAAATCTGCTCAAGCGCGCGCGGGCGACAACATCTCATAGGCAGTGGACAGCATCTTATCGGCCACAGCTTGGGCGCTGAACTGAAACGTGCCATTGGCAATCGCGGCGCGCATGGCGTTGACGCGATCGACATCAAAATCGCTGGTGCTGCGGCTGGCAGGTGCCATGTCGCGGGTGGCGGACGAAAACGACACAGGCGCGCCGGCAGCTTTGGCAGCAGCGGGCGCACCAGTCCTGGCTTGCTGCTTGGCAGAGCCTGTGGCCTGCGCTGCAGCGCTGGGCAATTCCGGTTTTTGACCTATCTTCATCACTCTCTCCAGCACCCCTTGTAACGTAGGGCATTAGTAGCTTTTGTTTTCGACCGGCTCGCCGTTTACTTTAGCGATTTATGGCGCGGGCCGGTCGAGCAACAGCTTTCTAAATGCCTGCTGCGGATGTCAAAGAGCCGCTGCAACGGCACCGGTCTCATCAACAATGCCGCTGATTATCCGGCCATTGCCCATGCGGATGCGCACTGTCTGACCCACGGCACCGGCGGCCAGCGCTTGCCCCATCGACGTGACGGCGTATCCCGGCCCCTCGGCCACTACGCGCACTTGGGCACCGACCTTAAACAGGTGCGGCGCGCGCACCATTGATTGGCGCAGCGTTTGGCCAGCGATCAACTGGCGCGAAGCCACCTGCCCCACCCACATCGACGGGTCGGCGACCACGGCGGCCGGCTCGGCCGCCCAGTCCACCTCGGCCTGCGTCGCATCGGCCTCGGTCAGCGCAGCGCCCATCGCGACGTTGCTGGTCAGCACCCACGCCGGGCCATAGGCCTTGATGGTCAGCGGCAAAAACACATTCCAACGTGTCGGCCCTTCCAAGCAGCGCAGCCCTAAGCGCGAGCGCCCCCACAAGCGCGCTCCCGCCGGCAAATACGGCTCGACGCGGGCGCAGGGTGCCAAGCGCAGGCGCTCATCGAGCGCGCCGACATCGACCTCCATGCGCAGCGGCGTGCTTTGCGGCGTTTGCTGCAAGGCGGCATCAATCCAGCTTTGGGTGAGTTGGCCCAAGTCGGGCGTCGTTTGGGCTTGGGCGGGCAAGCCCCCCAAAGCCGTGACAGCGAGCACCGTGGCAGCTGCAGCGGCTCGCCAAGGCGCTGGCAAAGGCGGGGCAGAAAAAGAAAGCGGCATGGTTTGCCTCCTGAAAAAAAGGGGGTCAGCGCCTGCGCAACAGGCTATTTCACTACTGGAACTATAGGCACGAGCGAGCGCGCCAAAGCACCGAACAACGCAGAAATACCCGCCTTCTTCGCCGCTTCACAAAACTGCGGCGTTTCCATAATTCATTCACGTCGGATGCCGCCCACAGCGGTCAGCCGTTCCTGCAATCTTCGGCAAAGGCACCCCATGCTCGACAAGATGACCCAGAACTTGGGATTTCACGGCAACGCACTGTTGGTGCGCTCCGAGCGCCAGCGTGCCATTGCCAGCAACATTGCCAACGCTGACACCCCCGGCTATGTCGGCCGCGATGTCAACTTCACCGCCACACTGAAAGAAGCCACCGAGGCCAGCGAGCGCAATACCCGCAGCGCCAGCAGCCGCGCCACTTCGACCAGCGACCCGCGCCACATTCCCCTGCCCACGGTGCGCTTTCACAGCGACCGCGACAACGCGCTGGGCTACAGCGTGCAAACCCAGCCCAGCCTAGATAACAACACCGTGGACTTGGACCGCGAGCGCGCCAACTTTGTTGACAACGCCGTGCGCTACGAAGCCACGCTGCGCTTTATCAACGGCAGCACCAAAACCATGCTCAGCGCCATCCAAGGCCAGTAAGCACCTGCCTTACGCGCCTTACTTAGAAAGCACACCCCGCCATGTCGATGTTCTCCATTTTCAGCGTCTCGGGCAGCGCCATCAGCTCGCAATCGCAGCGTCTGAACGTCGTTGCCAGCAACTTGGCCAACGTCGATGCCGTGGCCGGGCCTGACGGCCAAGCCTACAAAGCGCGCCAAGTGGTGTTTGAAACCACCCCGATGGGCGCGGACAGCTCCAACGGCGTGCGCGTGCGCGAAATCACCGAAAGCGAGCAGCCGGGCCGGCGCCAACTCGACCCCACCCACCCGCTGGCGGATGCCGAGGGCTATGTGACGCACTCCAACGTCAACGCGGTCGAAGAGATGGTCAACATGATCTCGGCCTCGCGCTCGTACCAAAACAACGTCGAAGTGATGAACACCGCCAAAACGCTGCTGCTCAAGACGCTGCAAATGGGCCAATAAGCGCCTGCACTCTGCACTCTGCACTCTGCACTCTTTTGCCGCCTTTCTGAAAGCACACCCCCATGACCTCCGCCATCACCTCCAACTCGTCCAGCACCGGCGTGGACAGCGCCAGCAGCAGCACGAAAAACATCAACGCCAACGATGCAGCCAACTCGCAAGACCGATTTTTGAAGCTGCTCGTCGCCCAGTTGAACAACCAAGACCCGATGAACCCACTGGACAACGCGCAAATGACCTCGCAAATTGCGCAGATCAACACCGTCACCGGCATCGAGCAACTCAACAGCACCGTGCAAGGCTTGGTCAGCCAGTTTGCGTCCCAACAAATGCTGCAAGGCAGCGCCATGGTCGGCCGCCAAGTGCTGATTGAAGGCGACTCGATGGCCATGAACGCCGAAACCAACATCGCCTATGGCGCGCTGGACTTGTCGGCATCGGCCGCCAGCGTCAAGGTGCAAGTGCTCAATGCCAGCGGCAAAGAGCTGGGCGTTGTCGAATTGGGCTCGCTCAAAGAAGGGCGCTACAACTTTGAATGGGACGGCAGCGCCCACCCCGACAGCGGTCCGCTGCGCTTCAACGTGGTCGCTACCAACGGCGAGGCCAACGTGCCAGCCACACCGCTGACCATCGACCAAGTGGTGGGGGTCAGCCAAGAAAACGGCGCCCTGCAACTGCAACTGGGCCGGGGCGACACCGTCGATTTCGGCACCATCAAGTCCGTCCTCTAACGCCACCGCGCACCACCCCCCCTTTTTCTACTAGGAGCACACCATGGGTTTTCAACAAGGCATCTCAGGCCTCAATGCCGCCAGCAAAAATCTGGACGTTATCGGCCACAACATTGCCAACTCTGGCACCGTCGGCTTCAAGGCCTCGCGCGCTGAATTTGCCGACTTGGTGGCCAATTCGATGGCTGGCTTTAGTGGCGGAAAAACTGCTGGCTTTGGCGTGGAAGTGGCCGCCATCTCGCAACAATTTAGCCAAGGCGGCCTGAACATGACCGGCAACGGCTTGGACGTGGCCATCAACGGCAGCGGCTTCTTCAAGCTGCAACAGCCGGATGGATCGACGGCCTACACCCGCGCTGGCAACTTCAAGCAAGACAAAAACGGCGACGTGGTGACCAACGACGGTGCCAACGTCATGGGCTACAAAGTCGATCCAGCAACGGGCATTGCCAGCTCGACCACCACGCCGCTGTCGTTTCCTCTCGGCTCGCCCATCGCGGCCAAGCAAACAAGCAGCACCACTATCACCTTGAACCTCGATGCGCGCGCCAAAGATGCTGCAGCCAATCCCACCGCAGTACCGCCCATTCCTGAGACGCCCCGCTCCACCTATGGCACCTCCGTCAACGTGTACGACAGCCAAGGTGTGGCCGTACCCGTGAATCTGTACTTCGTAAAGACGGGTACGGCCAATACCTGGGAAGTCTGGGACGCGCTCGACGATCCGGCCGCCACCCCACCCGTTGTGGGCAACAACCTAGGCAACGTCGTATTCGATGGCAACGGCAAGTACGACGCAACCGCCAGCACCTCCCCCCTGACGGTCAACGTGGATCCGTCCAAAGCCAACCCCAACAATCCACCTGCACCTTGGGATGTGGAAATAGATCTGTCGGGTGCCACCCAATTCGGTACGAAATTCGCTATCTCTGACCTGCAACAAGACGGCTACGCTGCCGGCGAGCTGAAAAGCATCAACATCGCTGGCGACGGCACTGTCGTGGCCAGCTACTCCAACGGCATCACCCGTGCCGAGGCGCAACTGGCCCTGACCAACTTTCGCAACCCGCAAGGCCTCACCGCCGTGGGCGGCAACAACTGGGTCGAGTCGGCTGATTCCGGCGCTCCGGTGGACGGCAAGCCCGGCAGCGGCAGCTTTGGCACGCTGCGCGCCGGTGCGCTGGAAGAATCCAACGTCGATTTGACCGCCGAGTTGGTCAACATGATGACCGCGCAGCGCTCCTACCAAGCCAACGCCCAGACCATCAAAACACAAGACCAAGTGATGTCCACGCTGGTCAACCTGCGCTAATAAAAAGCCACCCCTAAAGCACACCCGGAGTTACTGCTATGGATCGCATCATCTACACCTCCATGACCGGCGCCAATGCGGCCGCGCACCGGCAGGCGGTGTTGGCCAACAACTTGGCCAATGCCTCCACGCAGGGCTTTCGCGCGGAAATGTCCACCTTTCGCTCGGTGCCGATCGAGGGCGACGGCTCCACCACCCGCGTGTTTGCGCTCGAAGCCACCTCCGGCCACTCCGAAGCCTCTGGCCCAGCAACCCGCACCGGGCGCAGCTTGGACGCGATGGCGATGGGCAATGCTTGGTTTGCGGTGCAAGGGCTGGACGGCACCGAGGCCTATACCCGCTCGGGCGTATTTGAAGTCTCCGACACCGGGCAGCTGCTGACGCCGCTGGGCCTGACGGTGCTGTCCGACGGCGGCGCGCCGATTGATGTGCCCCAAGGCGCGCAAATCGTGATGGGCGCTGACGGCACCATCACCGCCACCGTCCCCGGCGAACCCTCCACGCAAATTGCGCGGCTGAAACTGGCCTCGCCCACGGCTGACGATCCGCTCAAGCGCAGCGACGACGGATTGTTTCGCACCACCACCGGCAACCCGCTGCCCAACGACCCGGCCGCGCGCATGCTGTCGGGCGCGCTGGAAGGCTCCAACGTCAACCCGGTCGAATGCATGGTCGGCATGATCGCCGCCTCGCGCCAGTTCGAGCAACAAATCAAGCTACTGCAAACTGCCGAAGCCAACGACAAGTCGGCCGGCCAATTGCTCAGTCTGAACGGCTGACGCGAACGCGCCCGCAGCCCTTACCGAAGGAATCACCATGATCAACTCTTTGTGGATCGCCAAATCCGGCATGTCGGCCCAGCAGACGCAGATGGACGTTGTCTCGCACAACTTGGCCAACGTCTCCACCACCGGCTACAAACGCGCCAGCGCCGTCTTTCAAGACCTGATTTACCAAAACCAGCGCCAAGTCGGCGCTGCCACTGGCGAGCAAAACCAGCTGCCCACCGGCCTGCACTTGGGTCTGGGCGTCAACGTCGTCTCCACCAGCCGTGACTTTCGCCAAGGCACGCCGCAAGCCAGCGGCAAAGACTTTGACTTGGCCATCAACGGCGACGGTTTTTTCCAAATCGATATGCCCGACGGCACCATCGCCTACACCCGCGACGGCACCTTCAACCCCGACTCGACCGGCCAGCTGGTCAACGCCGGCGGCTACCCGCTCTCAGGCGGCATCACCGTGCCGCCCGATACCGTCAAGATGAGTGTCAGCAAGCAAGGCTTGGTCGAATTTTTCGACAAAGCCGGCGGCAAGCTCGGCGGTGCCAACATCACGCTGGCCACCTTTATCAATCCGGGCGGCTTGGAGCCGGTAGGTCAAAACCTGTTTCGCGAATCGGTCGCCTCGGGCAACCCGCAAACCGGCGCGCCCGACGCCAACGGCATCGGCCAAGTGATGCAGGGCTATTTGGAAGCCTCCAACGTCAACGTGGTCGAAGAGCTGGTGATGATGATCCAAACCCAGCGCGCCTACGAGATGAACTCCAAAGCCATCTCCACTTCCGACCAGATGCTGGCCAAGCTCAACCAAATTTGAGGGCTGCCATGTCCACTTTCACCTCTACCCCTGTTGCCGCTGCGCTTGCGTTGGTGGTGTTTTGCACCGGCTGCGCTGGCCCACTGTCGCCGCCGCCGCCGGTCGATTTGCTGCCGACGGCACCGCCCCCCTTGGCCGTTGCGCCGCGCACACAAGGCCCAGCCACCGGCAGCCTGTTCAGCACCGCCAGCTACCGCCCCGCGATGGAAGACCGGCGCGCCCGCTTGGTCGGCGACAGCGTGACCATCTTGATCACCGAGCGCGTCACCGCCAGCCAAACGTCCTCGTCCAACCTCAACCGCTCCTCCGAGATGAGCGCGGGCATCACCGCCCTGCCCTTCCTGAAAGGCGGCGCGCTGGCCACCTTGGGCCGCGCCAAAATCGGCGGCGAGAGCGAGAACGAGTTCCAAGGCGGCGGTGCCACCACCAGCCAAAACACCTTCGAGAGCAACATCACCACCACCGTCATCGAGGTGCTGCCCAACGGCCACTTGGTGGTCTCGGGCGAGAAGCAAATCGGCGTCAACGAAAACGTCGATGTGCTGCGTTTTTCGGGCACCGTCGATCCGCGCGCGCTGCAGCCGGGCAGCCGCGTCGCCTCGTCGCAAGTGGCCAACGTGCGCGTGCAATCGCGCGGGCGCGGCGCGCAAAGCGAGATGCAGGCGATGGGCTGGCTGTCGCGGGCGTTTAACTCGGTTTCGCCGTTTTAAATCGCCAATGCGTCGGGTTACGCTGCGCTAACCCGACCTGCTAAAAAGTGAGCTGCTAACGCACGTGTTTAAAGGGTTTCAGGCTGTTTTAATGCTGAAACCCTTTAAACACGTGCGCTAGCAGCTATTGTTTTTGATTGCATCAAACCCGCAGATGCGCGTACAGCGGCTCAATTGGTGGGTAAATGCGCCGCTTATCCGGCCATTTAAAAAGGAGGTGTCCTTCCACAATTGACGCCATGAAAGCTCTGCGCCCCCTCCTTCCTTGGCTCGCTGCTCGGCGACTGGCTCCGCTGGTGGCCTTGTTTGCCGCTCTGTGTACCGCCCTGCCCGCGCAGGCCGTGCGCATCAAAGAAGTGGCTGCCGTGCAAGGCGTGCGCAGCAACCAGTTGACCGGCTACGGCTTGGTCGTCGGCCTCGACGGCACGGGCGACCAAACCACGCAAATGCCGTTTACCACGCAGGCGATGTCCAACTACCTGCAACAAATGGGCATCAGCCTCTCGGACGCTAACGCCAGCCGCTTGCAGCTGAAAAACGTCGCCACCGTCATCATCACCGCGCAACTGCCGGCGTTTGCACAGCCGGGGCAGTTCATTGATGTCAGCGTCTCGTCGATGGGCAACGCCAAGTCGCTCAAGGGCGGCACCTTGATTGCCACGCCGCTGCGCGGTGCCGATGGCGAGATTTATGCGCTGGCGCAAGGCAACTTGGTCGTCGGCGGTGCCGGCGCTGGCCAAGGCGGCAGCAAAGTCCAAATCAACCACTTGAGCGCTGGCCGCATTCCACAAGGCGGGCAGGTCGAACGCGCCGTGCCAACGCCGCTGCACGACGGCAACACCATCACGCTGGGCTTGAACGCCTCGGACTTTCAAACCGCCCGCCGCGTCGCCCAAGCCATCAACGCGCGCCTTGGCCCCAACCAAGCGCTGGCGCTGGACGGGCGCACGGTGCAGGTGCAAGCCCCTAGCAGCCCCGGCGCGCGCGTCAACTTCATTGCCGAACTCGAAGAGCTGACCATAGAGACCACTGCGCCCGCCGCCAAAGTGGTCATCAACGCCCGCACCGGCTCCATCGTGCTCAACCAAGCGGTGACGCTGGGCGCTTGCGCCATTGCGCACGGCAATTTGGCCATCACCATCAGCTCAACGCCCGTCATCAGCCAGCCCAATCCGATGTCGCGCGGCGTGACGGTGGTGAGCGAAATTGCCGACGTCACCATCACCCAGGAACCGGGCAACGTCGTTCAGGTTCCTTCTTCGCCGCAGCTGACCGACGTGGTGCGCGCCCTCAATGCTTTGGGCGTGACACCACAAGACCTGCTGGCCATCTTGCAAGCCATCAAGGCCGCCGGCGCGCTCAACGCCGAGCTGGAAGTCATCTGATGGCCCACCACAGGAGTGCTCCACCATGGCTTTGACCACCCCCTCTAGCGCTGCCAGCAACACCAGCGCCCGCCTGTCCAACGCCTTGGCGGTGGACGTGCAATCGCTCAACCACCTCAAGGCCGAAGCCGGCAAAAACGGCGCTGCTGCCGTGCGCGAAACCGCCAAGCAGTTCGAGTCGCTGTTCATGCGCGAGATGATCAAAAGTATGCGCGAGGCGACGATGAAGTCCGGGATGCTCGACAGCTCACAAGGCGACCTCGGCACCGATATGCTCGACCAACAGTTGTCGGTGCAAATGTCGGGGCTGCCCGGCGGTTTGTCCGAAGCCATTGCCCGCCAGCTGGAGCGCCAAATGGGCGGTGCTGCGGCCAACTTGGTCACGCCCTCCACTTTGAGCATGTCTAGCTTGCAGTACCAGCGCAGCAATGGCATCAGCAGCGCGGCCAATGGCGCTAATAGCACTAATAGCGCCAATGCCACCAATGCCACCAGCGCTGCCAGCGGCCCCGGCCCCAAAGGGCGCGATGAGTTTGTGCAGCACCACCAAGCCGCAGCCGAGCGCGTGGCGCAGGCCAGCGGCATTCCCGCCAGCTTCATGATTGGCCAAGCCGGCCACGAAACCGGCTGGGGCAAGAGCGAGATCAAAGGTGCCGGCGGCAGCAACTCGTTCAACCTGTTTGGCATCAAGGCCACCAAGGCATGGACTGGCAAGGTGGCCGAAATCACCACCACCGAATACATCAACGGCACCGCACAAAAGGTGACGGCCAAGTTCCGCGCCTACGACTCTTACGAAGACTCGTTCAAAGACTACGCCCGCTTGATCAACAACAGCCCGCGCTACGAGCAAGCGCGCGCCAAGACCGACTCGGCGATGGCCTACGCCACCGAGCTGCAAAAAGCCGGCTACGCCACCGACCCCGAATACGCCCGCAAATTAAGCGGCGCCATCAACAGCGCCTTGCGCGTGCAGCGCGCCGCGCAGGCCTGAGCGCCTACAGCTACAGCACTTGCATCGCTTGCTCCCCGCACAACTTGCCACCTAAAGCACGAGAAACACCATGAGCCTCTTGAACATCGGCGCGCGCGCCCTGCTGGCCAACCAGGTTGGTCTGCAAACCACCGGCCACAACATTGCCAATGTCAAAACCCCCGGCTACTCGCGCCAGACGGTGTCGCAAGAAACCGTGCAGGGCCTGTACACCGGCAGCGGCTATATCGGCCAAGGCGTCGATGTGCAAGCGATTTTGCGCAGCCACAACGATTTGCTGACGCGCCAAGCGGCATCCGCCGCTGCCGTCAAAGCCGGTGACAACGCCCGTTTGGAACGCCTGTCGCAACTGCAAGATGTGTTCAGCGGCGGCCCCTCTGGGCTGGGCGCGGCCATCAACGACATGATGAATGCCTTCTCGGGCGTGGCCAACGCGCCCACCGACATGACGGCGCGCAACGTGGCGCTGACGCGCATGGACGAAACCGCGATGCGTATGCGCGGCGCGTCTGAGCGGCTCGATGAGCTGGGCGACTCGGTCAACAAGCAAATTAACGGCAGCTTGGTGCAAATCAATGCGCTGGCCCAAAGCATTGCCGGCGTCAACGCGCAAATTGTCGAAGCCAAAGGCAACGGCCAAAGCCCCAACGACTTGCTGGACAAACGCGACCAACTGATCCGCGATCTGAACGTCCACATCCAAACCACGCAAATTGCCGCCGATGACGGCAGTATTGGCGTGTTTGTCAGCTCCAGCCAGCCGCTGGTGCTGGGCAGCACCGCCGCCACGCTGTCGCTGGGCGCGCCCGACGCTTTTCCCGGCAGCCTGACGCAGCAGCAACTGTTTTTCTCCATGCCCGGCAGCGCGCAAAAGATAGCGCTGAACCAAAACATGCTCGGCGGCGGCACCATCGCCGGTTTGTTGCAGTTTCAAAACAACGACTTGGCTGAAGGCTACAACCTGCTCGGGCGCATCGCCGTGGGCCTGAGCGAGACGCTGAACGCGCAAAACAAACTCGGCTTGACGCTGGATGGCCAGATGGGCAAAGACCTGTTCAAGCCGCTGGAGTTGGCCAATGCCCTGCCCGGCAAAGGCAACACAACGGACGCCGTCATTGGCCTCAGTGTGTACGACGCAACCAAACTGCATGCGTCCAGCTACAACATCACCTTCAGTGGCCTCACCAGTGGCACAGTGACACGCCAGTCAGACGGCACAGTGCTCCAGTTTGACAACTCCGACAGCACTAAGACGCTACAAAAAGTCATGCAAGGCGAAGGCCTGAACGTGAACGTGAGCAATGGCCCCGCGCCTAACCCCTTAGCCCCAGGCCTCAACGATCAATTTCAGCTCAACCCGATGCAAGGCTTGGCCGGGCAAATGCAGGCGCTGCAGTTCTCGCCGCGCGAACTGGCCGCTGCCAACCCCATCAACGCCGCTATGGGCCCGACCAATCAGGGCACGCTGCAACTGGGTGGTTTGCGCGCTACGGGTCAGCCAACTCCATTTGATCCACCAGCCTTTGGCAGCAAGGTCACGCTAGTTTTCAATGACCCACCCACCACAGTCAAAGTGACTGGGTCAACTGTCCCAGCTTCGGGCACAGACCTGCCTTACACGATTGGTCAGCCCATATCTATCGACGGCTGGGAAATTACGCTACAAGGATCGCCCAAAAAAGATGATTCAGTCACTATAGGTAATGCCGCCGATACCGCTGAATTTGGCGACTGGTACACCCGCGACGCGGGCAATGCCGGCGCCATGCTGGGCCTGCGCGACAAAGTGATGTTTGACGGCGCCACGCTGTCTGACGGCTTCGCCGGCGCGATGGCCCAAGTCGGCACGCGCACCCAAAGCGCTATGTTTGCCGCCAATCTGTCCACCGCCATTGCCGACAACCTCGAACAAGACCGCACCGCCGTCTCTGGCGTGAATTTGGACGAAGAGGCCGCCCGCTTGCTGCAGTACCAACAGGCCTACCAAGCCTCCGCAAAGATGCTGTCGATTGCGTCCAATATTTTTGACACGCTGATGCAAAGCGTTGGCCGCTAAACGGCGCACTTACCCACCCGATTCTGGAGATACCGCCATGAGCATCATTAACCGCGTGGCCACGGCCAGCATGTACGACAACTCGATCCGCAACATCGGCGGTCGCCAAAACTCGCTGGCCGAGCAGAGCGAAAAACTCACTGCCGGCAAGCGCGTGCTGCGCGCCAGCGACGACCCCGTCGCCGCCGCCCAAGCCGAGCGCGCCATCACGCGCATGGAGCGCATCAAAGTCGAGCAATCAGCGCTTAGCCTGCAACGCAACGCAATGGCCGAGGGCGAATCCACGCTGGGCAATGCCGTTGACTTGCTGCAAGAAATGCGCGCCCTGTTTGTCAGCGCCGGCAACGGTGCCAATGGTGCCAAAGAGATGCAAATCATTGCCGACGAGATGCAAATCCTGCGCGAGGAGCTGCTCAATGTCGCCAACCGCACCAACACCAATGGCGTGCCGCTGCTGAGCGCACTGGGCAGTGCCATAACCCCTTTTGTCAACTCGCAGGCATTCAAAGAAAACGGTTTGCCCGGCCAGCAAGCCGGTGGCAACACCTCTATCCCCACCGCACTCGATGGCGATATGGCTTTTATGCTGGACTCAGGAAAAAGCCTGTTTGAAGAACTCGACACCGCCATTGCAGGCATTCGCAGTGCCACCAGCGGCAGCGATGCCAACCAAAGCAGCGTGGTTCAAAACGGCTTGAGCAGCATCGACCAAGGTATGGATCGCCTGTCAGCCGTGCGCGGCTTTGCCGGTGACATGCTCAAACGCGCTGACCGCATCACCGGCGACCAAGAGGTGCGCAGCATCCAGCTCGAAGCCGACCGCTCGCGCGCTGAAGATATGGACTTGGTCAAAGGCCTCTCAGACTTTCAGCAGACGCAATTGGGCTACCAAGCGGCACTACAAACCTACGCATCGGTGCAAAAAATGTCTTTGTTTAACTACATCTCCTAAGCACCCGCCGCATACTGCACCGCACCGCTCGTACACCGCTTTTGGCGCTCTAACCCATGTCCCGATCTGTTCTTGGCAACCTCATTCTTGGTTACCGCCCGCTGTGGGGCCGGGGGCGCTCGCTGTGCGGCGTGGAGCTGTCCATCCAAGAGGCCGACAGCACTGCCGAAATCGATGCGGCGCACCTGCTGCGCACGCTGAAAGAAATCTGGGAGCCGCAGTCGCCGCCGCTCTTACTGGCACCGCAAACGCGCCAACTGCTGTGCGACCTGCTAGAGCACGCCCCGCCCGAGACGCCGTGGATAGAAGTGCCCAACGACTGGCTGGGCGACTCCACCGTTTACCAGCGCGTGCTCGATGCCCAGCGGCGCGGCCTGAAACTGGTCTGGCGCGGCGATGTCGGCCGCTTGCCCGATGTGAAGTTGGCCAGCTGCTTTAACAACAGCCTGCTGAGCATTTCGCCGCAAGTCGCCATCCAAGCGCTCAAAGCCGCACCCGGCGCAAGTCCGGTGCTGGCCGGGCAAATGTACGAAGGCATTGCCAGCCGCGCGCTGATGGAGCACTGCCTCGACGAAGAAAAAGCCCACGCGCTGATTGGCTGGCCGTCCGAGGACGTGCGCTACAGCCTGCGCCATCAAACGCCGCAGCCCAGCCACATGGTGATTTTTCGGCTGATGAAGGCCATCGACGCCGAGCAGTCGCTCGAAGCGTTTGAAGACATCCTGAGCGAAGACCCACTGCTGGCCTACCGCTTTATGACCTACACCAACTCCGCCGCGCTGGGGTTGCGCACCGGCGTCGATTCGCTCAAACGCGGTCTGGTGATGATGGGTTATGGCTCGCTGCTGCGCTGGCTCTCGACCCAACTGCCGCACGCCAACACCGAACTGAACCTGCGCCCCATGCGCGAAGCACTGGTGCTGCGCGCCAAACTGAGCGAGCACCTGATCGATGCCGGCGTTGGCCTCGAACTGCGCCGCGAAGTCTATTTGTGCGCGCTGTTCTCGCAGCTGGACGAGATTTTGGGCGAGTCGCTAGACACCATCTTGCACCGCATTCCGCTGTCCGAGCGCGTCTATGAGGCCGCCGCTGAAAACACCGGCCCGTATGCGCCGATTTTGCAAATGGCGCGCGCGCTGGAAAACTGCGATGCCAGCGCCGTGCGCCAATTGTGCGAAGACCACAACATGGTGCTGGAAGATGTCAACCGCACGCTGCTGCGCGTGCTGTCCTCACAAACTATGGTGCGCACCATTTAACGGCGGCTTGTTCTTTCAGACAGCGAGGCGGCAACGAGCGCACAAGGCGACACAATCACTCGCTAGGGATGGCGAGCCCAGCACTTGGCGCAGCCCCGCGTTAATTGCCGATACCATCCCTTTGATCGTTTAACTCTAAAGAAAGCTCTTGAATATGGATATCACTACTGTTGGCATCATCGGTGCAGGCACCATGGGTAACGGCATTGCACAAGCGTGCGCCGTCTCGGGCATTAACGTCGTCATGGTGGACATCTCTGAAGCCGCCGTGCAAAAAGGCTTGGCCACCGTGTCGGGCAGCTTGGACCGCTTGGTCAAAAAAGAAAAAATCAGCGCCGCTGACAAAGACGCCGCCATGGCGCGCATCAAGGTTTCGACCAGCTACGACGACCTCAAAGCCGGCCAACTGGTGATTGAAGCCGCCACCGAAAACTACGACCTCAAAGTCAAAATCCTCCAGCAATTGGACGCCGTGCTGGCGCCTGAAGTGCTGGTCGCCACCAACACCTCGTCGATCTCGATCACCAAGCTGGCTGCGGTGACGAAGCGCGCCGAGCAGTTCATCGGCATGCATTTTTTCAACCCGGTGCCGATGATGGCGCTGGTGGAAATCATCCGTGGCCTGCAAACCTCTGATGCGACGCACGACGCGGTCAAAGCGCTGGCCGTCAAGCTGGGCAAAAGCCCGATCACGGTGAAGAACAACCCCGGTTTTGTCGTCAACCGCATCTTGGTGCCGATGATCAACGAAGCCTTCTTTGTGCTGGCCGAAGGCTTGGCCACTGCCGAAGACATCGACGCTGGCATGAAGCTCGGTTGCAACCAGCCGATTGGCCCGCTGGCGCTGGCCGACATGATTGGCTTGGACGTGTGCTTGGCGGTGATGGACGTGTACATCGCCGAATTCAACGACAGCAAGTACCGCCCCGCGCCGCTGCTGAAAGAAATGGTCGCCGCTGGCCGCTTGGGCCGCAAGACCGGCCGTGGCGTGTACCAGTACTGAGCGACTAAAGCCCCACTCAAAGCCGCAGAAGCTGCTTCTGCGGCTTTTTTATGGCCGCCACACTTCGTCATTTACTATTAATTTAATAGCTGCTAGCGCACGTATTTAAAGGGCTAGAGGCACTTTTTATATAAAAAATCCTCGCCATACGCCCCCTGACCTGCTACATGGCACGCGCCGCGCGCTGGGGTGACAATGCCCCTCATGCAACCCACCACCAACGCCGCCTTCCAGCCGCAACCCCAGTCAGAGCACCCGCACCCGTTTGCCACCCTCACGCCTGATGTGGTGCTGGACGCGCTGGCCAGCGTCGGCCTGTATGGCGATGGCCGGCTGATGGCGCTGTCGTCTTATGAAAACCGCGTTTACCAAGTCACGCTCGAAAATGGCGAGCGCGTGGTCACCAAGTTCTACCGCCCTGAGCGCTGGAGCGCGGCGCAAATTTTGGAAGAGCACGCCTTCGCTGCCGACCTGATGGCGGCTGAAGTGCCCGCCGTCGGCCCGCTGGCGTTCAACGGCAAAACGCTGCACCCGCACGGTGGTTTTATGTTCTCGGTCAGCCCGTGGCGCGGTGGCCGCCAGCCCGAGCTGGACGATTTTGAAGTGCTGGAATGGATTGGTCGCTTTTTGGCGCGCATCCACACCGTCGGTGCCGCCAAGCCGTTTGCGCACCGGCCGGCGCTGGATTTGCACACCTACGGCTCCGAGCCGCACGATTGGCTGCTGGCGCACAACATCATTCCGCTGGACATGCAATCGAGCTGGCGCAGCGCCTGCGAGCAAGCGCTGGCGCTGATTGGCGGCCACGGCCACACCAAGAGCGGCCCCGATCGCCTGCACCTGAAAGATGCCAGCGTGCTGCGCCTGCACGGCGACTGCCACCCCGGCAACATTTTGTGGACGCCGCTAGACGAATGGGGGCGCGGCGGCCCGCACTTTGTCGATTTGGACGACGCGCGCATGGGGCCGGCGGTGCAAGATTTGTGGATGCTGCTATCAGGCGACCGGCGCCAGCGCACGCACCAACTGGCAATGCTGGTCGATGGCTACGAGCAGTTTCGCCCGTTCGACCGGCGCGAGCTGGCGCTGATTGAGCCGCTGCGCACGCTGCGCCTGATCCACTACAGCGCCTGGTTGGCACGGCGCTGGCAAGACCCGATTTTTCCGATCAACTTTCCGTGGTTTGGCAGCAGTGACTACTGGCAAGGCCAAGTCAACATGCTGCACGAGCAAATCGAAGCGATGCAGGAAGAGCCGCTGCTGGTTTGAGCAGCGTGATGCTTGGGCACGGTTTGCGACAATAGCCGCTCTCTACTGCTGCTTTACTGGCTTACCCTCATCCCATGCGCATTGCTGTCCTTGACGACGACCCCATCTTGCTTGAGCTGCTCAAAGCCATGACCGAGAGCTTGGGCCATGTCTGCCACACCTTTGGTACTGGTGCCGCGCTGCTCAAAACGCTGCGCCGCGACAGCTTTGACCTGCTGATTGTTGATTGGCACCTGCCCGACATGGACGGCCCTGAAGTGGTGCGCGCCGCCCGGGCGCTAACCGGGCCGCAAATCCCGATTTTGTTTGTCTCCCGCCGCCAAGACGAGCAAGACATCGTCGAAGCACTGGCCAGCGGAGCAGACGACTTTATGACCAAACCGGTGCGCATCGGCGAATTCAGCGCCCGCCTCAACGCGCTGAGGCGGCGCGCCTACCCCGATAGAAGCGCCGACACGCTGGTCTTTGGCCGCTACCGCTTTGATGCGCCAACCCACAGCCTGCACTTGGACGGCGCAGCGCTAGAGCTGACTGAGCTGGAGTACGCCCTTGGGCTGTTCATGTTCCAAAACTGCGGTCGCCTGCTCTCGCGCGATCACCTGCGCGAAATGGTTTGGGGTCAGACGCACGACGTCACCTCGCGCACTATCGACACCCACATTTCGCGCCTGCGCAGCAAACTCAAGCTCATTGCGGAATATGGCTACAACATCAGCGCCGTCTATGGCACCGGCTACCGGCTGGAAGTGGTGGAGCCGGCTACGGCACCCGGCGCGGCGGCAACACCGCCGCAGAGCTAGAAGAAATCTCCACCGGGCCGCGCACTGAAGCCGCCACAGGAGCCGCCGCAACCGCCGCAACCACCGCAACCGGCGTCGGTTCAGCCTTCTGGTGCCAGCCGCGCACCACCACGTCGGCAAAAAACTGCCGATCCAGCCACAACCACAACAAAATCGGCGCCAGCGTTGGCACCACTAAAGAGCCGATCTGGTAGCCATACACAATGGCCTCCACCTGCCACTGCTCCACCCTCAAAACGCGCGTACTGGTCTGCGCATACAACACCATCTGCATCAGCACATACATCGTCAGACTGAACGCCTGCGCCGGCAGCAAGAGTGCATAGCCGCCCAGCGCCCGGGTCAACCGCCGTGGCCCTCGCGCGGCCAGCAGCAAGGCAATAAAAATTGGCAAACCGTAGGCATAGCGCGCGGGGTTGGCGTCTACGGTGATCTCGGCCATGCGGTAGCCAGCCTCAGGGATGGAAACGGCAATGGTGGTATCGACCTCCATCGCGCCAGCGCTGTGCTGCACCGAGCGCACCCACATCGGCGCGCCCTGCTCCAGCGCAATGTGCGCCAGCGCGCCCACTGGGTACGACGTCCAGCGCGACACCTGCGTCCACAGCAGCGTCAACGCCACCATCCAGCCCAAAGCGGACAACACAAACACAGCCAAAGTAGAAGGACGGCGCATGGAAAACATCCTATAAATCCCTAGACCTCAAGCTGCCAGCGGTGCTGCGGGCGGCACATCATGGGCAGCGGGCGCGGCACTGGCTTTGTCGCCAGCCCGCACCCACAGCAGCCAGACCACCAGCACGTCCAACATGATCAGCCCTTGCCACAAATATTCGTGGGCAAAGTTAAACGCCTCGGTGTTCCACTGTCCCAAATAAAACAGGCTGATCACGCGCACCACGTTCAGCCCCTGCACCGCGACAAAGCCAAGCGCCAAGCCCAGCACCTTGTGCTGCCAGCGCTCTGGGAAAGCCATGATGGCGGCGAACAGCACGATGCACGCCTCAATGCCATTGCAGCCAGCCTCAATCGACACGCCAAAACCCGTCTGCGTGTTCCACAGCACCTTGCCCGCTGCCGCCGCACTGGCATCAAACCAAGTCACCAGCGCCGCGCACAGGCGCGCCAACAAAGCCGTCCACGGCAGCACCAAATGCTGCTGCACCCAATTGAGCATGTTGATGCCAAAGAGGGTGAACTGCAGGGTGAGAAAAATTAGAAAAAAACGCAGCATGGCAAACAACGATTGAATAAAAAAAACCGGCGCGCTCATGACAAGCGCGCCGGTTTATACACCCCAAGGCGCACCTGCAGCGGCACGCCCCAGCGCTTTACCTGCGCCGCGCCACAGACACTTGGCGCAAAGCCAGCAAGCCCATCAAGCACGACAACAAGATCACGCCCCACTCTGACAGCGTTGGAATAGCGGACACAGTGACTGGTGGCTTGGGTGGCTCCGGCGGCTTTGGCGGCTCCGGTGGCTGCGGTGGCTGCGGCGTATCAGGCGTTATCACCACCGGCGTTTCCGCGCCAATTCCAGTACCAGGATTGCCCGGATCTGGATGGCCAATCGAGGGGTCATCCACTCCAACGCCGGGCGGCGGAACCACGACGGGCACTTTGGGATCTTTCGGATCGATAGGAGGAATCTTCACTCCAGGAACAAAAACCGTCACACCGTCAATAGGGTCTGGGCTGCCGGGAGGTGTCCAGCTGACAGAGGCCTGATTTTCGTAGGAGGTCGCACCGCCCGTTTTAGGCACCTTGACTTTGAACGAGATAAACAGGCGGTTAGTGGCGTTGGCCACCGTCTTGCCTAAGTCAGCAGCAAAGTTGGCCCGGACTGACACCGTCTTGGTGCCCGCAGCGTAGTCACAAGTGCCCGCCACGACCGAAGTCCCGCCTTCACCCACACAGCTCAGGGAGCCGGGGACAAACTCCATCGGTGCCTTGACTGTGTCGGACACATACACGTTGTCGGCATTAATGACGTTGTCGTTCACCCAAACCATCGTCCAGTTGATGATGTCTGCGCCATCGACCGAACCTACTTTCACGCCATAGGGCGGGTCGTAGATCATGCCGAAGGTAGCTTTTCCGTCATCGCTGCTCTTGGCCGGAGGCACGTCAGGAATCAACTTGCCAGCCGGATCCGTCACCGGCATCTCCACGCCGACCACGTTGACCACACTGCTGTTGTGCTTGGCCTCGAAGTACCAAGTGCCAGTAGCGCCCGGTGCCAGCGGCAGGACGGTGCCTGCCTTTGCAGTGGCCACCATGCCGGGGTACTCAGAGTCTTCCCATACTGGCGCACCCAAGTGCTTATTGCCTTCGTTGGTCACCGCAAAGCACCAAGTCAGCTCATGCTCGGTCGGGATTTTTTCCACGATGAGCAGCTCTTTTTTGGCCACAGATGTGCCGCACGCCGCACCGGCATTCCAGCCTTCGTACAGCGTTTTGACAACGATCAGCGCGCCGGGGTTGCCGACAGCGCCAAAACACGTACTCATATCAGCGCCAGCAGCCACGGTGACTTTGCGCGAGGTGCTGCCCGTGGGCGTGTAGCCCTTGGGAAAGTCGGTTTCTACCGTGTAGGTGCCCGGAGCAAGGTCAGGGAAACCATAGGTGCCATCAGACGCGCTGGTGGTTGTGCTCAGCAGCTTACCGTCAGCATCGAGCAGGCGCACGGTGATGCCGGCTAGGCCGCCTTCACCGAGGTCGAGCCGGCCGTTTTGGTCAAGGTCGTCAAACACGCTGCAACCGATCGATCCGGGCTTGGCCTTGGCTGGCAGCACACCAAAACAGGCGCTGGCATTCTTGCCGGGCAGCACGGTGATGCTGCGCTCGACGGGTGTGGTGTTGCTGTAACCGCTGGGCAGCACTTGGCTCACCTTGTAGGCACCCGGTGCCAGCTCAATAAAGCTGTAGCTGCCATCGGCGGCGGTGGTGGTGCTGGCAACTTCCTCGTCCTTGTCGTTGAACAAGCGGATGGTCACGCCGCCCAGACCTTTTTCGTCCGTGTCATGGAGGCCGTTTTGGTTGGCATCGTCAAACACGCTGCAACCGATAGAGCCGGGCTGGGGCTTGGTCGTGACGCCAAAGCAGACTGCACTGTTTTGGTTGGCCGACACCTGCACTTGGCGCTGAACCAAGGTGGTGGGGCTGTAACCCGCAAGCGTCTCTTGCACCACGGTGTAGGTGCCCGGTGTCAGATTGGCAAAGCTGTAGCCACCGTTGACATCAGTCACAGTGCTGGTTACCGGCTGGTTTTGCGCATTGAGCAGACGGATAGTGACGCCCGCAACACCCAACTCACCCGGATCGCGGTTACCGTTTTGGTCGACGTCATCAAAGACGCTGCAACCAATGGAGCCTTGGAGCGGACTGGGTGGTGGCGGTGGTGGAACCTTCACACTGACAGTGGCGCAGCTTTCGTCATTCGTCGCATTTTTATCGCCCGTCACTTGCACCTTGGCGCAGTTTTTAAGGGATGCGCCATCAACAGCACTGTCACTGACCTTGGCCGTAAACATTAAAGCTTGCTGACTCTTACCAGTCATGCTGGCTACGTTGCAAGTCACCGTGCTGCCTGCTGCGGTGCAGCCAGAGGCGGAGGCATTAAAGCTGATGCCAGCGGGCAGGGTATCGGTAACAACCACGCCGGTGGCGGCTTCAGTCCCCAAGTTTTGGACTGTGAGCGTGTAGGTGACCATTTGGCCAGGCTGGGGCGTTGCTACGTTGACGGTTTTCACCAATCCCACATCCAAGTCAGCCACGGGCACGGAGATATCGTCTTCGTTATTCTCGTCCACGGGGTCGCCCAAACTGGTGATAGTGGCTTGGTTGGCGATGGCCGTCTGGCCTGCTGCCACCGAGTTCACTTGGACAGCAAACGCAAACGTCTTGGAAGCACCAGCGCTCAAGTCGGTGACGCTGCATTCCAGCGTGCGCGTTGCAGCTGTATAGGTGCAACCGACAGGCGCTGTACCCATCAACTCCAGCCCTTCGGGCAAGACATCGACCACCTTGGCTTTGCCGCCGGTCAAAGGTTTGGTTGTTTCCTCGTTTTTCACCGTCAGCAGGTATGTGATCTGGCCGCCCACCTGCACGCTGGCGCCACTGGCGGGACTGGTCACGGTCTTCTTGACAGAAAGGTCGATCTGTCGAATGTCCGCTGGATTGACACTACTGGTTTGGTCATAAGCCGAGGTGCGATCCGTGACCGTGTTGTCTTTGCTCACATCGGTGGTGCCATCCAAGTATTCGGCATCCGCGCTGACACGGGCCTCGTGCAGGATAGTGCCCACAGGAACCGTGCCATTGTCGATGCTCATCGCCTTCATCGTGAACTTGATGGCAACCGACTCGTTTGGCGCAAGCCAAGCAAAATTGCACTTCAAACCGGACTCAGGGGTGCTAACAAATTGGCAGTCGCTGGGGCTGAATCGGTTGGCTCCTGAAACGAGCGCCACGCTGTCGATAGCTCCCGTCGAGAAGATAGCGGTAGAGCCTGCTGCGGGGAACACATCCACCATCTCTACATTGGTGGCGTAGGAGGTGGATTCACCGCTGTTGGTTACCGTAATGGTGTACTGGGTCTCACTGGCAGTACCGTTGTTGATCGGCAAGCCATCTTTGCTGTGTCCCATGGTGACGAGCACGTTCAGCTTGGGCTTAGCCAACGTCACTGTTTTGGCAGTGGTGTTATCGGTGGCTGGATCATTCCACTCAATAGTTTCCTGCGTGGTGGTGCGCACGACGGCGTTGTTGGTCACCGAGGCCGGATAGCCCGTGTTGGCCGAGCGCAGTGCGTAGGTGATGCTTTTCGTCGCAGCGGCGCTGAAAGTGGCATGTGCGCCTGTCCACGCACAAGTCATGAGTTGGTTGGCAGCGGTCACCACCAAACCAGCGGTAATGGCATCGCCATTGGCCAGCGTGCAGGTACCGGCGCTAGCGGGGGGAAAGGCGGGCGCCGTTACCCAAACCATGCCCAGCGGCAGCGTATCTTCCACTCGCACCTCGGTCGCCTTGGAAGGGCCTTGGTTGGTGGCATTCAAGGTGTAGTCGATCTTCTGGCCGGCCAGGGCGTTAGACACGGAGGCCTGTTTTTGCGCTGTCAGGTTGGTCAGTGCCTTGAGGGTCACCTCTGCTATGGCCGTGTTGTTGCCAGCTTTAAATTCCGCCGTATCTGGAGAAGTGACGGAGGCCGTGTTGGTGATCTTGCGCGTCTGATCAGCACCGCTGGTGGGATCGACATATTGGCGCGCTTTGATGGTGATGGTGTATTCCTGATCACTCACCGGCACATTCTTCAAGGTGCAGGTCACCGTCACCGCACCAGAACCCGCATAGGTACATGCCTCCACAGACATACCGCCAGGAAGCGACGTGGTATCTACCGTAGCTTCGATGAAGCGCTCGTTGGAATACCGGAGCGCACCCGTCACGGGATGTGCGTCTGCACTCACGTTGCTGTTCAACAGGTTGGCCACCGTATCGGTCACCACCACGGTCTGGGCAGTCTGAAAGTCGTATTCGCTTTGACCAGAAGGAACGGCGTTTTTCACCTTCAGCGTGTAGACCACTTCAGAGCCAGAAACGCCGTCGCCATAGCTAAATCCAGCCGTAATCGCTGCCGCTTTGGTAATCGACAAGTCAGCCGTTAAATCAGACAGGTTGATTTGGTGTTCATTGGTCAGAATGAGGCCGGCAGTGTGACCCGGGCAAACCCGTCCCGTCGGGCAGGACACCGATGCCTGATTGGCAATCGATGCCCACAGACCCGCATCCAAATGCGCCTTGACATTGAGTTTCAGGTTTTCGGTACCTTTGGCGGCAATGCCGTCCTTCAGCGTGCAGGTGACTGTTTGCGATGTGCTTGCAGTCCATGCTGCTGGAGCAGCAGTGCATTCCCAAGGCGCTTCTGTACTCTTGTATTCCAGCTTGCCATCCAGCACATCGATCACAGTGATGGCTTGCGTAGGCTGCACCGGAATGCTGCTGTCGTTCTTCACCTCGATTTCATAATAAAACGCGTCGCCGTCCGCAATCACCTTAGCCTCAACGCTAGCGCTCTTATAGGCAGCCTTACTGGTCAGCAAGGCAATCTGGTTGGTAACCGTCAAATCAGCACGAGCAGTGTTGTTGGCGCCAACACTAACTAAAGGCTCGTTGTCCACTGCCAGCACGGCTGTATTTTGCAGCACAGCCTTGCCATCCGTCAGCGTCACACTGCCGACAGCCACCGTTGCTTTGAACTTCAAATCAGGCAGGTCTTTGTCCTTAGCACTCGTGTTATCGAACGTACAGCTAACGCTTTGACCACTGGAGCCGGTGCAAACCCAATCGCTAGGCGTAACAAGCTCCTTGAAGCTCATGTTCGTTGGCAAGGTATCGGTGATGGTGATGCCTTGCGGTATCAACAGACCCGAATTGCGAGTAGCTTTCAAGGTGTAAGTGACTTCCAACGGAGAGGCCGCCTGACTGTCTACCACGGCAGGGCTGACGGTCTTGGCCAGTTTCATGTCCAACTGGTTGTTGGGCGTGAACTGGATGGCGACATTGGTGGTGTTGTTGGCCGTGTAGGCATCCACAAAATTGGCGCCCCCGGTGGTCTGACCGGCTACCGATGCCACGGCAGCGGTGTTGCCCGAGTCAGCAGTCACCGTCACTGGGATGGTAAGCAGCGGCAAAGCGTTGTTCTTGGCAATGTCCGTACTGGCGGTATACGTGCAGTCGTACACCGGCACACTCGGTATCACGCTGGTGTCGGTGCCCGCCACACAGTTCCAAGCATTTCCCGGTGAGCTGGGAGAGCTTTGGAACGTGGTGCCTGTGGGCTGAGAAAAGCGCACTACGGCTTTTTCACTTGTCTTCAGCGGGAACGCATATTCGTTATCAGTGTTGTTGACCTGAAGCTGGTAATTCACCACCGCGCCTTGCTGGAACGTGGCATTGGCAGCCGGGCCGGCAAAAGCAATCGCCAGATCGGCGCGCTTATAGGTGGTGATATTGCGTTGAATATCGTTGTCATTACCTGCGTTGGAGTCCACGTTGTCGTCGGCAATGATCGTGGCGTAAGCAGCGTGGTCGGTGTCTGCATCCGGGATCAGCACTTTGAAATCGACCTTGACCTCCACCTCCGTCAACGTCGCAATGGTGCAGGTAATAACGTGCGTTCCAATGGCTGTGCCCACGGCAGGCTGCCCAGTGCAACTGACCCCGCTGGGCATATCAATGCCCTGAAAGATGGCAGTGGCAGGCAGTTTTTGCGTCAATGTGGCATTGCTGACCGTGCCAGCCCCACCATTGATTTTGGACTTGGCGCGGTACACAAAAGTACCACCCACCGGGGCATCGACCGCTTCAATCTCCGACGTTACGGCACCACCGAAGCGGAAGGCATCGTGGTTCACCAAAAGATCGTAGCTGGTGGCGGCCAACGCCCCGCCCGCCGACAACCCACCCGCCAGCGCCAGCACCAGCCAACGTGCTGCCTGCGCTGCCGCGCCCCCACCCGCATCGCTGCGCGCGTGCGGCGGTCGCATCAGATTTTTTAGCCCTGTCCAAGCCATATTCATGCTCCCGTGTAGATGCCCAGCGCCTGCACCGCCGAGGCCTGTTGTCGCCACGTGGCGCAAAAACCCTGACAAAGCAGTGAGCAAAAGTAATGGCGCGAATCTAGGGCGACAAACGCGCTAAATCCGCCCTGTGACAGTTGTTGACAATCCGTGGTTTTTTGCAAACACCGCCGAGTGCGCCCGTGGCTTGGTTCTGCCAGCCCTAATATTTGCTTGTCCACGCCCGTTGAGCGGGGCGATTTTTATCAGTTTTCTGGCTTGGCTTTGCGGCTTGGATTTATGGCACTTCTTCCCTCTTTTTTTGCGCCGACCGCACTGCTGTGCGCAGCGAGCGCTGCGCCATGAGGCCGATTGCGCACTTTGCCAACCTAGCGCTGGCCAGCAAAATTGTGCTGCTGGTGGCACTGATGGGCATGGTGTCGTTGGCCATCAATGCCTATGCACTGGCCAATATGCGCAGCATCGAGCAGCAATACCGCGCGCTGGTGGCCACCGAAGCGCGCAGTGCGCTGCACTTGAGCGAAGCCGGGCGGCTGCTGAGCGATGCCAGCCAGTTGGCGTATGCCGCACTCACGCAGCAAGCACCGACACACCTGCGGGCGGCGCGGGTGCAATTGCTCAACCTACAGATGCAATTCAACGCCAAGCTGCAACACACCGCCGCGCTACTGCCGCCAGACAAAGCGGTGGCGCTGGCCACCATTGAGCAGCAAGCAGCGCACGCCTTTGCCTTGGCCAGTGAGATCGTCAATGCCACCGCTGAGGGGCAGGTCGAGCACGCACAGCACCTGCTGCACGGACAGTTTGAGCCGGTGCGCCAGACCTTGCGCCACCATTTGGAGACGCTCTCTCACGGCTCAGTCGCTGACTTTGGCGCAGCGACGGCACAGCTCCAACGCAGCACCATGCGCACCATCATCAACACCAGCGCGGCGAGCGCACTGGGGCTGGCACTGGTCATCTGTGTGGCGGCTTGGGTGGCGCTGCGCCAGATTTCGCGCCCGATTGCGCAGCTCACGCGCACCATGAAGCGGCTGACCGATAAACACTACGACGACGCCATTGCCCCCGCCCTGACCGAGCGGCGCGACGAGGTCGGCACCATGGCCAACGCGCTGCAGGTGTTCAAAGAGTCGATGCAACGCGCCGACCGCTTGCCCCTAGAGATGGCCGCCAGTGCCGAAGCGCAGCGCTTGTCCAATCAACTGGGCGACTTGATCAGCGCCATTCCGGGGACAGTGTTTCAAATGCAGGTGCAGCCCGATGGCTGGCGTGATTTTTTATTCATCAGCGATAAACCGGCGCAACCACACCGCACCGAACCAGCGGCATTACACAAGCTGCGCGACATCGCCCGGCATGGCTTTCTGAGCGCCCGCACACCCGATGAAGCGCCTATCCACCAAGCGATTCAGCACAGCGCGCTGACGCTGGCGCCGCTGGACACCGACACACTGATTACAGCCAGCCAAAGCGGGCCGCGCTGGATCAAAACGCTGGCCACCGCCCGACGTACGCCCGATGGCGGCGCGCTGTTTACCGGCGTCTGGCTGGACGTGACCGAGCAAAAACAGCAAGCGCAAGCGCTGGCGCTGGCCAAGGAAGCGGCCGAAAGCGCTACCGCCGAAAAAGCCGCTTTTTTAGCGACGATGAGCCATGAAATTCGCACCCCGCTGAACGCCATCCTCGGCTTGACGCAGCTGGCGCTGAAAGACAGCCTCAGCCCCAGTCAGCGCCAGCGCACGGAAAAAACCCTGCGCGCTGGCCAACACCTGCTGGGCATCGTCAACGATGTGCTGGATTTTTCAAAAATCAATGCCGGTGAGATGCGCATCGAGAGCGCCGACTTCTCTCTGGCGCAACTGCTCAGCGACGCCTGCGAACTGCACGAAGCGATGGCGCAAAGCAAAGGCTTGGGCTTGTCGATGGACATCGCCCCGAATGTGCCCCAGCAGCTGCGTGGCGATCCGCACCGCATTGGGCAGATTTTGATCAACTACCTGCACAACGCCATCAAGTTCACCAGCGCCGGCCACATCACCGTGCGCGCTGAAGTAGCGCAAGAAGATGCCAACGGCCTGCTGCTGCGCTGCAGTGTGCAAGACACGGGTATCGGCATGACACCTGAGCAGCAAGCCGGTCTGTTTAAAGCGTTCCAGCAGGCCGACGCTTCGATTACCCGGCGCTTTGGCGGTACCGGGCTGGGGCTGGCAATTTCGCGCCAACTGGCCTTGTTGATGGGCGGCGACGTCGGCGTGCAAAGCACCCCCGGCGCTGGCAGCGAGTTTTGTTTCACCGCGCGGGTGCAGCGCAGCAGCAGCAGCAGCAGTCACCAGACCTCATCAGCGCCAGCACCCACGGCCCTGCCCGACATCGACGCCCTGCACGGCCTGCGCGGCCTGCGCATATTGCTGGTGGACGACAACGCGCTCAACTGCACCGTGGCGCAGGGACTGCTGGAGTCAGGCGGCTTGCTGGTTGACACAGTGCATGACGGTGCGGCGGCCATCGCGGCGCTCGAAGCCGCCGCCGACGGCCACTACGCCGGCGTACTAATGGACATGCAAATGCCGGTGATGGACGGTCTGAGCGCCACGCAAGCGCTGCGACAAAACCCGCGCTTCAACCCGACCCGGCTGCCCATCATCGCCATGACCGCCTACGCCACGCGCCAAGACGTGCAGCAAAGCCAAGACGCCGGTATGAACGACCATCTGAGCAAACCGGTGCTAGAAGCCGCGCTGTGGCGTGTGCTGCTGCGCTGGCTGGCACCAAGCGCCAGCGCCAGCGCCAGCGCCAAGAAGGCTAGCGACAACAACGACCTCTACCGAATCGACCCCAGCGCACTGCAAGAGCTGCGGCCACTGTTCAGCAGCGAACGCTTAGCGGCATTGGTTGACGCTTTTGTGCGCGACTGCACCGAACGCTTACAACAGCTGCACACTGCGGCCAGCGCACATCCACCCGACTGGGCGATGCTGCAACGCCAAGCCCACCACTTGGGCGGCACCGCCGGCAGTTTTGGCCTGCACCAAGTGGGCGAATGGGCGCAGGCCCTGAGCAGCGCCGCCAGCGCGCAAGACGCACCGGCAACATCACAACTGATGGCGCAAATCAGCCAAGGCGTTGAGCAAGGCCTGGCACAACTCCAAGAACTGCAAAAACTCCAAAAACTGCCACCACTGCGCACCCCCTAAAACCGTGCGCCAGACGACAAAAAACCCGGCGAGCCGGGTTTTTTGTCGTCAACCCAGCCCGAAAGCTGGGGGACTTCAGCGCAGCAAAAAATTACTTCTTGGCGGTAGCTTTTTTGATGGCAGCAGCGCCAGTATTCAGAGCAGTTTCCAGCGAGCTTTCCATCTTGGCAGCAGCGTCTTTCATGCCCTTGGTCAAGCCAGCGATGGCTTGGGGAGCAGGAGAGGCTTTTTCCATCGCGTCAACGCTGGTGTTGAACTGCGCCACGCCCAAAGCGGTGACATCTTTGAGGTTTTGCGTTGCCAAAGCGATGGTGTTTTCTGCCGATGCTTTCAGGGCTTCAAAAGCCGCTTGCGGCTCTTTCACGCCTTTGAAGGCTTCCATGGTTTGGGTCATCGACGCTTGGGCCGCTTGCGCTTGCTTTTGTGCCAAATCGCCCCAAGCCTTGAGGTTTTCCATCACGGGCTTGAAGGCTTCTTGTGCAGCAGCGGGGTTCATCTTCTTCATGTTTTCTTGCATGGTTTTGGCGACGTCGGTGAATGCGGTGTTGTTGGTCATAGTGTGCTTTCTAAAATATGTTGCAGTGCAGCAATTATGCGCTACTTCGCTAAAAAAGTCCAAACTCCCATAAAAAAATCCCGGTAACACATCGTGTTACCGGGATTTTTTGATTCTAAATTGATAGCTACTAGCGCCCGTATCTATTGGGCTAGAGGCCGATTTGGCTTAAAAAACACAGTTTTTTAGACCAGCAGCGCATTCACGCGGCGCACATAAGCGGCAGGGTCGTCGGGCAAACCGCCTTCGGCCAGCAGCGCTTGGTCGAAGACGATGTGCGCCAAGTCGTCAAAGTGCGCCGAGGCTTCGAGCTTTTTCACCAGCGCGTGCTCGGGGTTGACTTCGAGCACTGGCTTGGCTTCGGGCGCGGGCTGGCCGGCTTGCTTGAGCATCCTCGCCAGTTGCGTGCTCATGTCGTCGTCTTGCACCACCAAACAAGCCGGCGAATCGACCAAGCGCGTGGTGATGCGCACGTCGGTGGCTTTGTCTTTCAACGTGGCTTTGAGGCGCTCGAGCAGCGGCTTGAAGGCTTCGGCGGCTTCTTCGGCAGCTTTCTTTTCGCTCTCGTCTTGCAGCTTGCCCAAATCGACCGCACCCTTGGCCACGCTTTGCAGCGGCGTGCCGTCAAACTCTTGCAAATAGTTCAGCGCCCACTCGTCAACGCGGTCGGTCATCAACAGCACTTCAATGCCCTTCTTCTTGAAGAGTTCGAGCTGTGGGCTGTTCTTGGCGGCGGCCAGCGTCTCGGCGGTGATGTAGTAAATGGCGTCTTGGCCGTCCTTCATGCGCGCTTTGTAGTCGGCAAAACCGACGCTGGCGGTGTCGCTGCTGGTGCTGGCAAAGCGCAAGAGCTTGGCCAAACGCTCGCGGTTGGCAAAGTCTTCGCCCAAGCCTTCTTTCAGCACCGCGCCAAAGGCGGCGTAGAACTGGCTGTATTTGCCTTCTTTGGCCTTGTCTTCGGCATCGACCACGTCGGTCACGGCGTCATCGCCAGCAGCCGCCTCGTGTTTGTCGTGCTTGGCCAAGTCTTCCAGCATAGCCAGCACGCGCTTGGTCGAGCCTTCGCGGATGGCTTTGACATCGCGGCTTTCTTGCAGCAGCTCGCGGCTGACGTTGAGCGGCAAATCGGCCGAGTCAATCACGCCTTTGACAAAGCGCAGGTAGCCCGGCAGCAGCGCCTCGGCGTCGTCCATGATGAAGACGCGCTTGACGTACAGCTTGACGCCGGCCTTTTTGTCGCGGTTCCACAGGTCAAACGGCGCTTTGGCCGGAATGTAGAGCAGCTGGGTGTATTCGGTGTTGCCCTCGACGCGGTTGTGCGCCCAAGTTAACGGGTTTTCAAAGTCGTGGCTGATGGCTTTGTAGAACTCTTGGTACTGCTCGGCGGTGATGTCTTTTTTGGCGCGCGTCCACAGCGCGCTGGCTTTGTTGACCGGCTCCCACTCGCCGGTTTTGACCATGCCGCCGGGCTGGCGGCCGCCGTTTTCGTCGCCGGGGGTGATCAGTTCGCCGTCTTGCCACTCTTCCTTTTCCATCAAGATGGGCAGGCTGATGTGGTCAGAGTATTTGGCAATGATGGACTTGAGCTTCCAAGCGTTCAGGTAGTCGTCGGCATCATCGCGCAGGTGCAGCGTGACGCTGGTGCCGCGGGCGGCGCGCTCGATGGCTTCGACCTCAAAGTCGCCCGATCCGGCGCTGACCCAGCGCACGCCTTCGCTGGCGGGCACGCCGGCGCGGCGCGATTCGACGGTGATTTTGTCGGCAACGATAAAGCCCGAATAAAAGCCGACGCCAAACTGGCCAATCAACTGAGCGTCTTGCTTTTGGTCGCCGGTCAGCTTGCCCATAAAGTCTTTGGTGCCGCTCTTGGCGATGGTGCCGAGGTGGTCAATCGCCTCTTGCGCTGTCATGCCGATGCCGTTGTCGGTGATGGTGATGGTTTTGGCCGCCGGGTCAAACGACACGCGCACTTCGAGGTTGGGCGCGTCTTCGTACAGCTCAGGCTGGTTCAGCGCTTCAAAACGCAGCTTGTCGCAAGCGTCCGAGGCGTTGGAGATCAGCTCGCGCGCAAAAATTTCGGGGTTGGAGTACAGCGAGTGCGTGACCAGGTGCAGCAACTGGGCGACTTCGGCTTGGAAGGAAAGGGTTTGTTTGCTCATGGTGCTCAATAAAAAGTCGGGGGACAAAAAAACAGCGCCCAAGGCGCTAGCCCAATACATGTAAGGGCAAAGCGCGGCGGTTTCAAGCAAGGCGCATATTCGGCGCAGCAGCCACTATTAAAAAAATAGCTGCTAGCGCTTGCTGTACAAGCGTTAGCAGCCGATTTGGTGCTTATTTTCAGTGGATTAGCAGCAGCTTTAACCGTCTTGGTTGATGCGCGCTGTCAGCGTGGCCAGCACCGCGTCCGCTTGGTCGTTGGCGACTTGGCAGGTGCCAGCCGCCGCGTGGCCGCCGCCGTCCAGCTCCAGCATCATGTGGCCGATGTGGGTTTGGCTGCTGCGGTCCAAAATCGATTTCCCGCAGGCCAGCACGGTGTTTTGCTGCTTCAAGCCCCACATCACGTGGATGGAGATGTTGGCCGTCGGGAACAGCGCGTAAATCAAAAAGCGGTTGGCCGCCCAAATGGTTTCTTCTTGGCGCAAATCCAAAATCACCAAATTGCCGACTTGGCGGGCGCAGCGCAAGATTTGCTCTTTGGCTTTGGCTTCGTGGGCTTGGTACAGCTCGACACGCTCTTGCACGTCGGGCAGCGCCAAAATTTGGTCGATGGTGTGGGTGGCGCAGCACGGAATCAGCGCCATCATCAGCGCGTAGTTGCTGATGCGAAAGTCCCGAAAACGCCCCAAACCGGTGCGCGCGTCCATCAAATAATTCAGCAGCACCCAGCCCTTGGGTTCCAAAATATCTTCGCGCGAATACTGCGCCGAGTCGGCCTGATCGACCGCCGCCATCAGCTCATCGGTGATGCGGGGAAACGTCGCTTTGCCGCCGTAGTGGTTGTAAACCACCCGCGCTGCCGAAGGGGCGTGGACTTCGATGATGTGGTTGTCGTCACGCCGGTCGGCGTTGCGCAGCGCTTCGGACTCGTGGTGGTCAAACACCAAATGCGCGCCCGGCACGTAGGGCAAGTTGGTGGTGATGTCGCGCTCGGTGATTTCGATTTTGCCGTCTTGCATGTCCTTGGGGTGGACAAACAAAATGTCGTCAATCATCTCCAGCTCACTCAGCAGCACGGCGCAGACCAAGCCGTCAAAATCGCTGCGCGTCACCAGACGGTATTTTTGTTTACTCACGGTACTTACGTTACTCACGGTATTTCCTTCAGCTATTTAAAAACTCTCGTTGGGCGCCAAGTAGCGCCACTGGCCGACGGGCAAACTGCCCAGCACGATTTTTCCCATGCGGATGCGTTTGAGGCCAACCACTTTCAAACCCACTTGCTCGCACATCCGGCGAATTTGGCGTTTTTTGCCCTCGACCAGCACAAAGCGCAGCTGCTCGGGGTTTTGCCATTCGACCTTGGCGGGCTTGAGCGGCTGGCCGTCCAAGCTCAGGCCGTGGCGCAGCTTCTCTAGCAGCGCCGGCGGAAACACCGCCCTGACGTTGTTGCTGACCGGGTCGTTCTCGTTGATTTCTTGCAGCGGCGCGCTGCGCTCGTCGGGGTGGCGCGGCGTGTGCGCGCCGCCCTCGTAAACCACGCGCACCAAATACTCTTTGTCCAGCGTCGAGTCTTCGCCAATCAACTGGCGCGCCACGCGCCCGTCTTGCGTCAGCACCAGCAGGCCAACCGAGTCGATGTCCAAGCGCCCCGCCGGCGCCAAGCCGCGCAGGTGCGGCGGCGAAAAGCGCAGCCCGCTGTGGTCGCCGCGCCAGTGGCTGCGCGGGTTGATCAGCGACACCGCTGGCTCGTGGCCGTCTTCGGCTTGGGCGCTGACGTAGCCCATCGGCTTGTTGAGCAAGATGGTGACGCGGCTGTCTTGGTGGCGCTGGGCGGCGCGCTCGACGGTGACGCGGTCTTGCGGCGTGACTTTGACGCCCATTTCGGCGACCGCGCCGTTGACGTAAACCCAGCCGTGGGCAATCCAGTCGTCGGCCTCGCGGCGCGAGCACAGGCCGAGCTCGGCCAAGCGCTTGTTCAGGCGCGTGGCGGCGGGGTCAGCGCTGGTGGCGGGCGGCGCAGCAGGCGCGGGCGGCGCGGACGGCGCAGAGCGCGCTGCAAGCGTGGGGCGGCGCAGCAGCGGGCGCGGGGCGGGCGAAACAGGGGGGCGGGTCGAAGAAGGCATGGCGTATTTTCAATCAGCGCGCAAAGCCGTACAGCCGTGGGTCTTCAGAAAATTAAAAAGATAGCTGCTAGCGCTGGTGTTTAAACGGTTTCAGACTGTTTTTATACGCAAAGCGCCATATCACGTGCGCTAACAGCTATCAAATTAATAAGCCCACGGCCTATTTGGCGCTAAAAATACCCGCGCGCATGGCCTTTAAATCCAAGATGCGCAGGCCGCCATAAACCACCTCAATCGCGCCCTGCGCTTGCAAGGTGGCCAGCGACTCGTTGACGCGCTGGCGCGACAGCCCAACCAAATACGCCAGCTCTTGCTGGGTGATGCGCAGCACCCCGCCCACGCCGGGGTAGAGCGCTTGGTTAAACAGCGCCGCCAAGCTGCGCGCCACGCGCAGGTCGGGGCTGTTGGAGCGGTCGATTTCGCGCGCGGCAATGAACTGGCCCAGGCGCTCGTTGAGCTGGTGCATGACAAAGCGGTTAAAGCCAATCGAGTGGTCCAGCAGCCAGTGAAACTCATCAATCGGCAGGCCAGCGACCACGCTTTTGCGCAGCGCCTGCACGTTGTAGCGGTACGGCTCGCGCTTGAGCGCCGTGCCCTCGCCAAACCAGCCGCCCGGTGGCAGGCCGGCAAAGGTCATGGTGCTGCCGTCGGGGTTGTCGCTGCTCATTTTCAGCAGGCCATCGACCACGCCAAACCAGTACGTCACTGGCCGCCCAATGCGGCAAACGTAGTCGCCCGCTTTGGCGTCGCCGACCAACAAAGTCGGCAATACATGGGCGCGTTCAGCAGGCAGCAAGGCGCTTAACCACGGAATACCCTCCAAGTCTTGCAAATGGGGCTGGCGGCGGCGTTGGTGCAGAGAAAGGTCGTGGCTCATGGGCAAAAAAGGCACATATTTTTCATATGTCAGCCATGATGCCCATTTCTGGGAACAACCCGTACCACCTGTTTTTTTAGGAGTCACTCAATGCACACCTCGCAGCCACTGGCCACCACTTCGCCCATCTGCCACAGCCGGCGCAGCGTGTTGGCCAGCGCCAGCGCATTGGCCTTGCCTTGGCTTGGCCTGAGCGGCGCACACGCGCAAGACAGCACCAAAGACAATACGGGCAACGCTTTGCGGATTTACCAATCCACCGCTCTCACGGGCCCACTGGGCGACCTCGGCTCGGCTATGTACCAAGGGGCCTTGGCGGCTTTTACGCACACCAACGGGCGCGGTGGCGTACACGGACGCGCCATTGAGCTGAGCACACTCGATGATGGCTACGAGGTCGCCCGCGCCAAAGCCAATATCGAACAAATGATGGCCGCGCCCGACTGCTTTGCGCTGTTCAACTGCATGGGCACCGCCATGATTGAGGCGGTCTTGCCGCAGGTGCTGCAAAGCGGCGTGCCGCTGTTTGCTCCCTTCACCGGCGCGCAGTTGGCACGCGTCAAGGGCGCGCGCAATGTGTTCAACATCCGCGCCAGCTACGCCGACGAGGCCGACAAAATCGTGCGCCACTTGGCCACGCTGGGCATCAACCGCATTGCCTTGGTTTACCAAAACAACACCTTTGGCAAAGACGTGCTGGCCGGCGTGCAAGCGGCGATGGCGCAGCTCAAAATTACCCCGGTAGTTACCGCCACCGTGAAAGACGACTCGTCCGACGCGCCAGCGGCAGCGCAAAAAATTGCCGCTGTTGCCTGCGAAGCCGTCATCGTTGGGCTGGCTGGCAAACCGGCGCTCAATTTTGTCCAAGCGTTTCGGCCACTGCGCCGCGGTGTCAGCGTTTATGGGCTGTCGGTACTGGGCACCTCGGCCAACCTCAAAGCGCTGGGCGCCGACGCCATTGGCTTGGCTATCTCCCAAGTCATGCCCTTGCCGACCAATGTGGTGGTGCCGGTGGTGCGCGATTTTCAACAAGCGTGGCTAGCGCTGGGCGCCACCGCCGAACCCTCGCACTTAGCGCTGGAGGGCTATATCAACGCCCGTAGCTTCATTGAAGCGCTACAGCGCGCTGGCAAAGACCCCTCGCGTGCTGCCTTCATCGATGCCACTTGGAACCTGAAAAAAATTAACTTGGGCGGCTTTCAAATCAACGCTAACAGCACCGAGCGCAGCGCCTCGCAGTTTGTCGAACTGACCATGGTCGGGCGCGATGGCCGCTTCATCCGCTAAGCCGCTAAGCCGCGCTAACGCGGCCAAATAACATCCAAAACGTTTGCATCATCAGGGTTTTGCCTGATACGGGGTTTCCCTTAGATTGTCGCCACGAAGACAGAAAAACGTCAAAGCGGCTCCTACCATCGGTTGCAAACGCTGACCTTGTGTCGCCCCTTGAACTTTTTTAGGACCCCGGAATGAAGACCACGTTTCCGCAAATGCTACTCAAGCATGCCGGCGAGCGCCCCGATGCCGCGGCACTGCGCGAAAAAGAATATGGCATCTGGCAAACGCACAGCTGGGCTGCTGTGGCCCGTCTGGCCGAGCAAGTTGCCGCCGGATTGCACGTCGCTGGTTTGCGCCGTGGCGAGCACATGGTGGTCGTCGGTGCCAACCGTCCCCGTCTGTACGCCACCATGCTGGCGGTGCAAGCACTGGGCGCTATTCCGATTCCGCTGTACCAAGACGCTGTCGCCAACGAGTGCGTTTATCCAATGAACAACGCCGAAGTGCGTTTTGCCGTGGTCGAAGACCAAGAGCAGGTGGATAAATTCCTTGAAATCCGCGACCGCTGCCCAGCGCTGTCGAACATTTATTACGACGACCCGCGCGGTCTGCGCAAGTACGAAGAAGAAGGCTTGGCCGCGTTTGACACGCTGCTTGAAAGCGGCGCTGCCTTTGCCGCCAAAAACCCCGAGTGGTTTCGCGCTGAATGCCTGAAGGCGCAGCCCGACGACGTGGCGGCGATGTTCTTCACCTCCGGCACCACCGGCAACCCCAAGGGCGTTGTACACACTCACCACAGCCTGCTGGACCGCGCGCTGGCTGGCGCTGAATTTGACAAGCTGAGCAATTCCGAAGAAGTGCTGGCCTATTTGCCACCAGCGTGGATTGGTCAAAACATCTTCAGCTACGCGCAGTGGCTGGTCTGCGGCTATGTCGTCAACTGCCCCGAGTCGGCCAGTACCGTGACCATCGACTTGAAGGAAGTCGGCCCGACCTATTACTTCGCTCCACCGCGTATTTTTGAAGGCCTGCTCACCAGCGTCACCATTCGCATGGAAGACGCTAGTGCGCTTAAGCGCAAGATGTTTGCCGCCTGTATGGGCGTTGCACAGCGCGTCGGCCCCGACCTGATGGACGGCAAGAGCATTGGTATGTTGGACCGGATGAAGTACGCCATTGGCAACTTCTTGGTCTATGGCCCGCTGCGCAACAACCTCGGCTTTAGCCGGGTGCGCGTCGCCTACACCGCCGGTGAAGCCATTGGCCCGGATCTGTTTAGCTTTTACCGCTCGATTGGCATCAACTTAAAGCAGCTCTACGGCTCGACCGAAACGGCGGTGTTTGTCTGCCTGCACCCCGACAACGAAGCGCGCGCCGACACCGTCGGTGTGCCGATTCGCGGTGTCGAAGTCAAAGTCGCTGACAACGGCGAAATCTTGGTCAAGTCGCCCGGTTTGTTCAAGGAGTACTACAAAAACCCCGAGGCGACGGCAGAAGTGCTCACGCCCGGTGGTTGGTACCACACCAGCGACGCTGGCTTTATCGACAGCCACGGCCATCTGAAAATCATCGACCGCGTCAAAGACGTCGGCCGTATCAAGGGCGGAGCCAACGACGGTGCCATGTTTGCGCCCAAGTATGTCGAGAACAAACTCAAGTTCTTCTCGCACATCAAAGAAGTCGTCGCTTATGGCGATGGCCGCGAAAAGGTCTGCGTGTTCATCAACGTCGATTTCGACGCGGCGGGCAACTGGGCTGAGCGGCGCAACCTGCCTTACGCCGGTTACACCGATTTGGCGCAAAAGCCCGAGGTGTACCAGCTGATCAAAGAGTGCATTGAAAAGGTCAATGCCGACTTGGCCAGCGACGCTTTGCTGGCGGGCAGCCAAGTGAGCCGCTTCTTGGTGCTGCACAAAGAGCTGGACGCTGACGACGGCGAACTGACACGCACCAACAAAGTGCGCCGTGGCTTTATTGCCGACAAATACAAGCCGCTGATCGACGCGCTGTACGACGGCAAGACGCAGCAGCACATCGAGACCCAGGTCAAATTTGAGGACGGACGCACTGGCAGCGTCAGCGCCACGCTGCAGATCTGGGACACCAAAACCTTCGCCCCGGTGAAAGCCGCCGCCTAAAGACTGCCACCATGACACAAAAGAAGATTGGCGACGTCATTCTGGACGTTAAGAACATCACCCTGCGCTTTGGCGGCGTGACGGCGTTGACGAACATCTCGTTCAACGTCAAAGAGCACGAAATCCGCTCCATCATTGGCCCCAATGGCGCGGGCAAAAGCTCCATGCTCAACTGCATCAACGGTGTTTACACGCCGTCCGAAGGCTCGATTACGTTTCGGGGCAACAGCTTCTCGCACATGAGCTCGCGCCAAGTGGCCGAGATGGGTGTGGCGCGCACGTTTCAAAACTTGGCGCTGTTCAAGGGCATGAACGTGATCGACAACATCATGTCCGGGCGCAACCTAAAGATCAAAAGCAACTTGCTAATGCAGGCGTTGCACATCGGTCCAGCCCAGCGCGAAGAAGAAAAGCACCGCGAGTTTGTCGAGCACATCATCGACTTCCTTGAAATCCAAGCCTTCCGCAAAACGCCGGTCGGCCAGCTGCCCTACGGCCTGCAAAAGCGCGTGGACTTGGGACGCGCCATGGCGATGGAGCCACAGGTGCTGCTGCTGGACGAGCCGATGGCCGGCATGAACGTCGAAGAAAAGCAGGACATGTGCCGCTTCATCTTGGACATCAACGACGAGTTTGGCACCACCATCGTGCTGATTGAGCACGACATGGGCGTGGTGATGGACATCTCTGACCGCGTCGTGGTTTTGGACTACGGCAAAAAAATCGGCGATGGCTCACCCGAAGAGGTGCGCAACAACGAAGACGTGATCAGCGCCTATCTGGGCACCAGCCACTGAAGCACTGGAAGAAAACACCATGGCATTTTTTCTTGAAACACTGATTGGCGGCCTGATGGCCGGCATGCTGTATTCGCTGGTAGCACTCGGCTTCGTGCTGATCTACAAGGCGTCTGGCGTCTTCAACTTCGCCCAAGGCGCAATGGTGCTGTTTGCCGCTTTGGCAATGGCGCGATTTGCCGAGTGGATTCCTGCGTGGACGGGCATAGACAACGCCATCGTCGCCAACTTAGCCGCTTTTGTGATTGCCGGCGGCTGCATGTTTGTCGTCGCTTGGCTCATTGAGCGTTTGGCACTGCGCCACTTGGTCAACCAAGAGGGTGCGACGCTACTGATGGCCACGCTCGGTATTACTTACTTTCTTGAAGGCTTAGGCCAAACGCTGTTTGGCAGCGACATCTACAAGATCGACATTGGTATGCCCAAAGACCCGATCTTCATGCTCGAATCCATATTCCCCGGCGGCGTATTGGTGAACAAAGAAGACGTGATTGCTGCAGCGATTGCCGCCGCACTGGTGATCATCTTGAGCGTCTTCTTCCAAAAAACCTCCACTGGCCGCGCTTTGCGTGCAGTGGCAGACGACCACCAAGCCGCCCAGTCGATTGGCATTCCACTCAACCGCATTTGGGTCATCGTTTGGTGCGTGGCCGGTGTCGTGGCACTGGTGGCCGGCATGATTTGGGGCTCTAAGCTGGGCGTGCAGTTCTCGCTGACCACGGTTGCTTTGCGTGCTTTGCCGGTGGTGATTTTGGGTGGCCTGACCTCGGTGCCGGGCGCCATCATCGGCGGCCTGATCATCGGTGTCGGCGAGAAGCTGTCCGAAGTGTATTTGGGCCCGTTCGTGGGTGGCGGCATTGAAATTTGGTTTGCCTACGTGCTGGCTTTGGTCTTCTTGCTGTTCCGTCCTCAGGGTCTGTTCGGCGAAAAAATCATCGACCGCGTGTAACCCCACAAGAAGAACAAGGAGTCCCTCATGTTTTACCGCGAAAACGGTCAGTTCAAGACCAGCTACCGGGCAGACCAACAGATCTTCCCGATCACGCAAGACCGCGTGGCCATCGGCTTGATGCTGGCCTTTGCTTTCTTGGTGGTGCCAATGCTGGCCACCGATTACTTCTACAGCTCCATCCTGATTCCACTGGTCATCATGTCGCTGGCCGCCTTGGGGGTGAATATCTTGGTCGGCTACTGCGGCCAGATCTCGCTCGGTTCGGGCGCTTTTATGGCCGTCGGTGCCTACGGCGCTTACAACTTCTTTGTGCGTATGCCCGGCCTGCCTTTGATTCCAGCGCTGATTCTGGGCGGCTTCTGCGCGATGGCTTTCGGTATCTTGTTTGGTCTGCCCAGCTTGCGCGTCAAAGGCTTGTACTTGGCCGTGGCCACACTAGCGGCGCAGTTCTTCAGCGACTGGATGTTCTTGCGCATCCGCTGGTTGACCAACTACTCAGACTCCGGCTCGGTCTCGGTCAACCACCTGCAAGTGTTTGGCATCCCACTCGACAACGCGACCTCGAAGTACATTTTTTGCCTATCGATCTTGGTGGTCATAGCCCTGCTGGCCAAAAACTTGGTGCGCGGCGCGATTGGCCGCGAGTGGATGGCGATTCGTGACATGGACGTAGCTGCCGCCGTCATCGGCATTCGCCCGATGTACGCCAAGCTCAGCGCCTTTGCTGTCAGCTCTTTCATCATCGGCATGGCCGGCGCGCTGTGGGCGTTTATTCACCTCAGTTCGTGGGAGCCAGCAGCGTTTTCGGTGGAAACGTCGTTTCGCCTGCTGTTCATGGTGATCATTGGCGGCTTGGGTTCCATCATGGGTGGCTTCTTGGGCGCAGCCTTCATCGTGGTGCTGCCCATTGCCCTCAACCGCTTCTTGCCCGCACTGGCCGAGCTGTTTGGCTTCACCATTTCTACGGCTGGCGTGTCGCACGCTGAGCTGATGATTTTTGGTGGCCTGATTGTCTGGTTCCTGATTGTGGAGCCGCACGGCTTGGCCAAGCTGTGGTCAATTGCCAAGCAGAAACTGCGCCTGTGGCCTTTCCCCCACTGATCAGCCAAAACCACGGGTAATGCCCCGTTACAACGGCGCATTACCCCCGATATATTTCTCGTTTTTTGTTTTCCCGCGCTTCCACTATTCATCTAAAGGAGACATCCATGAAGCTTTCCAAGTTTGCGATCGCCGCTGCCATCGTGGCGACGGGTGCGTCGTCATTGGCCACCAGCGCACTGGCGCAGGCCAACGAGCAGTTCTTCCCGCTGCTGTCCTACCGCACCGGCCCTTACGCTCCTAACGGCACGCCTTGGGCCAACGGCAAGCAGGACTACCTGAAGATGATCAATGCCCGCGATGGCGGCATCAACGGCGTCAAAATCACCTACGAAGAATGCGAAACCGGCTACGCCACCGACCGCGGTGTCGAGTGCTACGAGCGCCTGAAGGGGCGTCCCGGCGTCACGCTGTTTGACCCCCAAGCCACCGGCATCACCTTCGCGCTGACCGAAAAAGCCCCGATCGACAAAATCCCCTTGATGACTCTGGGCTACGGCCTGTCGGTGGCGCAAGACGGTATGGCGTTCAAGTGGAACTTCCCCTACATGGGCAGCTACTGGACGGGCGCGGACATCTTGATTCAGCACATCGGCAAAACTGCCGGCGGCATGGACAAGCTCAAGGGCAAAAAAATCGCCTTGGTTTACCACGACAGCCCGTTTGGTAAAGAGCCAATCCCCGTAGTGCAAGAGCGCGCCAAAATGCACGGCTTTGACCTGCAGTTGTTACCAGTCACTGCTCCCGGCGTGGAGCAAAAAGCCACTTGGCTGCAGGTGCGCCAAGCCCGCCCTGACTACGTGATGCTGTGGGGCTGGGGCGTGATGAACTCCACCGCACTGAAAGAAGCCCAAGCCACCGGCTACCCGCGCGACAAGATGTACGGCGTGTGGTGGGCAGGTGCTGAACCAGACGTGCGCGACGTCGGTGAAGGTGCCAAGGGCTACCACGCTTTGGCACTGAACGGCTCGGGCACCCAGCCTAAAGTGATTCAGGACATCCTGAAGAACGTGCATGACAAAGGCCAAGGCACTGGTGCCAAGGACGAAGTCGGCTCGGTGCTGTACACCCGTGGCGTGATCATCCAGATGCTGGGCGTGGAAGCCGTGCGCCGTGCGCAAGAGCGTTTTGGCAAGGGCAAAGTCATGACCGGCGAGCAAGTGCGCTGGGGCATGGAAAACCTCAACCTCGACCAAAAGAAGTTGGACGCGATGGGCTTTAACGGCGTGATGCGCCCGCTGGCCACCAGCTGCTCTGACCACATGGGCTCGACTTGGGCGCGTATCCAGACTTGGGATGGCAAGAAGTGGAATATCAACCCTGAGTGGTACCAAGCGGACGACAAAGTCATGACTCCGATGATCAAGGCCGGCTCCGACAAGTACTTGGCTGACAAGAAGCTGCAGCGCCGCGCGGCTGCTGACTGCGAGTCTTAATAGGCTCCATGCCCCAGCCGCCAAGAGGCGCTGGGGCAGCGGCTCACACTGAGCCGCCAATTGACAGGTTTGCCGTGCAGCCCTGTCAATTGCGAAGTGGAATTTGAGTTGGAACTGGCACAGAGAGAAACCCTATGGAACCCAAAAACATTGTTCTGAACGTCAACGGCATCGAGGTTATTTACAACCACGTGATCTTGGTACTCAAGGGCGTTTCGCTGCAAGTGCCCGAGGGCAGCATCGTCGCCATCTTGGGTGGCAACGGCGCCGGCAAGACGACCACCTTGCGCGCCGTCTCTAACCTGCTGGCCGGCGAGCGCGGCGAAGTCACCAAAGGCTCGATTGAGCTGCGCGGCGAGCGCATTGAAAAGCTCACGCCCGCCGACTTGGTCAAGCGCGGCGTGGTGCAGGTGATGGAAGGGCGCCACTGCTTTGCCCACCTGACGATTGAAGAAAACCTGATGACCGGCTCGTACACCCGTACCGATAAAGGCGAGATTGCCGCCAATCTGGAAAAGGTTTACAACTACTTTCCGCGCCTGAAGACGCGCCGCACTTCGCAAGCGGCCTACACCTCGGGCGGTGAGCAGCAAATGTGCGCCATTGGCCGCGCCATCATGACCAACCCCAGCGTGGTGTTGCTCGACGAGCCATCGATGGGCTTGGCGCCGCAAATCGTTGAAGAAGTGTTCAACATCGTCAAAGACCTCAACACCAAAGAAAAAGTCACCTTCTTGCTGGCCGAGCAAAACACCAACATGGCGCTGAAGTATTCGGACTACGGCTACATCATGGAGTCGGGTCGCGTGGTGATGGACGGCGTAGCCAGCGACTTGGCCAACAACGAAGACGTGAAAGAGTTTTACCTCGGCGTCGGCGGCGGCGAGCGCAAGAGCTTCAAGGACGTAAAAAGCTACAAGCGGCGTAAGCGCTGGTTGGCCTAAATCGGCCAAAGCGGCGTTTAATCCACGCTGCGCTCACACACCGCCACAACACCACCCTATTGCCACCATGAACTCTTTTTACGACGCGTTAGAAAACAGTGACCCCGCCGAACGCGAAGCCGATTTGATGGCCGCGCTGCCGACGCAAATCGAAAATGCGCGCAGCAACTCGCCCGCTTTTGCTGAAATTTTGGCCGGCATCGACCCCGCCAGCATCAATAGCCGCGAAGCGCTGGCGACGCTACCGGTCACGCGCAAATACCAGCTGCAAGAGCGCCAAGCGGCGCAGCGCGCTGACAACGCCTTTGGCGGCTTTGCCACGATGGGTTTTGGCCCCGGTATGCCGCGCGTTTTTTGCAGCCCCGGCCCGATTTATGAGCCCGAAGGCGCTCGGCGCGACTACTGGCGCATGGCGCGCGCGCTGCACGCCGCCGGCTTTCGCGCCGGTGAGCTGGCGCACAACAGCTTTAGCTACCACTTTGTGCCCGCTGGCTCGATGATGGAAAACGGCGCGCACGCGCTAGGCTGCACCGTGTTTCCCGGCGGCACCGGCCAGACCGAGCAGCAAGTGCAAGCGATGGCCGAACTGCGCCCGGCGGGCTACATCGGTACGCCCAGCTTTTTGAAATTGATTTTGGACAAAGCCGCCGAACTCAAGCAGCCGCTGCCCAGCCTGACCAAAGCGCTGCTGTCAGCCGAAGCCTTTCCGCCGTCGCTGCGCGACTGGTTTGCCGAGCGCGGCATCGCCGGCTACCAGTGCTACGGCACGGCAGACCTCGGATTGATTGCCTACGAAACCTCGGCGCGCGAAGGCTTGGTGCTGGACGAGCACGTCATCGTTGAAATCGTCCGCCCCGGCACGGGCGACCCAGTGCCTGAAGGCGAAGTCGGCGAGCTGGTCGTCACCACGCTCAACCCCGACTACCCGCTGGTTCGCTTTGGCACCGGCGACCTGTCGGCCATCTTGCCCGGCCAGTGCCCCACGGGCCGCACCAACGTGCGCATCAAAGGCTGGATGGGCCGCGCCGACCAAACCACCAAAGTGCGCGGCATGTTCGTCCACCCCGGCCAAGTCGCCAGCATTGCTGCGCGCTTTCCGCAGGTCAAGCGCGCGCGCTTGGTGGTGACAGGCGAAATGGCCAACGACCAGATGGTGCTGCAAGTCGAAACCACCGAAACCTCGTCTGGCCTAGCCGAGCGCCTGCAAGACACCATCCGCGAAGTCACCAAACTGCGCGGCGAAGTCGAGCTGGTCGCTCCCGGCACCCTGCCCAACGACGGCAAAGTGATTGAGGACGCGCGCAGCTACCGCTGATAGCCCACTCTCGGCTCGTTGCACCCACCAAAAAGCCGCCAGCTCTGGCCACAGAGCGGCGGCTTTTTGACGTTTACGGATAATTTTTTAGGTGTTTTAGGCCTCTAGCCCTTTAAACACGGGCGCTAGCAGCTATCATTTTTATGCGCCCCACACCACATCGTGCCCACCCGCCAAGCTGCGCCGCAGCATCTCGATAAACGGCGCAGCGCGTTGGCGCAGGCTGACGGTTTCACGGTCGTCCTTGGCCGGCGCGTCGTCGGTATCCTCGCCCGCCTCGCCCGCCTTGTGCGCTGCGGCTATTTGCGCTTTGGCTTGCTCTTGGGCGGCGGCAATGCGCCGCTCCTCGTCCAGCACCGCCGCCTCCAGCGCAGCGATGGCCGCCGGAATTTGCGCTGCCGTCACGATGCCGGTAGCGCCCGGCTCTTTGCCCATAATCTGCAACAGCCGGCGGCCATGCGGCTCCAGCAAAATCAGGTCAGCAGTCGAGCGGGATTTGAATTTGTAGAGCATGGAGCCTCCTTCAATGATGGTGCTTGACTGTATCGGCTTAGGGCGCGTGGGCTTGTAGGCCAATCTGGTTTTATGGTCTGTGCGCTCCAATCATCCCATTCATCCCCACCAAAGTCCTGCTATGTCCGACATCCACATCCACCGCCCGCACCAGCTCGGTTTAGCCGCAGCGCGCCAAGTCGCCCATGTTTGGGCGCAAAAGGCCGAGAAGAAATTTGACGTCACCAGCCGCTACGAACCGGGCAGCGAGCACGACACGCTGCACTTTGAAAACGCTGGCATCCAAGGCCAGCTGCAAGTGCAGGCCGATCAATTTGTGCTGACGGCGCAACTGGGCTTTTTGTTCAGCGCGTTCAAAGAGCCGCTGATGGCCAAATTGAACGCGCAGTTTGATGAGCTGCTGTCACCCACAGACGCCGCTTAAACCGACGGCTGCGCCAGCCACTGCTGCGCCAGCCGCACCCAATAGCTGGCGCCCAGCGGAATCAGCGCATCGTTGAAGTCGTAGCTCGGGTTGTGCAGCGTGCAGGGGCCGCCGCCGTGGCCGATGTCGCGGTGCGTGCCGTCGCCATTGGCAATAAAGCAGTAAGCGCCCGGCTTGGCTTGCAGCATGAAGGCGAAGTCTTCCGCACCCATCGTTGGCTCTTGCTCGACCACATTGGCTGCGCCGACGATGCCGGCCATCACTTGGCGCGCCAACGCGGCTTCAGGCGCGCTGTTGATGGTTGGCGGGTAGTTGCGCACAAACGCAAAGTCACACGTCGCCTCGTGCGCGGCACAAATATGCTCGGCGACTTGGCGCATCCGCCGCTCAATCAAGTCCAGCACTTCGATGCTGAAAGTGCGCACCGTACCTTGCAGCTCGCAGCTGTCAGGCACCACGTTGGTGGCCTCGCCGGCGTTGACCATCGTCACCGAAATCACGCCGGCATCGACCGGCTTTTTGTTGCGCGTCAGTATGGTTTGGAACGCCAGCACCATCTGGCAGGCAATCGGCACCGGATCGACGCCGGTGTGCGGCATCGCCGCGTGGCCGCCTTTGCCGTGGATGGTGATTTTGAATTCGTTGCTCGACGCCATCACCGCGCCGGGGCTGACCGCCATTTGTCCCGGCAGCATTCCCGGCCAGTTGTGCATCCCAAACACCGCCTGCATGGGAAACAGCGTAAACAGCCCCTCGTTGATCATCTCGCGCGCGCCGCCGCCGCCTTCTTCCGCCGGCTGAAAAATCAAATAGACGGTGCCGTCAAAGTCGCGGTTTTCCGGCTTTTCGGCGAAATGCTGCGCCGCTGCCAGCAGCATCGCCGTGTGGCCGTCGTGGCCGCAGGCGTGCATTTTTCCGGCGTGGCGGCTGGCGTGGGCGAAGGTGTTGAATTCCGTCATCGGCAGCGCGTCCATGTCGGCGCGCAGCCCCACAGCGCGGCCACAAGCGCCGCCGTCACGCCCGTGGACGATGCCGACCACGCCCGTCGTGCCCAGCCCCCGGTGGATGGGAATGCCCCAATCGGTGAGCCGCTGGGCGACGATGTCGGCGGTGCGGTTTTCTTCAAAGCGCAGCTCGGGGTGGGCGTGCAGGTCGCGCCGCAGCGCGGCCATAGCGCCCGCTTGCTGGGCAATCGATTCAATGAGGTGCATGGTGAGTTTCCTTCCAGCCTGTCAGTCTAGCCAAGCGCGCGCCCAGCGACCGATTCACGCCGCGGCCACCCTGCTGGCAACACAGCCGGTTGATTTATTTGATAGCTGCTAGCGCACGTATCTATTGGCTTTGGGTATGTTTTATACCTGAATCGCTTTAAACACGGGCGTTAGCAGCTATCAAAATAAACCAACCCCTGACTGGCACCGCGCGCCAATTACCTGCATAAAAGTCACAGGTTTATGATTTTTCAGCCTCTTTATGCCGTTAATCAAATCGAATACAGTCGATGACAGTTGCACAAAGTGCAAAACCAAATTTGCCAATTTTTAACTTGGGAGTTTTTGATATGACCGCACGCACCTCCGTCCACCGCCTGCAAGTGGCCAGCAACTTGCACCACTTCATCAACGAGCAAGTGCTGCCCGGCACTGGCGTTGACAGCGCCGCTTTTTGGCAAGGCTTTGATGCCATCGTCGCTGACCTCGCGCCGCGCAACATCGCCCTGCTGGCCGAGCGCGACCGCCTGCAAACCGAGCTGGACACGTGGCATAAAGCGCACCCCGGCCCGATCACCGACATGGCGGCCTACCGCAGCTTTTTGACGACGATTGGCTACTTGGTGCCGGTGCCCGAAGGCGTGCAAACCACCACCGCCAACGTCGATGACGAGCTGGCGGTGCAAGCCGGCCCGCAGCTGGTGGTGCCAATCTTGAACGCCCGCTACGCTCTGAACGCCGCCAACGCCCGCTGGGGCAGCTTGTACGACGCGCTCTACGGCACCGACGCGATTTCTGAGGCCGACGGCTGCGCCAAAGGCCCCGGCTACAACGAAAAGCGCGGTGCCAAAGTCATCGCCTTTGCGCGCAATTTGCTCGACCAAGCCGCGCCGCTGGCCAGCGGCTCGCACCAAGATTCGACCGGCTACGCGATTGACGGCGGCCAATTGGTGGTCACGCTGCAAGGCGGTGCCACCACCGGCCTGAAAGACAACGCCCAACTGGTCGGCTACCAAGGCGACGCCGCCGCGCCAACTTCGGTGCTGCTGGTGCATAACGGCTTGCACATCGACATCATCATCAACCGCGCGACGACGATTGGCGCCAGCGATGCCGCCGGTGTGGCGGACTTGGTGATTGAATCGGCGCTATCGACCATCCTCGATTTGGAAGACTCGGTGGCGGCGGTGGATGCCGACGACAAACTGCTGGGCTACAGCAACTGGCTGGGCATCTTGAAGGGCACGCTGACCGAGTCCTTCGACAAAGGCGGCAAAACACTGACGCGCGGCCTGAACGCCGACCGCATCTACACCGCAGCCAACGGCGGCGCGCAGGTGCGTTTGCATGGCCGCTCGCTGATGTTTCTGCGCAACGTCGGTCACCTGATGACCAACCCGGCCATCCTCTACACCGACGCCCAAGGCGTGCAGCGCGAAATCCCCGAGGGCATCATGGACGCGGTCGTCACCACGGCGATTGCGCTGCACGACCTGCAAGGGCATGGCGCCAACGGTCTGCGCAACTCGCGCAAAGGCTCGGTCTATATCGTCAAGCCCAAGATGCACGGCCCCTTTGAGGTGGCGTTTGCCAGCGAGCTGTTTGGCCGCGTTGAGCAGCTGCTGGGGCTGCCTGACAGCACCGTCAAGCTGGGCATCATGGACGAGGAGCGCCGCACCAGCGTCAACCTGAAAGCCTGCATTGGCGCAGCCGCCAGCCGCGTGGCGTTTATCAACACTGGCTTCTTGGATCGCACCGGCGACGAGATGCACAGCGCCATGCAAGCGGGTGCCATGATCCGCAAAGGCGACATGAAAACCAGCGCGTGGATTCAGTCGTATGAGCGCAGCAACGTGCTGGTGGGTTTGGAATGCGGCCTGCGCGGCAAGGCGCAAATCGGCAAAGGCATGTGGGCAATGCCCGACCTGATGGCGGCGATGTTGGAGCAAAAAATCGCCCACCCCAAAGCCGGTGCCAACACCGCGTGGGTGCCCAGCCCGACGGGCGCGACGCTGCACGCGCTGCACTACCACCAAGTCAAAGTCAGCGACATCCAAATCGAGCTGGAAAAAACCGACTTCAACGCCGTGCGCGACGACCTGCTGACCGGCCTGCTGACCATCCCCGTCACCGCCACGCCCAACTGGTCAGACGCGGAAAAGCAGCAAGAGCTGGACAACAACGCCCAAGGCATCTTGGGCTACGTGGTGCGCTGGGTCGATCAAGGCGTGGGCTGCTCCAAAGTGCCCGACATCCACAACGTCGGCCTGATGGAAGACCGCGCCACGCTGCGCATCTCCAGCCAGCACATGGCCAACTGGCTGCTGCACGGCGTGGTCACCGAAGCGCAGGTGAAAGAAACTTTTGAGCGCATGGCCGCCGTGGTTGACGGCCAGAACGCGGCTGATCCGCTGTACCAAAAAATGGCCGGCAATTTTGAGACATCGTCGGCTTACAAGGCGGCGTGCGAGTTGGTGTTCAAAGGCTTGGAGCAACCCAGCGGCTACACCGAGCCGCTGCTGCACGCTTGGCGCTTGAAGGTGAAGGCAGCGGCTTAATTGGAGATGTTAATTTGATAGCTGCTAGCGCACGTGTTTATTGGGCTAGCGGCTGTTTTGACTATAAATGGCACCTTCGGGTGCCGTTTTTATTGCAGTGCTGCCTTTGCGCTATCGCGCGGCATACACTGCGCAGATGCCGACCACGCCCATGCCCCAGTCCACCGCGCCCATCGACACCCGCCGCTGCCCGCTGTGCGGCCAAGCGAATCAATGCGCCATCGCCAACCAACAACCGCCAGCGTCGTGCTGGTGCATGGGCACGGCGATTGCAGCGGCGGCGCTGGACGCCATCCCCGAGGCCGAGCGTGGTCGGCGCTGCATTTGCCCAGCCTGCGCGCGCGGCAAATCGCTTTAATCCTTCAAAAAACCCTCGGACGAAATCTGCCATGTGCCAACTTTTGGGGATGAACTGCAACACGCCCACCGACGTGACCTTCAGCTTTAGCGGCTTTGCCCAGCGCGCCGGCAACACCGACGACCACAGCGACGGCTGGGGGATTGCGTTTTTTGAAGACAAGGGCGTGCGCCATTTTGTCGATCACCAGCGCGCGCTCGACTCGCCGGTGGCCGATTTGATTCGCCGCTACCCGATCCAGAGCTGCAACGTCATCTCGCACATCCGCAAAGCCACGCAGGGCGCTGTCGCTTTGCAAAACTGCCATCCGTTTGTGCGCGAGCTGTGGGGGCGTTACTGGGTGTTTGCGCACAACGGCGATTTAAAAGACTTTCGCCCGCGCCTGCACGGCTGCTTTCGCCCGGTCGGCGCGACGGACAGTGAACACGCCTTCTGCTGGATCATGCAAGAGCTGGCCAAATCGCACGCCCAAGTGCCCAGCATCAGCGAGTTGACGCTGACGCTGCGCGAGCTGGCCGCGCAGATTGCGCCGCACGGCACCTTCAATTTTTTGCTGTCCAACGGCCAAGCGCTGTGGGCGCACGCCTCGACCAATCTGTTTTATGTAGAACGCCGCCACCCGTTTGCCGCAGCGCAGTTGGCCGACGAGGATTTGCACGTCGATTTTTCGACCCAAACCTCGCCCGACGACAAGGTGGCCATCATCGTCACCGCACCGCTGACCAGCAACGAGACGTGGACGGCGTTTGGCCAGCGCGAGTTGAAGGTGTTTGTTGATGGAGCGGTGTACTTGGGCGAGGCGTAGCCGGCTCAGTCTTTGCTGCCGGCTTTGAAGCGCAGGCCAAAGCCAAAACGCTCGCTGACCTGCTGGTGGGTGCTCTTGCCGCTAGCGTGCTCAAAGTATTCGACCAGCTTGGTGATTTGCAGGTTGCCGCCTTGGTTTTCGATCATGGCAATGGCGCACATCGAGGCGTTGGTGCCGTTGTCCAGCCGCACTTCCACTGGCGCGCGTCCCGGCACTTCGATGCTCACCACGCCGTTGGTGGCCGCCCAGTTGGGCGCGCCGTCATAGATGAAGGTGAAGATCAGCACCCGCTTGAGCTGGTGGAACTGGTCGCCGTTGATAAAAATGTTTTCCCCGTCGGTGCTGGTGCCGGAGCGGTCGTCGCTGTCGAGGTGAACGTAAGGCGGCAAATTGAAATTGCCCCAGCTCTCGCCCAGCGCCTGCACCGCGCCGGGCGAGCCATCGGCCAGTTCAAAAAAGCAACCCAAGTCGAGGTCGATGCCTTGGCTAGTGCGGGCGGGTCGATGGCCGAGCATCCGGTCGAAAAAGCCCGGTTTTTTCGCCTCAACGGGTGCCGGGGCGGCGTTTTGGTCCCACTTCAGGTTGACGCGGGTGCGACCAAAGCCACGGCTGCCGACCTTTTCGAGCGAGATTTTGTCGCCGCGTTTTTCCAGCGTAATTTTGGACAGCGAGACTTTTTTCACTTCTGGGGCGGGCGCTGGAGTTGGTGCCGGTGCCGCCTCGGTGCCGCCAAAGTGCTTCAGCAAGGCGGCCAGTCCGCCACTAAAGCCTTGGCCGACGGCACCATAGCGCCACTGGCCGTCACGCTTATAAATTTCGCCAACGATGACGGCTTTTTCATCCTGAAAATCAGCGCCCGCAAAAGCAAAGCTGGTGCTGCCCAAGCGCATCGAACTAGCGCCCAGTTGGCGCATCGCGCCGTCGCCGCTGATGGCGGCGGTAAACACCAGCTTGTGGATGGAATCGGGCAGGCGCGCGACATCCACCGTGAAGGTTGCGCCGCTGCTCTGTAATTCGAGCGCCACGCCGCCGCCGGGGCAGGATTTTTGGTTGAAAAACACCATGTAGCGGTCGTCCGACAGCTGGCCGTTGGCGTCCAAGCCAAAGCAGCTGATATCGACTTCCATGCCCGGCGCCGCCAGCGCCAGCACGACGGGAAATGCGCCGGTGCATTGCATGTCCGCCAGTTTTCCTTTTTGTCCACGCGTGAAATCGGTCATTTTTAAGCTTTCTTCAGGTGCGCTTAGGCTGCGCTGAGGGGGGAATTGGCGTCCATTTCGGTCTCGGCATGGCGTATGCCAAACACCCGCGCCTGCTCGACCACACCGTGCGCCCAAGCGCGGTGGGTGGCGATTTCGCACATCGAGTCGTGCATTTTGAAGACCGCCGGGCTGGCGTGGTCCATGATGCGCAGCGCCGCTTCCATGTCGTTGTGGTGGACTCGGTAGTGCTGCTCGATTAGGGCAATTTGGCTGGGATGAATGGCGGTTTTGCCGATCAGGCCGTGGGCAATGTCTTCTTCAATTTCTTGCGCCAGCAAAGCCGGTTGCCCCAAATGCTCGAACACCGGCGCGGTCAGCCCAAAGCCGTAGGGCACAAAGGTGGTGACCAACCGAGAAATCACCATCCCCAGCGGCGTACGGTAAATCGTCATGCCACGCGGTCGGCGAATGCCCAACAAGGCCAGCAAGTCGTTGCCGCCAATGCGCAGCGCCAGAATATGCTCGCGCACGCCGGGCTGCTCTAGGCAGTGGCGAAACAGCTTCATTTCGGCCTCGTCAAACACCTCGACGGTTTCCAGCGTGGGCATCAGCACATAGTGTGTGTTGCTGATTTGGCGGACTTGGCGAATCTGCGCAAAGTAGGCGTCAAAGTTGTGTCGTGTCACTTTGGGCAGCACAAAGCCGCTCAGCCTCTGCGCACCGGGCATGGCGATGACGCGCCGCAGCACCTCGGGACTGCGCACGCGCACAAAACGCTCGATGCTGGAGCGCGGTGGAAGCGCTTGCAGTGCCAATGACAAATTGCACAGAGCGTCGCCGAGTTCACTTTCCAGCACCGCATCTTCAGTGCAAAAAATCAGCGAGCGCACATCTCCCAGCAGTTCGCCACTGGCAATCTGCTGCAAATTTTTGTGGGTGGCGGGTACATAGAGCGACGCACCGAGCACTTTTCTTTCAGCCATCAGCAATCAGCCATCCAAGGCGCTTTGAATGAGGGAAACCGCTTGGTAGGGCAAGCGGGCATCAACGATACAGGGCACCGATTTTTCAGCAGCCAGCAATTTCAGGTGAGCGACGTCGGCGACCTCTGAGTCGCGCAGTATCAGCAGACGCGGCACCCGGCGCAGCAGCACCCGGGTGGCTTCACCGATGCCGGGCTTGATCAAATTGACATCGCTAATGCCATGTCGCGCCATCGTAGCGTTCAAAAATTCGGTAGAAATAGCCGCCACCTTGGCCCGATCAACCGGCACAGGCGCGGGCAAACTTTGGTGCGCCGCCTGCGCCACGCCCTCGGCAATCAAGCTATCGGCAAACTGGCGCGACTGGTCGTGTGCCGCAAACTCTTCGTAATAGACGCAACCATGAAAGTCGCCAGCGCCAATCGACTCGTTCAGCACCGAGCGGCTGACCAGTCCAGAGACGGTGGCATTCAAGATGCTGGAGGGAATCAAATAGTCGGCCGACGAGGCGGCACAGGCGGCAGTGCCCGCCAAGTCGGACAGCACATACAGGCCGGTATCGATGGCCAGCCTATGGCGCTGGTTGAAGTCGCCTACGGCCTGCTCCAAAACCCGCGAAATCACGCCTTTGCCCGTCCAGCCGTCGATGAAGACGATGGATTCAGGCGCGTGGCCTTGCTGCAAGATATGGTGCAGAGCCACTTCGTCAATACCCCGGTCGCGCACGATGGAGACCGAATAGTGGGCAATTTCATCCGCTGCGGTCACGCCACGCCCCATCACTTGCTGCAGCAGGTGTTTGAGGATGACGCCCACCGGCGTGCCAGCGCGCACCAAAGAGACCAGCGTAATCGGGCCGCTGCGCCGCGCGGCAATCAACGCGGCCAGCGTCAGGCAGTCACGCGCCATTTGCGGGCGGTTGGCAGCGCAGGCCTGCTGAAAAATCTCCAAATAACGCGGCGAGGGCAGCGCTTCGGGCGAGAGCATTTCGCTGTAGTGGCGCGCGCCAGACTGGATCAGGCGCTCTTTTTGCGCCACATCCAGCAATGGCAGCGGTGCCAAGCGCTTGAGCAAAAAGGTGACGTCTTCTGGGCGGTAGCTGCCGCAAAAGCTCATAGCGCCGCCACCGTCAAAGCCGCCAACTGGGTACCGCTGGGGACGATGGCGTAGTCGCAAGCGGCCATGAAGCGCGCATCGGACTGGCTGTCGCCCATGCCCAGCGTCATGATGTCGCCGTGCTCTGCTTGCAGCCGCTGGCGCAAGTAGTTGACAGCACGCGCCTTGTTCAGCGTTTTGGGCAGCACCGCCAAGTTGTTGCCATTGCGGTGCAGGTAAAAATCTTGGCCGGCACTGGCAATCCACGGCGCAAGGGCTTCGCGCTCGATGCGTTCTAGGCGTTCGGCCTGCTTGTCGGGGTCTTTGACGACGATATAAAAAGGCGTGGCGTAGTCTTCAATCAGGCGCGCCCGCCCCTTCAAGCCGACGCGCGCTGAATATTCGTCGATCAGTTCTATCGCTTCTTTCAGGCCATCCAGCGCACGTGCCATGTCAACGCGCATCGTCTCAATCCAGACGGCATCCAGCGCGCCGCCCGGCTCCAGCACCACACCGCCGTAATCAATGATGGCGTAACTGGAAAACGCTAAATCGACCCGGCTCAGCGCATCGCGATTGCGCGCCGTGGCAGGAATCAAGGTCATCTCACGATCCATCAGCGCAAAAAAAGCCCGCTGGCGCGGGGTGGTGAAAGAGCAGACACTGCCGTCTTTCAAGTAAGCGGCAGGGCGCAAATCGGCTTCATCGGCACATTTTCCAGGGGTCTGGAACAAGGTGTCGTCAAGGTCAACGAACAGAAATTTCTTCACTATGCGTCTCAGATAAAAAATGAAAAAGACGACCCTTCACCGCTGCGGCCAATTGGTAGAGCGCGGCATTTGGGGGCGTTTCGTGGCAAATGAAAATATGCTCGTATTGGTCAGGAGCGACGTTGTAAACAAAGTTCTCTACGCCCTCGCCGTAGTTGTCTGGAAAGGCCAGCACATGGCTGACCGCACCCCATTGCAAAATCGGTGAACGGGTGGTCGATTGCACGAGCACATTAACGCCGCGCGCCTCTAGGGCACGCCCCAGCAAAAAAGCTATGTGCATAAACTCGCCTGTGCCCAGCACCAACACGCGCTCGCCAGGACTGATGTCGGCACGCAAGCGCTCGGCCAGTGCGATGGGCTGCGCCAGAGAGCGATCCAATCCTAACCGGCCAAAATCAGCACTGGCACCGCGATCTGCATGGGCTTCGAACAACTGTGCGGCACCTGCCGACGGCTGCAGCTGGCCGGCGGTAAACGTGTATTCACCACTGAGCGCCGCACCTATCGTCACCGGCAATCCAAAACGCTGCGACAGCGCCGCATTGGCCGCCGCGCCCATAAAGTTGGTAATAGTGGCCAGATGCACCCGCTGCAGCGCCGGGTTGAGCGTGCGACAGGCAGCGGTCAGGTTCAAGAAGGTGTTGCCAGTGCTAGCTTCGTCATCGACCAGCACCAGTGAGCGGGCATTCAGCAGCAAACGCTGCAACGCGGCATCGGTCGGATAGTGCAAAAACTGCCTCGGCGCATGGCTGTGCGCCTCGGCAAACTCAATGATCGGTGTGTCGCCGACGTGGTAGCGCGAGGTGTGCAAGAACAAGGCTTCGCGCTGCGGGTACACGGCTCGGTACGCTTCAAATACACCTTGACCGAGGCCAATCGCGGTCTCGGCCATAGCAATAAAAACCACGGGGCCGGGTACATCGGCGGGCACCTGTGCCGCTAGTGCAGTGTGGATGCAGTGCATTCGGCGCGGTGTCACCGGCCAGTGCTTGCCCAACACCTTGCTCAAGAATAGAAAGCCTCGCTTGGCGTTAGCCCGCGCGGCAAAGCCGATCAAGTCATCAAGGCGGAAAGATCCGGCATCGACGCTCAACTCCATCAAGCCGGTGGGCAGCTCAATGCGCAACCCTGGAAGGGCGCTCATTGCAGTTCAGTCGCGGTGGAGGTTTCGCCCACACGTATGCCTGAGCGAATGGCTGGAATGGGCAAGCCGTCAAAGCCGCGATCAAATCCGACCAAGGCCAAATAAGGCAGATTGGGGCCAGCGAGGCAGGCCATGGCAATCCCACCGGACATGCGCGGATTAATCTCCAATAAACCCAATCCGTTCTGGCCTTCACGAAACTGGACGTTGAAAACACCGTTCAAACCATAGGCTGCCGTGAGCTGGCGGGTGCTTTCCAGAATGTCCTCGCGCAGATCAATGGTTTGGCCTTGACCGGCGAGCAGCGATTTTTTGCGTGGCACCGCGCAAATCAAACGCCCGTTGTCACCAACACAGTCCACGCTGAATTCGTGGCCATGCAGGTACTCCATCACCAGCATGGTGCGAAACCGACCCATGGCAGCCAAACCGCGCCGCAAGTCATCTAAGCCGATGTGGTACTGCACGCCTTCCAGCAGCAATTGCGCACTGGAGCGCGCTTCATCTAGCACGCTAAAGCCCAACCCGTACACCGAAACCGAAGGCTTGATGCACAGTTGCGCATGGTCTTTTCGCAGCTCGCTGTAAGCCGCGTCAAATTCGTCAGCAGTTTCAACAACACGGAATGCAGCCGGCGGCGTAAGTGGTGCATCGACCGTTTGGTAAAAGCGCGCCTTGTCGTGCAGCAGGTGCAGCATCTCTTGCGAGGCAGCGCACAGCACACGTGTGCCTTGCGCCGTAAACTGTTCACGCGCCGCGCTAACGAGACTGGCTTCTTTGCCCGGGATAAAAATCCCAATACGCTGAGAGCGGCAGAAGTCGAGGCACCATGCGAGATAAGCCTCACCCTTCAACCCACTGGGTTCGACGACCGATTCATGCGCGGCCAGAAAAGCGGGAGCATGCGGATTGGTGTTACTGCACACAATCTGGTAATCGCCTGACCCATTCGCTTCCTCCGCTTGGCGAATAAGGCGAATGGCAGCGCCGACAGAGGAAAATGTTTTATTGAACCAGACACGCTTCATATAAACCTTAAAGGCATGGCCTAATTTTTTGCGTCAGCTATTCAAAAATTGGCCATTACTAATTTTGCCAATCATATGAGTTTTCTATTCACCGTTATGGCGATAAATTTTCGCCATGATCTGCGCGTTATGCGGCCCCAGCGTAGAGAGATTGAAGCTGGCTACTTCCTGATTAGTGGCTAAATTGACGATGTAGCAGATCGCATTTTCAATCTGCGAAAAATTCTGTCCGACAAAACTATTCACATTTTCAGGAGCGCGCGTCAGATTCACCATGATTTTTTCGTCATCACCATCTCCGTCGCCGGTGCGATTGTCACCCATGTGCATCACCGAACCATCTTGAGATTTCAACTGCCGGAACCAAACAGCATCGACCTAATTACCTTGCTCATCAAACAAAATGCCGGAGGCATCTAAATCGATATCAACCGATTTTTCACTACTAAAACGCAAGAAGCTTTTGGATTTGACGGCATCTCAACTCAATTCTATAATAATTTTGGTTAATTTAACACCAGCTTCTTTATCAATCGATATTTTTTAGCTTTTTTGCAAGTTGACGGCTATAACAGTGCTCTTTGAATAATTAAAAATATTTATATCAACGGCCTGATTTAGCGCCAGATACTTCTTTCTGCATCCATTCAATAAATGCATTGCGATTACGTGAGCATACAAAAACCTTGCCTGTGCCACTGAAGCGCAACACAATACCTTCACCGCTTTTAAAGCTATTAACCATATTTCCCAGCATACCGCCAAGACCACCGCTAGTATTACCCGTGGTCACAGAAATTTCGTAGCGCAAGGTGTTATCCCAGCAGACGACGTGGGAGTTATCAATAATGACATCCTTGCCCGGCGCAACTTCCAGCTGAAACATCGATCCAAAACCGGAGACAACGACTTGGCCGGTGCCAGAAGTTTCCATAACAAAGAAGCCACCCGATTGCGCGAACAAGGCATTGCCAATGTTTTGCATGCGCACCTTCATTTCGGTACCAGAGGTAGCAGCGACAAAGGCTCCGTCATTCAATAGATATTGACGCGTACCGATATCAATAATTTCCATCGCGCCGGGCAATGTCGGCGACAACAGGCAGTCGCCATCCCCGCGTACGGCCTCAATTTGCTGCTGGAAAAATGACTCTCCATTGGCAAATCTGCGCATGATGGCTGCCCCAATACCACCGTTGATGCTGCCCTTGAGGTCTAGGGTGGCTTCCATCATCACCATCGCATCCGATTCACAATAAATCCGATCGCCTTTGCTTAGCGCAACATGCAGGAAAGGATCTACATCACCGGTGGAACTAAATACGGTCATGTCGATAATTAATTAAAAGAGAAATTTTTATGCGACTAAAATTGTTGCATCAAGCTAAAAACAAAATCCCGGAGCCTCAAGCACAGGCTTGCAGCAAGCAGGATTTTGTTTGAACTGACTTTGATTAGACGCTAATACCGAAAGAGCGAGCTAAAGGACCAAGGCCACCGGCAAAACCTTGGCCGACTGCCTTGAATTTCCATTCACCACCAGCCCGATAGATTTCACCAAAAATCATCGCGGTTTCAGTCGAACTGTCTTCCGAGAGGTCATAGCGTGCAATTTCCTTCTCGCCATTGGCATCAAGGCAACGAATATAGGCCTTACTGACCATGCCAAAGTTCTGCTTGCGCACTTCAGCATCATGAATCGTTACACCCACGGTGATTTTTTCGACTTCAGTCGGCACTAAGTCCAAATCAATCGTAAGTTTCTCATCGTCTCCTTCACCACTGCCGCTGGTGTTGTCACCAGCGTGGACAACGGAGCCATCGATAGATTTCAGGTTGTTATAGAAAATGAAATCAGCATCAGAGCGTGCTTTACCATCAGCCTTTAACAAAAAAGCACTGCCATCTAGGTCAAAATCTGCACCATCTGTAGCGCGTGGATCCCAGCCAAGTCCTATGACCAACTTCTTAAGCGAAGGAGCTTCTTTGCTCAAATTGACGTTGCCACCTTTTTGTAAACTGATTGCCATAAATTATTTCCTTGAAAAATTTGTAGAAAACATATTAACCTACATTGACGCCATATTGAATAGCAAGTGCTTTCAGGCCACCAGCATATCCTTGACCAACAGCTTTAAACTTCCACTCATTGCCATAGCGATAAATTTCGCCAAAAATCATCGCTGTTTCAGTTGAATAATCTTCTGAAAGATCAAATCTAGTAATTTCGACGTTTGTCTCTATATTTACTAAGCGTATAAATGCACCATGCACCATACCAAAATTCTGTTTACGTACTTGCGCTTCATGAATAGTCACAGCAACCATCAACCGAGAAATTTCAGTGGGAACTTTATCCAGCTTGATTTTGAGACATTCATCGTCGCCATCACCTTCACCAGTGCGGTTATCTCCTGTATGCTCAATTGATCCGCACGGCGATCGCATTTGGCCATAAAAAATGAAGTCGCTATCAAAGCGAACGCGCCCATTCTCAGTTACCATGAAAATACTAGCATCTAAATCAAAATCTACGCCATCAGTAGATCGCGCATCCCACCCAAGACCTACCAATACTTGCTTAAGATTCGGATCTGTTTTAGATAGATTGACGTTTCCACCCTTTTGCAAACTAATCGCCATTTTTCATTACCCCCATTAAAAAATGTTGACAATCAAGAGGAAAATGCTTCTGCTGATTTTTGACGCGTACTCAGCATCAGAATACTTGTAGCTTTATTGACTAGAAACAAAACAACTTTAATTAAGCGGCATATTTGGCAGAATTCCTCCCGAAAAACTGCTGCACCTTTTTGGGCAATTTCTGCAAATGACGCAAATGCCCAATAGCCGCCTCTTTGAGTTGACCCTTGCGCCGCGCCGGAGCCTTGGCCGTGATGGCCGCCTTGAGGTTGGCGTTGAGCAGCTCGTTGGGGTTGAGCTCAGGGCTGTAGCTGGGCAGGTAGAACACTTCGATGCGCTCTTTGTTGTCCTGCAACCAGGCCTGCACCTGCCGGGCGTGGTGCACCTTGAGGTTGTCCAGAATCAGAAACACTTTGGGCGCGCTTTCTTTCTGGCTCTCGCGTACCAGGCGGCGCATGAAGTCGATCAACAGGGGCACTTTCATGGCACCCTCAAACACCTTGAAGCGCACCTTGCCCCGGTTGGTGATGCTGCTGATGATAGAGAGCCCTTTGCGGCGCCTGCGGATGCGTATCTCGGGCGTTTTGCCCACCGGCGCATACGAGCGCCCGCGCACATCGTCTGAGCGCAGCCCCGTCTCGTCGGCCCAGTGAAGTTCAGCGCCTTCGGCCCGTGCCCGTTCGTGTATGTCCGGGTACTGCTCGTTGAGCCAGCGCTGCACCGACTGCGGGCATTGCTCGTAGGCACGCTCGACGGGCTTTTGTGGCGTAAAACCCCAGCGGCGCAGATAGGTGCCCACGCTTTGCAGCGTCAGCTTCACAGCGCAGCGCTGCTTGATCAGTTGCTGCACCGCAGGGCGGCTCCACAGCGCAAAGTCCAGCTGCAGCTCATCGGGGGTCTTGTCGATCAGCAGCTGGCGAGTCTCTCGTTCTTGATCCGCGCTCAAGGCGCGCAACGTCCCCAGAGGGCGACCGCAGGGCTTGTCCTGCAAGGCCGGCTCGCCTTGGGCTTGGTAGCGCTTGCAGATGTCAAACACCCCGGTGCGCGACAGTCCCAGCTGGCGAGCTATGTCTTCGTACGTCCAGCCCTGGTTGCGCAGTTTGATCACCTGCATACGCCGCTCTTGCCGCGCCGCAGGACTGAGCTTTCTCATGTCGGTCAATTGCATGGAGAAAATATACAAGCAAGTATCAAGATTTCAAGCCGTTTTGTTTCTAATTAATAATATCTAGTATGCACCATTTAAGCAAATTTTTGCTGCAATTCCTAGCTTTGTTGCACAAATAATTGCTTACAAATCAACAACTTGCAAGCATAAGCTGACAGAAAAGTGGCCGAAATCAACAATTCTCTGCGTTTTGAATGATGTAACTTGTTGATTTCAAAAGAATTATTTGTGCAACAACGCCGCAATTCCTTGGAATTAGTTAGCTATGCATCTAAAAAATAATCCCCAAACGCACAAAAGCCCCCCTCATTACTGAGGGGGGCTATTGTGGGCTATTAAGAGCCTGACGATGACCTACTTTCACACGGGAACCCGCACTATCATCGGCGCGAAGTCGTTTCACTGTCCTGTTCGAGATGGGAAG
>JBHCAP010000015.1:0-32020 GCA_041798325.1 Giesbergeria sp.
CTGGCGCAATTGGCGGCGCAGCTGCAAGACGCGCTGGCGCAGCAACAAATGCAGGTGGGCGCGCTGGAGTCGGCGCTAGAAGTGGCGCTGGCGGCGCGCACGCCGGCCAGCGCGGCGGCGGTGGATGGTTTTTTGGCGGCGCTGGAGGTGTCGTTCCGCGGGCCGGTCGAGGCGCTGCGGGCGCAGTTGGCGCAGGACTATGTGGGCTGGGTGCAAAAGGCGGGCGCGGCGCTGGGCGTCAACGGGCCGTGTTTGGACTTGGGCTGCGGGCGCGGCGTGTGGCTAGAAGTGCTGCGCGAGCACGGCTTGGCCGGGCGCGGGGTCGATTTGAATGCCGCTGCCGCCCGCGATGCGCAGGCGCTGGGCTTGCAGGTGCAGGTGGGCGATGCGCTGGCGTGGTTGCAGGCGCAGCCCGATGCGTCGGCGCTGGTGGTGTCGGCGTTCCATTTGATGGAGCATGTGCCGTTTGCGCTGCGGCTGGCGCTGGTGACCGAAGCGGCGCGGGTGCTGATGCCCGGCGGCCTGCTGATTTTGGAGACGCCCAATCCTGAAAACATTTGGGTGGCGACGCACACCTTTCACCACGACCCGACGCACAGCCAGCCGCTGACGCCCGATAGCTTGGCGTTTTTGGTCAATTACTGCGGGCTAGAGGTGGTGGCAGTGCCGCGCTTGCACCCGTACCCAGCAGATGCCGGTTTGCCGGGCGACGAGCCGGTGGTGCAGCGGCTGAACCACATGACCTGCGGCGGGCAGGATTTTGCGGTGATTGCGCGCAAAATTTAAGCCAAATCGGCCTCTAGCCCTTTAAACACGTGCGCTAGCAGCTATCATTTTTAATAAGCACCTCTTGCCATGCGTATTTTGTTGACTTCGAGCCAAGCGCCGTTTTTGCGCGGCGGGGCCGAGATGCACGCCGACAACTTGGACGCTGCGTTGCAACGCGCCGGGCACGCGGTCGAGCGCATTCGGCTGCCGTTCAAGTTTTCACCCGAAGCCGACATTGCGCGGCTGATGGCGTTTTGCGAGGGCTTTGACCTGAGCGCGCCCAATGGCCAAAGCGTTGACCGGGTGATTAGCCTGCAATTCCCCGGCTATGGCATGGCGCACCCGGAGCATGTGGCGTGGGTGCTGCACCAGCACCGCGCGGTGTACGAGTTGTTTGATGCGGCGCAGGCCTCGCCGGCGCTGGCGCAGTTGCGCGAGCAGGTGTTGGGGTTTGATGGCCGGGTGCTGCCCAAGCTCAAGCGCTTGTTTGCCAATTCGCAGCGGGTGGCGCAGCGCATGGCGCAGTTCAATGGCGTGGCCGCCGCGCCGCTGTACCACCCGCCGCCGGGCGCCGAGGCGCTGCACTGCGGCGAGGAGTGGGGCTATGTGTTTTTTCCCAGCCGGCTCGAATCGCTCAAGCGCCAAGACTTGTTGATTGAGGCGGCGCGGTTGCTGCGCTGCCCGGTCAAAATTTTGCTGGGCGGCACCGGCGGGCAGCACGATAGATATGCGCAGTTGATTGAGCGCTATGGCCTGCAAGAGCGGGTGCGCTTGATGGGCAGTTTTACCGAGGCGGAGCGGGTGGCGCTGTACGCGCACGCGCTGGGCGTGGTGTTTGTGCCGCTGGACGAGGATTTGGGCTACATCACGCTCGAAGCCATGTATGCCGCCAAGCCGGTCATTACCTGCACCGATTCGGGCGGGCCGCTCGAATTTGTCGTGCCGGGCGAGACCGGCTGGGTGGTCGAGCCGTCGCCGCAAGCGCTGGCCGATGCGATTGAGGCGCTGTGGGCTGACAAAGCGCGCAGCCGGGCAATGGGCGAGGCCGGGCGCGCGCGGGTGCTGGATTTGGGTTTGTCGTGGGATCGGGTCGTAGAGGTGTTATGTCGATAGGATTTTCTGGTTTACCGCTGCCGGGCATGGTGCGCGATGTGCTGAGGTTTCGCACCTTCATCGTCGGCAGTGTGCGCCGCGATATTGAGGCGCAGTTTCGCGGCTCGCTCTTGGGCGGGGCGTGGGTGCTGATTCAGCCGCTGGCGATGATTTCGATTTACACGCTGGTGTTTGCCAACGTGATGCGCAACCGGCTGGCGGGGGTCGAGTCCACCTATGGCTACAGCATTTACCTGTGCGCGGGCTTGCTGGCGTGGACGTTTTTTGCCGAGTCGCTCGGACGGCTGCAAGGGGTGTTTGTCGCCAACGCCAATTTGCTCAAAAAAGCGACGTTTCCGCGCATTTGCCTGCCGCTGGTGTCGCTGGGGGTGACGTCGTTTAACTTTTGCGTCATCAGCGCGCTGTTTTTGCTGTTTTTGCTGGTCAGCGGCAATTGGCCGGGCTGGGTGCTATTTGGCATCTTGCCGGCGCTGGCGGTGCAGGTGGTGTGGACGCTGGCGCTGGGGATGTTGGCGGCGACGGTGAATGTGTTTTTTCGCGACGTGGGGCAGTTGGTCAATGTCGGGCTGCTGTTTTGGTTTTGGCTGACCCCCATTGTTTACCCGGCCACGGTGTTGCCAGCGTGGGCGCAGGGCTGGGCGTGGATGAATCCGTTTGCGGTGTTTGTCCACCATTACCAGCAGGTGTTTGTCTATGCGCGGCTGCCGCAGCAGTCGGCTTGGCTGGCGCTGGCGGCGTTGGCGGCGCTGGGGCTGGCGTTGTTGTGGTTTGGCTGGCGCGTGTACCAGCAGCGCGCCCCTGAAATGGCGGATGAGTTATGAGTACCAACGCGCAGCCGTGGGCGATTGCACTGGGCAATTTGGGCAAGGCCTACAAGCGTTATCCCTCGCGCTGGAGCCGTTTGGCCGAGTGGATGCGCCCCAAAGCGCCGCCGCGCCATGAGCTGCTGTGGATTTTGCGCGGGCTGGATTTGCGCGTGCCGCAGGGCCAAGCGCTGGGCATCATTGGCCGCAATGGCGCGGGCAAAAGCACGCTGCTGAAGATGGTGACTGGCACCACCACGCCCACCGAGGGCAGTGTGCAGATGCAGGGCCGCGTGGCGGCGCTGCTGGAGCTGGGCATGGGGTTTCATGGCGACTTCACCGGTCGGCAAAACGCGTGGATTTCAGCGCAGTTGCTGGGCTTGGCCGACCACGAGATTGCCGCCGCCATGCCAGCGATTGAGGCGTTTGCCGAGATTGGCCACTACATGGAGGAGCCGGTGCGGACGTATTCGAGCGGGATGCAGGTGCGCCTGGCGTTTAGCGTGGCTACGGCGCTGCGCCCGGACGTGCTGATCGTGGACGAGGCGCTGGCGGTGGGCGATGTGTATTTTCAGCACAAGTGCTATGCGCGCATCCGCGAGTTTCGGGCGCAGGGGACGACGTTGGTGTTTGTCTCGCACGACCCCGGCGCCATCAAAAGCCTGTGCGACCGCGCGGTGCTGCTCGACGGCGGGCGCATCGTCGCCGACGACACGCCCGATCAGGTGCTGGATTTGTACAACGCGCTGGTCGCCGAGCGCGAGAACAGCACCTTTGAAGCCACCGCCGCGCCGGTGGGCGAGCGCAGCGTGGGCGTGCGCTCGGGCGACGGGCGCGCGCGGCTGGTGGCGGTGGCGGCACACAACGCGCAGGGGCCGGCGCAGGTGTTTCGCGTCGGCGAGTGGCTGGAGCTGCGCGTGCGCCTGTGCAAGCGCGAGGCGGTGGATGATTTGACGGTGGGCTTTTTGCTGCGCGACCGCCTCGGCAACGATGTGTTTGGCACCAACACGTGGCACGTCAAAACCCAAGGGTTGGCGCAGTTGGCACCGGGGGTGGAGGCGACGCTGTGCTGGCGCATTCCGGCGCTGGACGTGGGGCCGGGCAGTTACACGATTTCAGTGGCGCTGCATGGCGATATGACGCATGTTGAGAACAGCTACGACTGGTGGGACAAAGCTGCGTTGATTGAGGTGGTGCGCGGGTCAGAGCCGCTGTTTGAGGGCGTGTGCCATTTGAACGGCGTGGCGGCGGTGCTGGAGGTGGCCGATATTTCAGCGAATGTTTAGTGTCGCAAACAGAAACCCGCTGCTTTGTCCACAATAGTGAACATGCCGAGTACCAGCCCTCCCATTTTTCCGCAAGAGCAGCGCATGTTGTCCGCCTTTGGCGAACGGCTGCGTTTGGCACGCCTGCGCCGCCAACTGACGACCACGGCAGTGGCGCAGCGCGCAGGCATTTCGCGCACCTCGCTTTACAAGGCCGAACGGGGCGATCCGAGCGTGAGTCTGGGGATGTATCTGCGGATTCTGGCCACGATGGGCCTAGACAAAGACATCAGCGCACTGGCAGCGGACGACCACGTAGGCCGCAAGCTGCAAGACTTGGCACTGGAGCCAGCCCCAAGGCCGCGCAAACGGCTATGAGTGACACGCTGCAGGTGTGGCTCGATTGCAATGTACGCCCGGCTTGTTTGGTGGGCACTTTGTCACACGACCGAGGGCAAGTCGGCATTTTCTGCACATGCAGCGTATATGCAGCACACCCACAAAATTTAGATCAAAAACGGCTCTAGGCCAATAAATACAAGCGTGAGCAGCTATGAAAATTGCACTGATTGCCCCCAGTGGGGTGCCCTTTGTCGTCGGTGGTGCCGAGAAGTTGTGGTGGGGCCTGAGCGGCCACGTCAACCGCCACACCGAGCACGCGATGGAGTTGATCAAGCTGCCCTCGCCCGAGCAAGATTTTTGGCAGATTGCCGCCAGCTATGAGCGCTGGAGTCTGCTGGACTTGAGCCACTTTGATGCCGTCATTTCGACCAAGTACCCGGCGTGGATGGTGCAGCACCCGAACCACGTGGTGTATTTGCAGCACACGCTGCGCGGGCTGTATGACACCTACCCTAAAGGCATGGCGCTGCAATTGGCGCGCGTGCCGCCAGCGGCGCAGGCGCTGTGGCGCTTGTTGCAGGCACCGGGCTGTGAGCGGGCGATGTTGCCCGAGATTTTTGCGCGGGTGCGGGCGTTGCAGGCGGACGCTAGCGTTGACCCTGAAGCGCTGCGTGCGCTGACGGCGCTGCCGGGGCCGCTGGTGCGGGCGTTGGTGCGCAAGCTCGACGCGATTGCGCTGGCACCGGGGGCGATTCAAAAATATTTCGCAATTTCTGGCGTGGTGGCGCGGCGCGAGGGGTATTTTCCCGCCGGGGCGCAGGTGACGGTGTTGCCGCATCCCTCCAATCTGGAAGGCTTGCACGGCGGGCCGGCGGAGTTTGTCTTTACCGCCAGCCGGCTGGACGCGCCCAAGCGGCTCGATTTGCTGGTGCGGGCTTATCGGCGCTGTGCCACCACGGTGCCGCTGTGCATTGCCGGCGATGGGCCGGAGGGCGACAAGCTGCGCGCACTGGCGGCGGGCGATGCGCGCATTCGCTTTGCCGGGCGGCTGAACGACGATGCGCTGGTGGAGCACTACAGCCGCGCGGCGCTGGTGCCGTTTATTCCGTTTGACGAGGACATGGGGCTGATCACGCTCGAAGCGATGGCGGCGGGCAAGCCGGTGCTGACGGTGAGCGACGCCGGCGGGGTAACGGAGTTTGTGCAAGACGGCGTCAATGGCCGGCTGGTGGCCCCGACGGAGGCGGCGTTGGCGCAGGCGCTCGATGAGATGCTGGCCGATCCGGCGCGGCTGGCGCAGATGGGCGTGGCGGCGCAGCACACGGCGGCGCAGGTGTCGTGGCAGCGCACGGCGTGCGGTTTGCTGGCGGCGGCCGAGCAGGGCTTGGCAGTGTCAGCGCCAACATTTCACGCGGCGCCAGCGCTTGGCGCGCCGCAGCGCCGCTCTGGGCGCCAGCGTTTGCTGGTGGTGAATACGTTTGGCGTCTATCCGCCGGACAACGGCGGCAAAAAGCGGCTGTTTTATTTATCGCAGGGGCTGTCGCAGTGGGCCGATGTGACGCTGCTGAACTTGGGGCCAGTGGGCAGTGCGGCGCAGGAGCGCTGCTTTAGCGCGCATTACCGCGAGGTGTGCGTGCCAGCGTCGCGCCGCTTTGAGCAGCACGAGCACGCGCTGACCAAGGCGCTGCAGCGCTCAGTGACCGATATTGCCGCGCTGCTGTACCACGGCGACTTGGCAGAGTACCGCCAAGCGTTCGAGGCGCTGGCCGCACAAACCGATGTGGTGGTGGCAGCGCACGTGTACATGGCACCGCTGGTGTTTGCGCTGTGGCAGGGGCCGGTGTGGTACGACGCGCACAACGTCGAGGCCGACATGAAGGCGGTGGTGCTGGGCGTGCCGCTGCCCTCGCCCGAGGATGCACGCACACCGCAGGCACCGCTGGATGTGCGCGCGCCGGGCGCGGCGCAGCGGGCGGTGCAGCAGGTGGCAGCCGCCGAGGCGCAGCTGGTGCAGCGCGCCGAGCGGGTGTGGGCAGTGAGCGATGCCAACCGCGAGCGGCTGGCGCAGCTGTATGGCCGCGCCGCCGAGCGCATTGAGCTGGCACCCAACGGCACACAGTTGCCAGCCGATGCTTGGTTGGAGCCACAGCGGCGCGCGGCGCTCAAGCGTGAGCTGGGTTGGGGCGAGCGGCCATTGGCGGTGTTTGTCGCCAGTTACCACGGGCCTAATTTGGCGGCGGCTGATGCGGTGCTGGCGCTGGCGGCGCAGTGCCCGCAGTGGTCGTTTGCGCTGGTAGGCAGTGTTTGCCAGCATCTGCAAAACCAGCGCCTGCCGACCAATGTGCGCGCGCTGGGCGTAGTCTCGGAAGGGGCGCTAACGGCCTTGCTGCGGGCGGCCGATGTCGGGCTGAACCCGATGGAGAGCGGCTCGGGCACCAATTTGAAGATGCTGGACTATGCCGGCCACGGCTTGCTGGTGCTGAGTACGCCGGTGGGTGCGCGCGGGCTGGCGTTTGTGGCGGGCGAGCATTACATCGAGGCGGCGTTGGCTGATTTTGCCCAGACGCTGCAGGCGCTGGAGCCTGAGGCGCCCGCACCGCACTTGGCGCTGCGCACAGCGGCGCGCAGCGTAGCCGAGCAGGTGTACGGCTGGGATTCGATTGCGGCGGCACTGGCGCCCGCACCGACGTCAGCACCTGCTGCCAGTGGGAGCTGAAACTGAAGTTTGAGCTAGTAGCCGGCGCTGATGCGCTGCTGGTGCTGGGCGGCGAAGACCGCACGCAGTGGCACCGCAGCCGCACGGCGGTGCGCTATTACCAAACCTGCCTTGCAGCGGGTGTGGCACCGCCGCACTTGGTGGTGACGGGCGGCACGCTGGCACCCCAGCTGGGAGCAGACAACAAGGCGCTGGTGCTAACGGAAGCGGCATGGATGGCGCGCTTTATGCAAGCGCACGGCGTGCCGCTAGCGCACATCCTGCAAGAGGCGCAGGCGCTGGACACGCTGGGCAATGTGGCGCTGGGCGGGGCGCTGGCGGCGCGGCATGGCTTGGGGCGGCTGGTGGTGGTGTCAGATGACTTTCACCTGTGGCGCAGTGGGCGTTTGTTTCAGCGCGTCTGGGGCCATCCGCCGGCAGGCTGTGTGGGCACGGGCTATGCCGGCAGTTGGCGTTTGCGGCTGCGCGAGAAGCTGGCTTTCACCTTGGAAATGGCTGCGCTAGGGCGCGCGGGCGTGGCCCCGGGAGATAGCGGCGCGCATCTGGATTTTTTGGCGGCACAGGCGCTACGGCGGCAATAAAGGTATTTGAATATGAAGAGCTTGAATGTGGCCCACATCCCAGCGCTAGACCATTTGCGCTTGTTGGCAGCGCTGCTGGTGTTTGCGTTTCACGTCTTTCATTTTTACTTTGGCCAGTGGCAGCCGGCACCGTATGCGGCAGCGTTGGGCTTGATCACTGAGGGGCACACCGGAGTGGCGCTGTTTTTTGTGCTGTCGGGCTTTTTGTTCATGACGATTGGGCTGCAGGGCGGCGAGATTCGCTATGGCGCGTTCATCCGCAATCGGTTTTTGCGCATTTTTCCGCTGTTTTTGTTCTTTTTCTTTATCGCTATTTCGGTGGGCCGGGACGATTTTCGGGCGGCGGACGTGCTGTACGTGTTTTTCTCGAATCTGGGGCAGGCACCAACGTCGGGCAGCTTCATTACCGGGGCCGCATGGACGATTTCGGTCGAATTCACGTTTTATCTGGTGTTTCCGTTTCTGGCGCGTTTTGTGCGCGCCGAGGGCGCGGGTTATTTGCTGCGCCTGATTGCGCTGATGGCACTGGTCAAGCTGGCTGCTTACGGGGTGACGGAGCGCTCGACGCACATGTTTTATTCCACCTTGGTGGGGCGGTTTGACCAGTTTTTGTGGGGCATGTTGGCGGCAGTGCTGTGGACGCAGCACCGCACTTGGTTTGAGCGCCATGGCCGGGTGCTGCTGGCGCTGGCAGTGGCGCTGGTGTGGGCCGCTACCAGCTGGCAGGCGCGCTTTGCCAGCCATTTTTCGCCCGATCCACGCCAGGCAGCGTGGGTGGTGTGGGGCACGGTAGAGGCGCTGATGTGGTCAGCGCTGGTGCTGGGGTATGTCGGCGCGCGCATTGTCTGGCCGGCCCCGCTGGCGCGCGCACTGGAGCGCGGCGGCGAGTGGAGTTATTCGTTCTATCTGTGGCACGGTTTGCTGCTGTATGTGCTGCACCGCTATGTCGGGGTGTGGACGCCGTTTGGCTCGGTGGCGCTGAACGCGCTGGCCAATTTTGCCGTGCTGCTGCCGCTGGCACTGGCACTGGCTGCGCTGTCGTACACCACGATTGAGCGGCCTTTTTTGCGGCTGCGCAGGGGGTATGTACACAGCGGGTCGGCAAGCTTAGAAAAATAAGCCAAATCAGCCTCTAGCCCAATAAACACGGGCGCTAGTAGCTCTTAAAAAGAGAGCGTTTTGCTGCACTCAATAGCAACGGCAACAGCAACACAGCGCGCACAGGGCAAGCAAGCCCTGCTTGGGCCAAGAGACTTCAGGCTTTAGGCGCTGGCCAGTTGCGCATACACCTGCACGGTGCGGTCAATGCAGCGTGCCCACGTAAATTGGCGGGCATGTTCGATGCCTGCGCTGCACGCCTGCAACTGCCAAGCCTCGTCCTGCAAGCCGCGCACCAGCGCGGCTGTGATGGCGTCGGTGTCTTGCGGATCGATGCTCAGGGCCACATCGCCCACCACTTCGGGCAGCGAAGACACGTTGGAGGTGAGCACCGGTACGCCCGAGGCCATCGCCTCTAACACCGGCAGGCCAAAGCCTTCGTACAGTGAGGGGTAGGCAAACAGGCGCGCGCCAGCGTAGAGCGCGGGCAAGTCGGCTTGGGGCACGTAGCGCAAGTAGTGCAACCAGCCAGCGCTGGCGGCGCGGGCCATGCGCGCGTGCGTGTGTTCAGAGCGCCAGCCGGGGCTGCCGGCCATCACCAGCGGGTAGCGCGCGCGCAGCGCCTCGGGCAGGGCTTCGTAGGCATCCAACAGGCGATCAAGGTTTTTGCGCGGCTCTATGGTGCCGACATACAGGCTGTAGCCCTGCGCTTGCAATTCCCAGCGCGCCAGCACCGGGGCCAATGCAGCCGCGCTGTGCGGGCGAAAGGCTGGGTTGGCACCCAAGGCAATGGCGGTGATGCGCTCGGGTGAATAACCAAAGTGCGTGATCAGGTCTTGCCGGGCCGACTCGGACACGGTGATGACGTGGCTGGCACGCGCCAAGCTGGCCGGCAACATGCGGCGCATGTAGTCAATGCGCGCTGGCGGGTGAAATTGGGGATAGATGTGGTGCGAGAGGTCATGCACCGTCGTGACAGTGCGCCCCGGAAACGGCGGCAAAAAGAAGTTGGGCGAGTGGTAAATCGCGCCTTGTTCGCTGCGCAAGCGCAGGCGTTGCAGCATCGGCATCAACAGACGAAAGGTTTGCACGGCGGCGCGGTTGCCAGCCAGTACGCTGCGCAGGCTGGGGCGCTGGCTCAGTGGCGCACGCTCGGCACCTTGCAAGGTTTGCAGTGCTGTCCAGCGCCCGAGCGAAAAGTAGCGCACGCGCGCCATCTGCGGGTGCTCGGGCAGGCCGCGCGCCAGCTCCAGCGCGTAGCGGCCTATGCCGGTGAGCGGCGCGCTGATGCTGTCAGCGCCCAAAATCAGATCGATAGCCACAGGCGCGAGTGGCTCAGGGCGTGCCGCCAGCAGCGCGACCGTAGGTATCTTCAAAGCGCACGATGTCATCTTCGCCCAAATAGCTGCCGGACTGCACTTCGATAATTTCCAGCGGCAGTTTGCCGGGGTTGGCCAAACGGTGAACGTGGCCCAGCGGGATGTAGGTGGACTCGTTCTCGCCCAGCAAAAAAGTTTTGTCGCCGTTGGTGACTTGCGCCGTGCCTTTGACGACCACCCAGTGCTCGGCGCGGTGGTGGTGCATTTGCTGGCTCAGGCTGGCACCGGGGTTGACGACGATGCGTTTGACTTGGAAACGGTCGCCACTGTCGATGCTGTCGTACCAGCCCCACGGGCGCTGAACTTTGCGGTGGGTGTGGGTCAGTTCGCGCCCTTGGGTTTTGAGCTGGGCAACGATGTGTTTGACGCTTTGGGTCTGCTGCTTGTCAGCAATCAGCACCGCGTCTGCCGTTTCGATGACGACGATGTTGTTCAGGCCCACGCCCGCAATGGTGCGGTGGCTAGACAAGAACAGCGAGCCACTGCAGTCGTGCAGCACTGCGTCGCCGACGGTGGCGTTGTTGTCGCCGTCGCGCGGCAGCACCTCCCACAGAGCATCCCAAGCGCCCAAATCTGACCAGCCGGCTTGCAGTGGCAGCACGCAAGCGGGAATACCCAAGTCAGCGCGCTGGGGCAGGCGCTCCATCACGGCGTAGTCGATGGAGTCAGACGGGCCGGCAGCAAAGGCATCAGCGTCAGGGCGGATGAAGTCGAGGTCGCGCACCGCCTGCTGCATGGATTTTTCGCAGGCTTGCAAGATGTCCGGGCGGCAGGCGGCGATGGCGCGCAGCCAGACGCTGGCACGCACCAGAAACAGGCCGCTGTTCCACAAGTAGTCGCCGGCGTCGATGTAGGCGCGAGCGGTGGCGGCGTCGGGTTTTTCAGCAAAGCTGGTGATGCCGTAGCCGCCGTGTGCTTGTGCAGCACCACGCTGGATATAGCCGTAGCCCGTCTCAGGCCGGTCGGCGACGATGCCGAAGGTGACCATCGCGCCCTGCTCAGCAGCAGCTTGCGCTTGCAACACGGCGGCGTGCAGGGCGGGACGGTCGGTGACGACGTGGTCGGCGGGCATGGCCAGCAGCAGCGGATCAGCGCCATCAGCGCTGGCTTGCAGTGCGGCCAAAGTCAGCGCCGGGGCGGTGTTGCGCCCGGTGGGTTCAAGCACGATGGCCGGGTTGTGCACGCCGACAGCGGCCAGCTGGCTGGCGGCCAAAAAGCGGTGCTCGACATTGCAGACAACGATGGGCTTGGCCGACAGGCCCGCACTGGCGGGCAAACCGTGCAGGCGCAGGGCGGTGTCTTGCAGCATGGTGTGCTCACCGGCCAGCGCCAAAAACTGCTTGGGATAGGTTTCGCGCGACAGCGGCCACATGCGGGTGCCAGAGCCGCCGCACAAAATGACAGGGACGAGAGTGGAAGGCTTGGTCATAGTCATGGTCGCGGTGTTTTGGAAAGGGGAGCGCTGTCAGCAGCATCGGCTTCGAGCAGCGCCAAGCGTTGGTTCAGGCGGCGCACGTCGCGTTCGATGCGGGTGTTGACCATATCGCTGTGCAGCGCCTTGACCAGCAGCAGCGCCGAGGCCAGCAGCAGCAGCAGCGCTGGCGGGTAACTGATACCGGCAATGCGCGCCAAGTGGTCGATCATGCCGGGCCAAGCCCCCAGCACGGCGACGCCCGCCGCGACGATGGCCCAAAACAGGCCGTGCATGAGGTAGAGCCGGTCGCGCCGCACCAGAAACAGGATCACGGCTGCCAAGCCAAGGCCAAGCAAAGTGGTGGTGAGTTGCAGTGGTGCCATGCGGGGAAGGGAAAGGGGTGCGGCAGTGCCGGCCAGAAGAAAAACAGGTGCTGCACAGGCGTGCGCGAAAGGCTGCGATTGTATTCGCCACCCCCTGCACAGCAGCAGCAACCAAGACTGCGCTGTAGATGTAACACCTCCTAACAAACCCCCAGCCCTTGAAATTGCAAAAATCGCCCTTATCATTAGCACTCATCGCCAGAGAGTGCTAGCAAGCGCAGTCTGGCTGAGTGTTTAAAAGTGCTTGCAAACAAAGCAGGCACTGTGTGTGTTTAACCCCCGTTAATTTGAATTTAGGAGCTCGCAATGAACCTTCGCCCCCTTGCAGACCGCGTGATTGTCAAACGCATCGAAAGCGAAACCAAAACCGCCTCCGGCATCTATATCCCTGACAACGCCGCTGAAAAACCTGACCAAGGCGAAGTGCTGGCCGTCGGCCCCGGCAAGAAGAACGACAAGGGCGAGCTGGGCGCAATGAGCGTCAAAGTTGGCGACCGCGTGTTGTTTGGCAAGTACAGCGGCCAGACCGTCAAGGTCGATGGCAATGAATTGCTGGTCATGAAAGAAGACGACCTGTTCGCGGTTGTCGAGAAGTAATTTGAATTTGATTGTTAGCTATTAAATTAATAGCTACTAGCGCACGTATCTAGGGCGCTAGACCCGTATTTAACCCATATTTAGGAGCTCCAACATGGCAGCAAAAGACGTAGTTTTCGGCGGCGAAGCCCGCGCACGCATGGTCGAAGGTGTGAACATTTTGGCCAACGCTGTAAAAACCACCTTGGGCCCTAAAGGCCGCAACGTGGTGCTGGAGCGCTCGTTCGGCGCCCCTACGGTGACCAAGGACGGCGTGTCCGTCGCCAAAGAAATTGAGCTGAAAGACAAGCTGCAAAACATGGGCGCGCAGATGGTCAAGGAAGTCGCTTCCAAGACGTCCGACATCGCTGGCGACGGCACCACCACGGCCACCGTGCTGGCCCAAGCCATCGTGCGCGAAGGCATGAAGTACGTCGCCGCCGGCATGAACCCAATGGATCTGAAGCGCGGCATCGACAAGGCTGTCACGGCTCTGGTCGCCCAGCTCAAGGCAGCGTCTAAAGCCACCACCACCAGCAAAGAAATCGCCCAAGTCGGTTCGATTTCGGCCAACTCCGACGAGACCATTGGCAAGATCATTGCTGACGCGATGGACAAAGTCGGCAAAGAAGGCGTGATTACCGTTGAAGACGGCAAGTCGCTGGAGTCTGAGCTGGAAGTGGTTGAAGGTATGCAGTTTGACCGCGGCTACCTGTCGCCCTACTTCATCAACAACCCAGAAAAGCAAGCCGCCATTCTGGAAAACCCGTTTGTGCTGTTGTTCGACAAGAAAATCAGCAACATCCGTGACCTGCTGCCCACGCTGGAAGCCGTCGCTAAGTCGGGTCGCCCACTGCTGATCATCTCGGAAGATGTCGAAGGCGAAGCGCTGGCGACGCTGGTGGTCAACACCATTCGCGGCATCCTCAAAGTCGTCGCAGTCAAGGCTCCAGGCTTTGGCGATCGCCGCAAAGCCATGCTGGAAGACATTGCCATCCTGACGGGCGGCAAGGTCATCGCTGAAGAAGTCGGCCTGACGCTGGAGAAAGTCACGTTGGCCGATTTGGGTCAAGCCAAGCGCGTCGAAGTGGGCAAAGAAAACACCATCATCATCGACGGCGAAGGCCAAGCCGCTGACATCGAAGCGCGCGTTAAGCAAGTGCGCGTGCAAATCGAAGAAGCCACCAGCGACTACGACCGCGAAAAGCTGCAAGAGCGCGTGGCCAAGCTGGCTGGCGGTGTGGCCGTGATCAAGGTCGGCGCTGCCACCGAAGTCGAAATGAAAGAAAAGAAAGCCCGTGTCGAAGACGCGCTGCACGCTACCCGCGCTGCCGTCGAAGAAGGCATTGTGGCTGGCGGCGGTGTGGCTTTGCTGCGCGCCCGTCAAGCGGCTGGCACCATCGTGGGTGACAACGCTGACCAAGACGCCGGCATCAAGCTGGTGCTCAAAGCCATCGAAGCGCCGCTGCGCGAAATCGTCGCCAACGCTGGCGGCGAGCCATCGGTTGTGGTCGCTGCCATCTTGGCTGGCTCGGGCAACTACGGCTTCAACGCTGCCAACGACACCTACGGCGACATGATCGAAATGGGCATCTTGGACCCCACCAAAGTGACGCGCACGGCGCTGCAAAACGCCGCTTCGGTGTCGTCGCTGATGCTGACCACCGAGTGCATGGTCGCTGAGTCGCCAAAGGATGAATCCGCTGGCGGCGGCGGTATGCCAGACATGGGCGGCATGGGTGGTATGGGCGGCATGGGCATGTAATTTGCCGTGCAGCCTCAGCCATTAGGCTGAAGCCAAAAGCAAAAAGCCCGCAGGTTTTATCGCCTGCGGGCTTTTTTATGGGCGATTTTGGGCACCTGACATTTGTTTATACTGGGTTTAAACAAACTGGAGAAAACCATGACGGAAGCTATCTTGTCGCTCAAAAACTGGGGCAATAACTTGGGCGTGCGTCTGCCCCAAGCGGTGGCGCGCGCTGCGCAACTGCACGTTGACCAGCAGGTGCGCATTTCGGTCGAAGCGGGGCGCGTGGTGATTGAGCCACTGCCGATGGAGGCGCTGTCGCTGGACGAGCGGCTCAAGCGCTTTGACCCTGAGCGCCACGGCGGCGAGGCCATGGTCACGCAGCGCATTGGTGCCGAAAAATGGTGACGCGCCGCGCCGCTGCGCCTTGGGTGCCTGAGCGGCAAGACATCATTTGGATCGACTGCAATCCGCAAGCCGGGCGAGAAATGCGCGACGTACATCCGTTTTTGGTGCTGTCGCCACGCAGTTTTAACGAGCGCACTTCGCTGGTGATTGGCCTGCCGATGACCACGGCGGACTACAACGCCGACAACCCGTTTGCGGTGGTCGCTGGTCTGGCCGGCGCTGCCAAGGCGGGCAAGACCAGCTATGTGCTGTGCCACCAACCCAAGTCGTTTGACTGGCGCTCGCGCGAGGCGAAACCGCATCCAATGAAACAACTCAACCACAGCGCTTTTGCGCAGGTGTGCAGCGTGCTCAACCAAATCATCAGCATTGCCTGACAGGCGGCAACACATCAAAAACCATAGCTACTAGCGCACGTATTTAAAGGGCTGGAGGCCGATTTAACTAAAAATCAGGCCAATACCAGCACATTTGCCACCTGCGCGCCATACGCCAGCAAGCGTTTGCGCAGCGCCAGCACAGCTTGGTCTTTGCTCAACAAGATGGCGCTGTACGCGGCGGCGAGGTCAAGAAACTGCTGGTCGTCGGCATCGCGGCAGGTGGCGGGGATGCGCTCTGGGATGGAAACGATCTGCGCTTGCGCATCAAAAGCTGCCAACACGCTGGCCGCACTCAGCCCGTAGAACGCCACCCGAGGGGCGATTTTTGGGTAGTCGAGCACGCGCGCCAACTCTTCGCGCATGGCGGCGGTGGCGATCCAGCGCAGGGTTTTGGCCTGCAGCAACTTGCGCACCAAGTCGGTAGCGGGGTCAGCAAACACCAGCAAATCAAGCACGACGTTGGTGTCCAACACCAAGGCGTGGCCATCGACGGCGGATTCGGTTGCTGATGCAGGCGCTAGCGGCCAGCGCAGCTCAACGCGGCGCATCGGCGCGCGGCGTGCGGGCGGTGCCGCGCACCATGTCGAAGCGGAACAGCCGGCATTCGATCGGGCCGTTCCACATCGGCACCCGGCGCGATTCTTTCAGGCGCATTTTGCTGGGGAGTTTGAGGTCGGGGGTCAGCATCCACGCCTGCCAGCCGGCGTAGTTTTTCTTCCAATGCGCGGCCAGTTGGCTGAAGAATTCGCTGCTGTCGCCGCCATCGTCGGTCTGCGCCAGTTCGCGGCCGATGGTGCCAGAGCGGGCGCGTTCGCCGGCGTTTTGCCCGGCAGCACCGGCAGCGGCAATGCGCTCGCCGTAGGGCGGGTTCAGCAGCATCAAGCCCGGCGCGTCGCACGGCGGCATCCGTTGCAGCGCATCACCGCCGCGCAGTTGCACCACGCCCGCCACGCCTGCGCGCTCGGCGTTGCGCTGGGCAAAATCGACCATGCGGTGGGCCACATCACTGCCAAATATGGCTACAGGGCTTTGCTGCTCTGCGTTAGCAGCTTCGTTTTTAAGAGCATCCCAAACGTGCGGCTGGAACGGCAGCAGCTTTTCAAAGGCGAAGCGGCGGCGCTGGCCGGGGGCGATGCGGCAGGCAATTTGCGCCGCTTCGATGGCGATGGTGCCGCTGCCGCAACACGGGTCGTACAGCGGCATCGGCGACTCACCATGCGGGTCCCAGCCGCTGGCGGCAATCATGGCGGCGGCTAACGTCTCTTTCAACGGCGCGTCGCCCTTGTCCTCGCGCCAGCCGCGTTTGAACAGTGGCTCGCCCGAGGTGTCGATGTACACCGTGGCGGTGTCGGTGGTCAGGTGCAGGTGGATGCGCACATCGGGCCACTGGGTGTTGACATCCGGGCGCACGCCGCTTTTGGCGCGGAAGCGGTCGGCCACCGCGTCTTTGACGCGCAGCGCAGCAAAGTTCAGGCTGGTCAGCGGGCTGTGCTGGGCGGTGACTTCAATCTTGAAAGATTGGCGCGTGGTGAACCAAATCTCCCACGCCACGCTGCTGGTGATGTCGTACAGGTCTTTTTCGCTGCGGTAGGGCTGGTGCGCCAGTTGCACCAGCACGCGCTGCGCCAAGCGGCAGTGCAGGTTGAGCAGCAGCGCATTGCGCCACGAGGCGTTGAGCATCACGCCGCCGCGCGCAGTCAGCAGGTCGTGACCGGTCAAGCCGGTGATGTGGTGGACTTCTTCGGCCAAAAAGCCCTCAACGCCGGCGGCGCAGGGCAGGAAAAGTTGGAGTTGGTTCATATCAGAGGAGAAAAATTACAGCGCCTTGCGCAGCGAGGCCACCGGTATTTTCAGGCCTTCGCGGTATTTGGCGACGGTGCGGCGGGCGCATTCGATGCCTTGCTCTTTCAGCATCTCGGCCAGTTGGCTGTCGGACAGCGGTTTAGCGGCGTTTTCTGCGGCGATAAATTGCTGCAGCAGTGCGCGCACGGCGGTGCTGGACGCGTTGCCGCCGGTGTCGGTGCCCAGCCCGGAGCCAAAAAAGTGCTTCAGCTCAAACGTGCCTTGCGGCGTGGCCATGTATTTGGCGCTGGTGACGCGCGAGATGGTCGATTCGTGCAGCCCCAGCTCGTCGGCAATTTCGCGCAGCACCAGCGGGCGCATGGCCAGTGCGCCGTGGACGAAGAAGTTTTTTTGCCGCTCGACGATGGCTTGCGAGACACGCAGGATGGTGTCAAAGCGCTGTTGGATGTTTTTGATAAACCAGCGTGCTTCTTGCAGTCGCTGCTGCAATGCTTGATGGCCGTCGCTGCCTTTGTGGCCGCGCAGGGCGCGGGCGTAGATGTCGTGTACGCGCAGGCGCGGCATCACGTCGGGGTTGAGCTGCACGCTCCACTGCTGGCCGCTGCTGCCGATGGGGCGCACCAGCACGTCGGCAATGACGGCGTTGCGCTCGACGGCGGCAAAGCGCCGACCGGGGCGCGGCTCTAGGCGGGCAATCAGCGCCAAAGCAGCGCGCACCCGCTCTTCTGGGGCGCGGCAGGCTTGCATCAGGCGGCGCACGTCGCGCCGCGCCAGCCATTCCAGCGGCTGCTGGCAGGCGCACAGCGCGGTGCGGACGCTGGCATCGCACGTGGCAGGGTCGTTTTGCAGGGCGCGCAATTGCAGCGTCAAGCACTCGGCCAAATCGCGTGCGCCAACGCCTGTCGGCTCCAAGCTGTGCAGCAGGCGCAGCGCGACAGTGAAGCGGTGGATGAGTTCTTCGTAATCTTCATGTGCCTCGCTCTCAGTACCGCCCAACAGCGCCTGCGCCAGCTCGGGCAGGCTGTCGGTCAGGTAGCCGTCGTCGTTGAGCGATTCGATGAGAAAGTGCAGCGCGGCGCGGTCCAGCTCTGACAGGCGCAGCGATAGCGCTTGGCGGTGTAAAAACTGCGGCAGGGATTGGTGCTCGTGGGCGAAATCGGCGGCTTCGGCCTCGCTGTCGCTGTCGCTGCCGTTGTTGGGCTGCTGGCGCGCGGGCGCGTCGCCGCCCCACTCTGCGTCGTCGGGTGCTATATCGCTGCTGCCGTCGCCGTCCCAGTCAGAAAAATCTGCCAGCTCAGATAATTCAGTAGCACCTTGCGCACTGCCAGCCTCACTTTCAGCATCATTTTGGCCTGAAACGTCCGCTTGGCGTGCGGATGCAGCTCCTGAATACATAGCGTACTCGTCGGTGTTTTGCTCCCCAGCCAGCGCTTCGGTGCTGCGCTCCAAGAAAGGGTTGTCGTCCAGCATTTGCTCGACTTCGGCGGCCAAGTCCAGCGTGGACAACTGCAACAGCCGAATCGATTGCTGCAGCTGCGGCGTCAGCGCCAGATGCTGCGACATGCGCAAAGACAGGCTGGGCTTCATCGCTAGCGGCCTTACATACGAAAGTGCTCGCCCAGGTACACCCGGCGCACCTCGGCGTTGTCCACAATCTCGGACGGCGTGCCTTGCGCCAGCACCCGGCCATCGCTGATGATGAAAGCGTGGTCGCAAATGCCCAGCGTTTCGCGCACGTTGTGGTCGGTGATTAGCACGCCAATGCCGCGCGCCTTCAAAAAACCGACGATGCGCTGGATTTCAATCACGGCAATCGGGTCAATGCCGGCAAACGGCTCGTCGAGCAAAATAAAGCGCGGCTGCGTGGCCAGCGCGCGGGCGATTTCAACGCGCCGGCGCTCGCCGCCCGACAGCGCCAGCGCCGGCGAGTCGCGCAGGTGCTCCACGCGCAGCTCTTGCAGCAAGGCGCTTAGGCGCGCTTCGATCTCGGCTTTGGGCAGCGGCTTGCCGGCCTCATCGCGCTGCAACTCCAGCACCGCGCGGACGTTTTCTTGCACCGTCAGCTTGCGAAAAATCGACGCTTCTTGCGGCAGATACGACAGTCCCAAGCGCGAGCGGCGGTGAATCGGCATGTGCGTCACCGATTGGCCGTCGATCAAGATGTCGCCGCCATCGCTCGGCAGCAGGCCGACAATCATGTAAAACGACGTGGTTTTGCCCGCGCCGTTGGGGCCGAGCAGGCCAACGACCTCGCCTTTTTGCACCACCAGCGAGACGTCTTTGACCACTTGGCGGCTGCCGTAAGCCTTCTTTAGGTGCCGTACTTCTAAGCTACTGCTGCTACTGCTCATGGCTTGTCACTGTCGCTGTCGCTTGACTCGCTGGGGCGCAGCGACGGGCCGGGCGCACCGGGCACTGGGGCGGCACCTTTGGGCGCGTCTTTGGGCGACAGCACTGCGCGCACGCGCGAACCCGGTACGGCGGCGCCGTTAGTCCCGGTTTTGGAGCCATCGACGGTGAACACGTCGGTCAGGTTGTAGTAAACGATGGTCGCGCCCGAGAGGTTGTCGCTCAAGGTGCTGCCCCGGTAACGGCGCAGCTCGGCGCGGCGCACCAAGCGCACGGTGTCAGCGCGGCCGTTGTACTCAATCACCTCGGCCTCGCCCTCGACAAACTCGGGGGTCGCACCGGGCGCGGTGTCGCGCTGCTGGCGAAAGAAAGCGCGTTTACCAGCTTCGGCGGTGACAGTGCCGATTTGGTAGCCGTCCGCGTCTTGGCGCACTTCTAGCTTGCCACCGCGCAGCACGATGGTGCCTTTGGTCATGACGACGTTGCCAGTAAACACGCTGGTTTGCTGCAAATCGTCGTGGCGCAGCGTGTCGGCCTCAATGTTCATCGGCTTGTTGCGGTCGGCTTTTTCAGCGTAAACCAGCCCCAAGGGCGCGCAGGCCATATAGGCCAAAAGGGAGAGCGTAAGGAGGCGTTTCATAAAGGGGCACGATTCTTGCAATGATTGTGCCACGCGCTGCACGGCCAATGGCGCGCACAAAAAAGCCCGCGCAAGGCGGGCTAGGGTGGTGGGCGGCTGGGCGGCCAGCGGCTCAAGCCTTGGCGCTGATGGCAATCAAGTGGTTTACCACCGCCAGCACGCTGGGCATACTGCCGGCCATCGTGCCGTCGGTGTAATAGCGACCGGCCACACCCATCGAAGGCACGCCCTCGACACCATAGGCCTCTTGCAGCTGCGTGGCGCGGCGCACTTGGCTGGCGACGCTGAACGAGTTGTAAACCTCTTTGAACTTGACCATATCCACGCCGGGCTGCTTACCCATCCACGCAAAAATGGTGTCTTCTTTGCTCAGATTTTGGCGCTCGACGTGGATGGCGCGAAACACGCGGGCGTGCAACTCATCGACCTTGCCCATGCTTTCGAGGGTGTAGTAGAGCTTTTGCTGCGCCGCAAAGCTGGCGTTAAACGCCACTGGCACGCGCTGCACGCTGGCGTTTTTGGGCGCAGTGCTTTTCATCCAAGTGGCCAGCACCGGCTCAAAGGCGTTGCAGTGCGCGCAGCTGTACCAAAAGAACTCCACCACCTCGACCTTGCCAGCGGCAGCCGTCGAGGCCACGGGCTTGGCCAGCTTGGCGTAGTCTTTGCCTTCTTTAAAGGGCGCACCCTGCGCCAAAGCAGGCAGGCTCAAAGCCGAACCAGCCGCAGCAGCGGCGAGAGAGGCAGCAGTCACAGAAAAATCACGGCGCTTCATTCAAAAATTCTCCTTATTCGGGTTTGCCATGTGAGCGTGCAGCGGCGACAAAGTTCAGCGCTGCACGCGCACCAAATTCGATTCGACACCCGCGCCATCCAATTTGGTGCGGATTTGGTCGGCTTGGACGCGCTTGTCAAACGGTCCCAAGCGAACACGGTACATGGTTTGACCACCTTGCTCGCGCTCGGTGACGCGCGCTTGCCAGCCCAGCATCGCCAGTTTGGCACGTTGGGCGCTGGCATCACTCTGCGAACGAAAAGCACCGGCTTGGACGAAGTAGGTAAACGGGTCTTTGTTATCGGTGGTGGCAGTGGCAGCAGCCGCCGCCTTAGCCTTCGCCAAATCACCCAGCGGGTCAGCCGAGGCCGCCTCTTTGGCAGCGGCCTTGGCTTCTTTGCTGTCTTTGTCTGGCAGGGTCACCGTCGTAACTGCGGGCGCGGCATCTACAGTGTCTGGCGCCGGCGCGTCGCTGGGCAGCGCCGCAGCGGGCGCGTTCGGGCGCGCTGGATTTTTGCCGTACAGCGGCGAGTTGGGGTCCCAGTTTTTGTTTTTCTCGGCCTCGACCGCGTCTTGCCCGGCACCGCGCAAACCGGCTTTATCGACGAAAGGCACTGGCACTTTGCTAACGTACACAGCGACACCAAAGGCCGCCGCCAAACCAACCACCAAGCCCAAAATAAAGCCCAGAATGGTGCCGCCTCGTTGCTGATATTTCATAAATGAACCAGTGTTTAATCGTATTCACATGCGCCGTGGCGCTGATACGCCCAGCACCGCCAAGCCGTTGTGCAGCACCTGCGCCGTCGCTGCGACCAGTGCCAAACGCGCCAGCTTGACCGCTTCGTCGTCCACCAAAATCCGCTCTGCGTCGTAATAGCTGTGGTAACTGGCGGCCAAGTCGCGCAGATAAAACGTCACATCGTGCGGCGCTTCACCCTCGGCGGCGGCGGTCAACATCTCGGGGTATTTGGCCAATTGCAGCATCAGCGCTTGGGCTTGCACTCCATCCAATGCCGACAAATCCACACCTTGCAGCGCAGCCTCATCGCCGCCCCAAGCCGTCAGCACCGAGCAAATGCGCGCGTGGGCGTATTGCACGTAATAGACCGGGTTGTCATTGTTTTGCGCCACCGCCAAATCCACGTCAAAGGTGTATTCGGTGTCGGGCTTGCGGCTCAATAAGAAAAAGCGCACCGCGTCTTTGCTCGTCCACTCAATCAGGTCACGCAGCGTGACGTAGCTGCCGGCGCGCTTGCTGATTTTGACTTCTTCGCCGCCCTTGACCACGCGCACCATGGTGTGCAGCACGTAATCGGGGTAGCCCAGCGGAATGCCGACATCCGCCGCTTGCAGGCCAGCACGCACGCGGGCAATGGTGTCGTGGTGGTCGGTGCCTTGGATGTTGACCACCTTGGCAAAACCGCGCTCCCACTTGGCGATGTGATAGGCCACGTCGGGCACAAAGTAAGTGAAAGTGCCGTCTTGCTTGCGCATCACCCGGTCTTTGTCGTCGCCGTAGTCAGTGGATTTGAGCCACAGCGCACCGTCTTGCTCATAGGTTTTGCCGTTGGCAATCAGGCGGTTGACGGTGGCTTCCACGCGGCCACTGGTGTAGAGGCTCGATTCGAGGTAGTACTCGTCAAACTGCAGGCTGAAGGCCTGCAAGTCTTTGTCCTGCTCGTTGCGCAGGTAGGCCACGGCAAACTGGCGGATGTTGTCGTAGTCCTCGACATCGCCGTTGGCGGTGAATGCACGGTCATCGGCTGTCACCGTCGCTTTGGCCTTGAAGGCTTCGGCAATGTCGGCAATGTAGTCGCCGTTGTAGAAGTTTTTGGCCAGCGGGTTGTCGCTGTCGGTGGGCCAGCAGTCGTCGCCGGGCTTGAATCCCTTGGCGCGCAGCTGGGTGGATTTGGTCAGGGTGTCGATTTGCACGCCCGCGTCGTTGTAATAAAACTCGCGGTGGACGCTCCAACCCTGCGTAGTGAACAGGTGGCAAATGGCATCGCCTAAAGCGGCTTGGCGGCCGTGGCCGACGTGCAGCGGGCCGGTCGGGTTGGCCGAGACGAATTCAACCAGCACCCTCTCACCCCGATCTGGCTGGTAGCCAAAGCGCACGCCGCTGGCGAGCACCTCGCGCACCACCTCTTGTTTGGCGGCCGGTTTGAGGCGGATATTCAAAAAGCCGGGGCCGGCGATTTCGATCGCAGCCACCCAGCGCACAAAGGCCGGCGTGGCCTCCAGCGCAGCTTTGAGCTGCTCACCCAACTGGCGCGGGTTCAATTTGAGCGGCTTGGCCAGTTGCATCGCGGCGGTGCAGGCAAAGTCGCCGTGCGCGGCCACTTTGGGCGATTCAAAAGCGGCGCGGGCAGCACTGCCGGGGGCGAGGGTTTCGAGTTCGGCGGCGAGAGCGGCCAAGAGTTCTTGTTTGACTGAAAGCATCGCCGGATTTTACGGGGCAGCGCCGGCTCGGTATATTTCGCCTTCTGTATGAGAAGAAGCAACACCACTGCGGCGATCAGCGCCGTTTTTTCAGCCACTGCCTTGTGCCTTGGCTTGGGTCTGTGCAACAGCGCCAGCGGCGCGGCGGCACCGCAGAACCAAATTTTCACCCCGTCGAATACGCCGCCGCCGCCGCCCGGTGTCTCGGTGCCAGCGGCGCAGCACGCCGCGCCAGCGCCCACGCCGACCGCAGCACCAGCGGCTGCGCCCGTCAGCGCACCCGCCGCCGCGCCGGCAGCGGTGGCCTCACCCGCGCCGCAAGCAGCGCCAGCCCCCGCCGCCCGCCCCGCACCGCGCCGACGTGGCAGAGCCGCCCGCCGGCTGCCACCGCCCAAAATCTGCAAAGTCGAAGTCAACGCCCCCAAAGGCCAAGACCGCGCCGCCGCATTGAGCGAGTGCATCAAAAAATAAAGCGGATCGCCTACCCACCGCCCTACCAGCCGCGCGCCCAGAACACCGCAATCACCGCCACCACCAGCAACAGGTGCGACTGCACCAGCAGCAGCGTCACCAACGCCAAAATCGCTTCTAAAGCCATTTCAGCTCCTTGCTCTTGCTTTTGCTGTCAGGGGCTGCGTCTGCACGCGCCTGCCAAAAGCCCGGCTGGCTGTAGTGGTGCTTGAGGTAGTCAATCCACAACCGCACCCGCAGCGGCAGGTGCTTGGCGTGCGCAAAAACCACGTAAACGCCATTCGGCGGCGCGGCAAATTCTTCTAGCACCGCGACCAACTGGCCGGTGGCGATTTCGTGCTCCACCTCCCAAATGCTGCGCCACGCAATGCCAAAACCGGCCAAGCACCAGTCGTACAGCACCTGCCCATCGGAACAATCGAGCGGCCCCGCCGGGCGGATATGCACCAGCTCTTTGCCCGGCAAACGAAACGCCCAGCCGCGCGTTTGCGAAGCGCCGCTCGACAGCGCCAAGCAGTCGTGCTGCGCTAAGTCGCTGGGGTGGCGCGGCACGCCACGGCGCTGCAAATACTCGGGCGCGGCGACGCACAGGCGGCGGTTCTCGGCAATGCGCACGCTGACCAGTGACGAGTCGGGCAGATCGCCGACGCGCACCGCGCAGTCAAAGCCTTCGCCGGCCAAGTCAATCACGCGGTCGCTCAGGTTGAGCGAAATCACCACCTCGGGGTGCAGCGCCCGAAAACGCGGCACCAGCGGCGCGACGTGGCGGCGGCCAAAACCGGCCGGCGCGGTCAAGCGCAAATGGCCGCTGGCGCGGATGCCGCCAGCCGAGACGCTGGCCTCGGCATTGGCCACGTCGGCCAGCAGCTTGTGGCAGTCCTCCAAAAAGGCGCTGCCCTCGTGCGTCAGGCTGATGCGCCGGGTGGTGCGCACCAGCAGCTTCACGCCCAAGTGCTCCTCCAGCGCGTCGAGGCGGCGCCCGATGATGGCCGGAGCCACGCCTTCGGCGCGCGCCGCCGCGGTCAGGCTGCCGCGCGTGGCCACCGACGCAAAAGATTCAAACGCTTTGAGCTTGTCCATGGGCGCTAATTATCAGGACGCCGGCATAGACCCACTACCGCTTGAAAACTATCTTTTTAAGAGCTACTCCCGCTTATTCCATAAGCGCTAGAGGCCAATTTGACTCTTATTTTTAACGCGCCATAGCGCCCAACGGGCTGACCGGAATCTTCGCGGCAAGCGGTGGGCGATGTCGGTCGGATAATCGGCGCAGCTCAGGTTGCGCGACACCACCACCCGCTGGCTGTCGCCGGAACCGTCTTTGTAGGTGGCTAATTTCATGGAATATCAAGGTTTGCAGAGTTTGGAAAAGATCAACGCGGCGGTTCGAGCGCGTATTGTCAGTCGCAGAAAGTCGGCTGTATGGCGATGATGCCGCGCCGCCCGCTGCTGTGGTTGAGCGCTGGCGTGCTGGGGCTGCACTGGCTGGCGCTGGCAGCACTGCCGCTGCAGTCACACACACCGCCCCATCCGCCCGCGCCAGTGACTTTCAGCACGCGCACAGTGACGGCACCGGTGGCTGTGCCCGTCGCCGCAATCAAAGCAGCGCCAGCGCCCAAAGCAGCGCCAGCGCCCAAAGCAGCAGCGCCCGCAGTCGCCCGCCCAAAGCCACCAAAACCACCAAAACCCAAACCCGCTCCCACGCCTGAACCCGCCGCTGTCAGCGAAGCGGTATCTGGCAGCGCTGTTGCCGCCTCCAGCGCAGCCTTGGCCGCGCCTGACACCGCCGAAGCCCCCGAAGCCCCCGAAGCGCCCGAAGCGCCCGAGACATTTGAAGTCGCCGCCGCCAGTGCCCTTGACATCGCTACACCCACGGCCACTGAGCGCAACCTCCCCGCCGCCGCGCCACCGGTGCGTATTCCAGCGCCACAGCGGTTGGCGTTTGATGTCAGCGGTGCGGCCAAAAAATTCAACTACAGCGCCAGCGCCGAGCTGCTGTGGCAGCACGACGGCCACAGCTACCAAGCGCGGCAAGAAATCAGCGTGTTGTTTTTGGGCGCGCGCACGCAAACCAGCACCGGCACGCTGACCGACGCTGGCCTGCGCCCGCAGCGCTTTGGTGACCGCTCCCGCAGTGAGCAAGCGGCGCATTTTGACTACGCCGCCAATCAAGTCACTTTCAGTGCCAACACGCCGGCGGCCACGCTGGTGGCTGGCGCGCAAGACCGCCTCAGCGTCTTCATCCAACTGGGCGCGCTGCTGGCGGCAGCGCCCGAGCGCTACCCAAGCGGCACGCGCATCACGCTGGCCACCGTAGGCGCGCGCTCGGCCGATGTTTGGGCGTTCACCGTCGAGGGCGAGGAGCTGCTGGACTTGCCCGCCGCCAGCATCAGCGCGCTCAAACTGCAACGCCTGCCCCGGCGCGACCACGATTACGACCAAAAGGCCGAGCTGTGGCTGGCGCCCTCGCTGGGCTATTTGCCGGTGCGCATCCGCATTACCCAAGCCAACGGCGACTTTGCTGACCTGCGCCTGCGCAGCCACGCGCCGCCCTGAAAACACACCTGAACGCGCGCCAAACCCCTGCGCCAACTTTAGCGGGCAGGCTTGGGAGATACTGCAGTCTCCACAGATAAAGCCACCTTTAGCCGCGCAGAGGCTTGAATTTCGCGCTTTTTCGGTCATCTGACCCGGACAACGATCAAGGAGATCACACCATGCAAATGCTCTACGACTCAGAATCTTTTGTGGTTGTCCACATGCTGCCCGACGTGCCAGAAGCTGCGGATGCGTCTGGCGAGGACAGCCAAGACAAACCCGAGCCGGCACCGCAACTGGCGCGCCACGGCTTTCAGATTGTGGACAAGCGCTCGGGCAAAGAGCTGTACCTCGATGGCTCGTGGGCTGAGATGTTTCAGCAGAAAATTTTGGCTTGGCAGCGCGACACGCCCACCCAAGAAGAGGTGGAAGACACCTTGGACCGCTACACCGGCTTGGCGCAAAACCCGGTGGTGGTGCATTGAACACCGGCCAGCCAAGCAAAATCAGCATCAAAACCGCCTGAAACCTAAGCTTGACGTGCGGTTACAGCTATCAAATCAATAGTTAGCCAGCGCACGCACCGCAGGCACCATTTGTCCCCCTCCCTTGTTTATGTCCCGTTTTGTGTACCGCTCCTTCTTTGCGCGGCTGTGCGCCTTGGCGTTGGTGCTGGGCAGCGCTGCCTGCACCACGCCGCTGACGCTGGGAGGGCGCTCGGCGCTGCTGCCGGCTGACATCTTGCTGCTGGGCGAGCAGCACAACGCGCCCGAGCACCAAGTCTGGGAAGCCGACACCGTCGCGTGGCTGGCCGGCAACGGCGCGCTGGCCGCGCTGGTGCTAGAGATGGCCGAGTCTGGCCGCAGCACCAGCGGCTTGGCACCCAACGCCAGCGAGGCAGCGGTGCAAAAAGCGCTGTACTGGAACGACGCCACGTGGCCGTGGGCCGTTTATGGCCCGGTGGCGATGGCGGCGGTGCGCGCCGGCGTGCCGGTGCTGGGCGGCAACCTGCCGCGCAAGCAGCTCAACGCCACCACTGCCGATGCCGCGCTGGACGACAAAGTCTCCGCCGCCGTCTGGCAACGCCAACTGGACGCAGTGCGCCAAGGCCACTGCGGCCTGCTGCCCGAGAAAATGCTGCCCGGCATGGTGCGCGTGCAAATTGCGCGCGATATCCAACTGGCGCAAACCGCTGCCAGCGCGGTGCAAGTGGGCAAAACCGTGGTCATCGTCGCCGGCGGCGGCCATGTGCGGCGCGGCATCGGCATTCCGCTGCATTTACCGACCAATTTAACGTCAAAAGTGGCTTTAGCCCAAGCAGGGCGGGCGCTAGCAGCTATAGATAAAGAAGCAGATAAAGCCGCAGATTGGATCCACACCACGCCGGCGCTGCCCGAGGAAGATGCCTGCGCCGCGCTGCGCCAGCAGTGGCAAAAAGCCACGCCTTAAAGCCAAGCTACTCCGGCGCGGAGCCTTGGGCGCGCAGCAGCTGGGCAAACTCAGCCGCCGGCACCGGGCGGCTGCGCAAATAGCCTTGGTAGCTTTGGCAGCCGCGCTCGCGCAAAAACGCCAATTGCTCGGCGGTTTCTACGCCTTCGGCCAGCACTTCTAGCCCCATGCTTTGGCCCATAGCGATGATGGCGGCGCTGATCGCCATGTCGTCGGCGCTTTGCGGAATCTCGCGGATAAAGCTCTGGTCGATTTTGAGCACATCAATCGGAAAGCGCTTGAGGTGCGCCAGCGACGAGTAGCCGGTGCCAAAGTCGTCCACCGCCAGCCGCACGCCCAAGTCACCCATGCGCCGCAGCACTTTGAGCGCATCTTCGGGATGCTCGGCCAGAGCGCTTTCGGTGATTTCCAGCTCTAAGGAGCTGGCCGGAAAACCGCTATGGGCTAACACGGTGCTGACGCTGCGCACCAAGTCGGTCAGGTGAAACTGGCGCGGCGAGACGTTGACGGCAATCGTCACCGGTGCCAGCCCGGCATCGAGCCACTGGCGACCTTGGCGGCAAGCGGTTTGTAGCACCCACTCACCCAGCGGGCCGATGATGCCCGAGGACTCGGCCACCGGAATAAAACGCCCCGGCGAGATAAAGCCCTCTTGCGGATCGTGCCAACGCAACAGCGCCTCGGCTCCGACGATGCGGTCAGTGGCAATGTCCACCTGCGGCTGGTAGTGCAGCGACAAATGTCCCCGCGTCATCGCCTCGCGCAAATGCGCCTCCAGCGCCAAGCGCTCGCGCGCTGCCTGCGTCATCTCTTCGTGGAAAAAGCACCATGCGCCGCGCCCACGTGCCTTGGCGCCATACACCGCAGCGTGCGCGCCTTGCAGCAGCGCCTGAGCGCTATCGGCGTGGCCGGGAAACATGCAAATGCCAACGCTGGCACCGGCCACCACCTCAAAGCCATCGGGCGACGACCACGGCATGGCCACCGCAGCGAGCAGCTGGCGCGCCACCGCAGCAGCACCCTCGGGGTGGCGCAGGTTGCGCACCACCACCGCCATCTCATCGCCCGCCATGCGCCCAAGCAAGTCGCCCGGGCGCAGCGCCGAATGCACTTGCAGCGCCACGTGCTTGAGCACCGCATCGCCAGCTGCGTGGCCATAGCTGTCGTTGACATCCTTGAAGCGGTCGAGGTTAATTTGCAGCACCGCCAGCATCTCGCCCGAAGCGGTCGCTTGCTGCACAGCAGAGTCCAGTTGCTGGACAAACCACGAGCGGTTGGACAGACCAGTCAGAGGGTCGTTTTGCGCCAACATTTCTAGGCGTTTTTGCTGGGCTTTTTCTTCCGTAATGTCGCTAAACATGCAAACGTAGTGCGTCACCACGCCAGATTCGTCGCACACGGCGCTGAGCGACATGTACTCCGGAAACACTTCGCCGTTTTTGCGCCGGTTCCAAATTTCGCCCTGCCAGCGCCCCTTGACGGCAATGGTGCTCCACATGGCGCTGTAGAACTCGCGGTCGTGGCGCCCAGACTTAAACAAGGCGGGGGTTTTGCCGATCAATTCGGCCTCGGTATAGCCCAGCAGGCGCGTCACGGCAGCGTTGGCCGACAAGATGCGGCTGTGCGCATCGCTGACCAACACGCCTTCGATGGCGTTGCCCACTACGGTGGAGGCAAGGCGCTGGCGCTCTTGGGCCTCGCGCTCCTCAGAGATATCGGTCAGCACACCGGCAAAGCGCACGGCTTGGCCGTGTGCATTGCGCAGGCACTGGCCACGCGCCATAAACCAGCGGTAATTGCCGTCGTAGCACAGCAGCCGCATGGTATCGACCCACAGCTCACCAGTGGCTATCGCGCGGCGCAGGCCGGTCAGCACCGATTCGCGCTCGCTTTCGTGCAAGCGGCTGGAAAAGCGAAAATCGCGCTCTAAATTGTCGCCGGTGTAGCGCAACATACGCCCAATGCCCGAAGAAAAATCGCACTGCTCCAGCTGCATGTCCCAGTCCCAAACGCTGCAGCCGCTGCCATCGAGCGCCAGCTGTAAGCGCGCCTCACTGCGCGCCAAAGCGGCGCGCGCGGCGTGCAGCGGCTCAATGTTTTGCAACACGCAGACCAAGTGCGCCGCCTCGTCGCCCAAGGCCGGCACCAGCGTCACGGTACACAGCACCAAAATTTTGCTGCCATCGGGGCGGTGGCATTCACGCTCGCCAACGTAGTGGTCAATCTCGCCGGCCAGCAGGCGATCGAGCTGCTGCACCGCCCATTCGCGGTCGGCGGCGCGCACCACTTCGCGGAAATTGAGCTGCAGCACTTCTGGCTCACTCAGCGCCAGCATTGCCAGCATCTGCTCGTTAGCCCACAAAAACTGTCCCGGCACAGTAATGCGCGCAATGCCCGCCGGGGCGTTGCGCAGGACGTGCATGGTTTTTTTCTCGGCCAGTTGGCGAATGCGCTCGGCTTGTTCAGCACGGCGCAGCAGCCACCACGCCAGCGCGCCAGTCACCAGCAAATACAGCGCGCCCTTGGAGGTTTGGTAGTGCTGCAAATTCGCCTTGTCTTGTGCAAGGCTGGCCAGCCAAGGCTCGCCCAGCAGCAACCACAGCGCCCCTATAGCCAAATACAAAGCCAAGCCCCACCAAGGTCGCCAAAGGACAAAGGGTTGGCTTTTCTCGAATGATGCGTTCATCTGTTCCTTGATACGTCGGCCATGCTGCGACAATCTTGCCGCTATGACCCACGCCTATGTTTTGAATCTCTCTTGCCCCGACCAGCTCGGGCTGGTACACGCCGTTTCAGGCTTTTTGCTCGAACACAGCGGCAACATCGAAGAAGCTGCGCAATACAACGATCCAGCTACCGGATTGTTCTTCATGCGCGTGCAATTTGCTTGCGCGCAAAGCCACGCAGCGTTGTCCGAACACCTCACCCACTTTGCCCAGCCCTACCAAATGCGCTGGAGCCTGCGCGCCACGGCGCAGCCAATGCCGACGGTGATTTTGGTCAGCCGCGAAGGCCACTGCTTGAACGACCTGCTGTTTCGCTGGAAGTCGGGGCTGCTGCCCGTGGACATTCGCGCCATCATCAGCAACCACCGCGATTTTTATCAGCTCGCGGCCAGCTACAACGTCCCCTTCCACCATATCCCTGTCACCGCAGCCACCAAAGCACAGGCCGAAGCGCGCCAATTCGACATCATTGAGGCCGAAGGTGCCGAATTGGTGGTGTTGGCGCGCTATATGCAAGTGTTGTCTGACGACCTGTGCACCAAACTGGCCGGGCGCGCCATCAACATCCACCACAGCTTTTTGCCCAGCTTCAAGGGAGCCAAGCCCTATTACCAAGCGCACGACCGGGGTGTCAAACTGATTGGAGCCACCGCACACTACGTCACCGCCGACCTCGACGAAGGCCCAATTATCGAACAAGACGTTACGCGCGCCGACCACAAAGACACGGTCGAAGCGCTGACCGCACGCGGGCGCGACACCGAAAGCCAAGTGCTGGCACGCGCCGTGAAATGGCACAGCGAGTACCGCGTCTTGCTCAACGGCCACAAAACCGTCATCTTTCGATAACACTTTGGCGGCAGCAGCGCTTGGGGGCTTTTTTCAAGGTGCCAGCACCCGCGCAATCTCCGTCAGGTGCGACAGCACAAACAGCGCCAGCCCAATCAGCCCGCCCACCAGCGTGCCGTTGATGCGGATGTAGTGCAGGTCTTTGCCAATGTGCAGCTCAACCAAGTCGGCCAGCTCCTGCGCGTCCCAGCGCTGCACGGTGTCTTGGATGTGCTGGGCGACCAGCTGCGACACGTCCGGCGCCAAGCCCTGCACCCAGTCTTGCAGCCGCTCGTTCAGCGCTTGGCGCAGCGCGGCATCGCGCGCCAACGACTGCCCCAGCCACTGCCCCATCGCGCCGACATTGCGGGCGACGGCGGAATGCTCGTCCTGCAAATCGCGCAGCAGCGCCGCGCGCATCCCGCGCCACAGCTCCTGCACATAGCCGCCCAGCGTGGCGTCGGTTTGCAAATAGTGGCGCACTTCTTCAGCCTTTTGCGCCCAGTCGGGGTCGGTTTGCAGGCGCTCAATCAGCTGGTGGACGGCCTCGTCAAAGCGCGCGCGCAGCTCGTGCTCGGGGTTGCTGGCAACTTGCGCCAGCAAGCCTTCGAGCGCGTGCGCCATCAGCGCCGCGCCTTGGTCGCCGAGCCAGTCGGTGGGCAGCATTTTTTCTTTGCGCGGGTGCTCGGTTTTGAGCCACTGCACGATGGTGCGCGCCAGCCACGTGCGCGTTTCTTCGTTTTGCAGCGTGGCAATCAGCTGCGCCAGCGCGTCGCTCAGCAGCGCTTGGTGGCGGCCGTTGTGCGTCAGCGCGCTCAGCACCGTCGCCAGCGTGCGCGACAGGTCAATCTGGCCAATCAGCGTGCGCGCCGCTTTGTGGATGAAATGCTCGACTTGGCGGTCTTGCAGCATCTCTAGCGCCGCCGCCGCCATGCGCGCCACCTGCTGGCCAAGCAAAGCTGCGTTGGCCGGCAGCACCAGCCACTGGGCTAGGCGCTCAACCAAATCGTGCCGGCGCAGCAGCGCGAC
>JBHCAP010000016.1:0-3240 GCA_041798325.1 Giesbergeria sp.
CCGTCTCTGATGCAAGCACGCGGACAGGCGGACGTGGTGATTGGCGCCTTTCCTGAGCGCGCCAGTCGGCTGCGGCAAGTCGCGTGGAGCTGGTTTCGCCGCTTGGCGGGCTTCGAGTTGCGCGATTTGACCTCGGGTTTTCGGCTGTACAACCGCGAGGCAATGGCGCTGCTGGCGTCGCGCGAGGCCAGTTTGCTCGACTACCAAGACCTGGGCGCGCTGCTGATGGTGCGCCGCGCCGGCCTGCACATCACCGAAGTGCCGGTGTCGATGAACCTGCGCATGGTCGGCCAGTCACGCATTTTTAACTCGTGGTTTAGCGTCGGCAAATACATGGCGGCGACTACGCTGCTGTGCATGGCGCGCTGGCAGGTGCGCGCACCCAAACCTAGCTCGCTACGCTGCGCTCGTGCTCCAGCCGTGGTCGGCGACAAAAGCAAATAAAAACGCCATAAAAGCCTCAGCTGCCGGCGACAGTGCGGCACTGGCGCGGCGGTAAACCAAAAACTTGCGCCGCAACTGCGGCGTATAGACCGGGCGCATTTCCAGCTGGTGCAACTGCACCAACGAGGCCGCATACGGCAGGCAAGCGGTAATCCCTTGGCGCGCGCTGACCATGCTCAGCGCGGTGGTCATAAAGGCGACTTCGTGCGTCGAATGCAGCGTCAACTCGCGCCGCGCCAAGTGCAAGTCCAGCGCCAGCCGCTCAGTAAATTGGCCTTTGAGCGCGATGAACGGGTACTGCACCACGTCGCGCCAACTGATGCGCTGGCGCTGCGCAAGCGCGTGGCCGGGCGGAAACACCACCATGAACGGCATCTCAAACAGCTCCTGCGTGGCGATGTCGGTGGTGGTGGCGCGCTCGGGGCCGATGCCAAAGTCCACTTCGCCAGCGCCGACACGGGCCAATACGCTTTCGACGGCGCAATCGACCAAACGCACCTGCACGCCCGGATGCGCCGCACTGAACGCGGCCATCACGTCCGGCAGCAGCGTGCAGGCCATCAACTGCGGCGCAGCGATGCGCACCATGCCGCGCTGCAAGGTTTTCAAGTCGTCCAGCCCGTGCAGCGCGCCGTCGAGGTCTTGTAATACTTTTTCAATCAACGGCACAAAGCTTTGACCAACTTGGGTCAGCGCAATGCTGCGGGTGTTGCGGTCAATCAGGCGCACGCCCAGCTGCAATTCCAGCTCTTTGATCAACCCGCTCAGCGCCGACTGGGTCACGTGCAGCACGGCGGCGGCCTGGGTAAAACTGCCGGTGTGTACCAGCGCCACTAACGCGCGCAGTTGGCGCAAAGTCACATTCATAAGCTGGCCTTGTGAATCTATTGATAAAAATCGTTTGAATGATAGATGCAAAGCGCCTCTAATCAGGGCGCAACACCCACCTACGACTGGAGACAACGCCATGAAGATCAAGAAATTTCACCACGTCGCTTACCGCTGCATCGACGCCAAAGAAACCGTCGAGTGGTATGGCAAGTACCTGAACATGGATTTCATCCTCGCCATTGCCGAAGACGAGGTGCCATCGACCAAAGAGGCCGACCCCTACATGCACATCTTTTTGGATGCGGGTGCGGGCAACATCTTGGCCTTCTTTGAGCTGCCGACCAAAGCGCCGATGGACCGCGACCGCAACACCCCGACTTGGACGCAGCACTTGGCAATGGAAGTGGGCAGCATGGAAGAAATGCTGGCCGCCAAAGAGCGCCTGCAAGCCGACGGCATTGAGGTGATTGGCCCCACCGACCACACCATCTTCAAATCCATCTATTTCCGCGACCCGAGCGGCCACCGCTTGGAGCTGGCCGTCAACACCGGCACGCCGGAAATGATGAAAAAGCTCGACGACGTCAAGTGGGACATGCTCAACGAATGGGCAGTGACCAAAAAAGCCCCCAAGCACGCCGCTTGGATGCACGACGGCAGCTACAGCGCCAAGTCTTAAATCCTCTTTTCACCCAGCCCAGTGCCGGCACGTTTGTACGCCAGCGCCTCTCGACCCATTACGGAGTTCTCCATGAAACTAGCCACCCTCAAAACCGGTAGCCGTGACGGCAGTTTGGTTGTTGTCAGCCGCGATTTGACCCAATGCCAAGCCGTGCCGACTATTGCCGCCACGCTGCAAGCCGCGCTGGACGACTGGGAGCGCTGCGCGCCGCAACTGGCGCAGGTGTACGAGGCGCTCAATAACGCCAGCGCCAGCGCCGCCCAGCCGTTTGACGCCGCGCAATGCCACTCGCCGCTGCCGCGCGCCTACCAATGGGCGGACGGCTCGGCCTACCTGAACCACGTCGAGCTGGTGCGCAAAGCGCGCAACAGCGAAGTGCCGCAGTCCTTCTGGAGCGACCCGCTGATGTACCAAGGCGGCTCGGACTCCTTCGTCGGCCCGCGCGACCCGATTGACGTGCTGAGCGAAGACTGGGGCATCGATTTGGAGGCCGAAGTCGCCGTCATCACCGGCGACCTGCCGCTGGGTGCCAACGCCGAGCAAGCTGGCCAAGCCATCCGCTTGGTAATGCTGGTCAACGACGTCTCGCTGCGCAACCTGATTCCCGCCGAACTGGCCAAGGGCTTTGGCTTCTTCCAGTCCAAACCGGCCAGCGCCTTCTCGCCGGTGGCGGTGACGCCCGATGAACTCGGCGCGGCGTGGCAAGACCACAAGCTGCACCTGCCGCTGAACGTGCAAATCAACCAGCAACCGTTTGGCTGCCCCAACGCCGGCGAAGACATGGCGTTTAACTTTGCCCAGCTGGTAGCCCACGTCACCAAGACGCGCGCCATGACCGCTGGCTCCATCGTCGGCTCGGGCACGGTGTCGAACAAACAGGGCAACCTGCACGGCTCCAGCATCGCCAACGGCGGCGTCGGCTACTGCTGCTTGGCCGAAGTGCGGATGTACGAAACCATCGAAAGCGGCGCGCCCGTCACGCCGTTTTTGCGCTTTGGCGACCGCGTGCGCATCGAAATGCTGGACGCCAACGGCGCCAGCATCTTTGGCGCTATCGACCAAACCGTGCGCAACCCCCAAGCCTCGGCCTGAGCCACAAAGCGCAAGGACGGCTCCATGCTTCAGCTTTATTCCTACTTTCGCAGCTCGGCGGCGTACCGACTGCGCATTGCGCTGCACCTCAAAGGCTTGGCTTTTGACACGGTGCCGGTGCACCTGCTCAAAGGCGGTGGCGAGCAGCTGCAAAGCGCTTACCGCGCCGTCAACCCAGCCGCGCTGGTGCC
>JBHCAP010000017.1:0-9146 GCA_041798325.1 Giesbergeria sp.
GGTAGCGCAGAGACGTCGATCAGCGCCCCAACCCTGCACTGGCACCAACTGCCCGAGCGCGCCACCTTCGATGCCGCGCTGAACCAGCTCCAGCAGTCGATTGCCGCCGGCGAGTTCTACCAAGTCAACTACACCGCGCAGACCGAAGCCCGCGTTGAAGGCGGCGGCGCTAGAGCCACAGACACTGCCCGCGCGTTGTTCGCCGCGCTGCAACGCGCCCAGCCGGGCGGTTATGCGGCGCTGCTGGACATGGGCGAGCGCCAAGTGCTGTCGGTATCGCCAGAATTATTTTTTGACTGGCACCGCCCTGCCGGTGAAACTGAGAGCGGCACCATCCTGACCCGCCCGATGAAAGGCACCGCCGCGCGCGGTGCCACGCCGGCGCAAGACGCTGCCAACGCCGCCGCCCTGCGCGCCAGCCCCAAAGAGCGCGCCGAGAACGTGATGATTGTCGATTTGCTGCGCAACGACCTCTCGCGCATCGCCCAGCCGCACAGCGTGCAAGTGCCCGCTTTGTTCCACACCCAAGCGCTGCCAGCGGTGTGGCAAATGACCTCGGACGTGCAAGCGCGCACGCGCCCCGGCACCCAGTTGGCGGAGGTGTTTGCGGCACTGTTCCCCTGCGGCTCGATCACCGGCGCGCCCAAAGTGCGCGCCATGCAAGCCATTGCGCAACTCGAAGCCGAACCACGCGGCATTTATTGCGGTGCGCTGGGCGTGGTGCGCCCCGACGCATCAGCGGGAGCTGGCGCCATTCGCGCCACGTTCAACGTGCCAATTCGCACGCTGGTGCTGCAAAACCAAGGCGAGCGGGTGCGCTGCGGCATCGGCAGTGGTATCACTTCAGGCGCGCAGGCCGACGCTGAATGGCGCGAATGGCAGCACAAACGCGCCTTTGCCGTGCGCGCCAGTGCGCCGTTTGAGCTGCTGGAAACGCTGGCGCTGATGGACGGCCAGTTTCGCCACTTGGACGCGCATTTAGCGCGCTTGCAGCGTGCTGCCGTGCATTTCAACTACCCGTCCGATGGTGCCGCCGTGCAGCGCTGCCTGCAAACGCTGGCCGCTGCGCATCCCCAAGATGTATGGCGCGTGCGGCTGCTGCTGACTGCCGCTGGCCAGCCCCGCGCCGAAGCCTTCGCCCTGCAAGCCACCGCCGAGCCGGTGCGCTTGCAACTGGCGACGCGCCCGTTCACCGCAGCGCACAGCGAATTCGTCCGCCACAAAACCACCCGCCGCGCGCACTACGCCGCCTTTGCGCCCACGCAGCCGGGCATTTTCGACACCGTGCTGTGGAACGAGGCCGGTGAAATCACCGAAAGCACCTTCGGCAACCTCGCCGTGTTGCTGGACGGCCAGTGGGTGACGCCGCCGCTGACGTGTGGCCTGCTGCCCGGCGTGGGGCGCGCGGTGTTGCTTGAGCAAGGCCGCGTGCAAGAGGCGCTGGTGCGCCTGCAAGACCTGCCGCGCGTGCAAGGTTGGGCGTTTATCAACAGCTTGCGCGGGTGGTTGGCGGCTGAAATAGAGACGAAATAAGCCTCCAGCCCTTTAGATACGTGCGGTTGCAGCTATCAAAAAAGAAAGGGAGCCGCCGATAACGGCAGCTCCCTTCTGTATCGCTTGCAAAGCAATCGAGCGGTTTTACACCCCGTTGCGCGCCAGTTGCATGGCTTGGCGCAGGACACTCAGGTCGCCAATGTGGTTGGCCAGCAGCAGCACCAGTTTGGCGTTGACGAGAGCGCTTTGGTCGTCGCTCAGACCGTTGTGGGTGTCGATCAGCGCTTCATAAAAGTCGTCGCCGGGCGAGAAGGTGTGGAAATAGCGTTTGCCGGGTTCCGCAAAGTTGGGCTGTAGGTTTAAGGCCATGTCGGTGTCCTCCGTCAATCAATAAATCAATGGGTGTTGCAGGTAGCGCGTGCCAAAGCGGCGGCGACTTGGCTTGCGTCAAACGCGCGCCAGCGGGCGCTGACGTGCTGGTCGGGGCGCAGCAGGTAGGTGGTGCCGGCGGTGGCGTCATAGCGCTGGGCAAAGCGACCGGCGCTGTCGTGCAACACGCGCAGGCCTTCAGGCGCGGTGCCGGCTTGGGGCGATACCAACACCACTTCGACCGGAATGGCGGCGGTGGCCAGCGCTTGGTAGCTGCGCGCCGTGGCCGCATCGACCTCTGCCGGGCTATCGACATAGACCAGCGCGACAAAGTGGTGGCCGACTTTTTCGGTCAGCCAGCCGGCTTGGCCGCCCTCTTGCACTGGGGCATCTTCCATCGCCGCGCCGGGCACCATGTTGCCTTGGAAGGCGGCGCTGTCGGGCGTGTTCAGGGTGGATTCGGTCAGGTAGGCCGCAACCGACAAGCGCCCGGAGTTGACCAGCGTGCGCGCAAAAGCGTGCTCACGCGCCAGTGTCAGCACGGCGTTGCGGAAAGTGAGCGAGGTCTTGCTCTTGGGCGTGATGAAGTCGGTGGAACGGGTCGAGTTCATGATGTTCTCGTCCGCCGCAAAACCGCGCTCTTCGCAGTAGCTGTCGAGCAGGGCTTCGGGGGCTTTGCCCTCGATGACCAGTTTCAGTTTCCACGACAGGTTGTCGGTGTCTTGGATGCCCGAGTTGGCACCGCGTGCGCCAAACGGCGAGACTTGGTGTGCCGCGTCGCCGACAAACAGCACCCGCCCGTGGCGAAACTTGCCCATGCGGCGGCACTGGAAGGTGTAAACGCTGACCCATTCCAGCTCAAACTCGCGCTCGTCGCCCAGCAGCGCTTTGATGCGCGGGATGACGTTTTCGGGCTTCTTCTCTTCTTCCGGGTCGGCTTGCCAACCGAGTTGAAAGTCAAGCCGATAGACGTTGTCCGACTGGCGGTGCAGCAAGACGGACTGGCCGGGGTGAAACGGCGGGTCAAACCAAAACCAGCGCTCGGCCGGAAAGTCGGCCTTCATCACCACGTCGGCAATCAAAAAGCGATCCATGAAAATCTTGCCGTCGATTTCCAAATTCATCATGCGCCGGATGCTGCTGCGCGCGCCGTCGGCAACGATCAGCCAATCGGTCTGCACGGTGTAGATGCCATCCGGGGTTTCCACTTGCAGCGTGGCGCCTTCGCCCTCGGGCGTGACTGAGACGACTTTGTTGCGAAAGCGCAAATCCAAATTCGGCAGCTCTTTGGCGCGCTTGATTTCGTACTCTTCCAAGTAGTACTGCTGTAGGTTAATCATGCCGGGGCGCTTGTAATCCGGCTCGGGCAGCAGGTTGAAGTTATAGGCCTCCTCTTCGCGGAAGAAGGTGCGGCCAACGTTCCAGCTCACGCCTTTATCGACGCAGGGGTCGCCCAGACCCAAGCGGTCGAGCACTTCAAGCGTGCGCTTGGCGTAGCAGACGCCGCGCGAGCCAAACGAGACGGTGTCGTCATCGTCCAGCACCACCACCGGCACGCCGGACTGCGCCAGCTCAATCGCTGCGGCCAAGCCGACCGGGCCAGCGCCGACCACCACCACCGGATGGCGCTTGGTTTGGCCACTGGTTTGCTCGGGTGACGGTTGGTATTCGTATTTGGGGTATTGATAGGTACTCAACATTTTTTTGTCTCCTCCACGTCCGGGATCGGCTTTTGGCGTTAATCAGCGTTTATTGGGCAGCGGCGGCTTGCAGGCCGTGCCACATTTCTTTGTCGCGCTCCGCCGTCCAGATGCGGGGGTGCTTGATGCCGCTGGCTTCGTCAAAAGCGCGCGTCACGTCAAACGGCAGGCAGTGCTCGTAGATAAACACGTGGCCAAACTTGGGGTCCATCGCGGCGCGGCAATGCGCCATGGTTTGTTGCAGGTTCATGCCTTGGGCCACGGCTTCTTTGGCCGAGTTGAGCAAGGTGGTGACGAAGTCGCGGGTGTAGGCAAAGCCTTCCGTCACCGCTTCAGGCGTCAGCAGCGCGGGGCCACGACCAGGCACGACTTTTTCAGCGCCCAGTGCAGAAAGCACGTCCAGCGTGGCCGGCCACTCCTCTAGTTGCGCGTCACCGGTGTAGCAGGCGGCATCGGCTTCGAGCAGATCGCCGGAGAACAGCACCTTTTCCGACGGCACCCAGACCACCGTGTCACCGCGCGTGTGGCCAGCGCCGGGGTGCATGATTTTGACTTCGAGCTTGCCCATCCACAGCGTCATCTCGTCCTTGAAGACTTGGGTCGGCCAAGTCAGGCCGGGGATGGAGTCAAAGTTGTTGAACAGGCGCGGAAAGCGCTCGTACTCGGACTGCATGTCTTGCGCGCCGCGCTCGACAATCATTTCGTAGGTGCCTTGGCTGGCAATGATTTCTTGCATACCCGCGTCTTTGTAGCCCGACGCGCCCAGCACGCGCACCGCGTGGTAGTGCGACAGCACCACGTATTTGATCGGCTTGTCGGTGACTTTGCGGATTTCGGCAATCAGGCTTTGCGCCATCACCGGCGTGGCCAGCGCGTCGCAAATCAGCACCGAGTCGTCGCCCATGATGACGCCGGTGTTGGGGTCGCCCTCGGCGGTGTAGGCCCAGCAGTGCTCGGACAGTTGGACGAAAGTGGTTTTTTTGACCTCAAGGTCAGCGACGGAAGCGAAGTTGCCAGTGCTCATGGGAAAGTCTCCTGTGTAGGTTGATGGATTGATGATAGGTCAAAGTTCGTCAATGTGCAATTGATTTGCTTTAGTTGAATTATTTGCGCAAGGTAAAATGAATTCGTTAAAATCAATTGTCTGCTGTAATAGCGTCCATCAGCAATTGGCGGAGCACCACCCATGACAGCACCCGATGAAGAAGAAAAAGAGCGGCGCGGCATCCAGTCGATTGAAGTCGGCGGCCAATTGTTGGTGGCGCTGGCCGACAGCGGCAGCGCGATGTCGCTCAAGCAACTGGCTGAAGCCGCGCACATGACGCCGGCCAAGGCGCACCCGTATCTGGTCAGCTTTGGCAAGCTGGGGCTGGTGTCGCAAGACCCGGTGTCGGCGCGCTATGGGCTGGGCGCGCTGGCGCTGCGCATGGGGCTGGCGGGGCTGCGCCAACTCAGCCCGGTGCGGTTGGGCATGACCGCAGCCGTCGGGCTGGAGCAGCGCATCCACTACACCGTCGCCCTTGCGGTGTGGGGCAATGCGGGGCCGACAGTGATTCATTTAGAAGAATCCAGCCACCCCATCCACATGAACCTGCGCCCCGGCACGGTGATGGCGCTATCGACGGCGATGGGGCGGGTGTTTGCCGCCTACCTGCCGGCCAAGCGGATTGAGCGCTTTATTGAAGAGTCGATGCACCCGCACGCCTTCCCGCACATCATTGGCAACGTCTGCAGTTGGTTGGATATTCAGCCCGCCCTGCAAGAGGTGCGCGAGCACGGCATGGCGCGTGCGCAGGGCCAGCCGATTGCCGGGGTCAGCGCCTTTGCCGCGCCGGTGTTTGACCACAACGGCGATATCGTGATGGTGATCAGCGCGATTGGCCCGACCGGCGGCTTCAACCCCGATTGGGACGGCGAGATTGCCAGCGTGCTGCGCGAGGTGGCGGGCAGCATCTCGGCGCAGCTGGGCTTTTCTGCCAGCGCGCTAAGAAATTGATAGCTGCTAGCGCCCGTATTTAAAGGGCTAGAGGCCAATTTGGCTTGAAATCAGGCCGTTTTTTGGCCTGATTTCAGCCTAAATTCAGTATTTACATGCCCAAATAAGCGGCGCGCACCTGCTCGTTGCTGATCAGCTCTTGGCCGGTGCCGGTCAGGGTGATGGTGCCGGTCTCCAGCACGTAGCCCCGGTCGGCAATTGCCAGCGCGGCAAAGGCGTTTTGCTCGGCCAAGATGATGGTCATGCCTTGCGACTTGAGCATCTTGACGACGTTAAACACTTCTTCGACCAGCAGCGGTGCCAAGCCCATCGACGGCTCGTCCAGCAGCAGCAGCTTGGGGCGGCCCATCAGCGCGCGGCCAATCGCCAGCATTTGCTGCTGTCCGCCCGAGAGCGTGCCAGCGGGCAAAGCGCGCTTTTCTTTCAGGATCGGGAACATGCCAAAGACTTTTTCCATGTCGCCTTCGACCTGCGTTTTGGGCTGGGTGTAGGCACCCAAACGCAAGTTGTCCTCAATCGACAGCGGGCCAAACACTTGGCGCCCTTCGGGGCTTTGGCAAATGCCGCCGCGCATACGCAGGTCTGAGCGCAGTTTGCTGATGTCCACGCCGTCAAAATAAATGCGGCCCGCGCTCATCGGCTGCACGCCGGACAAGGCACGCAAAAAGGTGGTTTTGCCCGCGCCGTTGGCACCGACCAGCGCCACGGTTTCGCCCCGGCGCACTTCCATGCTCAGACCTTTGAGCGCTTGGATGCGGCCGTAATGGCTGTCCATGCCCTTGATCGCCAGTAGCACATCGGCTTTGCTCGGCGCTTCGGGCTTGAGTTGACCGGCGCTTTGGCCGCCCAGACCAACCGACTCGGGTGCCAGCGCGACGATGCGGTGGTACAGCTCGCGGTACTGCTCGGTGGCTTGCTGGCCAAACAGCGGGTCGTCGTTGTCGGCAAAGGCTTTGTCGATGATGGCCCAGTCTTCGGCCAGCAGCACTTGGCGCGCCAGCGGCAGGATGTCGCGCTCTTCCGTGCGGATGTGCTCTTCGAGGTTCTTGGTATAGCTGCGCAGCGCGGCGGTGAACTCGCCGCAGCTGCCCTGCGCCGCACGCACCAAATCGTTGCGCAGGTTGCGCAGCGCGATGGGGCCTTGCTGGTGGCCGGCTTCGAGTTTGAGCAACACCGCCTCGGCCTTGTCGCTGCGCTGGCGCAGCAGCCGAAACAGAAACTCGTCCTCTTTCGGGTGGTGCGCGTGGTCAATAAAGCCTTCGATGTAGTCAAAGACTGCATTAAAAAACGGCGTGGGGATGGCGCTGCCGGCGTCCATCTCGTCAGCGACGATGTTGATGGTGCTGGCCACGCGCCAGAGTTTGCGGTGCTCGTCTTGGATGATTTGGATTGCTTGCATGGGTGCCTCTTACGCCTGCGTACCCAAATAGGCCGCGATCACATCGGGGTTTTTGCGCACTTCGGCGCCGGTGCCTTCGGCCAGTTTTTTGCCGTAGTCCAGCACCAAAATCCGGTCGGACAGGTTCATCACCATCTTCATGTCGTGCTCGACCAGCACCACGGTGACGCCCGAGTCGGCCACTTTGCGCACCAGCTTATCGACTTCAATGGTTTCGTTGGCGTTCAAACCGGCGGCTGGCTCGTCCAAGAAAATCAGGCGCGGCTTCATCGCCAAGGCGCGGGCGATTTCGAGGCGCTTTAAAGCACCGTAAGGCATGCTGTCGGCGCGCGCTTCAACGTAATCTTTCAGGCCGACAAAGTCCATCAACTCGGCGGCTTCGACGCGCAGTTCGGCGTCGCGCTTGCGCAGCGTGGGCAGGCGCAGCGCGGCTTTGAACAGGTTGCGGTCGAGGCGCAAATGCGCGCCAACCATGACGTTCTCTAGCGCCGTCATGTTCATGCAGATTTGCAGGTTCTGAAAGGTGCGCGCCACACCGCGCGTTGCCAGCTCGTTGGGCGATTTGCCGCCGATGGACTCGCCATCCAGCTCAATCTTGCCGCTGGTCGGCGTGTAAACCCCAGTAATCAGGTTGAACAGCGTGGTTTTGCCGGCACCGTTGGGGCCAATCACCGCGTAAACGATGCCGGCTTCAATGCTGAAAGAGACGTTTTGCACGGCTTTGACACCGCCAAAGTGGATCGACAGGTCTGTGACGTTGAGCAGTGTCATGGTCATTTCCCCCGCGCAAATTTGGCTGCCAAAGTCGGCACCAGCCCTTTGGGCATAAAGATCATGCAGGCCATCAAGATGGCACCAAAGGCCACGGTTTCCCAGCCCTCAAACGCCGTCAGCGCTTGCGGCAGCGCCGTTAGCAGCACCGCGCCGACCAGCGAGCCATAGACCGAAGCCATGCCGCCGACCACCACCATCGTCACCAACTCAATCGAATGGAAGAAGTCGGCCAAATTGGGCGTGACAAAGCCGACATAGTGGCCGGTGACGCTGCCCATGATGCTGGCGAACACCGCAGACAGCACAAAGATGGTGACTTTGTAGCGCACCACGTCCACCCCGACCACTTGGGACGCGACTTCGGAGCCGTGCAGGGCGCGCAGGGCGCGGCCAAACGGCGAATCAATCATGTTGAGCGAGGCCCAGACGCTGACCGACAGCAGCAAAGCCACCACCCAGTACCAGTGCTGGTCGGTGCTCAAATCAAAGCCAAACAAGCCCATCGTTGGCACCGGCATACCGTCTGGCCCGCCGGTATAAGCGGCTTCGTTGCGCAAGGTGATGTTGATGATGATGCCAAGACCCAGCGTGGCCATCGCCAAATAGTGGCCTTTGAGCTTGAAGATGGGGCGTGCCACCAGAGCGGCCAGCAAGCCGGTGAAGGCCGCACCCGCCGCCATAGCCAGCACCGGGTGTAAGCCAAAATGCGTCGGCAAAATCGCCGAGGCGTAGGCACCGATACCGATAAAGCCGGCGTGGCCCATGCTGATTTGGCCAGCAAAGCCGATCAGCAGGTTCAGGCCCAGCACGATCACTGCGTTGATTGCCATGCGGGTGGCCAAATCCAAATAGAAATCGTTGGGGACGATAAACGGCAGCACCACCAAGATGGCCATGGTCAGGTACAGACCGTAATAAGCGCTCTTTTTCATGTTCAGACCCGATCAGTAGATTTGCCGCCAAACAAGCCCTTTGGCTTGAAAAAGAGAATCAGCAGGATGAGGACAAACGGAATCGCGTCCTTGTAGCTCGACGAGATGTAGCCCGCGCCCATCGCTTCGAGCACACCGACCAGCAAGCCACCGAGCACGGCGCCCAAGCCATTGCCAAGGCCACCGACCACGGCAGCGACAAAGCCTTTGAGGCCGAGCATGATGCCGACGTCATACGAAGTCAGCGTAATGGGGGTGACCAAAATGCCGCCCAACGCGCCCAGCGCCGCTGCCATGACAAAGCTCATGAACAGCACCCAGCTGGTGTTGATGCCGACCAGCTCAGCGGCCAGTCGGTTGTAAGAGGTGGCCAGCATCGCTTTGCCCTGCAAGGTGCGGGCAAAGAAGTACCACAGCGCAATCACGACCAGTGCCGTTACGCCCAGCACCCACAGGCTTTGCGGCAGCAAGATGGCGCCAAA
>JBHCAP010000018.1:0-3599 GCA_041798325.1 Giesbergeria sp.
CTCGCGGTTGCGCGTGGTGACGCCCCAGACAGCGTTCTTGGCGTGGCCGTAGTCTTTGAGGGTTTTCAGCACCGCCGTTTTGTCGCGGATTTCGCTGACGCGCGCGTACAGGCTGGGCTCGCCAGCGGCTTCAAAGTAGACGAACTGGTTGATCATCAACTGCGGCACGATGGGGCCGCTGATGCGGTAATAGGTGTGTGCGCCGTTTTGCCAGCTTTCCATCGATTTGCTGTGGCTGCTCCAGAAATCAGCCGGTAGCACCAACATGCCCGAATACAGCAGGTCGTCGTCAGCCAGCACCTTGTCGCTTTGGTAGTCCTCGGCGGGCAGGCCCAAGGCGCGCGCTTTGACACGCATGTTGATGTCTTTGGACACCAGTACCACTTCGCGCCCGGCGTGCTGTTGGCGCAGGGCTTCGACCACGCCCAAAATTTGGTTGTCGGCCTTGCCTTGCGGCAAGCTGCTGGGCAGGCGGTAGTCCAGCGCCGTGGTCTGGAAGAACAGGCAGCCGGTGGCGCTGCGCTGGCCGGTCGAATCGAGCTTCAAACCGCGCGCCATGTCCGCGCCGCTGGTAGCAGCCAGCGCGTCGAGCGAGCGGCTGATTTGGCGGGCGTTGCGGGCGACTTCGGTCATGCCCTTTTTGTGCGCGTCCAGCTCTTCCAGCACGATCATCGGCAGGTAGATGTCGTGCTCTTCAAAGCGAAACAGGCTGGTCGGGTCGTGCAGCAGCACGTTGGTATCGAGTACAAACAGCTTGGGAGGTCTATCGCTGCGCGCTTTGCGGCTGCGTGCTGGGGTGGCTGCGGTAGCCGGTGCGACTGGCGTGGCTTCTTGCGCTGCGGCAGCGCTGCTGCGGCGTGGTTTAGCGGCAGGCGCGGTTTTGCGCACTGCAGGGCGGGCGGTGGTTTCTGCTAAGGGCGCGGCGGTGGCTGCTTCAGCTATGGCAACAGTTGCGGTCTCGTCTGCCACGGTTTTGCGTGTCTTAGCGGCGACTGCGGCAGTGACGTTGTAGGCTTCTGGTGCCAGTATGGCGGCACGGCGGGTGGGGGCTGGGGGCAGGGGCATGGTGCAAAGGCCTCAGGCAGGATTATTTGGGTGACAAATAGCAAAAAGCCGCATGGTGACCCAGGCGGCTTAGTTGCAAAAGTAGAGCAGTGTGCGGCTCAAGGGATAGAGCCATTATGCAGTCACGGATGACAGCGGTTGTACCCTTACAGGGCGGTGGTTTGGGCTCAGGCGGCCTTTTTCAGCGCGTTGAGCGACTTAATCGCCTTGAGCACTTCTTCGACGTGGCCGGGCACTTTCAGGCCGCGCCATTCGTGCGTCAAAATACCTTCCTCGTTAATCAAAAAGGTGCTGCGCTCAATGCCTTTGACCTTTTTGCCGTACATGATTTTGTTTTTCACGACGCCAAACATATGGCACATTTTCTCTTCGGTGTCAGCGACCAGCTCGAATGGCAATTCGAGATTTTGCTTGAATTCATCGTGCGATTTCATGTTGTCGCGCGAAACGCCAAACACTGCAGCGCCCAATTTAACAAAATCTTTGTATTTATCGCGAAATTGCATCGCCTCTGTGGTACACCCGGGGGTATGATCCTTAGGATAGAAATACAAAACCATCACCTGACCGAGGTGCGAAGTATTGGATACTCGCAGTCCGCCAGTAGCGACGGATTCAAATTCGGGAAGTAGTTTGTTGACAACGATCGCCATATAAATTTGGATCTCTCTGGGTAAATTCGTTGAAAATCCGGGGCAAATTGGTTGTTCTTATTCTTCAATTCCGCGGCTGCAACTGGCAATTTTACCCTGAAACACCCCCTCACGTCAAAGCGACGCCCCTTCCAAGACTAAGGCGGCGATAACGTGGCGCCCTTCGCCGGCCAAAATATTGAAGGTTCGGCACGCTGCGTGCGTGTCCATCGACTCGACGCCAATTTGCCGTGCCATCAGCGGCTGTAGCCATTGCGGCTTGGCAAAACGGGTGCGCGCCCCGCTGCCAAAAACCACCAATTCCGCCTCTAGCGGTGCCAGTTGGGCAAAGTGCTCAGGCGTCAAATCTTCAAAGCGTGCGCACGGCCAAGCGATGCGCAGGCCGCGCGAACTCAAAATCACGCTTTCGGTAATTTTCTCGTTGCCAATACCAATCCAGCCGGGGCCGTAACCGGTAATGCTGTGTACTTCGGGAAGGTCGGCGTTGATTTTCATGGCGGCTCGCTGGGTAATGTCATGCGCACAACCCCGGTTTGGGTGGGCGCAATTGTGGTCAAATTATAGGTTTCGCCGTGCTGCTGCCCTGTGGTGGCAACGATTTGGCCTTGACCCTAGCACTGACTGCGCATGAAACCCATCCTCAAATCCGCCAAGCTCGCTAACGTCTGTTATGACATCCGTGGCCCCATCATGGATGCGGCCAAGCAGATGGAGGAGGACGGGCACAAAATCATCAAGCTCAACATCGGCAACTTGGCGGTGTTTGGCTTTGACGCCCCTGAAGAAGTGCAGCAGGACATGATCCGCAACCTGCCCAATTCGGCGGGTTACTCGGACAGCAAAGGCATTTTTGCTGCGCGCAAGGCGGTGATGCACGAGACGCAAAAGCAAGGCGTCAAGGGCGTCACGCTGGAGGATATTTATCTGGGCAACGGTGCCAGCGAGCTGATCGTTATGGCCACCAATGCGCTGCTGGACAACGGCGACGAGCTGCTGCTGCCCTCGCCCGACTACCCGCTGTGGACGGCGGCGGCCAGCCTCTCGGGCGGCACGCCAGTGCATTACACCTGCGACGAGGCCAATGGCTGGATGCCCAATTTGGACGACATTCGCGCCAAAATCACGCCGCGTACCAAGGGCATCGTCGTCATCAACCCCAACAACCCGACCGGCGCGCTGTATTCGGACGCGCTGCTCAAGTCCATCGTCGCCATTGCCCGCGAGCACGGTTTGGTAATTTTTGCCGACGAGGTCTACGACAAGGTGCTGTACGACGGCGCGCGCCACACGCCGCTGGCCAGTTTGTCCACCGACGTGCTGACGCTGACCTTCAATTCGCTCTCCAAGGCCTACCGCTCGTGCGGCTACCGCGCCGGCTGGATGGTGGTCTCGGGCGACAAAAAGCCGGCCAAAGACTACATCGAGGGCCTGAACATGCTCTCGAACATGCGCCTGTGCTCCAACGTGCCGGGCCAGTGGGCGATTCAAACGGCGCTGGGCGGGCACCAAAGCATTGACGAGCTGGTCGGCGAAGGCGGCCGCCTGCGCCTGCAACGCGACTTGGCTCACCAGCTGATTACGCAAATTCCGGGCGTCACCTGCGTCAAGCCGCAAGCGGCGCTGTATATGTTTCCGCGCCTTGACCCGGAGATTTACCCGATCGCTGACGACCAGCAGTTTTTCTTGGAGCTGCTGCAAGAAACCAAGGTGATGCTGGTGCAGGGCACCGGCTTTAACTGGCACGCGCCCGACCACTTTCGCATCGTCTTTTTGCCGCACGAGGGCGACTTGCGCGAAGCCATCCAGCGCGTGGCCGGCTTTTTGGAAAAGTACCCACGCCGCCACGCCAAGGTGTAATCGCTTTTTTCTTCTATTCACTCA
>JBHCAP010000019.1:0-27252 GCA_041798325.1 Giesbergeria sp.
CTTCCCATCTCGAACAGGACAGTGAAACGACTTCGCGCCGATGATAGTGCGGGTTCCCGTGTGAAAGTAGGTCATCGTCAGGCTCTTAATAGCCCACAATAGCCCCCCTCAGTAATGAGGGGGGCTTTTGTGCGTTTGGGGGCACGGCAATGAAGTTGGCAAATACACCAATTGCATAGGGTATTCACTGATTTTTAGGCTCTGTGGCTTGAGTTGGGTCAGTTACGATTGACGTCAACGTAAATGTTATCGGGCTTGCAGGGGTTTGATGAAGCAATCAGGCTGTCGTTGATGCCTGCCCATCCTTCTCAGATTTAGATAATGGCCACCACCTACACCATCAGCGATCTCGCCAAAGAATTTGACCTCACCACCCGCGCCATGCGGTTTTATGAGGATATGGGCTTGTTGCAGCCCGAGCGCACTGGCCCCGGCGGGCGCAATCGCACTTATAGCGCTCGTGATCGCACCCGTTTGAAATTAACGCTGCGTGCCAAACGGCTCGGTTTATCACTGACCGAAGCCAAAGAAATCATCGATCTTTACGACAGTCCGCGCGATACCGGCGTGCAGCTACATAAATTTTTACTGGTGATTGCCGAGCATCGCCGCCAGTTGGAAGAACAAATGGCCGATTTAGAGGCCAATCTGGATGAACTGCGAGAGCATGAAGAAGAGGCGCTCCAGTTGCTTGCCAAACTAGAGAAAAATCAATCATAATTGACGTTTACGTAAACGTCATATGAAAAGGGTGTGGCTATGGCGCAGTTTGAGCCTCGAAATCCGTTGTACGCGCAGCGGGTTCGCGATAGTTTTGCCTTGCAAGGCGTTATGCACCACATGGGTGCGCAGCTGGGGTTGATTGCTCCCGGTGCTGTCGATATTGAAGTGGCTTGGGCGAAGGAGCTCACCCAGCAGCATGGCTTTTTGCACGCTGGCGTAGTTTCTGCTGCGTTGGATTCAGCCTGTGGCTACGCCGCCTTCACGCTGATGGTGCCCGAAGCTGAAGTATTGACTATCGAATTCAAAATTAACTTGCTGGCACCTGCTCAAGGTGAGCGCTTTCGCATGGAAGGGCGCGTCCTTAAGCCCGGTCGCACGATTACCGTGTGCGAAGGCCGCGCTTATGCCTTGCATGATGGCAGCGAAAAACTTATTGCCACTATGGGTTGTACGCTGATGGCCATTACCGGACGTGTTGACGTCCGCCCATGCAACTAATATTTTTTCACTTTTATTCCTCCTCTTTTTGATCTGGAGACTTTCATGAGTGTTGCCCTCGACATGCCTGGCCTGAACTTCCAATTGGGCGAAGACATAGATGCTTTGCGCGACGCAGTCCGCGACTTTGCACAGACTGAAATTGCACCACGTGCGGCAGAAATCGACCACTCGGACCAATTTCCGATGGATCTGTGGCGCAAGATGGGTGACTTGGGCGTGCTGGGCATTACCGTGCCAGAAGAAGATGGCGGCGCTGGCATGGGCTACTTGGCGCACATGGTGGCGATGGAAGAAATTTCGCGCGCTAGCGCCTCGGTCGGTTTGTCGTATGGCGCGCACAGCAACCTGTGCGTCAACCAAATCAACCGCAACGGCAATGCGGCGCAAAAAGCCAAATACCTCAGCAAATTGATCAGCGGCGAGCATGTCGGCGCGCTGGCGATGAGCGAGCCTGGTGCCGGCTCTGACGTCATCAGCATGAAGCTCAAGGCCGAAGACAAGGGCGGTTACTACCTGCTCAACGGCAGCAAGATGTGGATTACCAACGGCCCCGACGCCGACACGCTGGTGGTTTACGCCAAAACTGAGCCAGAGTTGGGCGCACGCGGCGTCACTGCTTTCTTGATTGAAAAAGGCATGAAGGGCTTTTCCGTTGCGCAAAAGCTCGACAAGCTCGGTATGCGCGGCAGCCACACCGGCGAGCTGGTGTTCCAAGATGTCGAAGTGCCGGCAGAAAACATTCTTGGCGGCCTGAACATGGGTGCCAAAGTGCTGATGAGCGGCTTGGACTACGAGCGTGCCGTGCTGACTGGCGGCCCACTGGGCATCATGCAATCGGTGATGGACAACGTAGTGCCCTACATCCACGATCGCAAACAGTTTGGCCAAAGCATTGGCGAGTTCCAACTCATCCAAGGCAAAGTGGCGGACATGTACACCGTGCTGCAAGCCGGTCGCTCATTTGCCTACACCGTGGCCAAAAACCTCGACATGCTGGGCAGCGACCACGTGCGCCAAGTGCGCAAAGATTGCGCCAGCGTGATTTTGTGGACAGCTGAAAAAGCCACTTGGATGGCCGGCGAAGGTGTGCAGATTTTTGGTGGCAACGGCTATATCAACGAGTACCCACTTGGCCGCCTCTGGCGCGATGCCAAACTGTACGAAATTGGCGCTGGCACCAGCGAAATTCGCCGTATGCTGATCGGCCGCGAGCTGTTTGCGGAAACTTGCTGAGTTATTTAATATTTTTTGAGGACAGAAAAAATGCCCATGACTGCGACGTCGATTGAAGACCTGTTTGATCACAACCGGAAGTGGGCGGCGCAAGTAGAGCGAGAGCGTCCGGGTTTTTTTACCTCGCTGATGGAGCAGCAAAATCCGCGCTATATGTGGATTGGCTGCACCGACAGCCGCGTTCCAGCCAACCAAATCACTGGGCTGGAGCCGGGCGAAGTGTTTGTGCACCGCAACGTCGCCAACGTGGTGATTCCGACTGACCTCAATTGCCTTTCGACCATTCAGTACGCCGTCGATCAACTGCACATCCAGCACTTGATGGTCGTCGGCCACTACGGCTGCGGCGGCGTGTTGGCGGCGCTGAACGACATCCGCGTTGGCCTGTCGGACAACTGGATTCAGCATGTCAAAGACGTGCGCGACAAGCACCGCAAAGTGATTGCGGCAACTGCTCCTGAGTGGCGCCACGATGTGCTGTGTGAGCTCAACGCGATTGAGCAAGTGCTCAATATTGCGCACACCACGGTGATGCAAGACGCTTGGACGCGCGGTGAAAAAGTCACCGTACACGGCTGGTGTTATGGCCTGAAAGACGGGCTGATTAAAAACCTCAATATGTCGGTCAGCAGCAAAACTGGGCTGTACGACATCTACGACGCAGCGGTTCTCGGTGTGGCCGCAGCGCAGCGCTGATTGCATTCCTCTTTGAATCGGAGATACCCCATGACAACTACCAATACCCTTGCCGACCCTATCGTCATCGTTGGTGCCGCGCGCACGCCGATGGGCGCATTCCAAGGCGATTTTTCAACGCTGTCGGCGCACGATTTGGGCGGCGTGGCGATCAAAGCCGCCGTGGCGCGCGCTGCAGAAGGCAGCACGTTCGGCGCTGATGCCGTCGGTGAGGTCCTGTTTGGCAACTGTTTGATGGCTGGCCAAGGCCAAGCACCGGCGCGCCAAGCTGCGTTTAAAGGTGGTTTGCCCAAAGAAGCCGGCGCCGTGACGCTGTCCAAAATGTGTGGCTCGGGCATGAAGGCCGCCATGATGGCGCACGACATGTTGCTGGCCGGCACGCACGACGTCATGGTCGCGGGCGGCATGGAAAGCATGACCGGCGCGCCGTATTTGCTGCAAAAAGGCCGTGGTGGCTACCGCATCGGCCACGACCGCATTTTTGACCACATGATGCTCGACGGCCTCGAAGACGCTTATGAGCCCGGTCGCTCGATGGGCACGTTTGGCGAAGACTGCGCCGCCAAATACGGCTTCACCCGCGCGCAGCAAGACGCGTTTGCCACCGCCAGCGTCGAGCGCGCCAAAGCTGCGATTGCCGCCGGTGCTTTCACCGCTGAAATCGCCCCCGTCAGCGTGAAAAGCCGCGCCGGCGAAGTGCTGGTGTCTATGGACGAAGGCCCGGGCAAGGTCAAGCTGGACAAAATCCCGACGCTCAAGGCGGCGTTCAAAAAGGACGGCACGATTACCGCTGCATCCAGCTCGTCGATCAACGACGGCGCGGCGGCGCTGGTGCTGATGCGCCAGTCCACCGCCGACAAGCTCGGTTGCAAGCCGCTGGCGCGCATCGTCAGCCACGCCACCCACGCACAAGAGCCTGAATGGTTTGCCACCGCCCCGCTGGGCGCGACGCAAAAAGCGCTGGCCAAAGCCGGCTGGAGCGCCACCGATGTCGATCTGTGGGAAATCAACGAAGCCTTTGCCGTGGTGCCGATGGCGCTGATGCACGACCTGCAACTGCCGCACGACAAAGTCAACGTCAACGGTGGTGCTTGTGCGCTCGGCCACCCGATTGGTGCCAGCGGCGCGCGCATCTTGGTCACTTTGCTGTACGCACTGCAAGCGCGCGGCCTGAAAAAAGGTCTGGCCACGCTGTGCATCGGTGGCGGCGAGGCCACGGCGATGGCGATTGAGCTGGTTTAAATACTCCTAAATTAATAGCTACTAGCGCACGTATCTAAAGGGCTGGAGGCCAATTTGACTCATAAAAAGACCCCTGTGGCACTGGTGATGGGTGCTTCGCGCGGCCTCGGCCTTGAATGTGTGCGCCAGCTGCTCGCTTCGGGCGCGCGGGTGATTGCTACGGTGCGCAGCGCGGCGGCGCGAGCCGAGCTGGAAGCCTTGGGCGCGCAAGTGCTGATGCTGGATGTGGCCGACCCGGCCAGCATTAGCAGCCTGTCGTGGCAGCTCGATGGCGAAAAAATCGATCTCGCGCTGTACGTGGCCGGTGTCATGCGCAGCCCAACGGCGCGCACGCCGCCAACGCAGCAAGACTTTGATGCCGTCATGCACACCAATGTGCTCGGCGCGATGCAGGCGATTGCGCAAGTCGCGCCGCTGGTGGAAGAGGCGGGCGGCGTGTTTGCCTTTATTTCGTCCAGCATGGGGCAAATTGCCAGCGTGCCCGACAGCCACGGCTGGCTGTACCGCACCAGCAAAGCCGCGCTGAACATGGCCGTCGCCGCTGCGCAGCACGACTACCCGCGCGCCACGCTGCTGACGATTGCCCCCGGCTGGGTGCAAACCGAGATGGGCGGTGCCGACGCACCGTTGACCGCCGAGGAAAGCGTGCGCGGCATGTTGGCCACCTTGGCCAGCGTCACCGAGGCCGACCGCGGCCAGTTGCTGCACCACGACGGCAGCCGCTCGACGCACTGGTAGCCTTTTTCCCTCTCTTTTTTCAAAGACACTGTCTATGTTGCTGACCCAAGACCAAGAAATGATCCGCGACGCAGTGCGCGACTTTGCCCAGCAAGAGCTGTGGCCGCACGCTGCGCGCTGGGACAAAGAACACCACTTCCCGAAAGACGTTCACCAAGGCCTGGCCGCGTTGGGCGCCTATGGCATTTGCGTGCCGGAAGAATTCGGCGGCGCGCAGCTCGACTATTTATCGCTGGCCGTGGTGCTGGAAGAAATTGCCGCTGGCGACGGCGGCACCAGCACGGCGATTAGCGTGACCAACTGCCCGGTCAACGCCATCTTGATGCGCTACGGCAACGCCCAGCAAAAGCGCGACTGGCTGACACCGCTGGCGCAAGGCCAGATGCTCGGCGCGTTTTGCCTGACCGAGCCGCACGTTGGCTCGGACGCCTCGGCGCTGCGCACCACGGCGGTCAAAGACGGCGACGAATACGTGCTCAACGGCGTCAAGCAGTTCATCACCAGCGGCAAAAACGCCCATGTGGCCATCGTCATTGCCGTGACCGACAAGGGTGCCGGCAAAAAAGGCATGAGCGCCTTTCTGGTGCCGACCAGCAACCCCGGCTACGTGGTGGCGCGGATTGAAGAAAAGCTCGGCCAGCACAGCAGCGATACGGCGCAAATCAATTTTGATAACTGCCGCATTCCGGCCGAGAACCTGATTGGCGCTGAGGGCGAGGGCTACAAGATTGCGCTCGGTGCGCTCGAAGGCGGCCGCATCGGCATTGCGGCGCAAAGCGTCGGCATGGCGCGCAGTGCGTTTGAGGTAGCGCTGGCGTACTCGAAAGAGCGCGAAAGCTTTGGCACCGCCATCTTCAACCACCAAGCGGTGGGCTTTCGGCTGGCCGACTGCGCCACGCAGCTCGAAGCGGCGCGCCAGCTGATTTGGCACGCCGCCGCGCTGCGCGATGCCGGCCGTCCGTGCCTGAAAGAAGCGGCAATGGCCAAGCTGTTTGCCAGCGAAGTGGCGGAAAAAATCTGCAGCGCCGCCATCCAAACCTTGGGTGGCTATGGCGTGGTGAACGACTTTCCGGTCGAGCGCATTTACCGCGATGTGCGCGTGTGCCAAATTTACGAAGGCACCAGCGACGTGCAAAAAATCATCATCCAGCGCGCATTGGCCTGATATGGTTGCAATTTGCTATTAATTAAATAGCTGCTAGCGCACGTATCTAAAGGGCTAGAGCCCTAAAAGACCTCTAAAAACCCCATAACGCGGCTGCGTTATGGGGTTTTTTAATAGCGGCGTGTAAAAACATATAGATACGCTGGGTATTTTTTAGAAAAATGCTTTGATCCGTGTCAATTGATGCATATCAATGCGGGTAAGCACTAGGGTCTTAGGATGGTAAGCCTACTTAACTTATGCGATTTTCAGTCTAAAGGCTGATTCAGCGCATAGGTATCAAGCCCCGTCGAAGAGAGCTAAAGAGCGCTGCCATGCAAAAACACCCCACCCCCGTTCCCCAGCCTGAGGCCAGCGATGCCAGCCGTTCAGGCAAGCGCGGTTTTCTGCAAAACCTGTTTGGCTTGGTGGCCGCTGCCGCAGCTTTGCCGTCTGCCATCGCTGCCACCGCTGCACCGACGCCAGTGCTGGGCATGGGCGCGCAGCCGCCGCGCCGCCCCGGCATTGAGGGCAAGCGCTACGGCATGGTGGTCGATTTGCGCAAATGCATTGGCTGCCAAGCCTGCACGGTGAGTTGCTCGATGGAGAACCTGCCGCCCATCGGCCAGTTCCGCACCACCGTATTGCAGTACGAGGTCGATCGCGGCACCGGTGTGCTGCCAGCGATGGTCAGCCTGCCGCGCCTGTGCAACCACTGCGAGGAGCCGCCCTGCGTGCCGGTGTGCCCGGTGCAGGCGACGTTCCAGCGCACTGACGGCATCGTGCTGGTGGACAACGAGCGCTGTGTCGGCTGCGGCTACTGCGTGCAGGCATGCCCTTACGACGCGCGCTTTATCAACCACGAAACCCAAACCGCCGACAAGTGCACCTTCTGCGAGCACCGCTTGGAGGTGGGTTTGCTGCCCGCCTGTGTGGAAAGCTGCGTCGGCGGCGCGCGCGTGATTGGCGATTTGAACGATGCCAACAGCAGCGCGGCGCAAATGCTCAAAGACAACGCGGCTGATATCAAGGTGCTCAAACCCGGCATGGCGACTGCGCCGCACGTGTTCTACATCGGCCTGCCTGATGAATTTGTTAACGGTGTCGATGGCCAAGCCAGCGTGCGCTTGGTCGCTGGACACTAAGGAGGCATGGCTATGCAAATTATTGAATTGTTGACTCCCGCCTACGAGGTAGCTTGGCTGCCTTGGGCAGTGCAGTATTTTTTCTTGGTCGGCATTTGCACCGGCGCGGCGCTGACGGCGGCGGCTTGTGCTTTTGGCCGGGTCGGCTCAGCGGGCGCTCGCTTGCTGCCGGCCGCCGTGGTGGTGCTGGCGGCCAGCGCCGCCGCTGCGCCAGTGTCGCTGCTGGCGGACTTGCACCAGCCGGCGCGCTTTTGGCATTTTTATGCGCACTTCACGCCGTGGTCGTGGATGTCGGTCGGCGCTTATTTGCTGCCGGCGTTTGTCATGCTGGCGTTTGCCTTTTGCGCCGCTTGGTGGCTGGGCTGGCGCAACTTGCTGCGCGTGCTGGGTGTGCTGATGGCGCTGGCCGCTGTCAGTGTCATGGTCTATACCGGCGCTGAAATCATGGTGGTGCGCGCGCGCCCGCTGTGGAACACGATTTTTCTGCCCCTCAATTTGGCGCTGACTGGCTGGCTGGCGGCGCTGGGCGCGATGCTGGTGGTGGCGCGCTGGTTGCCCGGTGGTTTGGCGGCTTTGCCGGCGCAGCTGCTGCGCACGCTGTCGCTGGCCGCCGTCTGGCTGCTGGCAGCGACCGTCGCCCTGTGGGTCGGCGTGGGCCTGGCCACCGATGCGCCGTCGCTGCTGGCAGCGCAGCGTTTGTTTACCGACTTTCCGGTTTGGCAGCTGAGCATGGTCGGTTCGGTGTTGGCCGGCGTCGCCGTGCTGCTGCTGCTGACGCGCCCGGCGCAGGCGCTGGTGCAGCCCGCCTTTTCGCTGGCGATGGGCGTGGTCATGTTGGCGGCGGCTTGGGTGTTCCGCTGGGCGCTGTTCATGGGCGTGCAGGGCGTGCCCAAGTTTGGCGCTGGCCTGTATGTCTATCACATGCCGCTGGGCGGTGACGGCTTGATGGGAATGTTGGGCGTGTTTGGCCTGTGCGTGGCGCTGCTCGCCGCCATCACGCTGGCGCTGGAGTACTTCCCCGCCCGCACCGCCTCGGCGCACACCGGCGCTGCCGCTGCCTAAGACACACAAGGATTCCCCATGAGCCAAAACGACCAAAACGACAAAAACGATAAAAACGACAAACAAGACCAGCCCCAAGACGCCAACCGCCGCAGGCTGCTGCTGCGCGGTGGCGTTGTCGCTGGCGGCGTGACCGCCTTTGCGGCGGGCTACGGCGAGGTGGTGTTCAAGGCCGGCAAAGGCTTGGTCACCGGCAGCGCCGGCACCGCGCCGGCACACGCCACACGCGGCAATTCGCTCACGCCCGAGTTCCGCATCGACCCGGTGACCGGCGCGCTCAGCACCCAGCCCGGCCAAGTGGTCAGCCCGTCGAGCTGCCTGGGCTGCTGGACGCAGTGCGGCGTGCGTGTGCGCGTCGATACCGCCAGCAACCGCATCCTGCGCGTTGCCGGCAACCCCTACCACCCGCTGTCCACCACCCATCCCGCCCCAATGGAAACCCCGGTGCGCGAGGTGTACGCCCTGCTCGGCGGCGAGAACGGCCTCGAAGGCCGCGCCACCGCCTGCGCACGCGGCTCGGCGATGCTGGAGCACCAAACCAGCCCGCACCGCGTGCTGCACCCACTCAAGCGCGTCGGCAAGCGCGGCGAAGGCCGTTGGCAGACGATTTCGTTCGAGCAGTTGGTGCAAGAAATTTGCGACGGTGGCGACCTGTTTGGTGAAGGCGCGGTCGAGGGGCTGCGCGCCGTCTATGACACCAAAACCCCCATCGACGCCGACAACCCCGAGTACGGCCCCAAGAGCAACCAGCTGCTGGTCACCGACGCCTCCAACGAAGGGCGCGGCGCGTTGATCCGCCGCTTTGCCGGACAGTCGTTTGGCACCATCAACATCAGCAACCATGGCGCTTACTGCGGCCAGAGCTTTCGCGTCGGCGCGGCTGCCGCGTTGGGTGATTTGCCCGGTATGCCGCATGGCAAGCCGGATTGGAAAAACGCCAGTTTTGGCCTGTTTATTGGCGCGGCACCGGCGCAGTCGGGCAACCCGTTCCAGCGCCAAGGGCGTGAGCTGGCCGAGGCGCGCTCGCGCCCCGAAAACACCTTCCGCTACGTCGTCATTTCGCCGATCTTGCCGACCTCGTCGAGCTTGGCGGCCGGCAGCGGCAACCGCTGGATTGGCGTCAAGCCCGCCACCGACTTGGCACTGGCGATGGCCTTGATCCGGTGGATTTTGGACAACCAGCGTTACGACGCGGCTTTCCTCGCCCAACCGAGTCCGGCGGCGATGGAGGCGGCGGGCGAAGCGTCGTGGAGCAACGCCACCCACCTGCTGATCAACGACCCGCAGCACCCACGCTTTGGCACCTATTTGCGCGGCGCTGACTTGGGCTGGGCGCTGCCCCCGGCCGCAGCAGCCGAAGAAGGCAAAGCGCCAGTGGCACCGGTCGATGTTTATGTAGTGCAGCGCGCTGACGGCACACTGGCGCCGCACAGCGCGGCGCTGCCGGCCGAGCTGTTTGTCGAGCGCAGCGTGGACGCGCCCGGATTGGCCGGTGCCGATGGTGCCGTGCCGGCGCTGGCCGTGTGCAGCGCATTGGCGAAACTGCGCACCGAAGCGCGCGCCAAAACTATTGACGAATACGCCGCTCTGTGTGGCATCCCGGCGCAGCAAATCGAAGAGCTGGCGCGCGAATTCACCAGCTTTGGCAAACGCGCCGTGGCCGATGCGCACGGCGGCACCATGAGCGGCTCGGGCTTTTACACCGCCTACGCCATTGCCATGCTCAACACGCTGGTCGGCAACCTGAACGTGCAAGGCGGCTTGGTGCTGGATGCCGGCCCGTTCGGCCCGTTTGGCCCCGGCCCGCGCTACAACTTTGCCGACTTTGACGGCAAGGCCAAACCGCGCGGCGTGGCGCTGTCGCGCAACCGCTTTCCCTACGAAAAAAGCAGCGAATTCCAGCGCAAAAAAGACGCGGGCGCATCACCGTATCCCGCCAAAGCGCCGTGGTATCCAGCCGTGGGCGGTCTGAGCAGCGAAATGCTGGCCGGCGCGCTGGCCGGCTACCCGTACCAAGCCAAGGTGTGGATCAACCACATGAGCAACCCGATGTACGCGATTGCTGGCTTTAAAAACGCGCTGCTCGATGCGCTGAAAGACCCCAAAAAACTGCCGCTGATCGTCTCGATTGACCCGTTCATGAACGAGACCACCGCGCTGGCCGACTACATCGTGCCGGACACCGTCACCTATGAAAGCTGGGGCATTTCCGCGCCGTGGGCCGACGTGATCGCCAAAAGCTCGACCGTGCGCTGGCCGACGGTGCAGCCCGCCGTGGCGCGCACCGCCAGCGGCGCGCCGGTCAACGTCGAAAGTTTTGTGTTTGCCGTCGCCGAGCGTTTGCAGCTGCCCGGCTTTGGCGACCACGGCATGAAGGATGCCGAGGGCAATCCCTGCGCGCTCAAGACGGCGGAAGACTTCTTTCTGCGCGGCTTGGCCAACATGGCCTTTGCCGGTGGCAAGGCCGTGCCGCCAGCCAGCGATGACGACATGCTAGTCACCGGCGTTGACCGCTACCAGCCGCTGCTACAGGCGCAGCTGAAAGACGACGAATGGCGCCAAGTGGCCATGCTGATGACGCGCGGCGGCCGCTTTGACAAGATTGAGGCCGCGTGGAAAGGCCAGCACATCCGCAAAGCGCACGCGCCGGCGCTGCAGGTGTGGATGGAAGATGTGGCCAAAATGCGCCACTCTATGACCGGCGAGCGCCTGAGCGGCTGCCCGACCTACTTCCCCACCCGTCTGGCCGACGGCAGCGCCATGCGCGAACATTTCCCCGAAGCGCAGTGGCCGATGCTGATGACCTCGTACAAATCCAACCTGATGAGCTCGATGTCGATTGGCGTGGCGCGCCTGCGCCAAGTGCATCCGCACAACCCGGTGTCGGTCAACCGCGAAGATGCCGCGCGACTGGGCGTGAAAAACGGCGACACCGTGCGCCTGACCACGCCCGGCAGCAGCATGTTGGCGGTGGCGTTGGTGCGCGACGGCGTCATGCCCGGCGCGCTGGCGGTCGAGTACGGCTACGGCCACACCGAGCTGGGCGCGCGGGCGCACACGGTGGACGGCAAAGTGTTGCCAAACAACCCGCAGCACGCCAACGGCGTCAACCTGAACGACCTGGGTTTTGCCGACCCTTCGCGTGCGCCAGACCAGCGCAACGTGTGGATTGATTGGGTTTCGGGCGCGGTGGTGCGCCAAGGCTTGCCAGCACGCATTGAGCGGGTCTAATTAAATTGATAGCTGCTAGCGCCCGTGTTTAAAGGCTTTCAGCATCTTTTCATGCTGAAAGCCAATAGATACGTGCGCTACTAGCTCACTTTTTTATAACACTGGCACCAAAAGGAGAAGTCTTTGTATAATCGCGGGCTTCGCAGCGCTTGCGCGGCTCCGCGGCGAAGTGTGCGGCTATCGACAGATAGATGTGCAATTGCCACCTAAGAGGTTTCCATTGAAGAGAAACGCCGACCGTGGAAAAGAGCTCCAAGGATGCTAGCCCCTTCTGGCTGGCCGAACCCTCGAAAGAGAAAAACTCATGAAAACTTTCAGCGCCAAACCCGCTGAGGTCGTACACGAGTGGTTTGTGATTGACGCCACCGATAAGGTGCTCGGACGGGTAGCCAGCGAAGTTGCCCTCCGTCTGCGCGGCAAACACAAAGCCATTTATACGCCTCACGTTGACACCGGTGACTTCATCGTCATCATCAACGCTGCGCAACTCAAAGTCACCGGCGCTAAGTCGACCGACAAGATTTACTACCGCCACTCGGGTTTCCCCGGCGGTATCACGGCTACCAGCTTCCGTGACATGCAATCCAAGCACCCCGGCCGCGCGCTGGAAAAGGCTGTCAAGGGCATGTTGCCCAAGGGCCCGCTTGGCTACGCCATGATCAAAAAGCTCAAGGTGTACGGCGGTGCAGAGCATCCCCACACTGCCCAACAGCCTAAAGTGCTGGAACTCTAAGGAGCCTTGAGATGATTGGTGAATGGAACAATGGCACAGGCCGTCGCAAATCCAGCGTCGCCCGCGTGTTTCTGAAAAAAGGCACTGGCAAGATCACGATCAACGGTAAGGACATCCAGTCTTACTTTGGTCGCGAAACTTCGATCATGATCGCCAAGCAGCCGCTGATGTTGACCAACCACGCCGAAACTTTCGACGTGATGATCAATGTGCATGGCGGCGGTGAATCCGGCCAAGCCGGTGCAGCCCGCCACGGTATCACCCGTGCTTTGATCGACTACGACGCGACGCTCAAGCCCGCACTGAGCCAAGCCGGCTTCGTGACGCGCGATGCCCGCGAAGTCGAGCGTAAGAAAGTCGGTCTGCACTCCGCACGCCGCGCCAAGCAGTTCTCCAAGCGTTAATTCGCCCGGTTACTGTTTGCCAAAAGGCCGCTGCAAGTTTGCTTGCTGCGGCTTTTTTCGTTGTGTGGCGCTGCGTTGCTTGGATGCGCTCAAAAAGCCCACACTGAAATTAACGTCAACTGCGCGCCCGCCCTGCGCCAGAGCAGCTTTGCAGTAGCATCAAAGCCAAAACCCTGAATTGGAGAAGCCCCCATGAGCGCAGTTGCTGAAAATATTCCCGTCCAAATGCCTGAACAAATGCCCGAGCCGATCATCTTCACCGAAAGCGCTGCGGCCAAGGTGGCGGATTTGATTGCCGAAGAAGGCAATCCCGACCTGAAACTGCGCGTGTTCGTCCAAGGCGGCGGCTGCTCGGGCTTTCAGTACGGCTTTACGTTTGACGAAATCACCAACGACGACGATACCGTGATGACTAAAAACGGCGTGTCGCTGCTGATTGACGCGATGAGCTATCAGTACCTCGTCGGCGCTGAAATTGACTACAAAGAAGACTTGCAGGGCGCGCAGTTCGTCATCAAGAACCCCGGCGCAACCTCGACCTGCGGCTGCGGCTCTAGCTTTTCGTAAGCCGTTTGATTTTTTGGAGCGCTTTGGCGCTCAGGCGGGGTAAATCGCCCCGAGCACACGGGCGCCTTGAGCGCCCGTAACGCTTTTGAGGTTGCCCGGTGCGCCCAGCAGCGTTTGCCGTGCCAGCCATGCAAAGGCGGCGGCCTCGACCTGCTGCGCTGGCAGACCGTAAGCGTCCGAGGCTTGCACCGCCACACCCGGCAGCAAGGCTTGCAGCCGCTGCATCAAATACGTGTTGAACGCGCCACCACCGCACACCGCCAGCTGCTTGCTCTGTTTTCCATAGCTGCTAGCGCTGGCTGCACAAGCGCTAGCGGTCAATTCGGTCAATGTCGCTTGCACGTCTTGCGGCGCTGCATCCGGGTAAGCGCTCAGTTGCGCGTGCAGCCAGTCGGGGTTGAAAAGATCGCGCCCAGTGCTTTTGGGCGGTGGCTGGTGCAAATACGGCTCGGCCAAGCACTGCGCCAGCAGCGGCGCTAACACCGTGCCGCCTGCCGCCCACGCGCCGCTGCGGTCAAACGGCTGGCCGGTGTGGCGCTGGCACCAGTAATCCATCAGCGCATTGCCGGGGCCGCAGTCAAAGCCTAGTACCTGTCCATCAGCGCCGAGCACGCTCAGGTTGGAGATGCCGCCGATATTGAGCACCAGCATGGTTTGCTGTGGCTGGGCAAAGATATGTTGGTGAAACGCCGGCACCAGCGGCGCGCCTTGGCCGCCAGCGGCTACGTCGCGGCTGCGAAAGTCGGCGACCACAGTGATGCCGGTCAGTTCGGCCAGCAGGGCGGGGTTGTTCAGTTGCAGCGTGTAGCCGGTGCCATCAAACGCCTGCGGCCGATGCCGCACGGTTTGGCCGTGGGCACCGATGGCGCGCACCGCGCTGGCGTGGATGCCGCTGTGCGCCAGCAGCGCCTGCACCGTTTCGGCATAAACGCGCACCAGCGCATTGGCGGCCAGCGCCGCGCGGTGCAATTCGTCAGCGCCCGAGGTGTTGAGTGCCAGCAGCTCTGCTTTTAATTCAGGAGCTAGCTGCGCGCTCCAGTGCTGGGTTACAAGGCCTTTTGACCCTGAAAAGTCCGCCAAAACTGCGTCCACCCCGTCCATCGAGGTGCCCGACATCAGGCCGATGTAGAACGCAGGCACGGGTTGGAGCTGCGCTGGGCTTAGTTGGCGCTGGCTTGCTGGATCAGCGCGGCTGCATCGAGCTGCGTGCGCATCACGGCGCTCAGGCGGTTGAACTCGGGGCGCGCCGCTGGCGAAACTGGCGCGGCTGCCTCGCTTTGCTGGGCGATCAGCATGGGGTCTTGGTGCTGGCCGTTGACGCGAAATTCAAAGTGCAGGTGCGGGCCAGTCGCCCAGCCGGTCGCGCCCACGGTGCCTATGGTCTGGCCTTGTTCCACGGCCTGATTGGCACGCACATCAATGCGGTTCAGATGGGCGTAAACGGTGACATGCTGGTTGCGGTGCTTGATGAACACCACGTTGCCAAAGCCGTTTTGCGTGCCGGCAAACTCGACCACGCCATCACCGATGGTGCGCACGGCAGTACCGGTGGGCGCAGCAAAGTCGGTGCCCAGATGGGCGCGCCAAGTCTTGTGGATGGGGTGAAAGCGCATGGCAAAGCCGCTGGAAACCCGTGAGAACTCTAGCGGCGATGTGAGGTAGGCGCGGCGCAGGCTTTGGCCGTCCAGTGTGTAGTAGGCACCTTTGCTTGCGCTGGGTTCTTGGAACCAGACGGCCTGGTGCGTCTTGCCGTTGTTGTGGAATTCAGCGCTGAGCACGCGGCCGCTGCGCAGCGGCTCGCCGTCGGCTTCGAGGGTTTCGTAAACCACGGAGAAACGGTCGCCTTTGCGCAGCGCGCGGCGAAAGTCGATATCGCCCGAGAACAGCTCTGCCAGCTGCACGGCCACGTTGTCGGGAATGTTGGAGGCATCGGTGGCGGCAAACAATGAGCTGTGGATAACGCCGCCAGCCAAGCGGCTGGACGTCGTCAGTGGCGCTGCGGTGATGTGCGAGCTAAAGCCGTCACCGCTTTTTTCAATCACCAAGCGCTGAAATAGGCCGTCATCTTCGTGCGCCCAGCGCGCTGTGATGCGCAGCAGGCGGTGGTCATCGGTGGTTTCTACCGAAATGATGCGCCCAGAACGCCCCAGCAGGGCGCGTTGGGCGTTGCTGTCGCGGCGCAAAAACGCAGCAGCAGCCGGATCGGCCACGCCCAAGCGTTGCAGTAGCGACTCGGCGGTGTCGCTGGCACGTACTTGGCCAGAGCGGTGCAGAGAAAAACCGGGGTGATCGACCAATTCGGCCAAAGACTTGCCGCTGGCGAGCGATTCGACAGGCTGCTCTAGCAGGCGCACCGGCAAATCCAGCGGATCGGGACCAAACGAGGCGATGGCAAAAGCACCACCGCCTCCGGTCAGAAGAACGGTGGCCAGTGTGGCCGTAATGCGTTTGGGGTGTTGCTGAATGCTACGTGACAGGCGGGCAAGCAAGGCTTGACTCGCAGCGGTGAGACCGTTTTTCAAAGGTGAATCCCCAGGGTGAGCGTGTGTCCGTGGAGCGTCGGGCTGGATAAGCACGAGAGCTTTGGAGCGCACAAACTGTCAGGCTGCAGCCGTTCGTCCGTTGGAGTGGGCCGAAAGGGCGGGGATACGTAGAATCCGCCACTGCAATGAGGCACGAATTATAGCCAAGGCGATGCTTTGGAGTTACGGGAAAACCCTTATGAATCAAGATTTTGTTACACCTTTAATGCCTTGCGAAGCCGTGCAGCAGGCGCTTGAAATCTCGTTGCGCGGTGTCCAAGAATTGCTGCCGCAAGACGAGTGGGTCAAAAAATTGACCCGCTCGCAGGCGACGGGCCAGCCGCTGCGCATCAAGCTGGGTTTGGACCCGACCGCGCCCGATATCCACATCGGCCACACCGTGGTGCTCAACAAAATGCGCCAGCTGCAAGACCTTGGCCATCAAGTCATTTTTTTGATTGGCGACTTCACCAGCTTGATTGGCGACCCGTCCGGGCGCAACAACACGCGCCCGCCGCTGACGCCCGAGCAAATCAAGCACAACGCCGACACCTATTACCAGCAAGCCAGCTTGGTGCTGGACCCGGCCAAGACCGAGATTCGCTACAACAGCGAATGGTGCGAGCCGCTGGGCGCTACCGGCATGATCCAGCTGGCCGCCAAATTCACCGTGGCGCGGATGATGGAGCGCAACGACTTTCACGACCGCTTCAAGGCCGGCACGCCGATTGCCGTACACGAATTTTTGTACCCGCTGATGCAGGGCTATGACTCAGTGGCGCTCAAAGCCGACTTGGAATTGGGCGGCACCGACCAGAAATTCAACCTGCTGATGGGCCGCCATCTGCAGCAGGAATACGGCCAGGAGCCGCAATGCGTGCTGACCATGCCGCTGCTGGTCGGGCTGGACGGCGTGGAGAAGATGTCCAAGTCGAAAAACAACTACATCGGCATTACCGAAGACGCCAACACCATGTTTGCCAAGGTGCTGAGTATTTCGGACACGCTGATGTGGGACTGGTACACGCTGCTGTCGTTCAAAAGCCTGGCCGAGATTGCTGCGCTCAAGGCCGAGATTGCTGGCGGGCGCAATCCGAAGGACGCCAAAGTGGCGCTGGCCAAAGAAATCACCACGCGCTTTCACAGCGCGGCGGCGGCGGATGCGGCCGAGCAGGACTTCATCAACCGCAGCAAAGGCGGCGTGCCCGATGAGATTGCCGAGGTCACGCTGACCGGCGCGCCGCTGGGCATTGGCGCGCTGCTCAAGCAGGCCAATTTGACACCCTCGACCGGCGAGGCCAACCGCTTGGTCGATGGCGGCGGCGTGCGCGTCGATGGCAGCGTGGTCAGCGACAGGGGTTTGAAGCTGGCAGCTGGCAGCTACGTGGTGCAGGTCGGCAAACGCAAATTTGCCCGCGTCACGCTGGCGTAAATCGGGCAATTCCCATGACACCCCTTGACATCCTCATCATGGCCGCCGGCAAAGGCACGCGCATGAAAAGCCGTCTGCCCAAAGTCTTGCAGCGCTTGGCCGGACGGCCGCTGTTGCAACACGTGCTCGACCAAGCGGCGCATTTGCAGGCGCGCAGTGCCATCGTCATCACCGGCCACGGCGCTATCGAAGTAGAAGCTGCTAGCGCACGTAAACAAAGGGCTGGAGGCACTTTTGACCCACAATTTGAGCTGAAATTCGTGCGCCAAGAGCCGCAATTGGGCACCGGCCACGCGGTGCAGCAAGCGCTGCCGCAGCTGCGCACCGATGGCACGGTGGTGGTGCTGTCGGGCGACGTGCCGCTGACCCAGCCCGACACCTTGCGCGCGCTGATCGCCGCCTCGGAAAGTGTGGTCGATGACGTACACGAAGGCGCGCTGGCGCTGCTGACGGTGACGCTGCCCGACCCGACTGGCTATGGCCGCATCCTGCGCAGCGCCGATGGTGCCGTCCAAGGCATCGTCGAGCACAAGGACGCCAGCGACGCACAGCGTGCCATCACCGAGGTGTACAGCGGCATCTTGGCCGTGCCCGCCCGCCTGCTGGCGCCGTGGCTGGGGCGCCTGACCAACCACAACGCCCAGGGCGAGTTCTACCTGACCGACATCGTCGCCATGGCTGTCGCCGACGGCGTGCCGGTGTTGGCGCATCGCATCACGGATGCGCTGCAAGTGGCCGGCGTCAACAGCCCGGTGCAACTGGCCGAGCTGGAGCGCGCCCACCAACTGCGCCAAGCGCACGCGCTGATGGAGCAGGGCGTGCGCCTGGCTGACCCGGCGCGCTTTGACCTGCGCGACGACCAACGCTCCGGCGCGCGCGGCGAGCTGGTCTGCGCTCAGGACGTAGAAATCGACGTCGGCTGTGTCTTTACTGGCCGCGTCGAGCTGGGCGAAGGCGTACACATCGGCGCGCACTGCTGCATTGCCAACGCCACGATTGCCGCCGGTGCGGTGATTCACCCCTACACCCACATCGACGGCGAACAGGCCGGTGTCAGCGTTGGCGCAGGCGCGTTAATCGGCCCGTTCGCCCGCCTGCGCCCCGGCGCACAACTGGGGCGCGAGGTACACATCGGCAACTTTGTTGAAGTCAAAAATTCCACGCTGGCCGACGGTGCCAAGGCCAATCACTTGGCCTATCTGGGCGACGCTACGGTGGGCGAGCGCGTCAACTACGGCGCGGGCAGCATCACCGCCAACTACGACGGCGCGAACAAACACCGCACCGTCATCGAGGCCGATGTCCACATTGGCAGCAACTGCGTGCTGGTGGCGCCGGTGACGATTGGCGGCGGCGCGACGATTGGCGGCGGCTCGACCATCACCAAAGCCGTGCCGGCGGGTGCGCTGGGCGTAGCGCGTGGCAAACAGGTGGTATTGGCGAATTGGGCGCGCCCCGCAAAACAGCCCAAGCCATGACCATGACCATGACCATGACCATGGCCGAGACAGTAGCAGCAGACACCGCAGCCGAGGTGCAACAACTGCGCGCTGAACTGGCGCAATTGCGCGCTGCGCAAGACGAGTTTTTGCGTGCCGTCTCGCACGACCTGCGCGCGCCGCTGCGCCACATCACCTCGTATGGCCCGCTGGTGGCCGAGCTGCTGCAAGACGCCGGCCTGCAAGGCGAAGCGCTGGCCGAAGCGCACGAATTTTTGACCACCATGGACCAATCGGCGCGGCGCATGGGCCGGATGCTGGACGGCCTGCTGACGCTGTCGCAGATTGCCCGCACGCCGCTGCAGCGCCAACCGGTGGCGCTCACCGCACTGGCGCACGAGGTGCAAGCCGCGCTGGCCGCCCAAGCGCAGGCACAACAGCGCGCCGTGCAATGGCACATTGCGCCCGACTTGCCCAGCGTGGATGGCGACGCTGCGCTGCTGCGCCAACTGCTGGCCGAGCTGCTGGGCAACGCGCTGAAATTCACCCGAGGCCGCGAGCCGGCGCGCATCGCCGTCACCGCAGAGCACAGCGCTGACGGCCATTTGGTGCTGCGCGTGCAAGACAACGGCGCTGGCTTTAACCCAGCGCAGTCTGCCGGCCTGTTTGGCGTGTTCCAGCGCCTGCACCGCGAGGCGGAATTTGACGGCGTGGGTGTCGGCTTGGCGGCGGTGCGCGCCATTGCCCAGCGCCACGGCGGCGAGGCCAGCGCCACGGCAGTGCCGGGTGTCGGTTGTACGGTCAGCGTGTGTTTCTCCACTTGAATTTGCACGACTGTGGCCTGATGTCGTGACCGCCCATTCTTTGGAGAAAACCGCTATGACCCAAGCCCTGCACATCGTCTGCCCGCACTGCCACACCACCAACCGCGTGCAGTCCGCGCAATTGACCGACGCGCCCGACTGCGGCAGTTGCCACCAGCCGCTGTTTTTTGGCGCGCCGCTGGAGCTGGACAGCGCTAGCTTTGCCAAGCAATTGCAGCGCAACCATATTCCGGTGCTGGTCGATTTTTGGGCACCGTGGTGCGGCCCGTGCCGCCAGATGGCTCCCGCCTTTGCCCAAGCCGCCGCGCAGTTAGAGCCGCACGTGCGCTTGGCCAAGCTCAACACCGAAGCGCACCCGCAACTGTCGGCGCCCTACAACATCCGCAGCATTCCGACGATGGTGCTGTTCAAAGGCGGCCAAGAAGCGGCGCGCATTTCGGGCGCGCTGGGCGCTGCTGACATCGTGCGCTGGGTGCAGTCAGTGCAGGCGTGATTTAGGTTTCTGGTGTGGAGGTGGTGGCCAGCCATGCCGCCACCGCCTTGACCCGCGCCGTGTGGATGAGTTCACCCACTTTTTGGCCGCTAACGCCCGCTGCTGCTGCGCTGGCAGCTATCACACTGGTAGCAACTGACTGCACCGCCGCCAGCGCATCACCCAGCCGCTGGCGCTGCGGGTAGGGCGTTTCTTCAAAGTGCAAACGCCCGCGCGCATCGCATTCGCAGGCCAGCAAAATGTCGGCAAAGCGCTCGGGCTTGCGGATGGCGTCGCAGCGCTCCAGCAGCCGCACCAGCGCGGCAGCATTCAGTTCGCCGCTTCTGTGGATGTTGCCGTGCTCGCGCGCCACCACGTCGGCAATTTCGCGGCAATCCACCGGCACGCGCAGCCGCACCGCCAGCCCTTTGAGCAACTGCGCGCTGCGCTGCTCGTGGCCGATGTGGCGCGGCAGCACGTGCTGCGGCGTGGTGGCTTTGCCCAAGTCGTGCGTCAGGCAGGCAAAGCGCACCGTCAGCGGTGCATTCAGGCGCGCGGCCATGTCCAACACCATCATTAAGTGGATGCCGGTGCAGATTTCCGGGTGGTATTCGGCGCGCTGGGGCACGCCCCACAGGCGATTCACTTCGGGCAGCACCACGGCCAGCGCGCCGCATTCGCGCAGCACCTCGAACATGCGCGAGGGTTGCGCTTCCATCAGCCCGCGCGCCAGTTCTTGCCAGACGCGCTCGGCCACCAAGTGGTCGGCCTCGCCGGCTTCGACCATTTCGCGCATCAGCGCCATCGTCTCGGGCGCCACGGTGAAGTCGGTAAAGCGCGCCGCAAAGCGCGCCACGCGCAGGATGCGCACCGGGTCTTCGCGAAACGCATCGGTGACATGGCGCAGCACGCGGTCTTGCAGGTCACGCTGGCCGTTATAAGGGTCAAAATAGGCTGTAGCCCTTTGTTTATGTGCGCTAGTAGCTATCGCATTGATAGTGAGATCGCGCCGCGCCAGGTCTTCTTCCAGCGTGACCTCGGGCGAGGTTTGCACGACAAAGCCGCGGTAGCCGCGCCCGCTTTTGCGCTCGGTGCGGGCCAGCGCATATTCCTCGCGCGTTTTCGGGTGCAGAAACACCGGAAAGTCGCGCCCCACCGGCAAAAAGCCCTGCGCCAGCATTTGCTCGGGCGTTGCGCCCACTACCACCCAGTCGCGGTCACTGACCGCACGCCCCAAAAGCCCATCGCGCACCGCGCCGCCGACCATATAAATTTTCATGGCAGGGAGTGTAGGGGTGGGGCTTGCTCCATCTGCACCAATATCGCGCTGTGCATCGCGTGCCGTCAGCGCTTTTTCATTCATGACCACGGCTCAAATCTTCTGTCAGTTTTTTAAGGTAAATCCCAATGTCCTCTTTTTCTTCTTCTATCGCCATTGCCCAGCCCAACCCCGACGGCAGTTTGCCGATCCCGGCTGCTCCGGCCTCCCCCAACACCGCCACCGCCGCCCAATGGCAAGAGCGCGCCGAACACCTGCAAGACCAAATCGCTGACCTGCAAGCCATCCTTGCCAAGCCGCTGAATGAAATCCTCGGCGACCGCGAAAAATCCCAAGAAGCTGCCGCCGCGTGGGATGCGTTTGGCGCGATGTGGATGCTGTCGCAGCGCGCCATGCGCCGTGTGGCGGTGGAACTGGCCGCTGCGCAAGGTGTGACCGAGGCCGAGGTGGTGGCGCGCGCCCTGCGCTACGCCAACGAGGTACTCAACGGCGATGGCGAAAACTTGGGCGGCACGATTGTCGAAGCGCAAATGGCGCACATCGAGCGCCATAAGCCGTTTTTGCGCAAGCAGTTTCGGTAGATAGCGACCGAATCACACCGGCCAGACCACGCCGTTGTCGTTCAGGATGGCGTCCAGCGGCAGGTCGTGCGCTTCGGGCGTGAAGTCGTCCACATAGCCATTCGTATAACCCAGCCCGACGGTGAACGGGCGCGGCTGCAGCGCTGCCAGCGTGCGGTCGTAAAAACCGCCGCCGTAGCCCAGCCGGTAGCCGCCCGCTGCGTAACCCACGCAGGGCACCAACAGCAGCGTCGGCACGGTGAGTTCAGTGTCTTTGGGTTTGGGGATGCCGTAAGCGTCTTCCTCCATCTCGCAGCCGGGATACCACGCGTGAAAAGTCAGCGTTTTGTGCTGCTTGTTGATCACCGGCAGGGCGATGCGGCGCAGTTGCGGCTCGTCGAGCAGCTCGCCGTCTTCCTTCCAGCGGTGCAGCGCAGGCAGCGGGTCAAACTCGCCTTTGATCGGCCAATAAGCGCCAATCACCGTATCAGGGCGGTGTACTAGCCAAAAGCGCAGCACCTGCTGCAAAAGGTCGGCGCGCGCGAGGCGGTCGGGCAGGTTCAGGCGCTCTTGCACCAAGGCTTTTCGCAGGGCGGCTTTGTCCATCGGATAATTCCCTTATGCAACTGCTCAAAATTTTGACCCCATTGGCGGCTTGTGCGGCGCTCGCCACCGCTGCTTTTCCTTTGTCTGCCCAGCAGACGGCGCAGACCAGCGCGTCTGCTGCACAGGTTCAAGGCGATAGCGCCTTGGTCGAGATGCAGCAAGCCTTTCGCAAGTCTGACCGCAAACGGCTGACCGCTTTGCTACCCCAAGTCCAAGGCCATGCACTGGAGCCGTGGGCTGCCTACTGGGAGCTGCGCGCCCGCTTGGATGAGGCCAGCGACGCCGAAGTATCCGCCTTCTTGCAGCGCTATGCCGGCACTTACCAAGAAGACCGGCTGCGCAACGACTGGCTGCTGTTGCTGGGCCAGCGGCGTGACTGGGAGCGCTTTTCTGATCAGCACCCGCACTACCGCATGTCTGATGACCGCGAAGTGCAGTGCTACGCGCTGACGATTCAGCACATGAGCGCCACCATGCCCGCCCCGGCCATTGAACAAGTGCGCAGCAACTGGTACGGCCAGCGCAATGCCGACGACGGCTGCACCCACGCTGCCGGCGAGCTGTTTGCCGCCAAGCAAATCCCGGCGCTGGATGTCTGGCGCAAGGCGCGTCTGGCGATTGAAGGCAACCGCCTGCGCGCCGCGCGCGATGCCGTCACCATCGTCGCGCCCGAGATGCTGGCCGAGGTCAGCGAACTGCACAGCAACCCGACCAAGTATTTGCGCAGCCGCGCCACCGCAGCGTCCCGCCCGCGCCAAGAGCTGATGGTGCTGGGGCTGATTCGCCTCGCCAGCAGCAACCCCGACGGCGCGGCCGATTTGCTGGAAAACAAATGGGGCGGCCAGCTGACCCCCGAAGAGCGCAACTGGACGTGGGGCGTGATTGGCAAGCAAGCGGCGTTTCGCCTGTCGCCGTCAGCCGCTGGTTACTTCAACAAAGTCGCTAAAGACAGCGATTTGAACGACGAGCTGCTGGGCTGGAAAACCCGCACCGCCTTGCGCGCTGGCGATTGGAAAGCCGTGCGCCACGCCATCGACGCCATGAGCGCCGCTGGCCGCAGCGACAGCACTTGGGTGTATTGGAAAGCGCGCGCCTTGTTGCACGGCAAGCCCAGCGACAGCCAGCGCGCCGAGGCGCAGCAACTGCTGCAAAGCATTGCCAGCCAGCGCGGTTTTTATGAGCAGCTGGCGCTGGAAGACTTGGGTCAGCGCATTACCGTGCCACCCGCTCCCGCACCGCTGACAGCGCAAGAAAAGGCGCAAGCGCGCGCTAATCCTGCGCTCAGTCGGGCGCTGTACGCCATCTCGGTCGGCTTGCGCAGCGAAGGCGTGCGCGAGTGGAATTACGCCACCAACTTGCACACCCCCGGCGGCATGGCTGAGCGCGAGCTGCTGGCCGCCGCCGACCTCGCCTGCCAGCGCGAGGTGTGGGACCGCTGCATCAACACCAGCGAGCGCACCACCGGCGCGCCCGATTATTCGCAGCGCTTTCCGATGCCCTACCAAAGTACGGTGGTGGCACGCAGCCAAAACATTGGCCTCGACCCGGCCTATGTCTATGGCCTGATTCGCCAAGAAAGCCGCTTCATCATGAATGCGCGCTCGGGCGTGGGTGCTTCGGGACTGATGCAAGTGATGCCGGCGACGGCGCGCTGGACGGCGAAAAAAATCGGCCTGAGCAACTTCAGCGCCGACCAAATCAACGACCGCGACACCAACATCACCATCGGCACCGCGTATTTGAAGCTGGCGTTGGACGACTTTGCTGGCTCCATGCCGATGGCGGCGGCGGCTTACAACGCTGGCCCTGGCCGCCCACGCAAGTGGCGCGAAGGCCCGGTGCTGGATGCGGCCATTTGGGCGGAAAACGTGCCGTTCAGCGAGACGCGCGATTACGTTAAAAAGGTGCTGTCCAACACCACCAACTACGCCGCCATCCTGACCGGCCAGCCGCAGTCTTTGCGAAGCCGTTTGGGCTTGGTCGGCCCGCGCGATACCGTGGCAGCCGAGCCGAACCGCGATTTACCTTGATAGCTTGGGGCGTTCAGCGCCCTGAGCCAGCCAGCACCAGCGCCACCACGAGCAGCACCGCCAGCGCGGCAAAGAAAATCTTTACCCAGCTGTAGGGCTGCTCGCCGGCAATGGCGCCGGTGTAGCCGTTGGCAACCACCTGATAGGTTTTGCTGCCGTAGGTGTAGCCCACCAGCCACACCGGCACCAAAATGTGCTTAAACGTGCGCCCTTGGTACTGGCGCTGCACGCGCAGATTGCGCTGGGTGTCGCCCGGCACTTGCGCCGAGCACAGCTGCTGCACCTGCTGGTCCATGTCTTTTTCGTTGCGCTGGGCGGCGCGGCTGAGGTCAATTTGGTAGCGCTCCACCGTCCAGCCGCGCACAAATTCGGGTGTGTACGGCTGCAGGTCAGTCATCGTCGGAAACGGCTCAATTTGCCGCAGCAGCTTTTCGTGTACGCCCACTGTGCCCGGCACCAGTTCATCGTCAAAGAAGTGTTTTAAGTCGCCCGAGGCGCTCTGCCAGCGCACTTTGCGCACTTGGCGCGTTTGCGTATTGCCGTTGCTGTCGCGGTACTGCTCGCTGACATAGTAGTAATAACCGGCATCGGCCTGCCAGCTGGCGCTGACGTGGGCATCAAACGTCCAATACGGCAGGTACGCGCCGTGCAGCGTGTCGGTCAGCGCGGCGCTTTTGAGTTTGTTGGGCGCAAACCAGCGCGAGCCATACCACTGGCGAATCTTGTCGCGCACCTGGCCATCGCTGATTTTGAACGGCAAGATGCTTTGCGGCGTGATGGCGTCGTTGCGCTCCTCGTGCGCGACGATGGCCGGCGAGCCGCAAAAATCGCAGCGCTGCGCCACCCGGCCATCGACAAACACCGAAATCGCCCGGCAGTTTTGGCACTGCACCTCGCGCCGCGCCTCGCCCCAGCCGCGCCCGGTGCTGGGATTGCTCAGGGCTTTTTGCAGGTCTTGCTCGGCGACTGCGTTGCCTAACTGCTCGCGCGTTTCGTCCGACCACGGCACCAGCGTGCCGCAGTACGGGCATTGCAGCGACTGGCGCGTCGCGCTCCATTCCAAGTTGGCACCGCACTCGGGGCAAGGGTGCTTTTTGACCATCGCCGGTGGAACGGCAGGCGGCGCAGCGGTGGTTGCAGAGGACATATCAGGCGGCAAAGCAGCGTTTTAGCCGCGCAAAAATTCTTCCAACGCGCTTTGGGCAATGCGCCACTGGCTGCCGATTTGGCGCGCTTTGAGGTTGCCGGCGGTGATTTCGGCCATCACGTCTTCTTCGGACACGCCCAGCGATTGCGCGGCTTGGGCGGGGGTCAGCACTTGCGGGGCGGTGCTGGCTGGTGCAGCAGCCGGTGCCGGCGCTGGTGCGGCGGGTGGCGCAAACGGGTCGTGCGGTGCGGGTGCGCCGCCAGCCGCCGCTTGGCCTTGGCCGCCGGTTTGCATACTGCGCATCATCTCCTGCGCCATGCCAAAACCCATCGCCATCGTCGCTGGCAGTGCAGCCGCCGAGCTGCCTTCGCCGCCCATCGTCAACGATTGCCCCATTTGGTATTTGACGTAGTCGTTCAAATTGCCAATCGCGCCCATGCTGGAGCGCTTGTCGATGGCTTGCTCCACCTCGGGCGGCACCGAGACGTTTTCGAGCAAAAAGCTGGTGATTTCCAGCCCGTACTTCTCGCGCATCGGCGGGTTAATCAGCTGCAGCAGCGCGTCGCCCATTTCCGAGTAGCGCATCGCCACGTCCAGCACCGGCACTTGGGCGCGCGCCAGCGCTTCGGTGAACACGCTGATGATGCGCGAGCGCATGGTGTCGGCAAACTCGTCGATGCGGAAATTTTGGTCGGTGCCGGCGACTTCTTTCAAGAACTTGGCCGCTTCGACGATGCGAAAGTCATAGGTGCCAAAGGCGCGGATGCGTACCACGCCAAAGTCCTTGTCGCGCATCATGATGGGATTCGACGTACCCCATTTGTTGCCCGTGAACAGGCGCGTGTTGACGTAGTAAACGTCGCACTTAAACGGCGACTGAAAGCCGTATTTCCAACCGCGCAGGGTGGACAAGATGGGGATGTTTTCGGTGGTCAGGCTGTGCTTGCCGGGATTGAACAGGTCGGCAAACTGGCCGGCGCTGACAAACTGCACCTGCTGCGACTCGCGCACGATGAGTTGCGCGCCGTTTTTGATTTCCTTGTCCTCGTCCGGCCAGCGGTACGACAGCGTATCGCGCGAGTCGTCGGTCCACTCGATGACTTCAATCAGTTGCTTGGTAATGAAATTCATCAGGCTCATGGTGGTGCTCCGTGGGGTGTGGCTTTGGTGGATAGCATTTTAGGGATGCAGCAGTCTTATTAAATTGATAGCTGCTAGCGCACGTGTTTAAAGCGATTGCGATAGTTTTATATCTCAAAGCCTTTAAACACGTGCGCTAGCAGCTATTGTTTTTGCTTTGCCCGCAGCGCGGCCGCCGCCAAAACCAGGCGCCGCAGGTGCGCCTAAAATCTCTTTTTGCGCGCGCTGCGCGCCCCTTCCTTTGTCCGCCCAGAATTGCTCTGGCGCGTGCCCTGAACAAGCCATGCTCACATTTCAACAAATCATTCTGAAACTGCAGACCTACTGGGACGCCCAAGGCTGCGCACTTTTGCAGCCCTACGACATGGAAGTCGGCGCTGGC
>JBHCAP010000020.1:0-4163 GCA_041798325.1 Giesbergeria sp.
CTATGGCGGCGGCGGCAAGGCATTCCATTGGTCACTCCTACCTCCAAGCGTCGCCTGTCACCTCGTTTTAAGTGGTGGACTCACGCCTGCAAACGTGACCGATGGCATTTTGCAGGTACGCCCGCGTTGCAAAACGCTGGCCGTTGATGTCAGCTCCGGCGTTGAATTGGACGGCCCCGATGGCCAGCCCCGCAAGGGACTCAAAGACGCCGACAAAATCCATCGCTTCGTAGCCGCCGTGCGCGCGGCCGATGCCCAACTTGCGAACACATCCCATGGCTTCTTACCAATTTCCTGATTCCTCGGGCCACTTTGGCCGTTACGGCGGCAGCTTTGCCAGCGAAACCCTCACCTTCGCCCTTAAAGAGCTGCGCGAGGCCTATGCCCGCTACCAGCACGACCCGCAGTTTGTCGCCGAATTCAACTACGAGCTGGCGCACTTCGTTGGCCGGCCCACGCCGGTGTACCACGCCGCGCGCACCAGCCAAGAGATGGGTGGCGCGCAGATTTACTTAAAGCGCGAAGACCTCAACCACACCGGCGCACACAAAATCAACAACGTCATCGGCCAAGCCATGCTCGCCAAGCGCATGGGCAAGCCGCGCATCATTGCCGAGACCGGCGCCGGCCAGCACGGCGTAGCCACCGCCACCATCTGCGCCCGCTACGGCCTCGAATGCGTGATTTACATGGGCGCCGAAGACGTCAAACGCCAAAGCCCCAACGTCTTTCGCATGAAGCTGCTGGGCGCCACGGTCATCCCAGTCGAGTCGGGCAGCAAGACGCTGAAAGACGCGCTCAACGAAGCCATGCGCGACTGGGTGGCCAATGTGGACAACACCTTCTACATCATCGGCACCGTCGCTGGCCCGCACCCCTACCCGATGATGGTGCGCGACTTCCAAAGCGTCATCGGCACCGAGTGCCTGACGCAAATGCCGCTGGTACTGGCCGAGCAAAACATCCCCGCCCAGCAGCCCGATGTGGTGATGGCCTGCGTCGGCGGTGGCAGCAACGCGATGGGCATTTTTCACCCCTACATCCCGTTTGACAACGTGCGCCTGATTGGCGTTGAAGCCGCTGGCGAAGGGCTGGACACCAAAAAGCACTCGGCCTCGCTGCAACGCGGCTCACCCGGCGTGCTGCACGGCAACCGCACCTTCATCTTGCAAGACGACAACGGCCAGATCATCGAGACGCACAGCATCAGCGCCGGTCTCGATTACCCCGGCGTTGGCCCCGAGCACGCTTGGTTGCAAGAAATTGGCCGCGCCGAATACGTCGGCATCACCGACAAAGAAGCACTGGCGGCGTTTCACTATTTGTGCCGCACCGAAGGCATCATCCCGGCACTCGAATCGAGCCACGCCTTTGCCTACGCCATGAAGCTGGCCAAAGAAATGCGCCCCGAGCAGTCGATCTTGGTCAACCTCTCGGGCCGGGGCGACAAAGACATCGGCACCGTGGCCGACCTCTCGGGCGAAGATTTTTACGACCGCCCTTCCCTGCGTGGACTGGCAGTCAAAGGCGCTGAAAGCAAACCATGAGCCGCATCCAAAGCACTTTTGAACAACTCCAAGCCCAAGGCCGCAAAGCCTTGATTCCTTACGTCACCGCCGGTTTTCCCTTTGCCGACATCACCCCAGCGCTGATGCACGGCATGGTCGAAGCCGGCGCGGACGTGATTGAGCTGGGCGTGCCGTTTTCTGACCCGATGGCCGACGGCCCAGTCATCCAAAAGGCCGGCGAAAAAGCCCTGTCTATGGGTGTCGGCATGACGCAGGTGTTGGCGCATGTCAGCGAGTTTCGCAAGCGCAACCACACCACCCCGGTGGTGCTGATGGGCTACGCCAACCCGATTGAGCGCTACGACCAACTGCATGGCGACGATGCTTTCGTCAACGACGCGGCCACCGCTGGCGTCGATGGCGTGCTGGTGGTGGACTACCCGCCGGAAGAATGCGTGGACTTTGCCGCCAAACTGCGCGCCAAAAACATGGACTTGATCTTCTTGCTAGCGCCCACCAGCACCGAAGATCGCATGGCCGAAGTGGCGCGCGTGGCCAGTGGTTACGTCTACTACGTCTCGCTCAAAGGCGTGACCGGCTCGGCGGCGCTGGACACCAGCGCGGTCGAAGAAATTTTGCCGATCATCCGCAAGCACGTACACATTCCGGTGGGCGTGGGTTTTGGCATCCGCGACGCCGCTACCGCCCAAACCGTGGGCCGCGTGGCCGACGCCGTGGTGATTGGCAGCCGCATCATCCAACTGCTGGAAGACCAGCCGCACGAAAAAATTGTCCCGCTGACCGTGAGCTTTCTGCGCGGCGTGCGCAAAGCACTCGACGCCTAAGCAGGCACCTCACAAGGAAACCCCATGTCTTGGCTTGAAAAACTCCTGCCCGCCAAAATCCAGCCGACCAACCCCACCGAGCGTCGCCAGATGCCCGAGGGGCTGTGGATCAAATGCCCCAGCTGCGAGACGGTGCTCTACAAAACCGACCTAGAGCACAACCAATGCGTCTGCCCAACCTGCAGCCACCACCACCGCATCGGTGCGCGCGCGCGGCTGGACGCCTTCCTCGACCCCGAAGGCCGCTACGAAATCGGCCAAGAAGTCATCCCGGTCGATGCGCTGAAATTCAAAGACAGCCGCAAATACCCCGAGCGCCTGAAAGAAGCACTCGAAAACACCGGCGAGACCGACGCTTTGATCGTCTTTGGCGGCGCAGTGCAAAGCATCAACGTCGTCGTCGCTTGCTTTGAATTTGACTTCATGGGCGGCAGCATGGGCAGCGTGGTCGGCGAGCGCTTTGTGCGCGGCGTCGAAAACGCCATCGAGCAAAAAGTGCCCTTCATCTGCTTTACCGCCACCGGCGGCGCACGCATGCAAGAAGGCCTGCTGTCGCTGATGCAAATGGCCAAAACCAACGCCGCGCTGACCCGTTTGGCCAAAAAAGGCCTGCCCTACATCAGCGTGCTGACCGACCCGACGATGGGCGGCGTCAGCGCCGGCTTTGCCTTCGTCGGCGACATCGTGATTGCCGAACCCAAAGCGCTGATTGGCTTTGCCGGCCCGCGCGTCATCGAATCGACCGTGCGCGTCACCCTGCCGGCCGGTTTTCAGCGCGCCGAATTTTTGCTGACCAAAGGCGCGGTCGATTTCATCTGCGACCGCCGCGAGCTGCGCAGCACCATCGCCAACAGCTTGGCCATGCTGCAACGCCTGCCGGCAGATGCAGTGGCCTGACACGCCAGCGCTGCTTTTTCTCTCCCCCAAAAACCGCCTTCGAGGCGGTTTTTTCATGCTCATTTTTTAAGAGCTGCTAGCGCTTGCTGCATAAGGGCTAGAGGCCGATTTGGCTTAAAAAATGCCACTGCACCTGCGCTACGACACCACCTGTCGTGCCCACCTTCTACAGTCGGGCCAATGCCCTATTAATCTTCCCCTGCAAGCGGTACGCAAGCCGAGCACGGCACACTCTTTGACACACCCAGCATCATTTTGTAAATCTCAAGCCATGCACACCGCTACCCCCACCCCACGCCGCGCCAGTGCCAAAGGAGAAAAACTCGCCCAGCGCCTGTCCCACATCTTGGCGCTGCTGCACCAAGGCGACAGCTTGGACAAACACCAGTTGGCGCAGGCGTTCAACGTGGACGTGCGCACCATCGAGCGCGATTTGGGCGAACGCCTGCACGGCATTGCCGAGCGCGGCCCCGGCGGACACTGGCAACTGGCGCATGCCGCCCGCAGCACCATTCCGACCCGCCTTCTGCACGACTACGCCCGCCTCGCCGGTACCGAGCACCTGTTTCCCGACAGCAGCCTGCGCTACCTGCTCGAGCAGCTAGAAACCCCTGAGCCTGAGCGCGCCACCCAAGTACAAGCCACGGCGCAAGAGGACTTGCGCGCCCAAGGCCCGCACACCACGCACGCTTTTGTCCAGCTGCAAAACGCCATCGAGCAGCGCCGTGAATGCCAGTTCACCTACAAAGCCAAGCCCCGCCACGCCCAGCCCTACCGCCTGATCCACAAAAACGGCGTGTGGTATTTGGCCGCAATGGAGGGCGGGCTGCTGAAGAACTTCAGCGTCGCCTTGATCACTGAACTGGCCGTGAACGAGGCCAGCCGCTTCACCCCCGACCCGGCGCACCAGGAC
>JBHCAP010000021.1:0-9672 GCA_041798325.1 Giesbergeria sp.
ATCGAGCAGCTGTGGAAGTCGCGGCGATAGCGGTAAACGGCCAAAACGTGACGCATGATGGTGCCCCCAACACCCTCTCTTTCAGGACGCACTGACCATGGCCACAGCACCTCCCTCACGCAGCAACGCCTCGCAGCTTGCAGAACTCGTTCAGCGCCACCAAGAGCTGGTGGCGCTGCAGCGCAACGCCTTCACGCTGCGTATGCACCGCGCCCTGAGCTGGCTGCAGCGCGCCGAAGCGGAAAGCTCGGACAACGACATCGCCTTTATCAGCCTGTGGATTGCCTTCAACGCCGCCTACGCGCAAGACAACGGCGGCCATACCGACAACGCCTCCGAGCGCCAAACCTTTCGCACTTTTGTCGGCGAGGTCTGCCGTTTGGATGCGGACAAAGCGCTGCCGGCGTTGGTGTGGAAGGTGTTTCCGGGGCCGATTCGGGTGTTGCTGGACAACCAATACCTGTTCCAGCCGTTTTGGGATGCACGCAACAACCCGCGCATCGATGGCAGCACCCCCACGCATTGGCAGGAGGCGTTCGACACTGCGCGCCAAAACGTACACCGCGCGCTGGCGCAGGAGGACACCGAGCGGGTGCTGTACGAGGTGTTTGTGCGCCTGTACACGCTGCGCAACCAGTTAATGCACGGCGGCGCGACGTGGAACAGCTCGGTCAACCGCATCCAGCTGCGCGATGGCCGCGAGCTGCTGACGCGGGTGCTGCCGGTGATGCTGGAGGTGATGATGCAAAACCCGGCGCAGTTTCAGGGCAAGCCGTTTTATCCGGTGGTGGCGGATTAACCCAGCATCAACACGCTGGCCTGCAGATGCGCCAGCACCATCAGCGCCACTTGCAGCAGCACCAACACGGCCAGCGCCGACAAGTCCAGCCCGCCCAGCGGCGGCAGCACGCGCCGCAGCGGGCGCAACAGCGGCTCGGCCAAGCGCTGGATTACCTCGACAATCGGCGAGCGCGCTTGCACCCACGACATCACCACATAAATGATCAACAGGCCGACCATGCCGGTCAGCGCCATGCGCACCACGCCGCACAGCGCCAGCCACGCCACAAACACCACCGGGGTCTTGCCGCCCAGCAGCAGCCACAGCAGCACGTAGTGCAGCAGCTCGACCAGCAGCGCCATCAGCAAACTGGCACTGTCCAAGCGCCCCAGCGCCGGCAGCACGCGCCGCAGCGGCAGCACCGCCCAATCGGTCAGCGCAAACACCAATTTGCCGACCGGGTTGTTAAAGCCGCTGCGCTGCAACTGCATATAAATGCGCAATAAAAACGCGGTACACAGCAGGCTGGAGGCCACTTCCAGCAAGAAAGAAACGATTTGATAAAGCATGGGGGGATTGGAACTCAAAGACGTTAAGGCGTTCAGGCCGCGCAACAGCGCACTGTAAGCACCTATTACGGTGGCGTACCCTAAAATTGTCGGCTTTGCTGATTTCAGCCCCTCTTTTTTTCTGCGTCCCGCACGGACGTGTATTCATGTCTGACCAAAACACCGTCCCCGCTCCCGCCGTTGTCGAAGAACACCAACTCATCGCCGAGCGCCGCGACAAACTCAGCGCCCTGCGCGCCGCCCACGCTGCGGGCAGCGCTGGCGTGCCGTTTCCCAACGACTTCAAGCCCCAGCACCACGCCGCCAGCGCCCACGCCCAGCACGGCGCCACCAGCGCTGAAGCGCTGGAAGCCGAGCCGGTGCAGCTGAGCGTCGCCGGCCGGATGATGCTCAAGCGCGTGATGGGCAAGGCCAGCTTTGCCACCATCCAAGACGGCTCTTTGGGCGAGACCGGCGGGCGCATCCAGCTCTACATCACCCGCGACGCGATTGGCGAAGAGCTGTACGCCGCCTTCAAGCACTGGGACTTGGGCGACATCATTGGTGCCGAGGGCACGGCCTTCAAAACCAAGACCGGCGAGTTGTCGGTCAAAGTGACCTCGCTGCGCCTGCTGACCAAAAGCCTGCGCCCGATGCCCGACAAGTTCCACGGCATTGCCGACCAAGAAGTCAAATACCGCCAGCGCTACATCGACCTGATGACCGACGAAGCGGCGCGCCAGCGCTTTGTGGCGCGCAGCAAAGCCGTTAGCAGCATCCGCAACTTCATGGTGCAGCACGACTTTTTGGAAGTCGAGACACCGATGCTGCACCCGATCCCGGGCGGCGCCAACGCCAAGCCGTTCACCACGCACCACAACGCGCTCGACCAAGAAATGTTCTTGCGCATTGCGCCCGAGCTGTATTTGAAGCGCTTGCTGGTCGGCGGCTTTGAGCGGGTGTTTGAGATCAACCGCAACTTCCGCAACGAAGGCATCTCGGTGCGCCACAACCCCGAGTTCACCATGATGGAGTTCTACGCGGCCTACTGGAACTACCGCGATTTGATGGACTTCACCGAAAAGCTGGTGCGCGACGCGGCCATGCAGTCCAACGGCACGCTGCAACTGAGCTACCAAGGCCGTGCCGTCGATTTGAGCCAGCCATTTGCCCGCATGACGATTTGCGAAGCGATTGCCGCGCACACCGAAGCCGGCCCGCACGTCAACGACGCCGCGTGGCTGACCAACGCGCTGAAAAAACTCGGCATGACCGAAGCCAAAAACAAGCTGTCCGAGCGCACGCTGGCCAGCTTGCAGGTGCTGTACTTTGAAGAAACCGTCGAAGAAAAGCTGTGGCAGCCGACCTTCATCATGGAGCACCCGACCGAAATCAGCCCACTGGCGCGCGCCAACGACGAGCGCCCCGAAGTCACCGAGCGCTTTGAGCTGTACGTCACCGGGCGCGAGTTTGGCAACGGCTTTAGCGAGCTAAACGACGCCGAAGACCAAGCGGCGCGCTTTCACGCCCAAGTCACCGCCAAAGACAGCGGCGACGACGAAGCCATGTACTTTGACCACGACTTTGTGCGGGCGCTCGAATACGGCCTGCCACCGGCTGGCGGCTGCGGCATCGGCATTGACCGCTTGATGATGCTGCTGACCGACAGCGCCAGCATCCGCGACGTGATTTTGTTCCCGGCGCTGCGCCGCGAAGCCTGAGCGCCAGCGCCACCCCAACGCCTGCCATGAACGCCCCGTCCGTCCTTGTAGAGCCGCCAGCCACCAACGCCTTCAAAGTGCTGGTCGTTGAAGACCAAAAAGCCGTGCGCATGGTGCTGGTGGCGCAACTGATCCACGCCGGTGTCCGCGATGTGCTCGAAGCGGGCGACAGCCATAGCGCGCTGGAGCTGTTTATCCAGCACCGCCCCGACTTGGTGCTGCTGGACATCAAACTGCCCGGCAAGGACGGCTACTGGGTAGCGCAGCAAATGCGCAGCGCTGAGCCGGGGGGCTGGACGCCGATCATCTTCTTGTCAGGACTCGACAGCGACCTGAACGTCTGGCGCGGCATCGAAGCGGGCGGCGACGACTATTTGGTCAAACCCGTCAAACCGATTGTGCTGATTGCCAAACTGCGCGCCATGCGCCGCTTGCTGGACATGCGCCGGCGCTTGGTCAATGTGACGCAAGAGCTGCACTACGCCAACCAGCGCCTCAACGCCATGGTCGAAATCGACGCCCTGACCGGTCTCATCAACCGGCGCGGCTTTGACCGCCTGCTGCACCGCGAAATTTTGTCCGCGCGGCGCGACCGCGCACCGCTGACGCTGATGCTGTGCGACCTGGACCATTTCAAGCGCTACAACGACACGCTGGGCCACGTGCAGGGCGACAACTGCCTGCGCGAGATGGGCCGGCTGCTGCGCGAAGTCTGCGTGCGCCCGCGCGATGTGGCGACGCGCTACGGCGGCGAAGAATTTGCGCTGATTCTGCCCAACACCCCGCGCTCGGGTGCCATGACGTTTGCACGCGCGCTGGGCAGGATGCTGGAGGTGCGCGCCATCGCCCACCCCGACTCGCCGCTGGGGGGCTTGCTGACCCTCTCGGGCGGCATCACCACCTGCGTACCCGACGCCAACACCAGCGCCGAGAGCCTGATCATGCGCGCCGACGAAGCCCTGTACGCCGCCAAAGCGCACGGGCGCAACCGCTTCTTTAGCTTTGAGATGCAGTTGGACACCGTCGAGCAGCGCCCGCACCATTGACCGACTTGTGATTAAACGCATCCCGAAAATTTACATCCCCGAATGGGCGCAAGACTGGCTCGACATCATCGTTCCGGGTCTGCAAATTTTGCTGATCTTGGTGGTGGCGATGCTGCTGCAATACCTGCTGCGCCGCCTGATCAAGCGCGTGGGCAACCACTACCAACTGCCGCGCGAGCTGCTGGTGCCGCTCAACGGCCTGCTGCGCTGGACGATTTTGGCCAGCGCGCTGCTGCTGATTTTGGAGCGGCTGGGCGTCTCGGCCACGGTGCTGTGGACGGCGTTTACTGGCTTTGCCACGGTGGGCGCGGTGGCGTTTTTTGCCGCGTGGAGCGTGCTATCGAACCTGTTTTGCGCGCTGTTGATTTACACCGTCGGGCCGTTTCGCGTTGGCGACACGATTGAGCTGCTCGATACCGCCGAAAAACCCGGCGCACGCGGCATGGTGGTGGACATCAATTTGCTCTATACGACGCTGGAGGACAGCACCCTCGGCGCGGCCGGCTCGCTGCTGCAAATCCCGAATGCGCTGATTTTTCAGCGCGTGGTGCGCCGCTGGAAGTTTGGCCAAGAAGTGCCGGCGCTGGTGGCTGCAGCAGCGGAGCCGGCCAGCAAAACACTATCAAAATAAGAGCTGCTAGCGCCCGTATCTATTGGGCTAGAGGCACTTTTGATGCTTATTTCTTCGCTTTGGCCGTGGCCGCCGGGCGTTTTTTGCGGATGCAGTAGTAATAGGCGTTGCTGCCCGGTGGATTCAAGTTGGGGCGCACGCGGTTTTGCAGCTGCGGCTCAGACGAGTAATACATGCCCGAATTGAGGTGGTAGAGCGCATCTTTCTTCAGCTCAATGCCGCCGTGGTACGGGCCTGAGGTTTCGCCCATCTCCATTTCTTCCAAGCCGGGCAAATCAGCGTTTTGCGACTGGCAATAGCGCCGCGCCATGTCCAGCGACACCAGTTGGTTGCTGTGGTTGGGCGCGGCGCCCAGCCATTCGCGCTCGGGCATCGGGTTGGTGTGCTCGGCCAAGCGGTTGCCATAAAAATAGTTAAACCACTCCTGCGCCAACGCCGCGCCAATTTGCGTCACCGGGCCGGTGACGGTGAAGCTTTGCGAATCCCCGTCCGACAGCTTGACCAGCGTGCCGGTCAGCTGCACAAAGCTGCCGCCCAGCTGGGTGTAGGTCATGTAGCCGACCAGCGTGATTTGGCTGACCTTGGCTTTGAGTGCCTCCAGCGCCTTGGCATCCAGCGCCGACGGGCGTTGCAGCTCGGCCGGGGTGATGCGGGCAAATTCAAAGCGCAGCTTGGGGCTGCGGGTGTTGAGGTTGCGGGTCAGGCGGTCCAGCTCGCCCAGCACCTGCGCGTTCATGCTGCGCCCCAGCTCGCTGCCCGAGCGGCTGGCGTGGTGCGCTTGCAGCGTATCGACCGCCTGCAGCGCGGCCAGCGCCTTCTCCGGGTCGCCGTCGGGGCCGTGCAGGTCGGCAAACAGCTTGCGGTCGGCGGCGTACTCGTCCAAGTCAGCCGCTTTGACCACCGGCATATTCGGCCAGACCAAAAACTGCTGCGCAATCGGGTCTCTGAAATCTGCGGCCTGCGTCGCAATGGGCAACCACAGCACAGCCAGCGCAGCCAACACAACACCACTAAGGCGTGGAATCCATCCCGACGAATACGACATACCGGCTACTTTCTCAATTTTTCTGCATATTTGGCAAACAGCTCTTTTGATTTTGCCGAACTGAGCGCTGCGCCAAAGACCGATGAAGGCGGCATTAAGGCAGCATTTCCAGCGCCTGCTGGTAAGCCGGCTGGAACATCAAATCGTCCCACGCCAGTGGCAGGGTTTGCGGCAGCAGCGCGATGCGGCGCGCTTCGCTGTCGGCGCTGGGCTGCCAGCGGCCCTGCTGCTGCTCGGCGGCGAGGCCGTCCAGCAGCTCATCGACCGCCGTGCCTTCGCCCAAACTTTGGTTGCACAACAGCACCAAATCGCAGCCTGCTTGCAGCGCCACCACTGCCGCCTCGGTGTAGCTGACCAGCGCGCCGTCGATGCGGCGTGCGCCCTCCATGCTCAGGTCGTCGCTGAAGATGGCACCGTCAAAACCCAGCTTGCCGCGCAAGATGTCTTGCAGCCATTTGGCTGAAAAACCCGCCGGGCGCTTATCGACCTTGGGGTAAATCACGTGCGCCGGCATCACGCTGGTCAGCGTGCTGCGCAGCCACGGGTACGGTGCGGCGTCCTCGGCCAGCAGGGCGCTCAGGCTGCGCGTATCGACCGGCACCTCGGTGTGCGAGTCGGCTTTGACAAAGCCGTGGCCGGGAAAGTGTTTGCCGCAATTGGCCATGCCCGCTTGCAGCAGGCCGTGCATCAGGCTTTTGGCCAGCAGCGTGACGACGCGCGCATCGCGGTGGAAGGCGCGGTCGCCAATCACGCCGCTCTCGCCCCAATCGAGGTCGAGCACCGGCGTAAAACTGAAATCGACGCCGCAGGAGCGCAGCTCGCTCGCCAGCACGTAGCCGGCTGCCGTGGCCGCGTTGGTCGCCCGCAACGCACCGCTGCCGACGACTGCTTTATTGCCCTTGCCGTCGTTCATCCACATCTCGCCCAGCGAGGCCATTGGCGGCAGGTGCGTGAAGCCGTCGGAGCGAAAGCGCTGCACGCGCCCGCCTTCGTGGTCAACGCAGATCAGCAAATCGTCACGCACGGCCTTGATGGCGCTGGTCAGCTCCAGCAGTTGGGCGCGGTTGTGCCAGTTGCGGGCAAACAAAATCACGCCGCCGGTCAGCGGGTGGGCGAGGCGGCGGCGGTCGGTGGCGCTCAGCGTGGTGCCGGCGATGTCAAGAATCAGGGGGGCGTGTTCGGTCATAGCATATTATTGATATTAATAATTATTTGCAGGCAAGTATTGCTCTTATTTTATTATCCAGAGTATCACCAGACGGAAGATTCGGGCCGGATATAAATCTGGCTGAAAACTCATCCAGCTTGAATTTAATCACTCTTTTAGATACCAATCCTCTTATGGTTCCCAATGGAACTTGCGCTTCAAGCTCATAGGTATGAACTGTAATAACATCCTTGGCAGAATCCTGAACAAGCGGAATATCATCACCAATAATTTCTTCGAATTTCTGATAAACAACTTCAGGAACAATAAAATAAAGACCTTGATTGACAAAATTAGACTTTGAATAGATAAGGCTTTTTCTAATAATTTGCGGTATAAGCCGTTTATGTACATTCGCCCAATTCAAGCCATGTGCAGAATTTGGAATAATTGCTTTTTCGTCTCGCGCAGCATACCAGGCATCTCTATAATTTCCAGTAATATCTATGCTTTGAACTTCAATTCCAACATACTCTTTTAAAATGCCATTTTTAATACGCGCAAGAACCCAGTCCATATTCATTTTACTGAGCTTTACTTCTTTGCCTGAATTTTGTCCAAGAGCCACAACACAATCAAATTGCTTTTTGCTTGATGTTGCCAATTTAATGTATTCATCAAACATCATAAAAACAACACTACCAAAGACCTCTTGGCTGACATTTCTAATGGTTTCGTAATTATTTGCATAAAGGCGATTAGGGCAAATAACCACATTTTGACCCGCATTTGTTACAGAGCAAGTTCCATAGCAAATGGTATTTGAATGATCAAATTTCGTACATGCTTTCCCGATAAATGGACATGCCGATAATTGCCAAAATTTTCTAGCTATGGGTGTTGTGTCTAATGGAGAGTAGCCAAATACTTCAACCAATGATCTGACCGACTTTCCTTGTGGTTTTTTCATTTATGAAATTAATTTTTTTATTGTTTCACCAATAGCTTTGGCCATGAGTGGCGGGACAGCATTTCCAACCTGCTCAAATTGCTCAGTAAGGCTACCGGTAAAAATATAATGATCAGGAAAACTTTGAATTCGAGCAGCTTCTCTTACAGAAATTGCGCGATTCTGGGTAGGATGAAAAAAGCTACCCCAATGCGGATCGCATTTTGTCAAAATCGTAGAACATAACTCATCAGGGTGTAATCTGCCATATCTTTTTGTATGATCACTTCGCCTTGCTTTCTGTAAGCCAGCTGGCAATAAATCATAAGGAATATCTCTCCAGCTGCCACCTTGAGGAATATATTTTAATCTCTCAAGATTTCCCGAACCCAACTTAGCGCAACTATGATTAAATATTTTGTTTGATCCGGTTCTTAAAATTTTTTGATACTCAGATTGCGGTTGATTTTCGTATGCCACATTATCTATTATCTGCCCCACACCAAGCTCTGGCAAATCAGAGATGGCATCCCAAACCGTAGTTTTATTCTTGAGATGCTGATAAAAAAGAGGTGGTATTTTTATACAAAGCTCTTTTGCACCTGCAAAATTAGTATTTGCAGTAGCATTATGGGTTGGCTCAGGAAAATCAATTTTATCTCGATCTCTGATAGCAATAAAAATTGTCCTAAATCGCATTTGAGGAACCCCATAATGTCCCGCAAATAAAATTTTATGTGCTACAGCATAACCCATATTATTGAGGTGCTTATAAATTGCTTCGACAACTGTTCCTTTTCCAAGCGAAACAATGCCCGGAACATTTTCAATCAAAATTGCTTTTGGCCGAAGGACTTCGGCAATTCTCAAATATTCTTTAAATAGATGATTTCTTTGATCGTCTAAAGTGCGAATTGGGGCATTGATAGAAAATCCTTGGCAGGGCGGCCCGCCAGCAAGCAAATCTAATTCTCCAGCCTTCAGTCCTGTAAGCCGGAGAATTTCGTATTCAGACAGCTCTTTAATATCCTTTGTAATGACGTGTGCTTGAGGATGATTTTTCGCGTAAGTTTGCGCATAGGTTTTATTGATATCAGAACCCAATATGGACTCAAATCCCGCCATATTGAGACCGCAAGTCAAACCACCAGCACCAGAAAAAAAAATCTACTGACTTCATTTATTTATTTATACCTGAAAATAATCGCTAGAATTTATAGAGTATTTTCGCGTATCTACTTGTTATTTATTTCCACCACGCAAAAACTGGCGGCGTAGTCGGTTTCGTCGCTCAGGCTGAGGTGGACGCTGAGCGCGCGCGCTTCAAACCAGTCTTTCAGCGCGCCGTGCAAAGCGATGGTTGGCTGGCCGCTGGGCAGGTTGGCGACTTCGCAGCTGCGCCACGCCATCGGCATCACCATGCCCAAACCAATCGCTTTGCTGAACGCTTCCTTCGCTGAAAAGCGCGTGGCCAGAAAGCGCACGCCGCGTTCCGGCCAGCGGGCGCTGCGGTGGTGCCATGTGGCCAGCTCGGTGTCGCTCAGGATGCGGGTGGCAAAGCGCTCGCCGTGGCGCTCGACGCTGGCGCGGATGCGGCGCACGTCGCAGATGTCGTTGCCAATGCCGTAAATCATGGGTGGTATCGTCAATTTATAGTCAAATCGGCCTCTAGCCCAATAAACACGGGCGCTAGCAGCTATCAATTTAGATTTTAGATGGCGGCTGCGGCATCGATGCAGGCTTGATAAGCCTGCACCGTCGCGCCATAGCCCAGCTCCAGCGCGTCCGAAATCAGCGCGTGGCC
>JBHCAP010000022.1:0-15506 GCA_041798325.1 Giesbergeria sp.
AGCGTGGCGCAGTTGCGCGATTTATTGCACAGCGAAGGCCTGATTTTGTCGGGAATGACAGTGGGTGCGTCGGGCGCACGCAGTCCAAATTCTGACGGTGGCAGCGATACGCCTCGTGGCCGCCAAGGCGGGCGCCAAGCACAAGTGGTAGCGCCGGTGGCTGAAATGGGCAGCGCTCGCCCCCAGATTTTGACGGAAAGTGCCGTGGACTTGTTTGTCTGAGTCTTGAGACAGTAGGGCAGTTAGCCCCTTGTTTTGGCTATTATCGAAGGCTAGTTCCTGAATAATGGAGCGTCTTTAAGCCGCCTGCATTTTGCATTTTGCATTTTGCATTGTGCGGGTTCAAGCGGTGTTTGCCGCAAGGAAATTTCAAAATGGCTACGACTCCTCCGGCAGCTGATGCTGCCCCCCAACCGGCGAAAAGCAAAAAATTACTCATCATTGGTGCGGTGGTGGCTTTGCTGTTGGTGATTGCTGGTGTAGCTGCTGTTTTGCTAATGTCTAGCCGTGCGGGTGCAGAAGAGGACGGCCAAGAGGACGGTGTTCAAAGCTCTACTCCCGCTGCAGCGCCAACATTTTTACCGCTCGAAAACATGGTGGTCAATTTGGCCGATCCGGGCGGTGAGCGCTTCATTCAAGTGGGCATCATCCTAGAGCTGCGTGACGCCAAGGCGGCGGCGACAGTCAAAGAATATATGCCCAGCATTCGCAGCGGCATTTTGATGTTGCTGTCGCAGCGCAACTCGGATGAGCTGTTGATGCGCGAAGGCAAAGAGAAATTGGCGACCGACATCGCGCGTGAAGTGGCCAAGCCACTGGGCTTCTCGGCACCAAAGGCATCAGTCCGCAATAACGACGAAGACGATGAAGATGCCGCCGATCGCAAGCGCCGCAGCGCTGCGCGCAATCCGGTGCGCAATGTGCATTTTTCTGGCTTCATCATTCAATAGGCCTCAGTAGGACTAAGCCATGAGTGAATCATTTCTATCCCAAGAAGAAGTCGATGCCCTGTTAGAAGGGGTGACTGGTGAAAGCCAAAAAACGACTCAAGAAGCCCATGAGGCAGGGGATGTGCGCAAATACGATATCTCCAGTCAGGAGCGTATCGTTCGCGGCCGTATGCCGACGATGGAAATCGTCAATGAGCGGTTCGCGCGCAATTTTCGGATTGGCTTGTTTAACTTTATCCGCCGCAGCCCTGAAATCTCGGTCGGCACAGTGTCGGTGCAGCGCTACAGCGCGTTTTTGCGCGAGTTGGCAGTGCCAACCAACTTCAACATCGTGGCGATTCGCCCGTTGCGTGGCAGTGGCTTGATTGTTTGCGAGCCGTCGTTGGTGTTTGGCATCATCGATACGCTGTTTGGCGGTGTGGGCAAGTTCCAGACCCGGATTGAAGGGCGTGACTTCTCGCACACCGAGCAGCGCATCATCAACCGCTTGGTCGATGTGATTTGCACCGAGTACAAAAAAGCCTGGCTGGGTATTTATCCGTTAGAACTCGAATACCAGCGCTCGGAAATGCAGCCGCAGTTTGCCAACATCGCTACGCCTAGCGAAATCGTCGTCTCCACGGCGTTTCAGTTGGAAATTGGCGACTTGTCGGGTGCGGTGCATATTTGTATGCCGTATGCCACGCTGGAGCCGATTCGCGATGTGTTGTATTCCTCCACGCAGGGCGATTCGATTGAGGTCGATCGCCGCTGGGTGCGGGTGCTGACGCGCGAGATTCAGGCGGCTGAAGTCACGTTGGTGGCCGAGTTAGCGCGCGCTGATGCCACCGTCGAGCAGTTGCTGGCAATGAAGCCCGGCGACTTTATCGAGTTAGACCGTGAGCCGCGCATCAAGGCCTCCATCAGCGGTGTGCCGGTGTTTGAGTGCCAGTACGGCACACACAATTCCAAATATGCGATTCGGATTGAGGAATTTTTGCGCAAATCCGATTTGGGTTGGATGAAAGAAAAAAATGGCAACTGACGACATCAATCAAACCAATAAAAGCGACATGAACGCTGCTGACGACCCGTTTGCCGGTTGGGCCGAGGCGCTGGACGAGCAAAAAAAATCGGACAGCTCTGGCGACGGTGAGCAAGGCGGTCCGCTGACCGGCGACACCATGCGTCCGTTTGCCAATGGCAGCGAGGTGCCGATCAACGACATCAACATGGTGCTGGACATTCCGGTACAGCTGTCGGTGGAGCTGGGGCGCACTAAGGTGCCGATCAAATACATCTTGCAGCTGGCGCAAGGCTCGGTGGTCGAGCTGGACGCGCTGGCCGGCGAGCCGATGGACGTGCTGGTCAACGGCTACCTGATCGCCCAAGGCGAGGTGGTGGTGGTGAACGACAAATTTGGTATTCGCTTGACCGATGTGGTGACGCCGTCTGAGCGCCTGCGCCGGGTTAGCCGTGGCGGATAGTGGTGTCGGCATGGGCCAGACGCTGTGGGTGGTCGTGCTGTTTATCGGCGCTGTTGCTATGTTGCCGTGGTTGGTTCGTTATGTGCAGCAGCGCCAAAACAAAGCGGCTGGCGTAGATGGCACGCCGTCGCGCGTACTCTCAGCCATTGCCATTGGGCCGCACCAGCGCATCGTTACCGTCGAAGTCGGCTCGGCGCACGCGCGCACCTGCTTGGTGCTGGGCGTGACCGCGCAACAAATCACTTGCTTGCATGTGCTGGGTGCGCCCGCACCTTCGTTTTCACACGAAATGGCACAGGCACAGACCCCGTCGCCTGCAATGGCTACTTCCCATGACTAAGTCAACGGTTTTGAAAGCGCTGGGGCTGGCGCTGCTGGGCACTGCTGTCGTCCCGCTGCCCGCATGGGCGCAAGCAGCAGGCACCTTGCCGCTGTTGGTCGGCTCAGGGGCCAATGGCTCCAGCTTTTCGGTGCCGATTCAGACACTGCTGTTTTTCACTGCATTGTCGTTTTTGCCGGCTATTTTGCTGATGATGACCGGCTTTACCCGCATCGTCATCGTCTTGTCGCTGCTGCGCCAAGCGCTGGGCACGCAATCGGCACCGCCCAACCAAGTCATTGTTGGTCTATCGCTGTTTCTGACGTTTTTTGTCATGGGGCCGACGTTTGATCGCGTCTATCAAGATGCCTACCTGCCCTACACCGCCAACACCATCAGCTTTGAGCAGGCGCTGGACAAAGCAGAAGCACCGATGCGCCAATTCATGCTCAAGCAGACGCGCGAGTCGGATTTTTCGTTGTTTGCGCGCTTGGCCAAGCTCGATGATTCGGTGACTGCCGAAGTTGCACCACTGCGGGTGTTGGTGCCGGCTTTTGTCACCAGCGAACTGAAGTCGGCCTTTCAAATCGGCTTCATGATCTTTATTCCGTTTTTGGTCATTGACATGGTGGTGTCAAGCATTTTGATGTCGCTGGGCATGATGATGCTGTCGCCAGTGCTGGTGGCGTTGCCGTTCAAACTGATGCTGTTTGTGCTGGCCGACGGCTGGAATCTATTGATTGGCTCGCTGGCTGCCAGCTTTGTGACCTAGAAGGACACCCCACTATGACCCCGCAGTTGGCTTTGACGGTTGGGCAAGACGCACTGACCCTGTTGTTGATGATTGCCATGCCAGTGCTGGGCGTGGTGATGGCGGTTGGCTTGTTGGTGAGTATTTTTCAGGCAGTGACGCAAATTCACGAAGCCACACTGGCCTTTGTGCCCAAGCTGATCGCGGCCATGGTGGTTTTCACCATTGCTGGGCCGTGGATGTTGAGCACCTTGGTGGACTTCATTCGGCGCTCGATTTTGTCGATTCCGTCAATGATTGGCTAGCCTGTAGTCAGGCCACACTCTTGTGATTACGTTTTCTGAGACCCAGCTGATGGCGTGGGTGTCACCCATTTTGTGGCCGTTTTTGCGCGTGATGGGGGTGTTTACGTCAGCGCCGCTGTTTTCGATGCGCGTGATTCCGATGCGCACCAAAATCGGTTTGGCATTTTTTGTCGCACTGTGCGCCCAGCCGATGCTGGGCAACCAGCCGGTGATTTCTTTGACCGGCCCCGACGCTCTGGCGGCCGTGGTGCAGCAGGTGGTGGTGGGCATTGCGATTGGTTTTGCCGTGCGCTTGGTGTTCTCGTCGGTCGAGCTGGCCGGCGAGGTCATCGGCTTGCAAATGGGCCTGAACTTCGCCTCCTTTTTTGACCCCAGCAGCAACGCCCGCATCAGCGCGGTTGCCCGGTTTTTTGGCAATATGTCGATGCTGTTGTTCGTGGTGATTAACGGTCACTTGATGGTGTTGCTGGCGGTGGTCAAGAGCTTTGATAGTTTTCCGGTGGATGGCAATTTTTTGCAGTCACTGGCGCAAATGCGCATTTATGAGCTTGGCTCATCGCTCTTTTCCAGCGCGCTTTGGATTGCATTGCCAATGATTGCGCTGCTGCTGTTTGTCAACTTGACGCTGGGCATCATCTCGCGCATCGCGCCGCAGATGAACATTTTTGCGTTGGGTTTCCCCGTTACTTTGACGGTGGGCATGTTGGGCATTGCCGCCACTTTGCCGCTGCTAGAGCAGCCGGTGATGACGCTGATGCAGCGTGCTATTGACCTGTTTGCCAGCCTGCGTTAGCGAGCAAATACTTGATATTACTATTAAATCAATAGCTGCTAGCGCCCGTGTTTATTGGGCTAGAGGCCGATTTGACTATAAATTTGCCTTGCTGGGCCTGTTTCACACCAAATGGTTGCGAATCGCGTACACCGTCAGCTCGGCGTTGTTGGTCAGTTTGAGTTTTTCCAACACCCGCGAGCGGTAAACGCTGACGGTTTTGGGGCTCAGCATCAGCTCCTCGGCAATGTCGGACAGGCGATTGCCGGTGGCAATTTTCAGCAGCGTTTGCAATTCGCGCTCGGACAGGGCGGCGTGCGGTGCCTCTAGCGTCGGCTGCGAGACGCTTTCGGCCAGCATTTGCGCCACTTCCGCCGTTAAATATTTGCGCCCCAGCATCAGCGTGCGCACGGCGGTGATCAGCTCCAGCGGGTCAGCGGCTTTGTTGGCATAGCCCTGCGCCCCGGCGCGCAGGCAGCGCACGGCATATTGATCTTCGGGGTACATCGAGACGATCAGCACGCGGATATCGGCATGGGTTTCGCGCACGCTGGCCAGCACTTCGAGGCCACTGCGGCCGGGCAGGTTCAGGTCGAGCAGCAGCACGTCGCAGGCAGCCGTGCGCAAAACGTCGCGCAATTCCGCGTAACTGGCGGCTTCTGCGGTCACCTCGATGTCGAGCGCTTCGGTCAGCGTATCGCGAATTCCGCGTCGCACCACAGCATGGTCATCGCACAGCACCACTTTGATCATTTTTTTTATCTCCTTTTGGGGCGAGCGTGCATGGTAGCGGTATGGACAAAATCACCGAGGTGCCTTTGCCCGGTTGGCTGCTGATGTCTAACCAGCCGTCCACGGTGCGGGCGCGCTCGTGCAGGCCTTGAATACCAAAGGCTTTGGGCTTGGCCAGCGCTGCGGGCGCAATGCCGCAGCCGTTGTCGCTGATTTCCAGCGTCAGCACGCCTTCGCCGTCAGACAGCTCTAGGCTGACCTGCGTAGCAGCGGCGTATTTTGAGATGTTGGTCAGCGCTTCTTGCGCAGTGCGGTAGGCGACCAACTGCACGTCGTTGCCCAGCGCCATGTGGGCGCTGTTGCTGCGCACTTGGGTGACTACGCCGGTGCGCCGCTCAAAGCTATCGGCCAGCCACTGCACCGCAGCGATTAAGCCTTGGTCAAGAATAGGTGGGCGCAAATTCATCATGATGCGCTGGCTGGCACCCAGCGCGTGTTGCAGCATCTGGGTGGCCGCTTGGGTGTGCTCGCGCACCTCTTTTTGTGTGCTGTGGCGCGCTACCCACGCCAAGTCAAAGCGGATGGCGGTCAAGGCACCGCCAATGTCGTCGTGGATTTCGCGGGCAATCGCGGCGCGTTCTTGCTCAATCGAGCTTTGTAAATGCTCGGTTAAATCGGCAAGGCGCCGCTGGGATGCGGCCAGTTCGGCAATCGCTCGCTCGCGCGCCAGCCGGGCTTGGTGGACTTCGCAGGCGCGCTCAATCACGTGCGGCAGCCGCGCCATGTCGTCTTTGAGGACGTAGTCGGCAATACCTAAGCGCATGGCATCCACCGCCGCTGCTTCGCCAATCGCGCCAGACAACAAAATAAATGGTGGGTGCATGGTGTGCCGCGATATTGCGTGCCAAGCGTCCAAAGCAGTGAATCCAGGCAGTCGATAGTCTGCCAAAATGATGTCAAAATTTTCGGCCAGCGCCAGTTGCAAGAAAGCCTCCAAAGTGTCGGCGTGGGCGATGTTGAAAACCAAGCCGGCGCGGCGCAAAGTGGCAGTGGTTAGGCGGTGGTCAATCAGCGAATCTTCCAGATGCAAGATGTGCAGAACAGGGTTGGGGGCTGCGGTCACTGTTGGCGCTATCATGGGATACAAATTGGAACAAGCGTAGGTGGTGGTTGGATAGGAATAAAAGCGTGTGATGTGTCCTGAAGTTTTGGACTGTCCGCACTTTTTGTAGCGCCAACGCTTTTTTGGGATAGTCGGCACGAGCACAGTTCGTTGCCCCTCATGATGGAGAAACGATGCAATCAACGCTAGCAAAATCTGGTGGCCCGGGAGTGCAGGTGTCTGTCATGGTAGCGGCAGAGTTGCAAGATTCATTGTTGGTGGTGATGCACGACTTGCACCGGCTTGAAGGCCTGCTCAGTCATGCCACTGACAATTTGCTGGAGCGCTTTGGCGTGGCCAACGCCACGCTGACCGAGGCCGTGGTCGGCGATTCGCCCGAGTTGGCGGCGGTGCGCACAGCGTTGCGTGCAGCCGTCACCGAGTTACAGTTTCAAGACATGGCTTCGCAATTGATTTGGCATACCACCAAAGTGTTGCAAGGCTGCGCGTTCAGGCTAGCTGCCGAGACCATGGGTGATGATGAAGAGGGGGTGGAGTGCGCGCCGTTTGAAGAAATGGCGCCCGATCGGCCCAATCCAGTCACCCAAAGCGAGATGGAAGCAGGATCGATCGACTTGTTTTAGCGATCACAATCCTGGTTAACCTATACATTCAAAAAAGTCAGTTGGAGCTATACATGCAATCGATTCTTGCCGTTGATGACTCTCCGTCCATGCGGAAAATGGTGTCTTTCACTCTGACCGGTGCGGGCTACCAAGTGATCGAGGCAGTCGATGGTCTGGATGCCTATGAAAAGGCGCAAAGCCACGAAATTCATTTGGTGCTGGCCGATCAAAATATGCCCAATTTGGACGGTATTGGATTGACACGTAAATTGCGTGATCACCCGAAATTTAAAACAGTTCCTATTTTAATTTTGACGACCGAATCCAGCGATGCCATGAAACAAGCGGGACGCAGCGCTGGCGCAACGGGTTGGTTGGTTAAGCCTTTTGATCCCAACCGGCTTATTGAAGTCATTCGCAAAGTTATCCGTTGACCTATATGGGTCGCGACAGCAAGTACACAGGAGCACCACATGGGTGAAAGCCACCAAGAAGGATCTGGCGCAGGGGCAGATTTTGACCTGACCCAGTTTTATCAGATTTTCTTTGAGGAAGCTGGAGAAAACCTAGACCAGATGGAGCACATCTTGCTCGATTTGGATTTGACCAGTGCCAATGATGAAGAGCTGAACGGCATTTTTCGCTGCGCCCACTCGATCAAGGGCGGCGCCGCCACTTTTGGTTTTTCGGATGTCGCTGAGCTGACCCACCACATGGAGTCGCTGCTGGATCGCTTGCGTCGCCACGAAATTCAGCCGATTCCCGAAATGGTTGATGTGCTGTTGGAGTCTGCCGATGCCTCGCGCAGCTTGCTGGCGCGCCACCAAGCCGGTGGCGAGGGTGAAGGCGTGGCCACCACCGAGCTGGTGCGCCGCATCAGCGAGTTGGCAGCTGGCACGGCCGCTACCAAACCCGCGCCGGCACCAGCGCCAGTACCAGCGCCTGTTGTCGCTGTACCGGCGACACCACCGCCGCCGCCCGTTGTGGCTGTCCCGGCAGTGAAAGCGGCCCAAACAGCGCCTGGTATGCGCCAAATCCAAGTGCGCATTGGTCCGCTGGAGCAGCCAGATCAAGCCGATGCGGTGAAAGAGCTGTTTCGCGATATTCCCGGCTTAGGCACCATCTCTGATTTGCCGTGTAACGAGGCGCAGATGCGCCTGTTTGCGGTGGAGACCACTTCGTCTGACGAAGATTTGTGCGATTTGTTCATCTTCCATGTGGCCAAAGAGCAGGTGCGCATCACTGAGATAAGTGTGCCTGATGAGTTTGCCGACATCGAATTTATGGCACCCGTGATCATGGATGCCGAGTCGGCTTACGGCTTCTTTCAAGACTCTCCGGGAGCGCCTGCTAACGAGGCAACGCCTGTGGCGGCGGTGGAAGTGGAGGTGGAAGTGGCCGCAGTGGCAGCTGCTGGGGCGGTTAAGCCGCCTGCGGCCAAACCGGCCAGTCAAGCGACGATGGAATCGACCACCATTCGGGTGGACGTGAAAAAAGTCGATCAGCTGATCAACTTGGTCGGCGAGCTGGTGATTACCCAAGCCATGTTGGCGCAAAACAGCCACGGTCTCGATGCTGCGGTTTACCAGCAGCTTTTGGCCGGATTGGCCGATTTAGATCGCAATACGCGCGACCTGCAAGAGTCGGTGATGTCGATCCGCATGATCCCGATGTCGATTGTTTTTAGCCGCTTTCCGCGCATGTTGCGCGATTTGGCCAACCGCTTGGACAAAAAAGTCGAGCTGGTCACGCTGGGCGAGTCCACCGAGCTGGACAAAGGCTTAGTCGAAAAAATCACCGATCCACTGACCCATTTGGTGCGTAACAGCGGCGACCACGGTATCGAGCTGCCGGCAGAGCGCATTGCCAAAGGCAAGCCCGCGCACGGCACGATTACTTTGTCCGCGTCGCACCAAGGCGGCTCCATTGTGATTGAGGTGCGTGACGATGGCCGTGGTCTATCGCGCGAAAAAATCATTCGCAAAGGGCGCGAGCGCGGCATGGACATCCCAGACCACATCAGCGATGCCGATGTGTGGTTGCTGATTTTTGCCCCCGGCTTCTCGACAGCAGAAGTCGTGACCGACGTCTCAGGGCGGGGTGTCGGGCTGGACGTGGTCAAGCGCAATATTGCCGCGCTCAACGGCACGGTAGAGGTCGAATCGACCGAAGGCGTAGGCACCAAAGTCTCGGTGCGCCTGCCGCTGACGCTGGCCATCATGGATGGCATGTCGGTAGGCGTGGGCGACGAGGTTTACATCCTGCCGCTGTCCTCAGTGGTTGAGTCGTTCCAAGTCAATTCCGACGCGGTCAGCACAGTGGCGCAAGGTGCGCAGTTGGTCAAGGTGCGCGAGGAATATATGCCAGTCATTGCGCTGGAAAAAATCTTCCAAGTGCCGCGCGACGACCCTGAAAAGGGCAGCACCATCATGGTGGTGGTCGAGGCCGATGGCAGCCGCGTCGCCTTGTTGGTCGATGAGCTGCTGGGTCAGCACCAAGTGGTGGTGAAGAATCTTGAATCCAACTACCGCAAGGTACCCAACGTCTCTGGCGCGACTATTTTGGGCGATGGCCGAGTCGCTCTGATTTTGGATACCGGCGGATTGGTTCGCCGAGCGCGCCATTGATCAAATAAGGAGAGAAAGCACTATGAGTGTGATCGAAAAGACGCGAGAAACGGCCTTAGTCGGTGCGCGTGAGTACCTGACGTTTCGGCTCGACCAAGAAGAATATGGCCTAGACATTCTGAAAGTACAGGAAATCCGAGGCTATGAGCCGCCCACCCGTATTGCCAATGCGCCCTCTTTTATTAAAGGCGTAGTGAATCTGCGCGGCACTATCGTTCCCATCGTTGATATGCGCCTGAAGTTCAACTGCTCTAAAGCGCAGTACGACAGCTTTACGGTGGTCATCATCTTGAATCTGCGCCAGCGCGTGGTCGGCATCGTGGTCGATTCGGTCAGTGACGTGATGCAAATCGCCGCAGACAGCATCCGCTCGGCGCCTGATATCGAAAGCATCATCGACAGCAGTTGCATCTTGGGCTTAGGCTCGGTAAGCGAGCGCATGCTGATTTTGCTGGACATCGAAAAGCTCATGTCTAGCGTTGACATGGGACTTGTCTCCTCCCATGAGGCCTGAGAATTTCGGCACAACGCGCAACTATAGATCGTTGTATTGAATACGCAGCCAATGCGCTTCTTGCGTGTCGGTGTGCAGTGTTTTGAGTCGCCAAAGTGGCGTCTGCAGCGACTGTAAGGTTTGGTCAATGATGCGTATTTTTTTCAAGGTGACTACTTATGTGCCGCGCCTCTCCTCCTGAAGCTGCGGCGCGTCCGACACCGCCGCCGCCAATAGCCGGTCCAGTCGAACAAGGCCGTGAGTTCGCGTGGACTGATGCCGATTTTTCGCGCGTCCAAAAACTCATTTACCAACGTGCTGGCATCAACCTGCACGATGGCAAACACGCCATGGTTTACAGCCGCCTGTCGCGCCGCCTGCGCGAGACTGGCTACACCAGTTTTCACGACTACCTTGGCTGGCTGGAAAAGCAAGACGGCCCCGAGTGGCAAGAATTCATCAACGCGCTGACCACCAACTTGACGGCGTTTTTCCGTGAGCAGCACCATTTCGACATCTTGTCCTCTCTGCTGCGCTCCAAGCCGGCGGGCACGCCGTGGCGTATTTGGTGCAACGCTGCCTCCACGGGCGAAGAGCCGTATTCGATTGTGATTACGGCGCTCGAAGCGCTCGGCGCCAACGCCCCAGTCAAGCTCACGGCCAGCGATATTGATTCGCGCGTGCTGGCGACAGCAGCACAAGGCGTCTATCGCTTGGACAACATCAAAGGCCTGAGTACGGAGCGTTTGCAGCGATTTTTCTTGCGCGGCAAAGGTGCTAATGCGGGACTGCTACGCGCCAAGCCAGAGTTGACCAAGGCGATTGACTTCATCAGCGTCAACTTGATCCGCGACGACTGGCCGTTTCGCGAGCCGTTTGACGTGGTGTTTTGCCGCAACGTGATGATTTACTTCGATGCACCGACGCAGCGCGCCGTGCTTGAACGCATTCACCGTGTGCTTAAACCCGGTGGCATGTTGTTTGTCGGCCATGCCGAAAATTTCAGTGAATCGAGAGATTTGTTTACTTTGCGCGGCAAGACGGTCTATGAGCGCCGTTGATGCTCTGCGCTGATCGCCCTATTTCCCAATGACCCTCCCGCGCCCCGCTTTTCCTGCCGCCCCAGTAAGTATTGCGAGCGCCACGCTGCCCGCGATGGAGCGGCGCATAGCGCCGCGTATCGCGCCGTTGCGCGCCAGCCTGTATCCGACCGATAACACCCCGGCACCAGAATCTTCGCTAGAGGCGCTGAAAAAGCGCCCGAAAACCCCGGGGCAAGCCAGTTTTTTTTATTACGACCCGCACTTTCAATACAACGCCGTCAAAGTGTTGCCGGGCGAATATTTCGTCTCCAACGAAAACTTGGTCATCATGACCGTGCTCGGCTCGTGCATTGCCGCTTGCTTGTGGGACAGCCGGATGCGCGTCGGTGGCATGAACCACTTCATGCTGCCCGATGGCGACTCGCTGGATGTGTCCGGGCGCTATGGCTCCTACGCGATGGAATTGTTGCTCAACGAGATGTTCAAACTCGGCGCTCGGCGCGAGACGTTGCAAGCCAAAATTTTTGGCGGCGCGCAAGTGATGCACAACTTCACCACCATGAATGTGGGTGAACGCAACACCAATTTTGTTGTCAACTATTTGCGCGCCGAGCGCATTCCGGTGATTTCTGAAGACGTGCTCGACATTTATCCGCGCAAAGTTTGCTATTTTCCGGTGACCGGCAAAGCGATGGTCAAGCGTTTGGCACATTCGCACCCCGAAAAAATTGTGGCGCAAGACAAGCAGGGCAACGCTGCTACGGTGGCCAAGGCGACGCAAGGCGGCTCGGTCGATCTGTTTTAAGAAAGAGACGTGGTGATGAGCAAAAAAATTCGGGTAATTGTGGTCGATGACTCTGCGCTGGTACGCAGTCTGCTGGCAGAAATCATCAACCGCCAGCCCGACATGGAATGCATCGGCACCGCCAACGACCCGTTGATTGCCCGCGAGATGATCCGCGAGCTAAACCCCGACGTGATTACGCTGGACGTGGAGATGCCGCGCATGGACGGCATCGATTTTTTGGGTCGCCTGATGCGCCTGCGCCCAATGCCGGTGGTGATGATTTCCACCCTGACCGAGCGCGGCGCTGAAGTGACGATGAAGGCGCTGGAGTTGGGCGCGGTGGATTTTGTTTCTAAACCGCGCGTCGGTTTGGCCAATGGCCTCAATGAGCTGGCGACGCAAATCGTTGACAAAATTCGCGTCGCTGCTGTGGCGCAAGTGCGCCGCGCTCCAGCACCGCGCCCGGCAACGCCGGCGCGTGGTGCAGTGGGCGCTGGCGGTGTCAGTGCCGCCCCGGTGCCGCCCGCCAGCATGGGCCTGCTAGGCCGTTTATCGACCGAAAAGCTGATTTTTATTGGCGCTTCTACCGGCGGCACCGAGGCCATCAAAGAAATTTTGGTGAATCTGCCCGCCGATTGCCCAGCGATTGTCATCACCCAGCACATGCCGCCGGGTTTCACCACCAGCTTTGCCGCGCGGCTCAACAGCTTGTCGCAAATCACGGTGAAGGAAGCCAGCCACGGCGAGCGCATCCTGCCCGGCCACGCCTACATTGCGCCGGGCGGCAAGCAGTTTCACATCAGCCGCAGCGGTGCCAACTATGTGGCGGTGGTGGACGACGGCCCAGCGGTGAATCGCCATAAACCGTCGGTGGAAGTGCTGTTCAAGTCGGGCGCGGCCTTGGTTGGGCGCAACGCCTACGCCATCATGCTGACCGGCATGGGCAACGACGGCGCTGCCGCGATGCGCGAGATGAAAGACGCCGGCAGCTACAACTACGTGCAAGACGAGGCCAGCTGCATCGTCTTCGGTATGCCGCGCGAAGCGATTGCCCACGGCGCGGCTGACGAGGTGCTGCCGCTGACGCAAATTGCGCCGGCGCTGGTGGCCAAATTGCGCGGCGGCGGCGGCTTTACCCACCGCATTTGAGCCACAGCGCCAATTAAAATTGATAGCTGCTAGCGCACGTATTTAAACGGTTTGAGATAGAAAACTATCTGAAAGCCAATAAACACGTGCGCTACTAGCTCACATTTTTAAAGCAGCCGGTTTAGGCCGACAGCACTTCCCAGCGCTCTAGCGCGCCCATCAACGCGGTTTCAATTTCGCCTTCGCGCGCGTGCAGGGCGGTGGCTTTGGCGGCATCGCTGCTGTAGAGCGAGCCGTCGGCCAGCGCGTCTTGGATAGCCTTTTGCTCGGCTTCGAGCGCGGCAATCAGTTCAGGCAACTGCTCCAATTCGCGCTGGTCTTTGTAGCTGAGCTTCTTTTTGGCGGTGGCGACAGCGGCGGCGGCGGTGGCGGGCTTGGCTGCTTCTGGCGCGCTGGCTTTATTCGCGGCTGGCGCTGATGGGCTGGCAACGGCGTTGGCCAAATCGCGGCTGCGGCGCGACTGGATTAACCAGTCTTGCACGCTGCCTTCGTACTCGCGCCACAGGCCATCGCCCTCAAAAGCCAGCGTGCTGGTGACGACGTTGTCGAGGAAAGTGCGGTCGTGGCTGACCAAAAACACCGTGCCTTCGTAGGTTTGCAGCAGTTCTTCTAAGAGGTCGAGCGTCTCGATGTCCAAGTCGTTGGTTGGCTCGTCAAGCACCAGCACGTTGGCCGGGCGCGCAAACAAGCGCGCCAGCAGCAGCCGGTTGCGCTCGCCGCCCGAGAGCGAACGCACCGGCGAGTGCGCGCGCGAGGGCGAGAACAAAAAGTCGCTCAAATAGCTTTTGACGTGCTTGCGCTGCTTGCCAATTTCAATCCACTCGCTGCCGGGGCTGATGAAATCCTCCAGCGTCGCGTCGAGGTCAATCGCGTGGCGCATCTGGTCAAAGTAGGCCACTTGCAGGTTGGCACCTTGGCGAATGCGGCCAGCGTCAGCCGCCAGCTCGCCCAAAATGAGTTTCAGCAAGGTGGTTTTACCGGCGCCGTTGGGGCCAATCAGGCCAACTTTGTCGCCACGCAAAATCGTGCCGGTGAAGTTGCGCACGATGAGTTTGTCGCCAAACGATTTGGAGACGCCTTCCAGCTCGGCGACGATTTTTCCGCTCTGCGCGCCCGAGGCCAAGTCCATCTTCACGCTGCCCAGTGTTTCGCGGCGGGCAGCGCGGTTGCTGCGCATTTCTTCCAGCCGGCCAATGCGGCTTTGGCTGCGGGTGCGGCGCGCTTCGACGCCTTTGCGAATCCAGATTTCTTCTTGCGCCAGCAGCTTGTCGGCTTTGGCGGCGATGGTTTCTTCTTGCGCCAGCTGGTCTTGCTTTTGCAGCACGTATTGGGCGAAGTTGCCGGGGTAAGAGCGCAGCTGACCGCGGTCCAATTCGACAATCCGCGTGGCAACTTTGTCCAAAAAGCTGCGGTCGTGGGTGATGGTGACGATGCTGCCGCTGAAATCGACCAGCAACTCTTCGAGCCATTCGATGGAGTCGAGGTCTAAGTGGTTGGTCGGTTCGTCTAGTAATAAGACATCGGGGCGCGTCACCAAGGCTTGTGCCAAAGCGACGCGCTTTTTGGTGCCGCCCGACAGGTCGCCCACGCGCGCTTGCGGGTCGAGGTGCAGGCGCTGCAGGGTTTCTTCAACGCGCTGCTCCCAATTCCAGGCGTCGTAAGCCTCAATTTCAGTCTGCAACGCATCCAAATCGAGGTCGTCAGCGCCGCTCAAATACTGCTCGCGCACGGCAATCACGTGCGCGAGGCCGAAAGAGGTGGCCTCAAACACGGTGGCAAGCGGGTTTAAATCGGGCTCTTGCGCCACATAAGCGATGCGAATGCCTTGCTGCAAGTGCCGAGCGCCGTCGTCAGCCTGCGCCATTCCCCCCAAAATTTTCAGCAGCGAGGACTTGCCCGCGCCGTTACGTCCAATCAAGCCGACGCGCTCGTTGGTCTCCAGAGAGAAGGTTGCGTGGTCCAGCAAGGCCACATGTCCGAAAGCCAGCTGGGCGTCTAATAAGGTAATCAATGCCATAGAGGGGCATTATCGGCGGTGACTTGAGTGCGGCAAAGCGCAGGGCGACAGAGGGCGGGGTGAGAATGTGGGGTCTTTTTCTTAAAAATTCTTGCCTCACCCCAAAACTTGGTGTTATAGTTGAGGGCTCCGCTACACAGCAGTCTCTTCTTGTTAAAAATCTCTTGTGTAGCGCTGGGTCAGGTTTCAAAAGCCTGTTTCAGCAGCAAGAAGAAAAAAGTTTTAGTTTTTAGTTGTACCGCTTCAAACCCGGTGTATACTTCAAGGCTTCGCTAAAAGCAGCACTATCTAGGTAGTTGCTAAACTTAGCGAAACAGCTAAAAAGTTTTTTACTTTTTAGTTTGCACGGTGTAAAAACTGTGCTAGA
>JBHCAP010000023.1:0-33412 GCA_041798325.1 Giesbergeria sp.
CCAAAGCCACCAAGACGGTAAAGCCGTCGTGGTGCAAGGCATCAGCCACAAACACTGCCGCGTCATTCAGCGCTGCGATGGTTATGGCTATTTTTTTAACCGGGCCGATAACACAAGTCGTGAACAGGCAAGGCCCGAAGCGGCGGAGACAGCGGCGCTGCGCATCCGGCGCTCTGCCTCCCCGCCCTGAAGGACGGGGTTTCACGCGCATTTTGATGACCATTTCGACTTCTTCTTCTACTTCTACTGCTCTGGTTCCCTCGTCCGCCACCGACCGCATTGCCGAAGTCAGCCGCAACACGGCCGAGACGCGCATCACCGTGCGCATCAACTTGGACGGCACCGGCCAATCCAATCTGCGCACCGGCATTGGTTTTTTTGACCACATGCTGGAGCAAATTGCCCGCCACGGCCTGATTGACCTCGAAGTCGATTGCGAGGGCGACCTGCACATCGACGGCCATCACACGGTGGAAGACGTTGGCATCACCTTCGGCCAAGCCGTCGCCCGCGCCGTCGGCGACAAAAAAGGCCTGCGCCGCTACGGCCACGCCTATGTGCCGCTGGACGAGGCGCTGACCCGCGTCGTCATCGACCTGTCGGGTCGCCCCGGTTTGGTGCAAAACATCGCGTTCACCAGCGGGATGATTGGCCAGTTCGACACCCAGTTGACACACGAATTCTTCCAAGGCTTTTGCAACCACGCCGGCGCGACGCTGCACATCGACAACCTGCGCGGTGTCAACGCCCACCACCAGTGCGAAACCGCTTTCAAAGCCTTTGCCCGCGCGCTGCGCTTTGCCGTCGAGCGCGACACGCGCGCCGCCGGCATGATTCCCTCCACCAAAGGCTCCCTTTGATATTTATGGTCAAAACAGCCTCTAGCCCAATAGATACGTGCGGTAGTAGCTATGAATAACATAGTCAACACGGTGGCGATTGTCGATTACGGCATGGGCAATTTGCGCTCGGTGTCGCAGGCCATGCAAGCCGCCGCGCAGGGCACCGATTGGCAGGTGCTGGTCACCTCCAGCCCCGATGAAGTGCGTGCCGCCAGCCGCATCGTGCTGCCCGGCCAAGGTGCCATGCCCGACTGCATGGCCGAGCTGCGCGCCTCTGGCCTGCAAGCCTCGGTGCTCGAAGCGGCAGCCAACAAGCCGCTGTTTGGCGTCTGCGTCGGAATGCAAATGCTGCTCGACCACAGCAGCGAAGGGTCAGCCGACGGCACGCAGTGCTTGGGGCTGATTGCCGGCGAGGTGCGCCGTTTCGACTTGGCGCACCGCACCCAAGCCGACGGCAGCCGCTACAAAGTGCCGCAAATGGGCTGGAATCTGGTGCGCCAAATGCCGCATTGGTCGAATGGTGCCGAGAGCGGTGCAGTGCATCCGGTCTGGGCGGGCGTGCCGGACGGCAGTTACTTCTACTTTGTCCACAGCTACTTTGCCCGCCCGCTGGAGTTGCAGCACTGCGCCGGCGAGGCCGACTACGGCGGCCCGTTTGCCGCAGCGGTGGCCAAAGACAACCTTTTTGCGACGCAATTTCACCCCGAAAAAAGCGCCGCTCAGGGTTTGCAGCTCTACCGCAATTTTCTGCACTGGAAGCCGTAAGCGCGCCCGGCTTTTTTCTCTGTTCTATTTTTTCCTTCGACCTTTCCCTCGAACTTTCCTCTGACACCACCATGCTGCTTATTCCTGCTATCGACCTCAAAGACGGCCACTGCGTTCGCTTGAAACAAGGCGACATGGAGCAATCCACCACCTTTGGCGAAGACCCCGCCGCTATGGCGCGCCGCTGGGTGGACGCCGGCGCGCGCCGTCTGCATTTGGTCGATTTGAACGGCGCATTTGCCGGCAAGCCGAAAAATTTTGCCGCCATCCAAGCCATCCTGAAAGAAGTCGGCAGCGATATTCCAGTGCAACTGGGCGGCGGTATCCGCGACTTGGACACGATTGAAAAATACCTCGATGGTGGCCTGCGCTACGTCATCATCGGCACCGCTGCGGTGAAAAACCCCGGCTTTTTGAAAGACGCTTGCAGCGCCTTTGGCGGCCACATCATCGTCGGCTTGGATGCCAAAGACGGCAAAGTCGCCACCGACGGCTGGAGCAAGCTGACCGGCCACGAAGTCGCTGACTTGGGCAAAAAATTCCAAGACTGGGGCGTTGAATCCATCATCTACACCGACATTGGCCGCGACGGCATGTTGTCGGGCATCAACATCGAGGCCACCGTCAAACTGGCGCAGGCGTTGACGATTCCGGTGATTGCCTCGGGCGGCTTGGGCTGCATGAACGACATCGAGCAGCTCTGCGCCGTCGAAAAAGAAGGCGTGCAGGGCGTGATTTGCGGCCGCGCGATTTACTCGGGCGACCTCGACTTTGCCGCCGCGCAAACGCGCGCTGATGCGCTCAACGGCTAAGAAGACACGGCGGTAAAAAGCCCCATGCTGAAACGAAACGCTCTGAAATTAATAGCTGCTAGCGCACTGTATATAAGCGCTGCAGCCGTTTTGACTGCTTGTTCACCAGACAGCCCAGCGTTTCGCGGTGTCAACCTCACTGGCGCCGATTACGCGCGCGACTTTGCGCTGACCGATCACCACGGCCAGCAGCGCAGCATGAAGGACTTTGCGGGCAAAGCCGTGGTGGTGTTTTTTGGCTTTACCCAGTGCCCTGACGTTTGCCCAACGTCGATGCAAGAGCTGGCCGAGGTCAAGCAAGCGCTGGGTGCGGACGGCGCGCGCTTGCAGGGCGTGTTTATCAGCGTCGATCCTGAGCGCGACACGCTGGAGTTGCTCAAGGCGTATATGGAAAATTTTGACCCGAGCTTTTTGGCGCTGCGCCCCACGCCCGAGCAACTGCCCGCGCTGACCAAAGACTTCAAGATTTACTACAAAAAAGTCGATGGCAGCACGCCGACCAGCTACACCATGGACCACTCGGCGGGCAGCTACCTCTACGACCCGCAAGGGCGTTTGCGCGTTTACCACCGCTACGGCAGCGGTGCCGAGGCGCTGACCGAGGACGTGCGCCTGCTGCTGGGCGAGGCCGCTCAGTAGCTACCCGGTGGCATCTTGCTTGCCCCTGCCGCAAAATCTGGACTCATTGAATCAACGAGGGTAGGTTTTCAGATATGCGATGCAACATACCGACAGCTCAAGGTTCTGCCAGCGTGGTTCACACCGATAGCTGCGACAACGTGATGATGCAAGCCGCGATGGCCGCTGCCCCAGATGGCGTGGTGCTGGTGGATAGTGACGGCATTATCTTGATGGCCAATGCCAGCATGGCCACCATGTCGGGCTACAGCGCCGAAGCGCTGCGCGGCCAGTCGGTCAGCATTTTTTTGCCGCCTGCGCTGCGCGAAAAGCATGGCCAGCATTTGCGCAGCTACTTTCTGCAGCCATCCAAGCGCACCATGGGTACTGGCCAGCATTTATGGCTGTCGCGCCCCGATGGCTCCACCGTGCCGGTCGATATCGCGCTGGGCTATTCCGAGGTGTATGGCGGCACGGCAGTGGCGTTTGTGCGCGATGTCTCCGAGGTGCGCCAAATGCAGTCGCACATGCAATACCAAGCCACGCACGACACGCTGACGGGCTTGTTCAACCGCTGGCAGTTCAACCAGCGGCTAGAGCAAGGCGTGGCCGAAGCCGCCCGCCATGGCCGCCCGATGACGCTGCTGCTGATTGACCTCGACGACTTCAAAATCATCAACGACAGCTACGGCCATGCTGCCGGTGACCAAGCGCTGAAAGAAGTGGCGCGCCGGCTCAAGGGTTGTTTGCGCGCCGCTGACACGTTGGCGCGTTTGGGGGGCGATGAATTCACCGTGCTGCTGACGCACTTGGCCCAGCCCGGTGATGCACGTTTGGTAGCGCAAAAGCTGCTAGAGGTGTTGCAGCAGCCATTTGAGCTCAACGGCGCTAATGTCAGCTTGGCTGGCAGTATCGGTATGGCCTGTTTGCCGGATGACGCCACTGACGCAGTCACCTTGCTGCGCTACGCCGACATTGCCATGTACCACGCTAAAGAAAGCGGGCGGGGGCGCATTGTCATTTATGCCGCAGCGATGGGTAAAGCTGTAGTCGAGAAAAATTTGTTGCACGAACGGCTCAAGCAAGCCATCGGCACCAGCGCGTTGACGCTGCACTACCAGCCGCAAATTGACATGGCGACTGGCCACATGGTCGCCGTCGAAGCGCTGCTGCGCTGGAACGATGCGCAACTGGGCAGCGTGCCGCCCGACCGCTTTATCCCGGTGGCCGAGGCGACGGGACTCATCTTGCCGCTGGGCACTTGGGTGCTGGAGGCCGCGTGCCGCCAAGCGGCGCAGTGGGCGCAGCAAGGGATGCCGCTGCGCATCGCGGTCAACCTCTCTGCGCTGCAACTGCGTCAGACCAGTTTGGTCGAGGTGTTGCAAGAGCTGTTGCAACGCTATGCCGTGGGACATGGCTTGCTCGAACTGGAAATCACCGAGTCCGAAGCGATGGCCGACCCGATGCTGGCGCGGCGTTTGCTAGTCCAGTTGCAAGCGCTAGGCGTGGGCGTGTCGCTGGACGACTTTGGCACCGGCCACTCGTCGCTGACCTATTTGAAGCAATTGCCGATTTCGCGCATCAAGCTCGACCGCAGCTTTATCCAGCCGATTTTGCACAACCCGCAAGACGCTACCTTGGTGCGCGCCGTGATTGCGCTGGCGCACACGCTGGGGCTAGAAGTCGTCGCCGAAGGCGTGGAAGAAGAAGCGCAGGTGCGTTTGTTAGAGACGCAGGGTTGCGATATTTTTCAAGGCTGGTTTTTTTCGCGCGCGGTGCCTGCGCCAGCGATTCCGGCGCTGTTTGCCGATTTGCGCTCGCCTTTTGCTGACTTGCCAGAGGCCGTGCAGATGATTGAGGCGGAGGCATAAAAACAGCGCGCAAGCCTTTCGGCTGCGCGCTGTTTTTGGGGTTGGCCGCAGTGGGGCTTAGGCGTACTCGACCAACGTCTTTTTCATCTTCTTCATCGCGGCTGACTCAATCTGGCGGATGCGCTCGGCGCTGACACCGTAAATGGCGGCCAGATCGTGCAGCGTCATGCCGCCCGAGCCGTCGTCGTTCACCTTCAGCCAGCGCTCTTCGACGATGCGCCGGCTGCGCTCGTCCAGAGCAGACAGCGCGGTGGCAATGCCATCGGACGACAGCATATCGCGCTGGTGCGACTCAATCATCGCCGTCGGCTCGTGCGCGGCGTCGGCCAAATAGGCAATCGGGCCAAACGCTTGCTCGCCATCGTCCGACGGTGCTGGGTCGAGCAGCACATCGCCGCCGGACATGCGCGTTTCCATCTCGATGACTTCTTCGCGCTTGACGTTGAGGCGGTCGGCCATCAGGTCGATTTCCTGCTCGGACAGCGTGTTGCGGTGCGTGTCGTTGTCGGCCGCGCCGGCTTGAAAGCGCTGCTTCATCGAGCGCAGGTTGAAGAACAACTTGCGCTGTGCCTTGGTGGTGGCCACCTTGACCATGCGCCAGTTCTTCAGGATGTACTCGTGGATCTCGGCCTTGATCCAGTGCATGGCGTAGCTGACCAAGCGCACGCCTTGGTCAGGGTCAAAGCGCTTGACGGCCTTCATCAGGCCGACGTTGCCTTCTTGGATCAGGTCGCCGTGCGGCAGGCCGTAGCCCAAATATTGGCGCGCAATCGACACCACCAAGCGCAGGTGCGACAGCACCAGTCGGCCAGCGGCCTCGACATCGTTGTTGGTGCGCAGCTGGCGGGCGGCGGTTTGTTCTTCTTCCAGCGTCAACAGCGGCAGGCGGTTGACGGCAGAAATGTAGGCATCTAAATTGCCCAGCGCGGGCACCAGCGACCAAGGGTTGGCAGCGGTCAGGGCAGTCGTAGCCATCGCGGCGGATCCAGTTTGAGTGGTCATTCGGGGCTCCTTTGTTCTCAGCAATTATTCATATTAGCACTCTCTTAGAAGGACTGCTAACGCAGTGGTTCCTGCCGACTTGTGACAAAAGAATACGCCCCCAAATAAGGCAGTTTTTGGCGTAATTTATAGCCTTTTAGGCCTCTAGCCCAATAGATACGGGCGCTACTAGCTATCAAAAAGTGACTGATTAACTGGATTTGTCTTGCCCTCGGCCAGCTCTTTGGCGTGGGCGCTGGCAAAGCCAAAGCGCTGCAAGGTGCGTTCGCGCGCGGCGGCGTGCTCGACCACCGGCGCGGGGTAATCCACGCCGAGGCGCACGCCGGCTGCGGCCAGCACCGCCGCGCTGGCCGTCGCCGGCGCGTGCAAAAACTTGTCTGGCAGGCGCGCCAGTTCGGGCAGGTAGCGGCGGATGAAGCGCCCCTCCGGGTCAAACTTTTGCGACTGCGTCGTCGGGTTGAAGATGCGAAACCACGGCTGGGCGTCACAGCCGGTGGAGGCCGCCCACTGCCAGCCGCCGTTGTTGGCAGCGAGGTCGTAGTCGTTGAGGTGCTGGGCAAAAAAGCGTTCGCCCCGGCGCCAATCGATGCCCAAATCTTTGGTCAAAAACGACGCCACCACCATGCGCAGCCGGTTGTGCATATAGCCGCTTTGCAGCAGCTGGCGCATGGCGGCATCGACCAGCGGGTAGCCCGTGCGCGCCTCGCACCACGCCGCCCACAGTTCGGGCGCGTCGTCCCACGAGACATGGTCATAAATCGGCTTGAAAGCGCGGCTGACGACGTGCGGGTGCTGCCACAAAATCATCTGATAAAAGTCGCGCCAGACCAATTCAGACAGCCACGTGGCCGCGCCTTCGCCGCTTTGGCTTGCATTTTTATGCTGCTCTGCCAGCGCCGCGACTTCGCGGATGGAGACGGTGCCAAAGCGCAGATGCACCGACAAATAAGACACGCCCTTGCGCGCCGGAAAGTCGCGCGCCGTGCGGTAGTCGCTGATGCGCGTCGCAAAGTCGGCCAGCAGTTGCTGGCCGCCGTGCGTGCCGGTGGGAATCGGCAGTTGCGCCAAGTTGCTCGGCGTAAAGCCCAACGCGGCCAGTGGCGGCAGGGTTTCGCCGGCGGGCTTGGCCGCCAAGCGGGCGGCGTATTGCTCGATGGGATACGGCTTGAGCTGGAAGGCATCAACCTGCTTCAGCCACGCATTGCGGTACGGCGTGAAGACGCTGAACGGCGTGCCGGCTTGGGTCAGCACCTCGTTTTGCTCTAGCACCACGTGGTCTTTGAAATCTGCCCAGCCAATGCCGTGCGCCGCCAGTTGTGCGGCGACGGCTTGGTCGCGGGCAATGGCGTCGGGTTCGTAATCGCGGTTGGCCAGCACTTGCGTTACGCCCAGCGAAACCGCCAGTTGCACGATCCGCTCGATAGCTGGGCCGTGGCGCACCAAAATGCCGCTGCCCGCGCCGCCGCCGGCGTGTGATAGGTCGTTCAGCGCGCCGTCCAGCTCTTGCAGGCTGGCGTGGATGAAGTCCACGCGCCGGTCGCAGCGCGTGGGCAGCGCGTCCAAGATGTCGGTGTCAAAAATGAAGGCGCAGTGAACGCGCTGTGCAGTGCGCAGCGCGTGGTGCAGGGCGGCGTGGTCGTGGCAGCGCAGGTCGCGGCGAAACCAAACGAGGGCAGAGGTCATGGTCGAGCTGATGGGGCAAAACGGTAAGCCAAACAGCGTAACAGGCGCGCCTGCCCGGCAGCACCTGTGCATGACGCGGTTGTTTAGACCGTGCGCCCAGCCGCGTTGCCGCCGTGCATTGCGCCTTCGATGTAGTTCAGGCCGGCGCAGTCGCCGACGCGCTGCACCGCAATGCCGGTGGCGGCCAGCGCGGTGGCCACTTTGTCATCCGGCTGCGCGCCAATCGCCAGCACCACGGAATCGACGCTGGTGCGCTGGGCGACGCCATCGCCATCGGTCCACAGCACTTCGTCGCGGGTGATGGTGTGTACGGTGGCATTGAGCTTCAAAGTGCCGTGGCCGGTGACGGCGTCCAGCACGCGCCAGCGGCGCACGATGGACAGCTCGCGCCCGGCGCGGTTGCCCGGCTCCAGCACCGTTACTTGGCGGCCACGCGCTAACAAGAACTCGGCCAGCTCCAGCCCGACCAAACCGCCGCCGACGATGACCACCTTTTTGCCCAGCGGCATCCACAGCTTGGACAGGCTTTGCAGCGCCTGCGTGCTGTCGGTGACGCGCAGCATGCCGCCGGCCTTGAACATGGCGCGCTCGGCCAGACCCAGCTTGGCTTTGGCGATTTCGTCGGCGCGGTCGCCGGTCATCAGGCGGCGCAGCTCTTCGCCGCTCCACACGTGCTTTTGCTCGACACCGGCAATCAACGGCGCTTCGCGCTGCGCGCCGGTGGCAACGATGATTTCATCGGGTTGCAACTGCGCCACCAGCGCTGGCGTAGCTTCGGTGGACAGCTTGATGTCAATTGGCAACTGCTTCATTTGTTCGAGCAAATAGTCCAGCAGCCGACCGTTTTCGGGGTAGGCCAGCGAGGCAAAGAACAACGTGCCGCCCAAGCGGTCGCTGCGTTCGACCAGCGTGACGCGGTGGCCGCGCTCGGCAGCGACGCGCGCCGCTTCCATGCCGCCGGGGCCGCCGCCGACCACCAGCACCTTGCGCGGACTGGTCACGGGCAGCATCGGCGCTTCAAACTCGTGGCCGGTTTGCGCGTTGACCGAGCATTTGACGCGGCGGTTGACAAAAATCTCGCTGACGCAGGCGTAGCAATAAATGCACGGGCGAATGTCTTGCGGGCGGTTGCGCTCCAGTTTGATCGGGATCTCCGGATCGGCCAGCATCTTGCGCGCCATAGCAACGAAGTCGATTTTTTCTTCGGCAATGGCGTCGGTGGCTTCGTCAGGTTCGATGCGGCCGGCGGCGATGATGGGGATGTTCACCGCCTCCTTGATGGCGGCGGCGTTGGAGAGATAAGCCATTGGCTTTTGCGGAATCGGCGCATCGGTAAAGTCCACGCCCTTGGTCAGCGTGGCGTAGGCCGAGACGCTGATGGCCGCAGCGCCAGCCGCTTCGCACAGCTTGGCCGTGGCAATGGCGTCTTGCAGCGTGATGCCGCCGGGGGTGTGCATCTCTTCGCTGTCCAAACGCACCCAGACCGGAAAATCAGCGCCAACGCGCTCTTTGACGGCGCGCAGCACGTCGAGCAACAAGCGGGCGCGGTTTTCCAGCGGGCCGCCGTACTCGTCGTCGCGCTGGTTGTAATAGGGCGACAAAAAGCCGGCCAAGATATAGGTGTGGGCACCGTGGATTTCGATGCCGTCAAAGCCAGCTTGCTTGGCGCGCAGTCCCGCAGCAGCAAACCATTCGACCATTTGCGCAATATCGGCCTTGTCCATCACACGCATCCGAATCGGGTGCGGGCCAATGCCGATGAAGGTCGATAGCTCTTCCGGCGTGATGGCGTTCATGATGTCGTTTTTGACCATCTTCGGCAGCGACGGCACCCAGATTTCGCGCCCCTGCGCCCGGTCTAGCGCAGCGGTTTTGCCACCGTGGTGCAGTTGCAGCGCAATTTTGGCGCCGTGGCGGTGTACGCGCTCTACCAAAGAGGTGAGACCGGGAATGAAATCGTCACGCGAAATGCCGACCTGAAACGGCTCGCTGGTGCCGTGCGGGTACGCCACCGAACACACGCCCATCGTCAGCAACCCGGCCCCGCCCTTGGCGCGCGCTTCGTAATACGCCTGGATGCGCTCGCCACAGGTGCCGTCCGCCTCGGCAAAATTCGAACCCATCGGGGCCATGACGATGCGGTTGCGCAGTTCCAGGGTGCCAATGCGTCCGGGCTGAAGCAGCGGGTAGAAAGGATTGCTCATGGGGTGTAGTGGTGTGCAGTGAATACTGCAGCCATTGTGATTCGCACCAGTGCTGCAACATCGTCCATTTGGACGCTGACGCAGTCGTCCCAAAGCGCCACAGTAGCGAAGAGTGCAATTTTTTCTATCTCGCTGTTTTTGCCATTTTTTGCCATTTTTTGGAAGCCACCCATGAAAATTCTTGTCCCCGTCAAACGCGTGGTTGACTACAACGTGAAAGTTCGAGTCAAGTCGGACGGCACGGGTATGGACATCGCCAACGTCAAAATGAGCATGAACCCGTTTGACGAAATCGCGGTGGAAGAGGCCGTGCGCCTGAAAGAAAAAGGCATCGTCACGGAAATCATCGCCGTCTCGTGCGGTGACGCCAAGTGCCAAGAAACCCTGCGCACCGCGCTGGCCATCGGCGCCGACCGCGCGATTCTTGTGCAAACCGACGCTGAATTGCAGCCGCTGGCCGTGGCCAAGCTGCTCAAAGCGCTGGTGGATAAAGAGCAGCCCGGCCTGATTATTTTGGGCAAGCAAGCCATTGACGACGACGCCAACCAAACCGGCCAAATGCTCGCTGCGCTGGCCGACTTGCCCCAAGGCACCTTCGCCAGCAAAGTCGAAGTGGCGGGCGAGCGCGTGCAAGTCACCCGCGAAGTCGATGGCGGCAGCGAAACCGTCTCTTTGAGCTTGCCTGCGGTGATTACCACCGACCTGCGCCTGAACGAGCCGCGCTACGTCACGCTGCCCAACATCATGAAGGCCAAGAAAAAGCAGATGGACACCGTCACGCCAGAAGAGCTGGGTGTCGATGTGACAGCGCGCCTCAAAACGCTCAAAGTGTCTGAGCCACCCCAGCGCGGCGCCGGCATCAAAGTGCCCGACGTGGCCACGCTGGTCGAGAAACTCAAAAACGTAGCCAAAGTCATTTAAGGAGCCGAACATGACCACACTGGTTATTGCCGAACACGACAACGCCACGATCAAAGGCGCCACGCTCAACACCGTCACCGCCGCGCTCGCTTGCGGTGGCGAAGTACACGTTCTGGTCGCCGGCCACAACGCCGCAGCCGCTGCCCAAGCCGCAGCGCAAATCGCCGGCGTGGCCAAAGTCATCCATGCCGACAGCGCCGATTTGGCCGACGCGCTGGCTGAAAACGTCGCCGCGCAAGTGCTAGCGCTCGCCGCCAACTACAGCCACATCTTGTTTGCGGCCACCGCTGCGGGCAAAAACGTCGCGCCGCGCGTGGCCGCCAAATTGGACGTAGCGCAAATCAGCGAAATCACCAAAGTGATCAGCGCCGACACCTTCGAGCGCCCGATTTACGCCGGCAACGCCATTGCCACCGTGCAAAGCAGCGACGCGACCAAAGTCATCACCGTGCGCAGCACCGGCTTTGACGCCGCCGCCGCCACCGGTGGCAGCGCAGCGGTGGAAACCGCCGCCGCCGCAGCCGGCGCAGGCAAAAGCAGCTTCGTTGGCCGCGAGATGACCAAAAACGACCGCCCCGAGCTGACCGCTGCCAAAATCATCGTCTCCGGTGGCCGCGCGCTGGCCAGCAAAGAGCAGTTTGACGCCGTGATGGAGCCGCTGGCCGACAAGCTGGGCGCCGCAATGGGAGCCAGCCGCGCTGCGGTCGATGCCGGCTACGCACCCAACGACCTGCAAGTCGGCCAAACCGGCAAAATTGTCGCGCCGCAGTTGTATGTGGCCGTCGGCATCTCGGGTGCCATCCAGCACTTGGCCGGCATGAAGGACAGCAAAGTCATCGTCGCCATCAACAAAGACCCGGAGGCGCCAATCTTCTCGGTGGCCGATTACGGCTTAGAGGCCGATTTGTTTACCGCCGTGCCGGAGCTGGTGAACGCGCTGTAAGCAGCTTTCTCGCCCCCAACAAAAAGAGCGCCGCAAAAACGGCGCTCTTTTTTTATAGCTGCTAGCGCAGGTGTTTAAACGCTTTCAGCTGGTTTTCTATCTGAAAGCCAATGGATACGTGCGCTAGCAGCTATCAATTTAAATGATGAACAACGGGTTTAGAAGTTCGGCGCTTCAACGCCGCCGTCCACGCCCAGCACTTTGCCGGTGATCCAGCTGGCCGCTGGCGACGACAAAAACAGCACCGCGTTGGCGATGTCGTCGGGCTGGCCCAAGCGGCCCAGTGGCGTGCTTTGGTTCATGCGCTCGGTGCGCTCGGGCGTCAAAAACGGCGCCAAAGCGTCGGTCAGGATGGTGCCCGGCTCGACGGCGTTGATGCGCACGGCGGGGCCAAAGTCTTGCGCCAAGTTGCGCGTCATTTGGTTCAGCGCGGCCTTGGCGGCGCTGTAGGCGCTGAAGTTTTTCTGCGCGTAGCGGGCGGCCACCGACGAGATGTTCACCACCGCACCGCCGCCGGCGTCTTTCATCGCTTGGGCGGTTTTTTGGATCATCAAATACGCCGGCGTGACGTTCCACGCCAGCACCGCGCTGAACTCGGCACCGGTCATTTTCATCGGGTGGTTGGGGCCAGAGCCGCCGGCGTTGTTGACCAAAATCGTCACTTTGCCCAGCTCGGCCAGGGTGCGCGCCACCAGCGTGTCCATGCTGGCTTCGTCGCTGATGTCGCCGGCGACGGCGATGGCTTTGCGCCCCAGCGCGCGCACTTCCGCCGCTACCGCGTCAAGGTCGGCTTGGGTGCGCGCGGCCAGCGCCACGTCGGCACCGGCGCGTGCCAGTGCCAGCGCGCAGGCGCGGCCAATGCCTTTGCCCGCGCCGGTGACGATGGCGACTTGGCCGGTTAAAGAAAACTGCGAGGTGCCAGAGGCGTTAGAGGTGTTGGAAGTCATATCGGTCATAAAGCGGTTTAAAAAATAGGCAGGTTTGGGGCTGGTTTCAGGCGGATTTACGGCGTGACAGCGGCGCGGATCATTTGCTCAAACGCCTCGGTGTAGGGCGGCAACATGCCCCATTCGCGGCGCGGGTCGTGGCCGCCGGCGCTGTAAACGCTGCGCGCGTGGCTGAACTCCAAAAAGCCTTCGTGGCCGTGGTAATGCCCCATGCCCGAAGCGCCAACGCCGCCAAACGGCGCGTCGTGCAGCGCCGGGTGCATGGTCACGTCGTTGATGGAGACACCGCCCGAGAGCGTGTGGTCCAGCACCCATTGCTGCTCGCCGGCGTCGCTGCCAAAGTAGTACAGCGCCAGCGGGCGCTCGCCGGCGTTGATCTCGGCCACGGCATCAGCGAGGACGCTGTAGCTGCGCAGCACCAGCGCCGGGCCAAAAATTTCGTGCTGGGCAATCACGCTGTCGGCTGCCGGGTTGACGACGATGCGCAGCGGCATACGGCGCGACTCGGCCGCGTTGGCGCTGGAGCTGGAGCTGGAGCTGTCACCGGCAATGACCACGCGCGCGCCGCGCTCGCTGGCGTCGTCAATGTAGGACTCGACGCGCACCAAGTGGCGCTGGTTCACCACCGGCGTGACGTCGTTGTTGTCGGCAATCGTCGGGTACAGGCCGGCGTAAAAACTTTGCAGCGCGGCGATGAAGGCTTCGGTCTGCGACGCGTGTACCCACACCGTGTCGGGCGCAACACACAGCTGGCCGGAGTTGGCGCTTTTGCCCACCGCAATGCGCTCGGCGGCGTTGGCGATGTCGGCGCTTTGGCCAACCAGCACCGGCGACTTGCCGCCCAGCTCCAGCGTGACGGGCACCAAGTTCTCGGCGGCGGCGGCCATGATGAGCTTGCCCACGGCGGTCGAGCCGGTGAACACCAAGTGGTTGAACGGCTGGTGCGAGAACTCGGCCGCCACCTCGGGGCCGCCGGTGACGACGGTGAGCACGGTCGGGTCGAAGAATTCGGCCACCGCCTGCGCCAGCACTTTGGCGGTGCGCGGGGCAATTTCCGAGGGCTTCAAGATGGCGCTGTTGCCGGCGGCAAAGGCGCAGGCCAGCGGCGAGAGCAGCGTAAAAATCGGCGCGTTCCACGTGCCAATGATGCCGACCACGCCCTTGGGCTGAAAGCGCACCCACGCGGTGGCGCCAAAGTTGTCAAACGGCGCGACGCTGGGGCGCGGCTGGTCGGGCATCCACGCCTCAAAGTGGTCGCGTGCGTGCTTGAGCGAACCCAGCGAGCCGACCACGTCGTTCATCATCGAAAACACCACTGGCCGGCCGCCAAAGTCCTCGCCCATCGCCGCGCACAGCGCGTCGCTGTATTGCACCAGCATGTCGATGGCGCGCTGCAGGCGCGCTTTGCGCGTGGCGGCGCTGACTGCGCCGGCGCTGCGGAAGGCGCTTTGCTGCGCTTGCAGCAGGGTGGCCATCGCGGCGGCTGTGGGGGTGGTGGGGGCGTGGGTGGCGGTCATCAGGTCTCCGAAAAGGTGTTTTTTTGGCGTGAAGGTGGCACGAAGCTGCATCCTAGCGGTGCCGGTTTTGTCTGGCTTAGTCTGAAAAGACGATGGCGCGCACCCCACTGCCCGGCGAATATCAGGCCATGAACCTGCAAGCCCCACCCAGCGTCACTTGGCGCACCCACCTGAGCCTGGCGCTATTGGCGCTGGTTTACATCTTTTCTTACATTGACCGCCAAGTCATTGCCATCTTGATTGAGCCGATCAAGCAAGAGTTTGGCGCTAGCGACTCGCAAATGGGGCTGCTGACTGGCTTGGCGTTTGGTTTGCTCTACGCCGCCTTGGGCGTGCCGGTGGGCAAACTGGCCGACCGCTACAACCGCCGTGGCATTGTCGCCATCGCCTGCGCGCTGTGGAGCTTGGCGACGATGGCCTGCGGCTTTGCCGGGCAGTTTTGGCAGTTGCTGCTGGCGCGGATGTCGGTGGCGATTGGCGAGGCCGGCGGCATGGCACCGTCGGTGTCGCTGGTGTCGGACTTGTACCCGCCCAAGCAGCGTTCTTTCATGATTAGCCTGTTCATGATGGGGCCGCATTTGGGGGTGATTGTCGGGCTGGCCTTTGGCGGCTGGATTGCGCAGCACTACGGCTGGCGCGCGACGTTTATTTGGTTTGGCGTGCCGGGCTTGTTGTTGGCGTTGCTGGTCTATTTGTTTGTGCGCGAGCCCAAGCGCGGTGGCTTTGAAACGGCTGCGGCGATGGAAAAAATCCAGCAACTGCCCAGCGAGTCGCTGTGGACGCAGGTGCGCCGCTTGCTGGCCATCAAGGCCTTTCGCCGCCTGTCGTTGGCCTGTGGTTTGGCTGGGGTGGCTGGCTACGGTTATGGCGTGTGGACGCCGAGCTTTTTGGTGCGCACCCACGAGATAAGCATTTCTCACGCGGGCTTGCTGTTTGGCGTGGCCAGCGGTGTTGGCGCGGTGGCCGGGGCGCTGTTCAGCGGCTGGTTGTGCGACCGCTTGGTGTCGCGCGATGTGCGCTGGCAGATTGGTCTGCCGATGCTGGGTGTGATTGTGTCGATTCCCTGCGCCCTGACTTTTTTCATGTGGCCAACCGAGGGCGGCTGGATGTGGGGCAGCCTGCGCATTCCGCACGCATTGGCGTTTGCGCTGGCATTTGGCTTTTTTGCCAGCTGGTGGCCGTCGCTGTCGTACAGCGCGATCAGCCACATGGTCGGCTCCAACGAGCGCAGCGTGGCGGCCGCGCTGCTGGGCTTTTTTATCACGCTGTTTGGCGTGGGTGGCGGCCCGTTGGTGACGGGCATGGTCAGCGATTTGCTAACGCCGATGTTTGGCGTGCAAGGCCTGCGCTGGTCGCTGATGGCGGTAATGCTGTTGATGATTCCCACCGCCGTGCTGATGGGCATGGCGATGAACGCCTACCGCGAGCGCATTGCTTACATGTCACAACTCAACACGCAGAGCGTTTAAATGCAGCCGGTTGTTTTTATCACCAATTGGCTCCGCTGGTTTAACGCTGGTTTAACGCTGGCTTTTGCCAAGCCAGCGGTGCATCGTCCAAATGCACTAGCTGGCCGGGCGATTTGCGCTGCATCAGCTGGTGCGCGCCTATCGTCCAAACAGGGTATGTCAGCGGCGGGCGGCAAAACCATCATTGATAGCCGACATCCCCACAACCCACTACTACATTGTCTGGAGACACTTTATGGCCACGACCAAGGAATACCGACTGGGCGAATTCACCTACCCGCGTGGTTGGTTCATGATTGCCGATGCCGAGGAACTCAACACGCACAAGCCGCTGGCGGTGCGCTTTTTTGGCCAAGACTTTGCGCTGTACCGCGGCCGCGCCACCGGCAAAGTGATTTTGCTGGACGCTTACTGCCCGCACATGAAAACCCACTTGGCAGCGCCCAACACCACCTCGTATGTGGTGCTCGACGGCGGCGGCAGCAACGTCGAAGGTGACGGCATTCGTTGCCCCTACCACGCTTGGCGCTTTGGCCCGGACGGCAAGTGCGACGACATCCCCTACCACGACGGCGCGATTCCGGTCGCCGCCAGCGTCAAGAGCTGGACGGTGGTCGAGAGCTTGGGCGCGATTTGGGTCTGGCACGACCCCGAAAACGGCGCGCCCGAGTGGGAGCACCCCAGCCTGCCGCAGTGGGACGACACCTCGTGGGTGCGCGGCCACTGGGACCATCTGGGTATCCTGAAGCAGCACCCGCAAGAAGTGATTGACAACATCACCGACTACGGCCACCTCAGCCCCATCCACGGCTCGACCGTCGAGCGCTACGAGAACGAATTCAAAGGCCACCACGCCATTCAGCGCCAATGCGGCGGCCACCGCACGCTGGTTGGCGCTGACGCAGAAAACAGCACCCTCTACACCGACACCGTCTATCACGGCCCCGGTGTGTTGATTTCGATGCTGACCGGCATGTTTGAAACCGTGCTCTTGATCATGCACACCCCGGTGGACGACGGCACCATCAAAGTGTGGCACTCGCTGATTGTCAAATCGCCCGGTGGCAACGCCCAAGTCACCACCGCTGACTTGGTTGGCGCACGCCAGTTCCAAGAGGCTAGCCGCTTGGCGTTTGCGCAAGACTTTGAAGTCTGGACCAACAAAGCGCCGTGCCTGAACGGCCTGTTCATTCCGAGCGACGGCCCCTTCATGAAGGCGCGCGTTTGGTACAAGCAGTTCTACAACCCGCGCGCCAAAAAGCACGAGTATTTGGAGCAGTGCGAAGGCCTGTACGTGCCGCGCGGCGCTACGCCCTACAGCGAGCGCGGTGCGGCTGCGATGGCAGCGGCGCAAGCGTAATCAACGCAAGCCATGACAAATGCCGGCAGTGCCGGCATTCATAAAGCGATTTAACGCGATTTAACTGGGCAATCGCCTTCCCGCCTTGGGCTGCAGCGCTGCTGCAGTTCAGGCGGGTTTTTTTATGGGCGCGATTCAGGGGCGCTGGTGCGTCACTTCGGTGAACATAAACACCGACTGCTTCAAGTCCACCAGCACGCTGTACGGCGCAGGCAGTTGGCAGCGCAGATCGCGCGCTTTGCTGCGCATATCTACCAGGCCATCGCTTGTAGGCGCGGCGCTGCGGCTGTCGGCAAAGGCGGCGCGGGCGGCATCGGCGCTGTCAAACCACCACTCGGCAATGCCGTCGAACTCGTAGCCCTCGGGCGGCGTTTGCACCACGTGGTTATGTACCACGCGCCGGGCTTTATCCAGTGCTGCTGCGCTGAGCCAAGCCTCTTTGGGGCCATCGTTCCAAGCCGCGTCAAAAGCATTTTTGCTGACGCTGGGGTTGCGGCGCAAAAAGCCAAACACCGCTACGGGGCAGGCCGGCGCGTCGCGCAGCACCTGTTCGCTGCACACCAGCGTGAAATCGCGCACATAGGTTGAGAACACGCGCGGCTCATCGGGTCGCATGATGGCCAGCGTCTCGGGGTCATTCCAAATGTCGGTGGCCACGTCCAAATCGCGCAGTTGCAGCAAATTGACGCCGTCGTAGTCCGTGCTGGCACCGTGCAGCTTGGCGTCTTCTGCGCCATCACTGCGCAGGCGGGTGCATTGCTGCACCCCCAGCACTTTGTCGCGCACGTTGGTGCATTGCTTACCCAGTGCAGCATGTTCGCGCCACGCTTGGGCAAAGTCGTCGGCGGCCAGTGCAGGGTTGCGCTTGGCCAGATAAATCATTTTCCAGCGCGGCTGGGTGGTGGTGGCAGCAGAAGTCATTGAAGATGCCTTTCTCAGGGTGGGATAAGCGTTGCAGTACGCCCTGTGCAGCGTAGTCAACCACGTGGTGGCTGTAAAGCATTACTGCTTGAATGGGCGTTGCGATACGCCTGCGGATACGCCCGCATGGCGCGGAAAAACGCAAAAATCCCGACCAAAATCATGCTGACCATGCCCAGCATGGCGTAGCGCAAACCGTCGCCGCCCAAGCTGGCGTTGAGCACATCGCTCAGCCAGCCGGTCAAGATGGGCCCGAGGCCATTGCCGACGATAGCCCCAGCCAGCAGCACCATCGAATTGGCGGTGGCGCGGCGCTGGTTGGGCGTGACGATGCTGATAGCAGCGTAGCTGGGCGCGGCCCACCACGGCAGAAAAAACGCAAACAACACCATCAACACCGTCGCAATCGGCAGCGTGCCCGCAGGCAACAGCAAATAAGCCACGCCACTGACCAGCGACAGCACCAGCCCGACCAGCGGCACGCCCAGTTGCCAGCGCAAGTCGCGCTGCACCATCCGATCGGTCAGCGCGCCCGAGACCAAACTGCCCGTAATCGAGCTGATGGCCGAGGCGCCCGAAATCCAGCCCGCCTGTTGCAGCGACAGGCCGTGGTGGCGCACCATCAGCGCAATGTTCCAAGTGCCAAACGAGTACGCCGCCAGCAGCGTAAACGCCACGCCAATCACCAGCCAGCGCGTCACTGGCTCGGCCCAAATCGCAGCGACGGCGCCGGGTTGCGCTACGCCAGCAGCCGGCGCGGCGTGCGCTGTGGCTTGGCGCAGCGGCTCGCGCACCGTCAGCAGCAGCACCAGCGCCATCAGCAGCGAGCCAGCGCCGGCCACCACCACCGTGACGCGCCAGCCGTAGTTTTCCGCCAGCCACGAGCCCAGCAGCAGCGCCAGCAGCGCGCCAATGCTGCCGCCGGTGCCAAACACGCTCATGGCGCGCGAGCGCTGCGCCGGTGGGTACAAATCGGCCAGCATCGACATCGAACCCGGCGTGCTGCCGGCATCACTCAGCGCCGCGCCCGAGCGCGTGAACATCAGCGACCAAAACCCCACCGACGCCGCCCCCAGCGCCGCCATCAGCCCGCCCAAGCCCCGGCACAGCGCAATCAAACTGCGCCGCTCGCGCCGGTCGGCCAAGCGCCCCAGCGGCACGCCCAGCAGGCCAAAGGTGATGGCAAAGCCCAGCCCAGTGATCAAGCCAATTTGCAGGTCTGACAGGCCAAATTCGAGTTTTACCGGCTCAATCAGCACCGACAAAATTTGCCGGTCCATGAACGCCAGCGCCGACATCACCGTCAGCAGCGTCAGGATGTAGCGGCTGTGCGCGGCGGCTTGTTGTGGTGCCGTTTCAGGGGGCGCGCTGCTCATCGTCGGCCTGTCGGGCGCTGGTGCAGCGGTGCGTCGTGGCTGCGCCGGCAGCAGGCGATAGGGGGCATGAAACAACTCCTCAGAGGTGGCGCTGGGGCGATAACGTCGCCGCCGCAGCGATGTTTGGCATTCTTTGGTGCCCCTGCCGCGTGGTCATCGTCCGCTCAGACGATGGAGGGGCGCTGTTTTTAGATAAAAACGGCCTCTAGCCCTTATGGGGCGGGCGCTAGCAGCTATCAATTTTTATAATAAAAAAGGGCAAGCGGCACCGGCAGCGGTACATCTGTAAATCAACTATCAATAGTTTTTCCCTGCCACCCACAGCGCTGCCCGCATAGCGCCAAACGCCACCCAGTCCAGCACGCGCTTGCGCCACGGACGCAGCGCGTAGCGGGCGGGGGCAATCCGTTGGCCTGCGTTTTCCATGGCGCGCACCAAGCGCTGGTGCAGGTTTTGGGCAAAGCGCGTCTCTTCAATGACGACATTGGCCTCGCGCGCCAGCAGCAGCGACAGCGGGTCGAGGTTGGACGAGCCAACCGTGGCCCACGGGTACGTGGTCTGCGCGTCCATCACTGCCACTTTGGCGTGCAAAAAGCTGGGCGCGTACTCGTAGATTTCCACCCCGGCTGCCAGTAGCACGCCATACACCGGGCGCGCCGCGTGGTATTGCATGAAGTATTCATAGCGCCCTTGCAGCAGCAAGCGCACCCGCACGCCGCGCTGCGCTGCCAGTATCAAAGCGCGGCGCAGTTTGCGCCCGGGCAGAAAGTAAGCGTTGGCGATGATGATTTCTTCACGCGCCAAGCCGATAGCGCGCAGATAGGCTTTTTCAATCCGCGCGCGGTGGCGTAAGTTGTCGCGCAGCACCAGCACCGCGCGCATACGGCCAGGCGGCGGCTGGCGTGCAGCTCGTTGTGCGGCGCTGGTCGCACGCAGCGCGCGCAGCGCACGCAGGGTATCGCTGAGGTGGTGGTGGCGTATATCGCTGACAGCCTGCATCCGCTGCCACAACTTTTCCATGGCATCGCTGGCCTGAACAACCAAATGGCCACGCAGCTGCACAGCAAAATCAAAACGCGGCGCGGCCAGCGCGCCGTGGTTGGGGTCATAAAAATCGTCCAGCACGTTGATGCCACCGCAAAACAAAATCTGCCGGTCAACCACGCACAGCTTGCGGTGCAGACGCCGCCAGCGCTGGGGTAGCAGCAAGCCAAATCGCCCTAGCGGTGAATACACCTGGTAGTGAACCCCGGCTGCCTGAAAACGCGCCGCCCAGTCGCTGGGCAATGGAGCGGTACCAAAGCCATCAACCAGCACGCAGGTGTGTACGCCGCGCTGCGCCGCCCGCACCAGCGCGGCAGCCACTCCAGCAGCGCTGCCGCTGACATCAAAAATATAGGTTTCAAGCTGGATAGCAACTTGGGCTGAGTCCATTGCGCAGATCAGCGCTGGAAACAGCTCCTGCGCGCCTTGTAGTAAATGCACGCGATGGCCGTCACCGAGGTCTAAGCCCTGCTTCAACTACCGCTCCGGTGTCGTGCGTTAGACCTGAAACTCGGCAATCAGCGGCAGGTGGTCCGACATACGCCACCAAATGCGCCCGCGCGGCACCTTCAGCCCCAGCGGCGTCAGGCCGCGCACATAAATGTGGTCCAGCTGCACCAGCGGCAGGCGTGCCGGAAAGGTGAGCGCCTGCGTCGCATCAAACTCAATCAGCCCAAAGCGCGCCAAGGCGGTTTTGATTTGCAAGCCCCAGTCGTTGAAGTCACCCGCCACGATGAGCGGTGCGTGATCGGGGATTTCGCGCTCAATGAACTGGCGAATGCGCTGCACTTGGCGCACCCGGCTGCCGGCAATCAGCCCCAAATGCACCACGATGACGTGGACGTGCTTGCCTTGGATGTCCACCTGCACATGCAGCAGGCCGCGCTGCTCAAAACGGTGGTCGGAGATGTCTTCGTGCTGGTGGCCGATGACTGGCCAGCGCGTCAGCAGCGCATTGCCATGCTCGCCGTGCTTGGTAAAGGCGTTGGTGCGGTACACCGAGGAGTAGCCCTCGGGCGCCAAAAACTCGGCCTGCGACACCTTTGGCCAGCGCTTGAAGTACAGCGCCTCGCTGCGGTTCATCTTGCGCACTTCTTGCAGGCAAACGATGTCGGCATCGAGCTGCTCGACCGCGTGCCCCAAGTTGTGAATTTCCAAGCGCCGCGCCGGGCCAATGCCTTGCACGCCTTTGTGGATGTTGTAAGTGGCAACCCGCAGAATGCTGGAGTCATTGAGCAGTGTGGTCATGTGGCAAATTGTGGCAGCTTGGCGATAGCCCCGGTCTTGGAGGATGAACCAACACCCTCTCCAGTTCAGTCCTCGCTGAAAAAGTCGGAATCGATGCGCTTGAGGTGGTAGGTAGCGGCAACCGACACGCCTAAATCGTGCTCAATCATCAAATCGGCCAGCCGCTCGCCATCCATCAGCACCACTTTGTATTGGCTGGTGCTGGCGTAGTCTTTGGCTTCTTGCGTAAAGCGCGAGGTGGTGATGAAGACACCTTTGGTGGCGCGCTGACCGGCCAAAGCACCGACAAAGCGCATGATTTCTGGCCGCCCGACCACGCCTTCCCAGCGCTTGGCTTGCAGGTAGATGGCGTCCAAGCCCAGCCGGTCTTCGTTGATGATGCCGTCGATGCCGCCGTCCCCACTGCGGCCAACGGCTTTGCCAGCTTCTTCGCGGCTGCCGCCGTAGCCCATTTGGATCATCAGCTGCACGACCAAGCGCTCGAAATAGACGGGTGAGCAAGACTTGATGTTTGCCAAAATCTCGGCAGCCAGTGCGCTATCGACTTCGCGCTTGAGCGTTTCCAGCCGAACTTCAGGGGGAAGCGTCTCCACCTCCACCTCTGCGGCAGCAACTAGACCGCCCAACACTTTGCTTACCGCCGAATCTGGCAGCTGAGCCGCTTTCCAAGATTTGTAGCCTTGTTGCGCCTTGAAAAAATAGCCGCGTTCACCCAGCAACAAAGCTTGCTTTCCACTCTCTGTCAGGCTCCACATTCCCCGGTCTTTGAGCAAAAACCCAGCTTTCACCGCATCCACAGAAAAAAATTGGGCATACATACGCCAGCGCGGCAAACCATTGCTTTCAATCAGCTCCAGCGCCCAGTCATCAAAAGTTAGCTTTTCTCCAAGCGCATCCAAAAGCGCGGCGGCTTTGATAGCAGCACCTTTATCGCGCAGCAGGCACAGCGCGGTAAACATAAGTTTGCTGGCCAGCGCCTGCGACCTTGACAGCGGTTTTTCCATTGCGACTTCCATAAAAAAGGGCACCCGCAGGTGCCCTTTGATTGTGCCCATCCCAGCCCAGCCCAGTCACACAGCTAATCAAAAATGATAGCTACTAGCGCACGTGTTTAAAGGGATAGAGGCTAAAAACAGTATCAATTATCTATAGATTGGGTGGCGGCGATCAGACCGGCTTGGCCGCATCCAGATTGCGCAGACGAATGTGCAATTCGCGCAGCTGCTTCTCGTCCACCGGCGATGGCGCTTGCGTCAGCAGGCACTGGGCGCGCTGGGTTTTGGGGAAGGCGATCACGTCGCGGATCGACTCGGCGCCGGTCATCATGGTGACGATGCGGTCCAGGCCAAAGGCCAAGCCGCCGTGCGGGGGCGCGCCGTATTGCAACGCATCCAGCAAGAAGCCGAATTTTTGCTGCGCGTCTTCGGGCGTGATTTTCAGCGCGTCGAACACTTTGCGCTGCACGTCAGCGCGGTGGATACGCACCGAGCCGCCGCCCATTTCCCAGCCGTTCAACACCATGTCGTAGCCCTTGGAGATGCACTTCTCCGGCGCGGTCGCCATGTAGTCTTCGTGGCCGTCTTTCGGCGCGGTGAACGGGTGGTGTACGGCAACCCAGCGGTCGTTTTCTTCGTCGTGCTCGAACATCGGAAAGTCCACCACCCACAGCGGTGCCCAGCGGTCGTCGAACAGGCCGTTTTTCTTGCCAAACTCGCTGTGGCCGATTTTGATGCGCAGCGCGCCAATGGCGTCGTTGACGATTTTTTCTTTGTCAGCACCAAAAAACAGAAGGTCGCCGTTTTGTGCGCCGGTGCGCTCTAGCACCTCGGTCAGCACGCTGTCTTGGATGTTTTTAACGATGGGCGACTGCAAGCCGTCACGGCCTTTGGCCAAGTCGTTGACCTTGATGTAAGCCAAGCCCTTGGCACCGTAAATTTTGACGAACTCGGTGTAAGCATCGATCTCGCTGCGTGACAGGCCGCTGCCTTCGACCGCGCCACCGGGCACGCGCAGGGCGACGACACGGCCATTTTTCATGTTGGCCGCGCCAGCAAACACCTTGAAGTCCACCGCCTTCATCACTTCGGTCAGCTCGGTGAATTCGAGCTTGACGCGCAGGTCGGGCTTGTCGGAGCCAAAGCGCTGCGCGGCTTCTTGGTAGGTCATCACCGGAAAGTCGCCCAAATCGACGTTCAGCGTGTTTTGGAACACGGTTTTGATCATGGCTTGCGTCAGATCGCGGATTTCTTGCTCGTCCAAGAACGAGGTTTCAATATCGATCTGCGTAAATTCGGGCTGGCGGTCAGCGCGCAAGTCTTCGTCGCGGAAGCACTTGGTGATTTGGTAGTAGCGGTCAAAGCCGGACACCATCAGCAATTGTTTGAACAACTGGGGCGATTGCGGCAGCGCAAAAAACTGGCCGTCGTGGACGCGGCTGGGCACCAAATAATCGCGCGCGCCTTCGGGCGTGCTCTTGGTCAGCATCGGCGTTTCGATGTCGATAAAGCCTTGGGTGTCCAAAAACTTGCGCACTTCCATCGCCACTTTGTAGCGCAGCCGCAGGTTGTTTTGCATGTACGGACGGCGCAGGTCGAGCACGCGGTGCGTTAGGCGCGTCGTCTCCGACAGGTTCTCGTCGTCGATTTGGAATGGTGGCGTGACCGAGGCGTTGAGCACATTCAGCTCGTGGCACAGCACTTCAATTTTGCCGCTGGCCAAGTTGTCGTTGGTCGTGCCCTCGGGGCGGGCGCGCACCAAGCCTTTGACTTGGACGCAAAACTCGTTGCGCACGTCTTCGGCGACTTTGAACATCTCGGCGCGATCGGGGTCGCAGACGATTTGCACATAGCCTTCGCGGTCGCGCAGGTCGATAAAAATCACGCCGCCATGGTCGCGGCGGCGGTTCACCCAGCCCGACAGGGTGACGGTTTGGCCCAACAGGGCTTCGGTCACAAGACCGCAATAGTGGGAACGCATAGCCATGGCAGTTTTCCAGCGCCGTTGTCAGCGCAAAAGGATTAAAAAATTAACGGGGTGGGGCGCTGAGCACCGGGTCGCCGGGAGCAACGACACCCATAGAAACGATGTAGCGCAGCGCGGCATCGACGCTCATGTCCAGCTCGACACAATCGCTTTTGCGCACCATCACAAAATAGCCCCCGGTGGGGTTGGGCGTGGTCGGCACGTAAACGCTGACAAACTCATCGTGCAGCAAAGCGGCCACTTCACCACTGGGCGCACCGGTGATGAAGGCCACCGTCCACACGCCTTCACGCGGCCACTGCACTAGCACCGCGGTGCGAAAAGCGTTGCCGCTTTCAGAAAACAGCGTGTCAGAGACTTGCTTGACGCTGGAATAAATCGAGCGCACCACCGGAATGCGGCTGACCAGCGCATCGCCCCACTGCACCAGCTTGCGCCCCGCAAAGTTGCTGGCGGTGCCACCGACGGTGAGCAAAATCCCCAATGTCAGCAACACGCCAAAGCCGGGGATATGAAAGCCCAGCAGCCGATCGGGGTGCCAAGCCTCGGGCAGGATCAGCAAGGTTTGGTCGAGCAAGCCGACAATCCAGTTGAGCACGGCCAGCGTGATCGCGCCGGGAACAATCACCAGCAAACCGGTAAACAGCCATTTACGAAAATGCGCCATGCAATAACCGAGGGTAATCGTGTCAGCTAGCGCTGGGGGTTGCTGGCGCAGCTGAAACAGCCGAGGGAGCTTTAACCGCTGTAGCAGCAGTGGCAGCGGCGCTGTCCGATATTTCTTTAGGTGCTGGAGCGGCGGCGCTGTCGTTTGCGCTGGAGGAGGCTTCGGACGCGACACAGGCAGCACCCGAGCCAGTGTTACCACCACGAAAATCAGTCACGTACCAACCCGATCCCTTGAGCTGAAATCCCGCCGCAGTCAGTTGTTTGGTAAAGGCCTCAGCGCCGCACTCGGGGCAAGTGGTGAGCGGCTGGGCAGACATTTTTTGCAGCACATCCTTGGCATGGCCACAGGAGCCGCATTTGTAGGCGTATATAGGCATGTCGTTTGAGGGGAGATAAGCAAAGCTTTCGATTATAGGCGGCTGCGCTGTTGCAGCCCATGCGCCACCAGCGCTTTAACCTGCACGCCAAAGCGCCACTTAACTTGCTGATCCTTCGTAGTGGTGGACATGGCCTTGGCGATTTAAAGTCCACTGCGGCAGTAGCGAACCAGCCACCATGCCAATTAATGCCGCTAATACGCCGGCCAGTTGCTGCGGAAACGCCTCTGCCAGTGCCGGCGTAGCGATAAACAACAACCACACACTCAAACCTAGCACCACAGCGCACAGCGCCCCTTGCGTAGTGGCTCGCGCCCAGTACAGGCCAAACACCAGCGGCACAAACGCGCCCACTAGCGGCACTTGGTAAGCACCTGAGACCATTTCATAAATCGACGTGCCCTGCATGGTGATGGCGTACACCAGCACGATGGCGGTAAACACCACCACCGACACCCGCATCGCTTTGAGCGTGGCAGCGTCGCTCATGCCAGGGCGCAAATTGCGCAGCATGTTTTCGACAAAGGTAGTGGACGGTGCCAGTAGCGTCGCCGAGGCAGTTGACATGATGGCCGACAACAGCGCACCAAAAAAGGCAATTTGCAGCGCCAACGGCATACGCTCCATCACCAGCGTTGGCAGCACTTTTTGCGGATCATCCTTGAGCAGCTCTTGGGCTGTTTCAGGCATGACGATAACGGCGGCGGTGACGACAAACATCGGCACAAACGCAAACAGCAAATACAACAGCCCGCCAATCACCGGACCAATGCGCGCGGTGCGGGCGCTGTCGGAAGACATCACGCGCTGAAACACGTCCTGCTGGGGAATCGAGCCGAGCATCATGGTGATGGCAGCGGCGACAAAAAACGTCCATTCCTTCAGACCGCCATCGACCGGGAAAAAACGAAACTTGCCCTCACGCGCGGCAAATTCAACCACCTTGCCGGCACCGCCCGCCAAGTCAGCAGCAAACCAAGCAATCAAAGCCAAGCCGAGCACAATCACAATCATCTGCACAAAATCTGTCATCGCCACCGACCACATTCCGCCATACAAGGTGTAGAGCAGCACAATCAGCGTGCCCAGCACCATACCGCCCGTCACGGGCATAGCGCCTTGGGTAATGAGGTTAAAGACCAGCCCTAGCGCCGTAATTTGCGCCGCCACCCAACCCAAGTAGCTAAAAATGATGATGCCCGAGCACACCACCTCTACCGTGCGGCCAAAGCGCTGGCGGTAATAGTCGCCCAGCGTGATGAGGTTTTTTTGGTACAGCCGATAGGCAAAAAACAGCCCCACCAGCACTAAGCACATCGAGGCACCAAACGGGTCTTCGACCACCTCACTCAGGCCGCCATCGACAAATCGTGCCGACACACCCAACACCAACTCTGAGCCAAACCACGTGGCAAACGTAGTGGCTACAACCATCGCTAGTGGCAAACTGCGCCCGGCAACGGCGTAATCAGCAGTGTTGTGAACGCGCGTGGCGGCATACAAGCCAATAGCCACCGACACGGCGAGGTACAGGACGATAAAGGCGACCAACATGCGCGGCTCCGGCAGGGCAAGGTAAATCAAGAAAGAAAAACGCCGCGCATTATCAGCGCCAATGACCGCCTAAAAAATCTTCACCCTTACCACCCACTGCATCACCAGCAAGCCCAGCACAAAGCCGACACCGCCATAGACCAAGCTTTGCAGCAACTGGTTGGTGCGTTTTTGCTCTTTCAGCAATTCGCGCAGCTCGCGCTGCTCTTGCTGGCCGGGCGGGTGGCGCAAATAGTTGTGCAACAGGCGCGGCAGTTCGGGCAGCAGTTTGGCGTAGTGCGGCGCCTCGGCCTTCAAGTCGTTGATCAGGCGCTGCGGGCCCATTTGGTTGAGCATCCACGTCTCTAAAAACGGCTTGGCCGTGCTCCACAAATCCAAATCGGGGTCGAGCTGGCGACCCAAGCCTTCAATATTGAGCAGGGTTTTTTGCAGCAGCACCAGCTGCGGCTGAATCTCCACCTGAAAGCGCCGCGAGGTCTGAAACAAGCGCATCAGCACCATGCCGAGCGAGATTTCTTTCAATGGCCGGTCAAAGTACGGCTCGCAGACGGTGCGAATCGCCGACTCCAAATCATTCACCCGCGTCTCGGGCGGCACCCAGCCGCTTTCAATGTGCAGCTCAGCCACGCGCTTGTAGTCGCGGCGAAAGAACGAGACAAAGTTTTGCGCCAAATACTCTTTGTCCGACTCGGTCAGCGTGCCAACGATGCCAAAGTCCAGCGAGATATAGCGGCCAAACGTCTCTGGCTCCAAGCTGACTTGGATATTGCCGGGGTGCATGTCGGCATGGAAAAAACCGTCGCGAAACACCTGCGTGAAGAAAATCGTCACGCCATCGCGTGCCAGCTTCGGAATATCGACACCGGCTTGGCGCAAGCGCTCGACTTGGCTGATGGGCACGCCCTTCATGCGCTGCATCACCATCACCTCAGGATGGCAAAAATCCCAATGGATGACGGGAATCTCCACCAAGTCCAAGCCTTCCATATTGCGCCGCAGCTGCGCCGCGTTGGAGGCCTCGCGCACCAAATCCAGCTCGTCGTGCAAATAGGTATCGAACTCGGCCACCACTTCGCGCGGTTTGAGGCGCTTGCCATCGGCCGACAACTCAACCCAGCCGGCCATCATCCTCATCAGGCTCAGGTCTTTGTCGATGACCGGCAACATTCCTGGGCGCAGCACCTTCACCGCAACGTCGTGCAACTGGCCTTGGCGGTCGCGCAAAACCGCAAAGTGGACTTGGGCGATGGAGGCACTGGCCACTGGCACCGATTCAAACGAGACAAAAATCTCGCCCAGCGGACGGCCAAAAGCACGCTCGATGGTGGCGATGGCAATCGCTGAATCAAACGGCGGCACGCGGTCTTGCAGCAGCGCCAGCTCGTCGGCAATATCGGGCGGCATCAGGTCGCGCCGGGTGGACAACACCTGCCCCAGCTTGACAAAAATCGGCCCCAGGCTTTCCAGCGCTTCACGCAAACGCTGACCACGCGGCGCGTCTAAATTGCGCCCCACCGACAACACCCGGGCCAGCAGATGCAGCCACGGGCGCTGAAAACTTTTCAGCAGCAAGTCGTCGAGGCCATAGCGCAGCAGCACCCAAATAATCGCCGCGCCCCGAAAAAACCGCTTCATACCGCGTGCCGGTCGTACTCAGTGACGGGGCCAGCCAGCGGGTAATCGCTATCGCTATTGCTATTGCTATCAGCAGCCCCACCCGGCGCAGTGCGCGCGCCGACAAACTGGCGCAGCGCCTGCGCCGCGCGCTGGGCAATCGAGGCCACCGTGTGCGCCGGCACGTCGCCCATCACGCGCGCCAAATCTTCTTCGACATCCCAGCGCACGTTGTCGGCCAGCCACTGCAAATCGGCGGCCAACTGCACGTCACCTTCGATGCGCACGTTGGGTTTGTCACCGCGCAGCGCGGTTTGCGCCAACTCCAGCGGCGAGGTTTGCGTCGCCTGCAAATGCAAATCCGGCACGGCGTATTCCGACGCGATATCAAACAAGCCCGCAGGCGTCACCTGCAGCGCTATAAAAAAGCCACGCCACTGGATGCGCGCCACGCGGCCAGACTGGCGGCGCAGGCGCTCGGTGGCCGCGCTTTCTTGCATCACCACGTGGTTCAAAAACAGCACCAAGCGGTGCTGTGTTTCGTGTACCAGCCACGGCGGCGGTTGCAGCTTGCTGACCAGCCAAGGCGGTGGTGGAGGAAGGACAGCCAGCAACCCAACGGCGCGGCCAAGAAAAGAAAAAGGGGACTGTGTTGCCATAGTCCCCGATTATCCATAGCGCTGCGCGCGCGGCGCAGCGGGCAGCTTTACGCCGCTGGCGCCAACGGCTTTATTGCAATGCTTGCACGCCAGCCACCAGCCAGCCGCTGCCGCCGGTCTTGGCCTTGGTCATGTTCCAGACCTCGCGGAACGGGCTGGGGCCTGACGAAGGTTCTTCGCGGATCATTCCCGAGAACTCGACGCTGGCCATATAGCCCTCGCCCAAGTCTTCGATGCCCAGCAACTGCGCTTCAATCATCAGCACCTCGGTTTGGTTTGGCTCATCGCCCCGGTGCGACTCGCGCTCGGCCAGCTGGGAGCGAATTTCGGTCAGCATCTCATCGGTCATCATCGAACGCAGGGTTGCCACATCCGAGCGATCCCACGCCGCTTGCAACGTGGTGAAGTTGCGCTTGGCGGCTTCAATAAAGCCGGCAGCGTCAAAGCCTTCGGGCACGCCCCAGTTTTGCGAACCGGCCAGCGCCGAACCAATCATCGAGCCACCCGCCATATTGCTGCCCTCCCACGGACGCGCCGAAGCGTCGTTGCCGACGTTGTTCGGGCTGTACCCGCGCGGCAGCGGTGCCGATTCAGGGGACGGCGAACCAGCGCCCGCGCCCGCGCCTTGGAAGGCAAACGGCGACGCTGCTGCGGGCGCACTGCGGCCGCCGCCGCTGCGCGCGCGCATCACCATCTTGAAGATGGCAAACGCCGCCATTGCCATCAGCGCAAACATCAATATCTGTGCAAAACCCTCGCCAAATCCAAGCGAATGGGCCAGCCACGCCAGCCCCAAGCCCGCGGCCAAACCGCCCAGCATCGCGCCCCAAGGCTTCTTCGGCGCGGCAGCCGCTGGTGCGGCAGGCGCTGGCTTATTGGCCGCCGAATTAGCGTTTTGCGTCGGTGCGCCGGGGTTGTTGGCCGGCGCAGCGCCCCGCTGCGTCACGTTGCCGGACTGCTGCCCGAACGACTTGCCACCGCCCATGCGCCGCGCGTCCGCCTCGGGAGGCAACACCATCAGAAACGCCACCAGCAATGCAGGCAACCACTTTTTCATATCAATCTCCCCCAGTTCAACATTTGATTCCTACGTGCAAAGCGACCACACCGCCCGTCATGTTGTGGTAGTCCACATGGCCAAAGCCAACTTGCTGCATCAGCGCCTTCAACTCCTCTTGCCCCGGATGCATCCGAATCGACTCAGCCAAATAACGGTAGCTCTCAGCGTCGCCCGCAATCAGCTTGCCGACTTGGGGCAGCACGTTGAAGGAGTACCAGTCGTACACCTTGCTCAGCGGCTTGGCCACTTTCGAGAACTCCAGCACCAGCAACTTGCCACCGGGCTTGAGCACCCGGCACATCTCGGCCAGCGCCACATCCTTGTGCGTCATGTTGCGCAGGCCAAACGCCACGCTGACCACGTCAAAGTGCGCGTCAGGAAACGGTAACTTCTCCGCATCGCACACCAGCGTCGGCAGCACCACCCCGGCATCAATCAAGCGATTGCGCCCGGTGCGCAGCATCGCCTCGTTGATATCGGTGTGTACCACCCGGCCAGTGCGCCCGACCTTCTTGGCAAACGCCAGCGCCAGGTCGCCCGTGCCGCCGGCAATGTCCAGCACCTGACTGCCCTCGCGCAGGTTGGCGACCATCACCGTGTAGGCCTTCCAAGCGCGGTGCAGGCCGCCGGACATCAGGTCGTTCATCACGTCGTATTTGGACGCGACCGAATCAAACACCCCGCGCACGCGGCGTGCCTTGTCTTTTTCATCTACGGACTCAAAACCAAAATGTGTAGTGCTCATGGCGTCGATGCTAGCGTGTGGGCTGACAACCCCGTATCGCTACGGGATATCTGTCGGATATCAGCCAAAATAAACCAAAATTATGAATGAAATAGGCCTCTAGCCCTTTAAATACGTGCGCTAATAGCTATTAAATAAATAGCAATAACGTATATTCTTCAATGGCTGGCGCAGCCTTGCCCGGCTTTGGGCGGCATCGGTGTATCGCGGTCAGCGCCGGCAGCGGCGAGGCGCTGCAAATAATCCGCCCACAGCTCTTGCTGGCGCTGGCCCAGCTCATACAGATAACTCCACGAGAAAATCCCGCTCTCATGCCCGTCTGAGAACTGCGGCTGAATGGCGTAATTGCCAATCGACGCCAGATTCGTAATCGTCACCTCGCGCTGACCGGTTTGCAGCACCTCTTGCCCCGGCCCGTGGCCGGCGACTTCGGCAGATGGCGAATACACGCGCATCAGCTCAAACGGAATGCGAAACTGCGCACCATCAGAAAACACCACCTCCAGCACCCGCGACTTGTTGTGCAACGTGATGGATTGGGGCGTCGGCGCGCCCGCTGTCAAACCTGCCATGGGGATTTACCTGTGAGAGAACGGTTGTGGAAATGTGCGGTCATTGTCCCATCCTGCAGCCAACGGACTGCAACCATGCGCATCAACCCGAACAACCAAGGGATAAAAGCGAACTACAGCGCATCCAGCGGACTGAGCACGCCGCGCCCGCCTTTATTAAGCACATGCGTGTAAATCATGGTGGTGCTGACATCGGCATGGCCCAGCAGCTCTTGCACGGTGCGAATGTCATAACCCGCCTGCAGCAAATGCGTGGCAAACGAATGGCGCAGTACGTGCGGACTGACTGGCTTGTCGATTTGCGCCAGCTTGGTCGCCTCGCGCACTGCGCGCTGCACTGACTCGGGATAGACATGGTGGCGCCGCTCCAACTGCTGCCCGGTTACCGCATCAGGGCGCGGATCGACCGAGCGCACCGGCGACGGAAACACGTACTGCCACGCCCAGCTGCGGTCGGCGTTGGCGTACTTCACCGCCAGCGCGTGCGGCAAATGCACCCGGCCAAAGCCGGCCTCCAAGTCTTTTTCATGCAGTGCCCGCGCCTTTTGCAATTGCGCCTGCAACGGCAGTATCAAATTCTCAGGCAGCACCGTCACCCGGTCTTTATTGCCCTTGCCCTCACGAATCACCACCTCGCGCCGCGCAAACTCCACATCCTTGACGCGCAGGCGCAGCGCTTCCAGCAAACGCATCCCCGTGCCATAGAGCAACTGCGCCACCAGCCCGGTCGTGCCCTGCATGTGCATCAGCAAGGCGCGCACCTCGCTGGCGGTCAGCACCACCGGCAAGCGCTTGGGGGTTTTGGCCTGCACCACCTCATCGAGCCACGCCAGCTCGATTTGCAGCACTTGTTTGTACAAATACAAAATCGCCGCTTTGGCCTGATTTTGGGTTGAAGCAGAAACATGGCGCTCCACCGCCAAATAGGTCAAAAATGCCTCCACTTCAGCGCCACCCATTTCCTGCGGATGGCGTTTGCCGTGAAACAAGATAAAGCGCCGCGCCCAATCGACATAAGCCGTTTCGGTGCGAATGCTGTAGTGGCGAGTGCGTAGATGATTGCGCATTCGATCCAATAATTTGGGTGCTGGGGCTGCTCCAGGCACGGCAGATGTGATGGGTGCGGCGCGATCGTGGGTCGTTGTCATCCGCAAAATTTTAGGTTTGCCTAAACAGCATCCTCTCGGTACTATCCCTATGTATCGATGGATACATCTTGTTTTGGCAGATCAGTCCGCTTACGATGGCTGTCGTCTAAATCTAGTTAGCCGCTTAGAAAATCGCTTTGTTCAAGGCCATGCTTTATTTACCGGCAGTTAATTTCTCAAGCGGTTATCCATTGGGGTTTTGGTTTTTCGCTGGGCTTCGCCTTTTGGCGCTACGCCAGTTTTCAGCTTTTTTTGCCAGCAGTGCGTCGCCTCCGTGGCACACTGCTTTTTCGCGGTTCGCGCCCGTCGTCAACTTGGGCTTCCAGTTTTGGCGTCTGTGGCTAACCGGGCAGTCAAGCCGACCCGCCTTCGGCGGGCGGCTTACTTTCGTTCGTTAGCCTTGCTTAAAACCCGCATTATTTAGGCCATGCAATATCCAGCGGCATTTGGTTTCTCAGGCGTTTATCCGCTGGGTTTTTTGCCGTGTGC
>JBHCAP010000024.1:0-24593 GCA_041798325.1 Giesbergeria sp.
CGCAGGCGTCCTAATTCCTTGCAGACGCCTGCGAGAATTAATTGCATTGCATGGCATCGAGAGGCTCTTGATAATGCGCCGCATGGATTGCACCAAAACCCTGCGCCTGCGCATCAAAGACAAGCACGCTCGCGTGCTGGCGGCGATGGCGCGTGAGGTCAACCAAGTCTGGAATTTTTGCAACGAAACCAGCCAGCGCGCCATTCGTGAGCGCCGCCAATGGCTCTCGGGCTACGACCTGCAAAAGCTGACCAACGGTTTCAGCAAGTGCGAGGGTGTGCAGATTGGCTCGCCCACGGTGCAGCAAGTGTGTGAGGACTACGCCAAAGCGCGCAAGCAGTTCAAAAAAGCCAAACTGCGCTGGCGTGTGAGCAATCCCCAATCGAGCAAATACAGCTTGGGCTGGGTGCCGTTCAAGGCGCGCGCCTTGCAATACAAGGCGGGGCAAATTCAGTTTGCCGGCCAGAAATTCAGTCTCTGGGACAGCTACGGGCTGGCTGACTACGAATTGCGTGCGGGCAGCTTCAGCCAAGACAGCCGGGGGCGCTGGTACTTGAATGTGGTGGTCAAGGTGCAGGCCAAGACCAGTATGGGTACGGTCAGTGTCGGTATCGACTTGGGTCTAAAAGAGACGGCGGTAACTTCCACTGGCGAGCGCATTGAAGGGCGCTTTTATCGCAAGCTTGAATGCCAACTCGGTATTGCACAGCGGGCGAAAAAGAAGAAGCGGGTCAAAGCCATCCACGCCAAAATTGCCAACCAGCGCAAAGACCTGCTGCACCAGTTCAGCAGCGCACTGGTGAAAAACAACGCCGCCATCTTCGTGGGCGACGTGGCCAGTGCAACACTGGTCAAAACCAAGATGGCCAAGAGCACGCTGGACGCGGGCTGGTCAATGCTCAAGACGATGTTGGAATACAAGAGCCATCAGGCCGGTATCGTCTTTGAGGTAGTGAACGAGAGCTACACCACCCAGACTTGCTCGTGCTGCGGGAGCATTCCCGCCAGCAGTCCGAAAGGTAGAGCAGGTTTGCGAATAAGAGAATGGGTTTGCAGCGAATGTGGAACGGCACACGACCGAGACGTAAACGCAGCCAAGAACATTCTCGCGGCAGGACATTGCCGTCTGGCAGCAGGAATCTCCGGGGTTTAGCCTGGAGAGGATGTCAACGCACGCGGATGGCCGTTACACCTGCGGCAAATACTCGTCCAGCAGGATTTGCACTGCATCGGCTTGCAAAACATCGCGGCGGCGCTTGAGGGCTTCGCGGCCGGGTTGCTCGGCCAACCAGCGCTTGAAAGTGATGTAAACGCTGGGATGCACGGTGTTCATGCGCGCCATGGTGCCGTTGGTCGCCACGATCACCGTAGAGAAAAGCGGCGCCTCCAGCAACAGATGGGCGCGGCGGGCTTGCACCACCCAAAAGTCGTCATCTTCCGCGCTGAGCTTGATGGGGTGCGGGTCGTCGCCAGCACGCTCGCGGCGGATGATGTCCACCTCGAAGCCGTCTTTGTTGACAGCGGTGTACTTTTGGCTTTGGCGGATGCGAAAGCTGCTGTCCACCTTTTTGAGCACGCCCAGCATCGAGCTGTCTACCCGCGCCAGCTGGGTGGCAAACAAGATGCGTTTGCGCGTGTCCCACAGCAGGTCGATGTCGCGCGTGGCCAAAGTGTCGGAGTCCAACCGCACACCGGCAGCAGTTTCGTAGGCGTACAGCGCATGGGTGCCCACCACCCGGAAATGCGCGCTGAGCTGCGTACTGGCCAAGCGCGCCAGCAGCGCCACCACCAGCGGATCCACCCGGCCAACGCGCAAAGCGCGGTTCAGGCGCCGGTGCTGCTCCATTGCAACTTTCAGCCCTGCCAGACGTTCGGCGCTTTCGCGCTTGCGCTGGGTAAAGCGCTCGTAGATGACCTCAGTCTCTGGCGTGCGGGCACCCAAGCTGGTTTCAGCGCCGGCGGGCGTGGTGCGCACCAAATATTTGGCCTCTGGTGCTGACGACGGGCCGGCGTGCCAGTACATGCCGCCGCGCACCTGTGCCGCATCTTGCTGGGCTTCTTCTAGCGCCTCAAAGACGCTGACAGCGTCGATGTACTGGCGGGCAATGGTGGCACTGGTTTCAATCATTTCGGCATTCTTTAGTATTTTTTAGTTTTATACCGAAAAATCAATAATAACAATGGCTTATTGATAATTTTATAGTTGATTTAAGCTGTTTTTCACCCCACTATTGTCAGGCTGCGCCGTACCCACGTACCATCCGCCAGCGTCGGCATCTCGCCCACGCAAAATTTTTTGTCCTCATTTTTAGAAAGCAAAACGATGTTCAGTCACGTGATGTTGGGTGTCAACGATTTGGAAAAGTCGCGCCAGTTTTATGACGCAGTGCTCGGCGCGCTGGGCATTGATGCGGGTGTGGCCAACAAGCAGCGCTACTTCTACCGCAACGCCAGCGGCACCTTTGCCATCACCACGCCGATCAATGGCGAGGCGGCGTGCGTCGGCAATGGCACCACCATTGGTTTCAGCGCCGACTCGCCGGCGCAGGCCGATGCGTTTCACGCGGCGGGCGTGGCCCACGGCGGCAGCACCTGCGAAAACCCACCCGGCTGGCGCGAGGCGATGAGCGGCCAGCTGTATCTGGCGTATTTGCGCGACCCGGACGGCCACAAAATCTGTGTGCTGCACCGCCCAGCCGCCTAAGCCGGCACTGCCGGCACTGCGGCGATACTCCTGCCCCTTTGACGGCCACGCGGCCGTCTTGTTTTTTCTGAGGGTTTCAAGCGTGCAATCTGCAAGTGACGGTTGGTTTGACGAGGCGTATTACCAGCGCTTTTATTTCGACAAAAAAACCAGCGTGGTAGATCCCGCCCATCTGGAGCGGCTGGGGGCGTTTGTTTGCAGCTACCTGCAATACCTGCGCGTGCCGGTGGCGCGGGTGCTGGATGTCGGCTGCGGCATTGGACTGTGGCGGGACGTCGTGGCGCGGCATTTTCCGCTGGCGACGTTTCAGGGCGTGGAATACAGCCCTTACTTGTGCGAGCGCTTTGGCTGGGAGCGCGGCTCGGTGGTCGATTACCGCGCCGACGCGCCGTTTGATTTGGTGATTTGCCAAGGCGTGCTGCCGTATTTGAGCGCCGACGACGCCAAGGCGGCGATGCAGAACTTAGGCAATCTGTGCCAAGGCGCGCTGTACGTCGAAGCCGTCACGCGCGAAGACTGGGAGCTGGGCATCTTGGACGAAGAGATTACCGATAGCCGCATGTTTCGCCACCGCGCGCAGCTGTACCGGCGCGGCCTGAGCAGCCACTTTGCCGAAGTCGGCGGCGGCGTCTGGCTGAGCGAGCGCGCCGAAGTGCCGCTGTTTGCGCTCGAAAGCGTGGGCAGCCGATGACGCTGACGGTGAAAAAGCCGCATGCCGTCTCGCGCCTGCGCAGCGAGCGGCTGGCGCGCAGCAGCAAGCCATTTTTGGCGCGCGGCGGCTCGCGCATTGAGCGCTGCGCCGGTTGCCGCCTGCCGCCCAGCCATTGCCTGTGCAGCCTGCAGCCAGCCACCGCTGCCCGCGCTGGCGTGTGTTTGCTCATGGCCGACATCGAGCCGCTCAAACCCAGCAACACCGGCTGGCTGATTGCCGACGTGCTGGCCGACACCTTCGCCTTTGGCTGGACGCGCACCGAGGTCGATCCCGCGCTGCTCACGTTGCTGGCCGACCCGCAGTGGCAGCCCTACGTCGTCTTTCCCAGCGAATACGCCGCGCCTGAGCGCTTGGTGACGGCGCTCCCAAGCGCCGGCGACAACGCTGCTATCCGCACCCAGCGCCCGCTGTTCATCCTGCTGGACGCCACGTGGCCGGAGGCGCGCAAGATGTTTCGCAAAAGCCCCTACCTCGACCGCTTTCCGGTGCTGGGCTTGCAGCCGCAGCAGCTGTCGCGCTACCGGCTGCGCCGCTCGCGCCGCGACGAGCATGTGTGCACCTCTGAAGTCGCCGCGCTGTGCTTGGAGCTGGCCGGCGACCACGCCGCCGCGCTGGCGCTTGAAGCCTATTTGGACGTGTTTACCCACCACTACCTGCAAGCGCGCAACCAACTGCCGCCGGCGTGGGACGGCGCAGCGCACCAGCAACTGCAATCGCTATTGAAATAAGAGCTACTAGCGCCCGTGCTTATTGGTTTACAGGCACTTTTGACCATTATTTTCCGGCACTGCATGGCGGCTGCGGCTGCGGCCGAGCACAGCAGCAGGCGCAAACAACTTGCCGCGGGCTGCGGCCGTGATGGCGGCCACCGCAGGGTGCGAAATGCGCCGCTCGACCGAGATGGCGTAGAACTCTTCCCACACCTCCTCTGGGCGACCCAGCAGAGCCACTTGGTATTGCTGCACGATTTCTTGCGCCAGCACGGCGGGCGCGGCAAATACGCCTTGGCCTTCGCGGCCAAACGCTTTGAGCAGGGCGCTGTCGTCAAACTCTGCCGCCACTGTCGGTGCCAGCGCCTGCTGGCGCAGCCACGCATCCAGCCGCGCGCGCAGGGCAGAGGCGCTGGTGGGCAGCAGCAGCGGCAGCTGCGCTAGGCAGGCCGGAAAGCTGCTTTGCGCGCGCCGCACCGTCAGGCCGGCGGCCTTGAGCAGCTGCGGCGCAGCAAAAAAGGCCATGCCAGTGCGCCCCAGCAGGTGCGTATAGACCTTGACGCTCAGGCGCGCCGGCGCGGGCACGTCAGACAAAACCAAATCGAGCCGGTGTACCGCCAGCTCGGCCAGCAAGGAGGTCAGGCCACCTTCGTGGCAGACCAGCTGCGGCGGCTCGGCCAGCACCATGGCGGGTTCGAGCACATGAAAGGCAATCGCCTTGGGCAGAGCGTCGGCAATGCCCACGCGCAGCACCGTGGCGCGGCGCAGGTCGCGCCCGCTGTCGAGCGCCTCCTGCAATGCCGCGCCGAGGGCAAAGATTTCATCGGCATAGCGCATCACCAGACGGCCAGCGTCGGTCGGCTCAACACCGCGCCCGGCCTTGCGCAGCAGCGGCTGACCCAAGCGCTGCTCCAGCAGCTTGATTTGCCCGCTAAGGGTTTGCGGCGTCAGGTGCAGCTGCTCGCTGGCGCGCACAACGCCGCCGGCGCGCAGCACCGTCCAAAAATAGTGCAGGTGCTTGTAGTTCATGGGCTGATTCTTTCAAAACACTTCGTGTTATTCGCAGTGATGGTGGCAATTTTCTGATTTTCCTGAAGTCTTGTGGCTCTTAGAGTCGCTGCATTGCTACTTTTATTTCAGGAGACTGCCATGCACTGCCCCCATTGCCCCGCCAGCACCTTGGTCATCAGCGAACGCAGCGGCATCGAGATTGACCTCCCCATTTCCTCAACGAGACCCCGGCCATGACTGAATTTCTCCACTCTCCTTTTCTGGGCCAAGCCACTTGGCTGTGGCTGGTTTTTATCGGCGTAGTGGTGGCGCTGCTGGCCTTTGACTTGGGCGTGCTGCACCGCGACGACCATGAAATCGGTATCCGCGAAAGCCTATGGCTGTCGGGCGGCTACATCAGCGTTGCCACGCTGTTTGGCGGCTGGCTGTGGTGGCAGTTGGGTGCGCAAAGCGGCATCGACTACTTCACCGGCTTTATTGTGGAAAAGTCGCTGTCGATGGACAACGTGTTCGTGATTGCGATGATTTTTTCGTTCTTCGCCATTCCGCGCCAGTACCAGCACCGGGTGCTGTTCTGGGGCATTTTGGGTGCCATCGTGCTGCGCGCGGTGATGATTGGTTTGGGTGCCGCGCTGGTGACGCAATTTAGCTGGGTGCTCTACATTTTTGGCGCGTTCTTGGTCATCACCGGCATCAAGATGCTGTCGATGTCCGAGGACGACGCGCCGGACTTGGCCAACAACGCCTTGGTGCGCTGGCTGCAGCGCCACCTGCGCGTCACGCCGACGCTGCACGGCAACACCTTCTTTGTGCGCGCGCCGCACCCCACTGAAGGCGATAAAAAAGGCGCTGTGCTGTGGGCTACGCCGCTGTTTTTGACGCTGTGCATGGTGGAAGTGGCCGACCTGATTTTTGCTGTGGACTCGGTGCCGGCCATTTTTGCCATCACCACCGACCCGTTCATCGTTTACACCAGCAACATCTTTGCCATCTTGGGACTGCGTGCGCTGTACTTTGCGCTGGCCGCGATGGTGCACCGCTTCGTTTACCTGAAGTACGCCTTGGCGCTGGTGTTGGTGTTCATTGGCGGCAAGATTTTCTTGGTCAACCTGATTGGCAAGATTCCCTCATGGGTCAGCCTGAGCGTGACGGTGGGACTGATTGCCGGCGGCGTGCTGGTGTCGCTGTGGAAGACCCGTGGGCAAGACGCGGCGGCCACCGAAGTGGGTAAAAACGCTTAAACGACTGGCCGGGTGTGGCGCAAGGCGGCCAGCAGCCGTGCCACACTCGCGCCCCTATGTCTTCTACCACCGCCCCTGCCTCCCCCGCCGATTTAGCCCAAACGGCGCTGCAAACCTTTGACCAAGTGGTGCAGGCCAGCGATGGCTTTCGCGGCCGCGCTGGCCAGCGCCGCATGGCCGAGCAGGTGGCGCAGACCTTTAGCCACGCGCAATTGGGCAAGCTGGAGGGCGACAACGCCGCGCCCCTGCGCGCCATTGCCGTCATCCAAGCCGGCACCGGCGTTGGCAAGTCGCTGGCCTATTGCGCGCCGGCGATTGCGCTGGCGTTGGCGCGCAACACGCGGGTGTTGATCTCGACCGCCACCGTGGCGCTGCAAGAGCAACTGGTCAACAAAGACCTGCCGGCGCTGGCGGCGCAACTGGCACAACCGTTTAACTTTGCGCTGGCCAAGGGGCGCGGGCGCTATGTCTGCAAACTGAAACTGGAGCGCCTTGCCGGCACCGGCGAAGCGCACGACGAGGACGAGGGCGACCTGTTCCCCGAGGAAGCCGCTAGCGCCGCCGCCGCCGCCCGCCCGCAGCACGAGACCGAAGCGCGCTTGCAGTTCTACGCCGCCATGTCCCACACCCTGACCAGCGGCGCGTGGGACGGCGACCGCGACAGCCTCGACACCCCGCCCGAGCCGGAAGTCTGGAGCCCGGTCGCCGCCGAGGGCGCGACCTGCACCGGCAAGCACTGCCCAGCGTTTTCGCAGTGCACCTACTACGACAAGCGCAAAGAGCTGGTCGGCGCGCAGGTCATCGTCGCCAACCACGATTTGCTGCTGTCGTCGCTGGGCGCGCGGATGCTGCCTGAGCTGGACAACTGCCTGCTGGTGCTGGACGAAGCGCACCACCTGCCGGCGATTGCGCTGGGTCAATTTGCTTGCAGCATGGATTTGAGCCGGCTCAACTGGATTGACCGCCTCGCCAGCCGCAGCCTGCGCACCGGGCAAATGGTGCAAGCGCCCGAGATTGCCGACATCCCGCGCCACGCCGCCCAACTGCGCCAGCACATGCAAGATTTGGCGAAATTGGTGATGGACGTGTACGGCAACGAGCTGCGCCAGCCCGCGCCGCGCTGGGGCGGCCCGAACAGCAAGCCGCCGCCCAGCCGGGTGCGCGTGCCACGCGGCGAACTGCCCGAGGCGCTGCTAGAACCGCTGACCCAACTGTCGCTGCACGCCAACGGCTTTTTGGAAAGCCTGCGCGCCATCTCCAAAGCCCTGCGCGCCGAAATGCGCGACAAGCCCGACGAAGCGCGCCGCCTGTCGCAGCTGTACGCGCAAATTGGCATGTTGGCGCCGCGCTTGGAGCACGCCTCCGACACCGCGCAACTGCTGCTGCAACACGCGCCCGCCACTGCGCCCGAAGACACTCCAGCCAGCTACGTGCCGCCGGCCAAATGGTTCACGCTAGAGATGGACGGCGACTTCATCCTCATCAAAGCGCACGCCAGCCCGATCCTGCCGGGCGCTGCGCTGCGCCGCCATTTGTGGAGCAGCGTGCGCGGCGCAGTGCTGACCTCGGCGACGCTGACCAGCTGCGGGCAGTTCGACTTTTTTCTGCACGAATCGGGCCTGCACGGCGACGACGCGGCGACCACGCTGGAAGTGGCCAGCCCGTTCAACTACGCCGCGCAAGGCACCTTGGTAGCCGCCGAAACCCACGCCGAGCCGAAAAACGCCGCCGCCTTCACCGCCGAAATGGTCGAGGCGCTGATGCACGACTTGGCGCAGGTGCAGGCCGGCGCGCTGGTGCTGTTCACCTCGCGCGAGCAACTGCGCAAAGCGGTTGACGCGCTGCCGACCGCGCTGCGCGCCGCTGTGCTGGTGCAAACCGCACTGCCGCGCACGCAACTGCTGGCGCGCCACCGCGAGCGCGTCGCAGGCGGTTTGGTGTCCATCATTTTTGGGATGCAATCGTTTGGCGAAGGGCTGGATTTGCCGGGCAAGCTGTGCGAATCGGTGTTCATCACCAAACTGCCGTTTGCCCCGCCGGACGACCCGGTTGGCGAAGCGCGCGCCGAATGGCTGCGCGCCGTCGGGCGCGACCCGTTCAGCGAACTGGTGGTGCCGGCGACGGCGATGCGCCTGGCGCAGTGGGCGGGACGGGCGATTCGCACCGAAGACGACCAAGCCCACATCTACTGCTACGACAAGCGCCTGACGCGCACCAGCTACGGCCAGCGCCTCTTGAGCGGCCTGCCGCCGTTTACGCTGGTACGCCGCCCGGCTATTTAAAAAGTGAGCTGCTAGCGCCCGCTTTTAAAGGCTTTCAGATATTTTTTTATCTGCATCTGTTTAAACACGTGCGCTAGCAGCTATCATTTTTAATACAACTCTTTGGAGAAAACCATGCCCCACCCCATTCCCGCCTGCCCGATGTGCGGCCTTGAGAACACCTACCCCGACGCCGACCACTACGTCTGCCCCGACTGCGCGCACGAATGGCCGCAAGTGGCCAGCGCCGACAGCGACGCCGCCGCCAGTGACGCTGGTGAGGCCATCGTGCGCGACGCCAACGGCAACGTGCTGCAAGACGGCGACGCGGTGATTTTGGTGAAAGACCTGAAAGTCAAAGGCTCGTCCACCACGCTGAAAAAGGGCACCAAAATCAAGAGCATTCGCCTGGTCGATGGCGCCGACGGCCACAACGTCGATTGCAAAACCGACCTCGGCAGCCTGCTACTGAAATCCGAGTTTTTGAAGAAAGCCTGAGCGCCTGAGAAACCACGACCGGCCACCGGTCGTGCGCCCCAAAAATACCGGGTTATGACAAAATCAGCGCACCTCGCTTGATAGATAAACGCTATTAGCTACTCTCTACATAGCGCCAATCCATTTTTAAAGAGCCCTTAGGCTCTTTTTTTTTTCGCCTCACCCGCGCCCACAAGGACTCTCCATGGACTGGAATACCCAATTCACCCAAATGATGGGCGATGCCACCGAGATGATGTATGGCACCCACTTTTTAAACGCTACCGAAGCGCTGCAGCGCGTGCTGCTTGGCAGTCCCCCAACGCAGGCCGCGCCCGCTGCCCGCTGCAGCCCGCACAGCAGCCTTGATGTGCTCGAAGCGCTGCTGCCCAGCCTCCAAGCCAGCGCCCAGCTGTCCGACATCGAAGCGCCCGACAGCTTTCAGCGCGTGCCCATCATGGTGTGCGGCGCGCTGCACCACTACTGGTTGTACGTGCCGCCGGGTGCCACCGCTGCGGCTAAAACCAACCCGCCGATGCCGCTGGTGCTGATGCTGCACGGCTGCTCGCAAGAAGCCGCCGAATTTGCCGCTGCCACCGAAATGAACACCGCCGCAGCCAGCGCCAACGCGCTGGTGCTGTACCCAGAGCAAGCGCGCGGCGCCAATCCCGGCGGCTGCTGGAATTGGTTTGAGCCAGCAAACCAGCAACGCGGCCAAGGCGAGCTGGGGCTGATGGTGGCCATGCTGCTGGACGTGATGGCACGCCACCCGGTGGACGCGCAGCGCGTGTACGCGGCCGGCATCTCGGCGGGCGGGGCAATGGCGGCGCTGCTGGCGCGCGAATACCGCGAGTTGTTTGCCGCCGTGGGCGTGCATTCAGGTCTGCGCGCCGGCGCGGCTGACAATGTGATGGCCGCGCTCTCGGCGATGAACAACGGCGCCAAAGTCGGCACCAGCGAGATGCCAGCAGCGCACAGCAGCGGCGCGCCGCAGCCAGCGCTGATCGTCTTTCACGGCGAAAACGACAGCACCGTACACCCCAAAAACGGCGCGCAATTGGTCGAAGCCGCGCTGCAAACTGCGCTGGGCGACAAAAATGCCGCCTTGCACGAAACGCAGCAAGGCCAGTCCAACGCCGGCCAGGGCTTTACCCGCCACCTCTACCGCGCTAGCGACAGTGGCAAGGTGCTGGTCGAGCATTGGGTGCTAGACAACAGCGGCCATGCGTGGTCGGGCGGCAACGCCAAGGTTGGCCAAACTGACCCCAAAGGTGTCAGCGCGACACAGGAAATGCTGCGCTTTTTCTTGGAGCACCCACGCACACCTTAAAAGCGCCAAAAAAGCCTCTAGAGCCCGTTCTACGGGCGTTATTAGCTATTGATTTTGCTATGCAGCCAATGCTGCACTACCTTTGCCACCCATGCACGCACTTTCTGTTTTGGCGCTGACCACGGCCTTGCTGCTGGCGGGTTGCAGCAGCGCACCGCCTTCGACCACCTCTCCCAGCGCGACACGCACCGTGCCCTCGCGCTTATCGAGCGAACAATCGAGCGACATCGCCATCCACGCGCTGGGCTTGGTTGGCACGCCCTACCGCTACGGCGGCAACACGCCCGAGAGCGGTTTTGACTGCAGCGGCCTGATTGGCTATGTCTACCAAAACCGCGCCGGCCAAGCGCCGCCGCGCACGGTGGCCAAACTGGACGGATGGGGCCAGCCAATTGAGCGCAGCAGCCTGCGCACCGGCGATTTGGTGGTGTTTGGCCGTGGCCAGTCGCGCACCCATGCGGGCATTTATGTCGGCGAAGGGCGTTTTGTCCACGCACCGTCGAGCGGCGGCACGGTGCGGCTAGACCGGCTGGACACACCACATTGGATGGGCCAACAACCGGCGTTTCGCCGACCTTGAGGCGGACAACGGGCACAGCACCCACGTGGCGCGCGCGACAATCCGCGCATGACCACACCCCACACCCCCACCAAAAGCAGCGCGACCAAAGCGCTCTCGACCCACGACACCACCCGCATTGACGACACGCGCATCAAAGCGGTGCGCCCGCTGATCACGCCGGCGCTGTTAGAAGAATGGTTGCCCGCGCCCGACGCGGCTCAGGCGCTGGTCGAGTCCAGCCGCGCGGCGATTTCGCGCGTGCTGCACGGCCAAGACGACCGGCTGATCGTTGTCGTCGGGCCGTGCTCCATCCACGACCACGCGCAGGCGATGGACTACGCGCGCCAACTCAAAGCACAAGCCGATGCGCTGCAGGGCGAGCTGCTGATCGTCATGCGCGTCTATTTTGAAAAGCCGCGCACCACCGTCGGTTGGAAGGGCTATATCAACGACCCGCGCATGGACGACAGCTTTGCCATCAACGAGGGGCTGGAGATGGCGCGCGCGCTGCTGCTGGACGTGCTGGCGCTGGGGCTGCCCGTCGGCACCGAGTTTTTGGACCTGCTCAGCCCGCAGTTCATCAGCGACTTGGTCAGCTGGGGCGCGATTGGCGCGCGCACCACCGAGAGCCAAAGCCACCGCCAGCTCGCCAGCGGCTTGAGCTGCCCGGTCGGCTTTAAAAACGGCACCGACGGCGGCGTGAAAGTCGCTTGCGACGCCATTCAGGCCGCGCAGGCATCGCACGCCTTCATGGGCATGACCAAGATGGGGCAAGCAGCGATTTTTGAGACGCGCGGCAACGACGATTGCCACGTGATTTTGCGCGGCGGCAAGCACACCAATTACGCCGCCGCCGACGTTGATGCCGCCTGCGCTCTGCTGGGCAAAGCCGGCCTGCGCCCGCAAGTGATGATTGACGTGTCGCACGCCAACAGCAGCAAACAGCACCAGCGCCAAATTGACGTATCAGCCGATGTCGCAGCGCAAGTAGCAGCAGGTGATGCGCGCATCACGGGTTTGATGATCGAGAGCCATTTGGAAGAAGGTCGCCAAGACATCGTCGCCGGTCAGCCGCTGAAGGTGGGCGTGTCGGTGACGGATGCGTGCATCAGCATGGCGCAAACCGTGCCGGTGCTGCAGCAACTGGCCGCAGCGGTGCGGGCGCGGCGGCCAGTACCACAAGCGGTATAGCGTGGCAAAACGGCATTGAGATGCGAGCTTTATGCATCTATTGCTGCGCCCTATCACCAAAGTTTGGTGCAGGATTTTCCGGAGGAATCGGAGCAATTTCGCCATCGTTAAAACCATCGTTGGTTTGGGCCAAGGACTTGGTCTGGCGGGTGATCGCTGAAGGGGGGCAAATCGCTGCAGCAACGCGACACTTTTTCTCGGGCGGGCTGCTCCTTTTTTCAGGGCAATTTTTTCAGCAAGCCTGTACCGATAAAACAGCTGGAATTGTTGCTGTGCCATCGACTGCTTTTGCCATCCTGCCACTCAGAATTGCAGCACAAGACACTCTCTGCCTCAGAATGACCGCACAAAAGGCATATAAGGCACTTTTTCAGCGTTTTATTCCTGTGGCCTAGGGGGTACCAGCCAAGATGGCTTGTTGTGCGTTGTAGCGCCTTTGGCAAGCTTCTTCGGTTTTGCGATGCGTACAAAAAAAAGAGATGCCGGACTTTTGGCTGAAAGTTGTTATCTTCTTATTTTCTTTATTAATACTTAGTAGTAGTAGTAGAGGGAAGCACTTTTCTGTTGATAACTCGACTATCTCTTTAAATATCAATAGCTTAGGGTGTTGGTAAACCTGTGGATAACCACCTTGTTTGCGCACCCCCAAAATGTGGATAACTTTTGAAAACAGCACTTGCCTGTGGATAACTTATGAGTTATCCCAGAATAATCCACAGGGTTATCCACAGCAGCTTGCTGTCTGCTTTTTGGACACCCAAAACAACTTGTGGCCAAGTTGGAGCGCGCATTTTACGCTACCAAAATGAGAGTTTTTTTCAGGAGCAGAAATTATCGGTTGTCGGACTTGACTGGCGCGCTGCTGCCGCCGCGCTACTTTTCGGCCAATTTTTTTGAGTTATCCACAGAAAACTGTCATTTTCTCTCCTACTGGTTGATATCCTGACTTTTATCCCAAAAAGTTATCCCAGAGTTATCCTTGCAGCCTATTTTTCTGTGGATAACTCTATTTTTTCTTTTGAGAACAACGCTTTATTTTTTGTGGAAAAGTATCGCTTAACCCCCCAGAATTTGATGAGCACTGTGGATAACTTGAAAGAAAAGCTGCAATTTGGGGATAATTTTCGGTTTTTTAGCGATTTGTCCCCAAAGTTATCCACAGATTGCTGTGTGCAAAACCAGCGCCGCCGGTTTTGCATGAAAAAAACGGCTTAAAAAAGCAAAAAACCCCAGCGAAAAGTGCGCTGGGGTTGCTGGTTTGGAAGGCGTTTTTAGCCTGTTTTTACCCCGGTTTCAGGGCAAAAAATCACCAGTTTTTATGGCCTTTTTTATGCCCTGATTGGCCATCCATATGGTGCTGATGGCGCATGGTTTGCGCGTCAAAAGTCATCTGCTGCGCCGGGTTCAGCGCGGCATAAAAAGCCAGTGTCGCATCGGCGCGTTTATCGGCTTGGGCTTGGCGCTCGGCGCGTTGTGCGCGCATACGTTCAATGCGCTCGGGCGTGGTCATTTTTTGCACTTCTGTGCGATTGCCGTGGCCGGCGCGGGCGGGGCGCTCACTGGTTTTCATGCTGGCGACAAAGGTGTTCCACGCCGGTTCTTGGGCCGCGCTGAGTTCAAGTTTTTGCTTGAGCTGTGCTTGGTGCGCGGCCATGCGGTCTTGCATTTTTGCGCTGCGCTGCTCCATGTGCTTGGCGCGGCGCTCGGCCTTCATCGGTGCGTTGATTTGGGCGGGCGATTGCGTTTGTACTTGCGTCTGCGCAACCGCTGCGGGAGCAGCATCAGCAGCGGTTTGCTGTGCCAAAACAGGCAAGGCCAAAGCGGCAGCGACAGCGGTAGCAATAAAGGTGCGAGATAAAAAAGCCATGGTGAACTCCTTGGGTGTGATGGTTAATCTGGTCAGTGGTTAAACGCTAGTGTGCGCCGCCTGTGTATCGCCGCCGTGCGCCGGGTGTGATGCTGTGTAAAGTTGTGTTTCACCAGTTCTGTAGCAGCGCCGGCAACAGCAGTGCGGTGATGGCGCCATTCAGCCCCATTGCCAGCGCCGCAAACGCGCCGGCCTGCTCGCTGATGGCAAATGCCCGCGCCGTGCCAATACCGTGGGCGACCACGCCCAGCGCAAAGCCCTGCACCGCGTGGTCTTTAATCCGCAGCCAGCGAAACAGCGCCGGCGCCACCACCGCGCCAACAATGCCGGTGACGATGACCAGCACGGCGGTCAGCGAGGCGATGCCGCCAATGCGCTCGGCCACCGCCATGGCAATCGGCGTGGTGACGGATTTGGGCGCTAATGACAACTGCGTTGGCACGCTCGCTCCCAGCAAGCGGGCAATGCCGATGGCCGAGGCCACCGCGCAGACACTGCCCGCAGCCAACCCCAGCAGCACCGGCCAGCGCATAGCGCGCACTTTGCCCAGTTGCGCATACAGCGGAATCGCCAGCGCCACCGTTGCCGGCCCCAGCAAAAAATGCACAAACTGCGCGCCAGCAAAGTAGGTCGGGTACGGCGTATCGGTCAGCAGCAGCAGCGTGACCAGCAGCGCCACCGCCAGCAGCACCGGATTGGTCAGCGGGTGCATCCGGCAGCGCCGGTGCAGCGCCATCGCCAGCACATAGGCCAGCAGCGTCATCGTCAGCCCCAGCAGCGGCGAGGCGGCCAGATAAACCCAAATATCTAGCACCGGAGCGGGCAGCAGCTTCATGGCTGCTCCTTAGATGGTTCTGCACCGGGTTTATGGCAAGCACGCATCACCAGTGCCGTCACTGCCAAGCCAAGCACCGTGCTGCCGATGACGGCTGCTACCAGCGCCGGCCACTCTGCGGCGATGCGGTGGCCGTGCACCATGATGCCCACGCCTGCTGGCACAAACAGCAGCGACAAATGGCCTAACAAACCATTGCCAGCACTGCGCAAGTTCTCGCCCGGCCCGCCGCGCCAGACCAACACCAACAACAGCAGCAACATCCCCACCACCGGCCCCGGCACCGGCAGCTGCAAGCTGCGCACCAGCACCTCGCCCGCCAACTGAAACACCAACAACCACGCAAAACCTGCCACCATTTACCGCTCCTTCAACGCCCTTGGGCACCACACAAAGCAGCAATGTAGCGGCGCGGTGTCTGTGTTGCCCTGTCTGGCGACTGACGCTTTCACCCGCTTGCGCCAGCGCGTTGACAATCGCTGCCTCTCTCCTCGCTACACAACCCAAAGGTTTCCCATGTTCAAAAACCTGATCATTTACCGCATCGCCCCCGATTGGCAGATTGACCTGCTGCAGGTCGAAGCTGCTCTGGCCCAACTGCCGTTTATGGCGTGCGGCGCGACGCAAGAGCGCTCGTGGGGCTGGGCGCCGCCGCGCGGTGACGCACACGGCGCAATGGCTGAATCCATCGCCGGCCAATGGCTGCTGCGCTTTATGGTCGAGACCAAAGTGCTGCCCGGCTCGGTGCTGGCGCGCCGCGTCGAAGAAAAAGCCGCGCGCATCGAGCAAGAAACCGGCCGCAAACCCGGCAAGCGCGAGAGCAAAGAGCTGAAAGAAGAAGCCAAGCTCGACCTGCTGCCGATGGCGTTTACCAAACAAAGCGCGATGTGGGTGTGGATTGACCTAGAGGCGCGCTTTTTGGTGCTGGACACCAGCAGCCAAGCCCGCGCCGACGAAGTGGCTAGCGCGCTGGTTGAAGCGCTGCCCGGCCTGTCGCTGGCGTTGCTGGACACCCAAACCAGCGCCGCCGCCGCTATGGCGCAGTGGCTGAGTACGCAAGCAGCGCCGCCCGGTTTCAGCATCGACCGCGAGTGCGAATTGAAAAGCGCCGACGCAGAAAAAGCCGTGGTGCGCTACGCCCGCCACCCGCTCGATATCGAAGAAATCCAAGCCCACATCGCCGCTGGCAAACTGCCGACCAAACTGGCACTGAGCTGGGACGAGCGCGTGTCGTTCGTGCTGACCGAAGGCCTGCAAATCAAAAAGCTGGCGTTTTTGGACGCCGCCACTTCAGGCCAAAGTGACGACGGCGGCTTTGACGCTGATGTGGCGCTGGCGACGGGCGAACTGCGCCAATTCATCCCCGATTTGATTGAAGCGCTGGGCGGCGAAAGCGACCGCACGCTGCAAGGCGCTACCGATGCCGCCGCCGCAAAAAATACCAAGCCGGGCACGGTGACCGGCCCGGCCACAGCGCCCTTTGACACCGACCCCAGCAGCGCGCCGTTCTAAGCGGAGCTTTGTCCGACAATAAGCGCAGATTTTTTCGATCTTTCTGATCTTCCCGATTTCTTTCACTCTCCCTGCCTACACACCATGAGCGCATTTCTTGAAGAACGCGTGCTGACGGTTCACCACTGGACCGATCGGCTTTTCAGCTTCACCACCACCCGCGACCCGGCGCTGCGGTTTTCTAACGGCCACTTCACCATGATTGGCCTGCGCGTCAACGACAAGCCGCTGCTACGCGCCTACAGCATCGTCAGCGCCAATTACGAAGAGCATTTGGAGTTTTTGAGCATCAAAGTGCCCGACGGCCCGCTGACCTCGCGCCTGCAACACATCCAAGTCGGCGACACCGTCATCGTTGGCAAAAAGCCCACCGGCACGCTGTTGATTGATTATTTGCTGCCGGCCAAGCGCTTGTATTTGCTGTCCACCGGCACCGGCTTGGCACCGTTTTTGAGCGTCATCCGCGACCCAGAAACCTACGAGAAATTTCAAGAAGTGGTGCTGGTGCATGGCGTGCGCGAAGTCAAGGAACTGGCCTACCACGACTACCTGACCCAAGAGCTGCCAGCGCACGAAATTTTGGGCGAGATGATTACCGCCCAGCTCAAGTACTACCCGACGGTGACGCGCGAGCCGTTCCACAACCAAGGCCGCATCACCGACCTGATCAAAAACGGCAAGCTGTTCACCGACCTTGGCCTGCCGGCGCTGAACCCGCTGGAAGACCGCGTGATGCTGTGCGGCAGCCCGGAGATGCTGACCGACCTGAAGCACATGCTGGAGCAGGCCGGCTTTGACGAGGGCAACACCACGCGCCCCGGCGACTTTGTGATTGAGCGCGCGTTTGTCGAGAAATAAGCGCGCTTAACGGGAGGGCGCTGCGAGAGCCTGCGCCCGCTCTTGCAGCGCCCGCGCACAACCCGCCGACAGCAGCAGCACGGCGGACGAGAAATAAATCCACATCAGCAGCGCCACCAGCGAGCCGGCCGCGCCATAGGCCGACACCACCGCCGCGCCCGACAAATACGCCGCCAGCCCGTGGCGGCCAATGGTGAACAGCCCTGCGCCAATCAACGCGCCCTGCATCAAATAACGCAGACGCGGCTTCGGATCGACGCTGATGCGCATCAGGCCGACGAACAGCCCCGCAGCAAACAAAAACGAAATGCCCTCGCTCACCGCCAGCAGCAGCAGGCGGTGCGGGAAATGCGTGCCCAGCCAAGCGGTCGCCACCGCCAGCGCGGTCGATAAGAGCAGCGACACCAACAGCAAAAACGCCAGCCCGGCCACGTACAGCAAGCCGCGCAGCCGCGCCGCCAGCGTGCCCCACCACGCCGGGCGCTTGGATGGCGTGGGCTTGTCCTCCTGCCACAGCCGCGCTAATCCCGCTTGCAGCTCAGAGAACGCCCCGGTCGCGCCCCACAGCAGCAGCACCAGCGCAATCGCCGACGCCACCAGCCCCTGCGACGGCGCTTGCGCGCTGGCCAGCGCTTGCTGCACCACTTCGGCGATGCGCTCGCTGGTGAAGGCGCGCACTTGGGCCAGCAGGTTGCTCTCCAGCAGCGCTTTGTCCACCCACCAGCCCAGCCCCGCCACGACCACCACCAGCAGCGGCGCCAGGCTGAGCAGCCCGTAAAACGACATCGCCGCGCTCATGCGCAAGCCTTCCGCGCCCAGCCACAACTGCACCGCACGCACCGGCCAGTACGGGCGTTTTTCGTCGGATGGTGCGGGGGTTTCGGCGTTGGTGGGTGTGGAATCGGTTGGCAATATCATCTCCCCTTCAAATTAAAAAGTGAGCTGCTAGCGCAGGTGTTTAAAGGCTTTCAGGGTGTTTTCTATCTCAATCGCTTTAAATGCGTGCGCTAGCAGCTATCATTTTTAAAGGCTTACCGATTCACAAGTTGGGGCTGATCAAGCGGCGCAGCTCTGCCTCGTCCATGCCACGGCGCTCGGCCATGTCGCGCACTTGGTCGTCGGCGATGCGGCCGACGTTGAAGTACACGCTGTCGGGGTGGCCGATGTAAAAGCCGCTGACGCTGGCCGCCGGGTTCATCGCCAAGCTCTCGGTCAGCGACATGCCGATGTCTTCGCAGCGCAGCAGCGCAAACAGGTCACGCTTGGCGCTGTGGTCGGGGCAGGCTGGGTAGCCGGGCGCGGGGCGGATGCCGTGGTATTGCTCGGCAATCAGCTCGCTGCTGCTCAGGGTTTCGTCCACCGCGTAGCCCCACAAATCGGTGCGCACGCGCTGGTGCAGGCACTCGGCAAAGGCTTCGGCCAAGCGGTCGGCCAGGCTCTTGAACATGATGCTGGAGTAGTCGTCCAGCGCGTCGATAAACGCCTGCTCTTTCTTCTCAATCCCCAGCCCAGCGGTGACGGCGAACATGCCAGCGAAGTCGGCAATGCCGCTGTCTTTGGGCGCGACAAAGTCAGCGAGGCAGCGGCTGGGGCGGGTCACGCCGTCAATGGTGTGCTTTTCGGTTTGCTGGCGCAGGCCATACCACGTCATGGCGACTTCGCTGCGGGTGTCGTCGGTGTAGAACTCGATGTCGTCGCCGACGCTGTTGGCCGGGTACAGCCCCAGCACGCCGCTGGCCGAGAGCCAGCGGCCTTCGACGATTTTTTTCAGCATCGCCTGCGCGTCGGCAAACACGCGCGTGGCTTCGACGCCGACGACCTCGTCGGTGAGGATGGCTGGATACGGCCCGGCCAAATCCCACGTCTGAAAGAACGGCCCCCAATCGACAAACGGCACCAGCTCGGCCAAGTCGAAGTTTTTGAACACGCGCCTGCCCAGCGCGCGCGGGTGCGGCGGTTGGTAGGCATTCCAGTCCACGGTGGTTTTGTTGGCGCGGATTTTGGCCAGCGGCCACAGCGGGGTTTGCTTTTTGTTGGCGTGCTGGGTGCGCACCTTGTCGTAGTCGGCGTAGACCTCTTGGACGAACGCCTCGGCGTTGTCGCCCAGCAGGCTTTGCGCCACGCCGACGCTGCGCGAAGCGTCGGGCACATAGACGACTGGCCCGTCGTAGTGCGGCGCAATTTTCACGGCGGTGTGGATGCGCGAGCAGGTGGCGCCGCCAATCAACAGCGGGATTTTTTTGACGCGGAAATGGTCGTCCTTGTGCATCTCGGCAGCGACGTACTGCATCTCCTCCAAGCTGGGCGTAATCAGCCCCGACAGGCCGACGATGTCGGCACCTTCGGCCTTGGCGCGCGCCAAAATCTCGTGGCAGGGCACCATCACGCCCATGTTGATGACCTCGAAGTTGTTGCACTGCAAGACCACGGTGACGATGTTTTTGCCAATGTCATGCACGTCGCCTTTGACGGTGGCAATGACGATTTTTCCTTTGGTGCGCACATCGCGCCCGGCCAGCTCGTCTTGGCGCTTTTCTTCTTCGATGTAGGGAATCAAATGGGCGACTGCCAGCTTCATCACCCGCGCGCTTTTGACCACCTGCGGCAAGAACATCTTGCCCTGACCAAACAGGTCGCCAACCACGCTCATGCCGGCCATCAACGGCCCTTCGATGACGTGCAGCGGGCGGCCACCCTTGGCCAAAATTTGTTGGTAAGCCTCTTCGGTGTCTTCGGTGATGAAGTCGGTAAAGCCATGCACCAGCGCGTGCGACAGGCGCTCTTCGACGGTTTTGGGAGCCTCCGGCGTGCCGCGCCATTCGAGCTTTTTGCTCTCGTCTTTGGCACCGCTTTTGGCGGTTTCGGCCACTTCGAGCAGCCGTTCAGCCGCGTCCTCGCGGCGATTCAAAATCACGTCCTCGACACGCTCGCGCAGGATGGGTTCTAAGTCGTCATACACGCCGACCATGCCGGCGTTGACGATGCCCATGTCCATGCCCGCCTTGATGGCGTGGTACAGAAACACCGTGTGAATGGCTTCGCGCACCGGGTCGTTGCCCCGGAAGCTGAACGACACGTTGGACACGCCGCCCGACACCTTGGCACCGGGCAAATTGGCCTTGATCCAGCGCGTCGCTTCGATGAATTCAACCGCGTAATTGGCGTGCTCTTCAATACCGGTGGCCACGGCAAACACGTTCGGGTCAAAGATGATGTCTTCGGGCGGAAAACCGACTTCATCGACCAAAATGCGGTACGCGCGTTCGCAGATTTCAATCTTGCGGGCGTAGGTGTCGGCTTGGCCTTGTTCGTCAAATGCCATCACCACGGCGGCAGCGCCGTAGCGGCGCACCAATTTGGCGTGGTGCTTGAAGGCTTCGACGCCCTCTTTCATCGAAATCGAGTTGACGATGGGCTTGCCTTGGATGCAGCGCAGGCCGGCCTCGATGACTTCCCATTTCGAGCTATCGACCATGATCGGCAGGCGCGAAATGTCCGGCTCGGACGCAATCAGGTTCAAAAACCGCACCATCGCCGCCTTGCTGTCGAGCATGGCCTCGTCCATGTTGATGTCGATGATTTGCGCGCCGTTTTCGACCTGCTGGCGCGCCACGGCCAGCGCGTCTTCAAACTGGCCGTTCAAAATCATCCGCGCAAACGCTTTGGAGCCGGTGACGTTGGTGCGCTCGCCGACGTTGACAAACAGCGTGCCGGGGCCGATGGTGACGGGCTCCAGGCCCGACAGTTTCATGGGGGGAGGAGTGAAAATTTCAGACATGGGACTCACCTGGGCAAAAAACCGCAAACAGGTGAGCGTCGTTGCGGTCGAAAGGGCATCTAAGGGCAAAGTGCCCAAGCCTGACGGCGCCATGTGCGGCTGGCCGGTGCAACGCTCCTTGGGCAGCGGGGGATTTTACGGGCGAAGGGGTGGGGCTTATCGGGGCTGCGCTTATTGCGCCGAGGCCGGCACGCCAAACACGCGGTCAAATCCCCAGTTGAAGACGAAGGTGTAGCAAAGAAAAAACACGATCAGCCCCAAATCCATCACCAGCGCCTGCCACAGCGTGATGTCAAACCACCACGCCATCATCGGCACCAGTGCCAGCACCAAACCGCCCTCAAAGCCGATGGCGTGCGCAATACGGCGTTTGATGGTGCGCTGGCGCTGCGTTTGGCGCGCTTCCCAGCGCTCAAACAGGCCGTTAAATAGGACGTTCCACACCACAGCAACCACCGAGGCCGCAACGGCCAGCACGCTGGAATGCGCCGCGCTTTGCCCCGACAACGCCGCCAGCCCCAGCGTGGCAGCGGCAATGGCAATCAGCTCGTACAGCGTCACGTAGAGCAGCCGGCGTTTGGGGCCTTGCAAGCCAGAGGCGGCCAGCATCGAAGGCGCCGCTTTGGCGGATGGGGAGGTGTTTGGAGTCGAAGAAGAAGGCTCAGTCATGGCGTGGGAATGTAGGGGCAAACCCGCGTGGGCATACAGCGCCCAGCCGAACACGCCTGTGGTTTGCTGTGGATAGACTTTGAAAATGATAGCTGCTAGCGCCCGTGTCTATTGGGCTAGCGGCTGTTTTAGCTACAAACTCAATGGTTCGTTGGTTCTGTCGGTTCCATCGGCTGAATTGGCGAACAACTGGGTACACCGCCCCATTGATTGCGCCCTTAGACACTGGCCATCGGCGTAGCATGGTTTGCTATGGAACCTGTTTTGCAACACCTAATGGAGAGTGTGCGTGATGCTACTGCACACCAAACGCTGCTGCGCCGCTGGGGCAGCGCCGTCGGCGCTTAACCGCCGCTCACCGCCATGCGGCTGCTGCGCCACCTGACCGGTCGCCACCGCACCTCTGCCACCAACCGCACGCTGGGGCTGCTGCTGGCGTTTAACGCCGGTGCCATCAACGCCGGTGGCTTTTTGGTGGTGCAGATGTACACCTCGCACATGTCGGGGTTTTTGTCGTTGCTGGCCGATAACTTGGTGCTGGGCAATATGGCGCTGGTGCTCAGCGCGGTGGGCGTGCTGTGGGCTTTTTTGTCCGGCGCGGGCACCACGGCGATTTTGGTCAACTGGGCGCGCGCCCACCAATTGCGCAGCGGCTTTGCGCTGGCGCTGCTGCTCGAAGCGCTGCTGATGCTGCTGTTTGGCCTGATGGGCGCCATCACGCTGACGTGGCAGACGGTGTTTGCCGTGCCGCTGACCGTGCTGCTGCTGGCCTTCATCATGGGACTGCAAAACGCGGTCGTCACCAAGATGTCGTCGGCGCAGATTCGCACCACGCACATGACCGGCGTCATCACCGATTTGGGCATGGAGATGGGCAAGATGTTGTATTGGAACCGCAGTGGCACGCCACCGGCTGCGCAGGTGCGCGCCAACCATGTACGGATGCGCCTGTATGCCAGCTTGCTGGCGATGTTTACCAGCGGCGGCGTGGTCGGGGCGGCGGGCTTCAAATACATTGGCTTTATTTGGGTGGTGCCGCTGGCGGCGCTGATTTTGGCGCTGTCGCTGCCGCCGCTGGCACATGATTTTGAGCGCCTGCGCACGCTGTGGCGCGCGCGCCGCCCAGCGGTCAAACCAGGCGCTGACGCAGACCCGCGCTGACCCATTTGCAAAGCGGCACCGATACGCCGATACGCCGATGCGCCGATGCGCCACTGGGTGCAGGTGTTGGATGCGGCACCCTAGTCGCTACCATCGCGCCCACATCCGAGGGAATAGGAAAAAATACCATGCGTTTTGAGGGAAAACTGTCCAAGTGGAATGACGACCGGGGCTTCAACACTCTGGGCGAGCTGGAAGTACCGCCCATGGCCCTGGAAGAACTGCTGGTCAACGCGCTGATGCACCGCGATTACTTTGACAGCGCCTCGATTCGCATTTTGGTGTTTCGCGACCGCATCGAAATCATCAGCCCCGGCCACCTGCCGGGCGACCTCAGCACCGACGACATCCAGCAAGGCAAAACCAAACGCCGCAATCCGGTATTGAGCGAACACGCCGCCTATCTATTACCGTACCGGGGGCTGGGCAGCGGCATCCACCGCGCATTACAGGCTTGGCCGCAGATTGAGCTGCAAGACCACCGCAGTGGCAATGAATTCCGGGCCGTGGTGGCGCGGCCCAAGCCTGCCACGCAAGTGATTGCACCGGCAGGCCTAGGCGCAGAGGGTAGTAACACACCAGTCACCCCCGAAGTTACCCCCGAAGTCACCCCCGAAGTCATGCGTCTTGTGCAGATATTGCAAGGGGCCATGAGTCGCCAGGAATTGATGCATGCACTGGGTCTGAAAGATGAGAAGCACTTTCGCCAGCACTACCAGCAAGCAGCAACGGCTTTGGGCTTGATAGAAATGACCCAGCCCGACAAACCCCGCAGCAGCAAACAGCGCTATCGCCTGACCGCCACCGGCCTGCACCTGAAAGCTAAATCCCGGTAGGTCGGGTTAGCCCGCAGGGCGTAACCCGACGGGCGGCTGGTGCGGATGTGCTGCGGGTGTCGGGTTACGCTGCGCTAACCCGACCTACGGGGCTATCGGCCACTAGCTCGCCAATTGCCCCCGGCGCACGGCTTCGCGCAGCACTTGGTTGACGCGGGTTTGCCAGCCGGAGCCGCTGGCTTTCAGCGCGGCCAACAGGTCTGGGTCAGCCGTTCGCAGCGCTTTGCTCATATCGGCAGGGCTTCGGCGATGACGATGTGGCGGAATTTTTCGGGCAAGGCTTTGGGGGTCAGCACATCGACCGACACGCCCAGCATCTTTTCTAATGCGACTTGGATGGCCGCAACGTCCATCAGCGTGGTTTTGGCGGTCGGGTCAATCAGGATGTCCAAGTCGCTGGTTTCGGTGTCGCGGCCCCAGCGCACCGAGCCAAACACCCGCGCATTGCAGGCGCGGTGCGCCTCCACCACCCGGCGAATTGCGGCGCTGTGCGCGCGCAGAGCATCAGAAGGTTTCATGGTTTTTTCTCACATTCAAATCTGAACTGCCCTGGGTTTTGAGGGCCGTTTGGTTCAAGTCAGACCTCCACCGTGGAGACCTGGCTGGCGAGTGGTCGGTCGTAGTTTGCCTCAGCTTGTGCGCACCGATGCCGCGCGGAAAGACGGGCTGAAAAATCACTCGCCGGCTTGATAAAAACCATAGCTGCCACCGCCCGTATCCATTGGGCTAGCGGCTGATTTGGCTACAAACTCAATGGCTGTGCAGCTTCTCTTGCAGCCAGACCTTAATCAGCGACTGATAAGGCACATCACGGGCGTTGGCGGCTACTTTGATGGAGTCGAGCAAGTGCTGGGGCAAGCGCAGCGAAATCGTTTTAG
>JBHCAP010000025.1:0-73012 GCA_041798325.1 Giesbergeria sp.
CCAAAGCCACCAAGACGGTAAAGCCGTCGTGGTGCAAGGCATCAGCCACAAACACTGCCGCGTCATTCAGCGCTGCGATGGTTATGGCTATTTTTTTAACCGGGCCGATAACACAAGTCGTGAACAGGCAAGGCCCGAAGCAGCGGATGCTGTGCATCCGGCGCTCTGCCTCTCCGCCCTGAAGGACGGGGTTTCACGCGCAATCTGATGAATCTGAACGCATCCATCATCGACCAGCGCCTGAACGGCGTGCAAAGCGAGATTGCCTCTTGGGCCAAAGACGAGTTGGGCGTTACCGATGCGAATCGGCTCAAGCCGTTGGCGTTTGTTTATCTGTGCGTCAAAACCATGCTGGACTTGGACGCGCAAGAGGCTTTTGACTGCGTGACCGACGGCAGCGGCGACTTTGGCGTGGATGCGATTGAGGTCACCGAAGAGGTGGATGGCGAATTTGTCGTCACGCTGTTTCAAGTCAAATACAAAGCCAAATTAGAAGGCGATGCCAACTTTCCGGAAGACGGTTTGCACGCGCTGGTCAACGCCATTCGCCATATTTTTGACCCCACTGCCGAGCTGGGTGCCATCAACGAGCGACTGCGCGCCAAGGTAGAGCAAGCGCGCTCCATGGTGCGCGATGGCTTTATCCCGCAGGTGCGCGCTATTGCCTGCAACAACGGCCTGAGGTGGAGCACGCAAGCCCAAGGCGTGATAGAGCGCGCTGGCTTGGGCGAGCAAGTGAGCTGGGAGTACGTCAATCACGATGTGCTGATGGGTCTGTTGCAACGCCCTAAACAAGTAAATGACACGCTGCGCTTGGTGGGCAAGGCCAGCGTGGAAGACATGAACTTCAGCCGCGTCTGCATTGGTCGTATGCCGGTGACGGAGGTGGCCGCGCTGATGCGCACGCACGGCGATAAATTATTAGAGCGCAATATCCGGCGCTATCTGGGCCTGCATGGAAACCGGGTGAATGAGGATATTCGGGCGACTTTGCGGTCGAGTGCGCCAGATAATTTTTATTTTTTCAATAACGGCCTGACGATTATTTGCGACCATTTCAAATACAACGCTTTGCAGGGCAGCAACTACCAAGTGCAGGCCGAAAATCTGCAAATCGTTAATGGTGCGCAAACTTGCATGACCATTTACAAGACCCTGACCGACATGGCCAAAAAGGGCGAGATGCTTCCTGCGGATGCCAGCGTGTTGGTACGCTTGTATGAGCTGCCCAAAGACAATGAGAGCGTGGTGCTGCAAATCACCCATGTCACCAATAGCCAAAACCCGGTGGATTTGAAAGATTTGCGCTCCAACGACGCCATTCAGGTGCAATTGGAAGCCAGTCTTGCAGCGCTGGGCTACCACTACCGGCGCAAGCGCATGGACGCACCAATGAAGCCGACCGATATTACGGCGAGCACTGCCGCAGAAGCCTTATTGGCCGTGTGGCGCCATGCCCCGCACCAGGCTAAATTTTTATCGCGTGAACATTTCGGCAAGCTTTACTCAGCGGTTTTTCCGTCCACAGTGAATGGCACTCAAGTGGTGCTGGCCGTCTTGCTGTATCGCATCGCAGAAAACCACCGCCGCCGTCCGTTGGAGACTGACCCACCACTGGTGCGATATGCCTCGTGCTTTATTGCCATACGCATGGGGCAGCGCTTGCTACAGGATTTAAACAAGAATCTCGATGGCATTCACCACCCCTGTTTTGAGGTGGCCAAGCGCTTGATAGAGGAGCGGGGCGAGTCCTATTTTCAGAAATCAGTACACGATATTGGCTTGGCACTGAGCGATTTATATGGGGAACAAGAAGTCTCGACCCTGCAACTGTCAGCCACGTTTCGGCGCGGTGATTTGATTCAAAAACTGCTGGTATTGCCGGTGGTATAGGCGCAATTGAAGCATGAAATTAATTACCAGTTTTGTTGAATCATTGCGATCAGCTACAAAAGTCAATCGCACTTTAATGCTGGCACCGGCTGCTATTTTGTGGACGGATGCAGAGCGCCAATGGGAGTGCGCTTTGCCGGCACTCAGCCAACACATGCCTGAGCTACTGTCGCTGGGCGAATACGCCCCCGAACTGCGCACCGGCCCCGCTATCTGGCTCAAGTGCGCCATCGCTGGGTTATTGCCCGAGGTGCCATTTGACGGCGTGCCGGTCATTTACCTGCCGGGCATCAGCCGCGCTCAATTGCGCGCCATCGAAAGCTGTCCGCGTGCGCTACAACCACTGGCCGAGTTGCAATACCGGGGCGTGTTCTGGAGCCAGAGCAACGGCAAAGACTGGACATTGGGCGCATTTTTAGCGTCAAAAAATGGCGGGCTGGGCTTGGATGTCGCGCAAGACAAGGCGACCCACGAGGCGCTGGGCCAAGCACTGCAAGCGGGCGTGTTGCTCGACTGCAGCGTGCAAGCCTTGCAAGGCCACGCCATCCATGCGCAGTGGTTGCTGGATTTGCTCGCGCCTAACCCGCTGCGCGACTTGTTGCAGTGGATGAATGCGCCAGAGGCCACCGCCCAGCAGTGGCGTGGCGTGCTGTGGGACGTGTTTGCCAAGCGCTGCAACAGCGATTTTGGCTTTGACCCGCTGGCTGACGGCGTACTGGCTGCGGCTGAACGGCTGGCCCAAGCCCAAGGCAAATGGGCCGCCGTCGCGCTGCTGTACCAAGATGCTTACGGCAGCTTTGCGCAAATTTTTGAGTTGCTAAACCAAGTGCAGCCGCCGCAACTGGGGCTGTTCCCAGACCCCGCGTACATCGCCAATTACCCGCAAGTGAACGAAAAAAGCGAAGCGGCGCTGCGTTACTCGCTGGCCGCTTGCGCTCCTATGGATGCGCTGCAAGCGCGCTTGGCCATCGCTGCGGCAGAAAAAGAGCATGGCGCGCGCCGCGATTGGCTGTGGGCGCGCATGAAGCTGTCGCCACTGGCGCAGGCGCTGGCGCATTTGGTCGAAGTGGCCGAGCGCAGCGCCCATTTACCGATTGGACAGACCCCAGGCGAATTGGCGGCCAGCTACCAGCACAGCGGCTGGCAGGTGGACTGCGCTGCGCTGCAAGCACTGGGCTGTGCGGAGACCAAGGCAGACATGACCGCTATCGGGGCTGCGTTGCGCGCGCTGTATTTGCCGTGGCTGCAAGAGGCAGCCAACCGATTGCAGGAGGCAGCTAAGGCCGCTGGTGGATTGCCGCCGCTGGACACCGCTGCTGCGGCTGCGGCTACGGCGGGCACCTGCACGGTTTTTGTCGATGGCTTGCGCTACGACGTGGCGGTGCAGTTGCAGCAGCGCTTATCGGCGCTGGGAGACACCACGCTGTCTGCCCGCTGGAGCAGCCTGCCTTCGGTGACGGCATCGGGCAAAGCGTGGTCGTCACCCGTCGCAGCACACATTAGCGGCACCCCTGCGGACACTGAATTTACGCCTCGGGTGCTGTCAGATGGCAAGCCGCTTTCTGCTCACAACCTGCGCAAGTTGCTGGAAGACTACGGGGTACAGCCGCTGGACAAAAATCAAACCGGCGACCCGCAGAGACAGGTTTGGACAGAGGCCGGCGACCTAGACCACTACGGCCATCAGCACGGTTTGCGTCTGGCACGCGACTTGGGCACACAACTTGACCAAGTGGTGGAGCGGATAGTGGAGTTGTGCGCTGCTGGCTGGAAACACATCCGCATCGTCACCGACCACGGTTGGCTGCTAATGCCCGGTGGTTTGCCCAAATCTGAACTGGCCAAGCACCAGACTGAGACCCGATGGGGGCGCTGCGCGGTGCTCAAGGACAACGCCCACGGCACAGCGCTGACTTTTGGCTGGGATTGGTGCAAAGAGGTGCAAGTGGCTTATGCGCCGGGCATCTCAAACTTTATTGCCGGCGCTGAATATGCCCATGGCGGCATCAGCTTGCAGGAATGCCTGATACCTGTTTTAACGCTGGATTGCGCCCATGCAGGTGAATCCGCTGCCTCGGCAAATACCACCATCGCTTCAGCAGTGTGGAAGGGGCTGCGCTGCACCATCGTGGTCGAGGGCAGCACGCCGGGTCAGCGCGTGGACATCCGCAGCAAAGCAGCGCTGGCATCCAGTTCGCTGGTTGCCAGCATCAAATTGCTGGATGCAGGCAAGGCCAGCGTGGCCGTAGCAGACGACGCGCATTTAGGTGCCGCTGCCGTGGTGGTGGTATTGGATACAAACGGCAAGGTATTGCAAAAGCAGGCCACTACGGTGGGAGAAAAATAAATATGCAACTCGATGACCTAGACACCAAGGCCACACAAGCCTTTGAAGGCTATGTGGTGCGCAAAGACCTGGTGCGCACTTTCAGCCGCCAGTTTCCGGTGCCGACTTACGTGGTGGAGTTCTTGCTGGGCCGCTACTGCGCCACCACCGATGAGGCAGAAATCCAAGAGGGACTGGACATCGTGCAGCGCCAATTGGCTTCGCGCACCGTCAAAGCGGGCGAGGAAGAGCTGTTCAAGGCGCGGGCGCGTGAGGCTGGGTCGGTCAAAGTCATCGACCTCATCACGGCGCGTTTGGACTCCAGAACCGACTCCTACGTTGCCAGCTTGCCCAGCTTGCGGCTGAGCGATGTGCGGCTAACGCCGGAGATGGTCAAAGACAACGAGCGCATGTTGACCGGCGGTTTTTATGCCGAGGTCACGCTGGGTTACGACGCCTCGATAGCCCAAGAAAAGGGTGGCCGCCCTTTTGGTGTGGACGCGCTGCGCGCCATTCAACTCTCCAAACGCGAAGTGCTGGAGGTGCTGGCCCAAGGGCGCGCACAGTTCAGTACCGCTGAGTGGCGCGACCTGCTGCTGCGCAGCGTTGGTTTTGAGCCGCAAACCTTGTCCGACCGGGCCAAGGACGCGCTGTTGCTGCGCATGGTGCCGTTTGTCGAGCGCAACTACAACTTGGTCGAACTGGGGCCACGCGGCACCGGCAAGTCGCACCTGTTCCAGCAGATTTCGCCGTATGCGCACCTGATATCTGGCGGCAAAGCGACAGTGGCGCGCATGTTTGTCAACAACGCCAACGGCCAGCGCGGGCTGGTGTGCCAGTACGACGTGGTGTGTTTTGACGAGGTGTCTGGCGTGTCCTTTGACCAAAAAGACGGCGTGAACATCATGAAAGGCTACATGGAGAGCGGCGAATTCTCGCGGGGCAAGGAAAGCATCCGCGCTGACGGCTCCATCGTGCTGGTAGGCAATTTTGATGTGGATGTCGAGCACCAGCAGCGCATGGGCCACCTGTTGGGGCCGCTACCGCCGGAGATGCGCAACGACACGGCTTTTATGGACCGCATCCACTGTTTTTTACCGGGCTGGGATGTGCCCAAGCTCAGCCCAGCGCTGTTCACCGACCACTTTGGCTTGGTCAGCGATTTTCTATCTGAGTGCTTTACCCGGCTGCGTAACCAAAGTCGCGTTTCTACCTTGCAGGGCCGGGTGTACTGGGGTGGCGCGCTGTCAGGGCGCGATCTCAATGGCGTCAATAAAACGGTGAGTGGATTACTCAAGCTGCTGTATCCCAACGCCGAGACACCCGTCAGCGATGAAGATTTGGAATGGGCGGTGCGGCTGGCACTCGAAGTGCGCCGGCGCGTGAAAGAGCAGCAAAAACGCATTGGCGCCGCCGAGTTTCGCAACACGCATTTCAGCTACACCATGGGCATAGAGGGGGTCGAAAAATTTGTCAGCACGCCAGAACTGCAAAGCCAAGCGGGCATTGGCGACGAGCCGCTGGAATGCGGCCAGATTTGGACTTTGAGCCCCGGCGGCCCCGATGAGCACGCTGGCTTGTTTCGCCTAGAAGTCACCGAAGGCCCGGGCAGCGGTGTGCGGGTACTGAACAACCCGGTGCCTGCACCGTTCAAAGAGTCGATCCGCTGCGCTGAGCAAAACCTGTACGCCCGTGCCCTCGAACTGGTGGGCGACCGTGACCCACGCTCGCACGAGTTTTCTGTCCAACTGCGGGGCTTTGATGCGGCTAAAACGGGAGCCAAAACGGGCGTGGCGGCACTGATTGCGCTGTCCGGGGCGCTGCTCAAAAAATCGGTACGTGGCGGCTTGGTAGTCGCAGGAGAGGTCACGCTGGGCGGCACTATCGAGCCGATCCACAATGCCGTCACTTTGGCAGAGATAGCAATCGAGAAGGGTGCCAAGTCTTTGCTGCTGCCGGTGGCCTGTAGGCGCCAGCTGTTTGACTTGTCGGATGACATGGCGACCAAGCTGGATATTGAGTTCTATCAGGATGGGCGCGATGCATTGCTAAAAGCGCTGGCTGATTAGCCGATGCCAGCCGTCACCGTTGAGGCGGCATAAGCACATAACAAACGATTGGCACTCGCGGCCCGGCACGCCATGCACAATGTCCCCCGCTGAGCCATATACCCACCCATCAACCTATAAGGACTCCCTCTCCATGCGCATTGAAACCCTTGCCGTCCACGCCGGTTACAAGCCCGAGCCGACCACCAAATCCGCCGCCGTGCCGCTGTACCAAACCACGGCCTACGCTTTCGACAGCGCCCAGCACGGCGCCGACTTGTTTGACCTGAAGGTGGCGGGCAACATCTACACCCGCATCACCAACCCGACCAACGACGTGCTGGAGCAGCGCGTCGCGGCGCTCGAAGGCGGCATTGCGGCGGTGGCGGTGGCCTCGGGCATGGCGGCGATCACCGCAGCCATCCAGACGATTGCTGAGACCGGCGACAACATCGTCAGCGCCAGCACGCTGTACGGCGGCACCTACAACCTGTTTGCCCACACCTTCCCGCAGCAAGGCATAGCAGTGCGCTTTGCCGACCCGCGCGACCCGGACAGCTTTGCCGCGCTGATCGACGCGCGCACCAAAGCGGTGTTTTGCGAGTCCGTCGGCAACCCGCTGGGCAACGTCACCGACATCGCCGCACTCGCCGCTGTAGCACACGCGCATGGCGTGCCTTTGATTGTTGACAACACCGTGCCCAGCCCCTACCTGTGCCGCCCGTTTGAGCACGGCGCCGACATCGTCGTCCACGCGCTAACGAAGTACATGAACGGCCACGGCACCAGCTTGGGCGGCATCATTGTCGATAGCGGCAAATTCCCGTGGGCCGAGCACAAAGAGCGCTTCAAGCGCCTGAACGAGCCAGACGTCAGCTACCACGGCGTGGTTTACACCGAAGCGCTGGGCGCTGCTGCCTACATTGGCCGCGCGCGCGTGGTGCCGCTGCGCAACATGGGCGCGGCGCTGTCGCCATTCAACGCTTGGCTGACGCTGCAAGGCATCGAAACCCTGCCGCTGCGCATGGACCGCATCTGCGACAACACGCTGGCACTGGCCAAGTTCTTGCAAAACCACCCCAAGGTCGAATGGGTGCGCTACGCCGGCCTGCCAGACCACGCTGACCACGCGCTGGTGCAGCGCCAAATGGGTGGCAAAGCCTCGGGCATCTTGTCGTTTGGCCTCAAAACCCTTGAGGCCGACCCGCGCGCTGCGGGCGCACGCTTTTTGGACGCGCTGGGTCTGTTCACGCGCTTGGTCAACATTGGCGACGCCAAATCGCTGGCGACGCACCCGGCCTCGACCACGCACCGCCAGCTGGACGCCGCCGAGCTGGCCAAAGCCGGCGTGAGCGAAAACATGGTGCGCCTGTCGATTGGCATTGAGCACATCGACGACCTGCAAGCCGACTTGGTGCAGGCGCTGGACAAGGTGTAAATCAGGGCTAATTTAAGGTCAAATCGGCCTCTAGCCCAATAAACACGGGCGCTAGCAGCTATTAAATCAATAGTCAATTACTGCCAGTGCAGGCACAAAAAAGCCCTCGTTACTTTGGTAACGAGGGCTTTTTTAATAGTCCGCCAAGCGAACTGCGGCGATTAACCTTGGTGTGGACGCTTGCCGGGGTTCTTTTTGTTGCGCGTGTTCACGCCGCGCTCCAAGCTGACGCGCTGACCGCGACCGCCCGTGGGGATGGTGAAACCGGGCAGCAGCTTAGGCTGGGGGGTGAACTTGCGATCTGCTTCAGTGACGATTTTGTTGCCCATGGGAGGCCTCCGCTAAAAGTGAAAAAGGAAAGAAAGAAAAGGGAAAAGGGAAAACGAAAAACCCCGTATTAAGCCATAAGCGCACCGCGCCTTGGCCTAAAAACTGGCGCGCCGCCCGGGAATCTCAATGTGCAGCAGCGCTAGCGCCACTGCCGCGCAGGCGCTGCACCAGCAGCACGCCCGCCAACACCACCGCGCCGGCGACGATGCCAATCACTGCATTGAGCGCATTGACCGCCAAAACCTGCCACAAGCCGCCCAGCGGCCATTGCAAAGCCAGCGCTGCCATCGCCTCAACCGCGTGGTGAACGGCAGGCACGCCATGTACCAAAATGCCGCCGCCGACCAAAAACATCGCTGCCGTGCCCACCACCGACAGCGTTTTCATCAGCCACGGCGCGGCGCTGACAATGCCGCGCCCCAAGCTTTGCAGCGCGCTGCTGGCTTGCTGGGTCAGCCACAGCCCCAAGTCGTCGAGCTTGACGATGCCGGCCACCAAGCCATACACACCCACGGTCATGATGATGGCAATGCCGCTGAGCACCGCCACCTGCTGCACAAACGGCGCGGCTGCCACGGTGCCCAAGGTGATGGCAATGATTTCGGCTGAGAGGATGAAGTCGGTGCGCACTGCGCCTTTGACTTTGTCGTTTTCAAACGCCACCAAATCGACGGTGGGGTCGGCGTTGGCTTGGGCCAGGCTGTCATGCTGGGCGCTGTCTTCGCTCGGGCCGTGCAAAAAGCGGTGCGCGAGTTTTTCGACGCCCTCAAAGCACAAAAACGCGCCGCCAACCATCAAGAGCGGTGTCACCGCCCACGGCGCAAAAGCGCTGATCAGCAGCGCCAGCGGCACCAAGATGAGCTTATTGACAAATGAGCCTTTGGCCACGGCCCAGACCACCGGGATTTCGCGCTCGGCGCGCACGCCGCTGACTTGCTGTGCGTTCAGCGCTAGGTCGTCACCCAGCACACCGGCGGTCTTGTTGACCGCCACCTTGGTCATGGCCGAGACATCGTCGGCAATCACGGCGCTTTTTTTCGCCGCGACTTTGGTCATCAACGCCACGTCGTCGAGGATGGCGGCAATGTCATCGAGCAGGGTGAGCAAACTGGCTCCGGCCATATAAGTCCTTGGAAACGGTAAAAAAACAGGCTAAAAACTGGCGCGATTATGGATAAAAAAAGCCCCTAACGCTTACGTAGCAAGCGCTAGGAGCTATATTTTTAATAGCTTCTAAAAAAGCCGGGGCGGCTCGTTAACCAACCCACTTGCGCGCGTTGCGCCAAATGCGCATCCACGGGCTGTGTGCCGCCGCACCGCCGCTGGCGCTCAAGTCCGTCCAGCTCATTTGCACGTTGCGAAACACCCGCTCGGGGTGCGGCATCATCGCCGTAAAGCGCCCGTCTGCCGTGGTCACTGCCGTCAAACCGCCAGCGCTGCCGTTGGGGTTGAACGGGTATTGCTCAGTCGCTTGGCCGTGGTTATCGACAAAGCGCATCGCGGCTACGGCTTTTTCTGCATTGCCACGGCGGGCAAAGTTGGCAAAGCCTTCGCCGTGCGAGACGGCAATCGGCAAGCGGCTGCCGGCCATGCCGGCAAAGAACAGGCTTGGCGATTCCAGCACTTCGACCAGCGACAGGCGCGCTTCAAAGCGCTCGCTCTGGTTCGTCGTGAAGCGCGGCCAGTCCTGCGCGCCGGGGATGATGTCGGCCAACTCGGCAAACATTTGGCAGCCGTTGCACACGCCCAAGGCAAAGGTGTCGCTGCGGCCAAAGAAGCCTTGGAACTGCGCTGCCAGCACCGGGTTGAAGGTGATGGAACGTGCCCAGCCAATGCCCGCGCCCAGCGTGTCGCCGTAGCTGAAACCGCCGCAAGCGACCACGCCTTGGAAGTCCTCCAAGCGCGCGCGGCCGCTGTGCAAGTCGGTCATGTGCACGTCGTGGGCTTCAAAACCGGCTTCGGTGAAGGCGTAGGCCATTTCGATGTGCGAATTGACGCCCTGCTCGCGCAGCACCGCCACTTTGGGGCGCGACAAGTTCAGGTACGGCGCGGCGACGTTGACGGCGGGGTCGAACGTCAGGTGCAGGTGCAGGCCGGGGTCAGCGGGCAAACCAGCGGCGGCGTGCTCGGCATCGGCGCAGACCGGGTTGTCGCGCTGCTGGCAAATCTTCCAGCTGACGCTGTCCCAGACTTGGTGCAAATCGACCAACGGCGCGCTGAAGACGTTTTTCGCATCGCGCCAGACTTGCAGCTCGCCCTTGCCAGCGTCGATGCTGGACGACAGCGGCCGGGTTTTGCCGACAAAGTGGCTGTGCTTGGACAGGTCGTGCGCACGCAGGGTGTGCATCACGGCGTTGCGCTCAGCGGTGCGCACTTGCAGGACGACGCCCAGCTCTTCGTTGAACAGCGCTTTCAGCGTCAGCTCTTCGCGGCGGGCGCTGACTTGCTGCGCCCAGTTTTTGGCGTCGCCGGTTTCCATGCGGCTGTCGGAGATGCCGTCGCCTTCCGTCACCAACATATCGACGTTCAGCGCCACGCCGACATGGCCGGCAAAGGCCATTTCGGCCACCGCCGCCAGCAGGCCACCGTCACTGCGGTCGTGGTAGGCGAGGATCTGGCCCTGCGCGCGCAGTGCGTTGATGGCGTTGACCAAGTTAATCAGGTCTTTGGCATCATCCAAATCCGGCACCGTGTCGCCCGCTTGCTCCAGCACTTGCCCCAAGATGCTGCCGCCCATGCGGTTTTGGCCGCGCCCCAAGTCAATCAGCACCAGCGTGGTGTCGTCTTCGGTGGCGTCCAACTGCGGTGTCAGCGTGCCGCGCACGTCGGCCAGCGTGGCAAAGGCGGTAATCACCAAGCTGACGGGAGAGACCACTTTTTTGGCCTCGCCGTTGTGCTGCCACTGGGTGCGCATCGACAGCGAGTCTTTGCCGACCGGAATCGACACGTCCAGCGCCGGGCACAGCTCCAAGCCCACCGCTTTGACGGTTTCGTACAGCGCAGCGTCTTCGCCGGCCTCGCCGCACGCCGCCATCCAGTTGGCCGACAGCTTGACGCGCGGCAGTTCAATCGGCGCGGCCAGCAGGTTGGTGATGGCCTCGGCTACTGCCATGCGGCCGGACGCGGGCGCGTTGATAGCGGCCAGCGGCGTGCGCTCGCCCATCGCCATCGCTTCGCCGGCAAAACCGGCGTAATCGGCCAACGTCACCGCCACGTCAGCGACAGGCACTTGCCACGGGCCGACCATTTGGTCGCGGTGCGTCAGGCCACCGACGCTGCGGTCGCCAATGGTGATCAAAAAGCGCTTGGAGGCCACCGTCGGGTGGCTCAGCACGTCGATGATGGACTTTTGCAGCTCGACGCCGGTCAAGTCCATCGGCGTGAATTCGTGCGCCACCGTGGCTACGTCGCGGTGCATTTTGGGCGGCTTGCCCAGCAGCACCGACATCGGCATGTCCACCGGCAATTTTTGGTCATCCGCCGTGGCGGCCGGGTCGTGCAGCACCAGTTGGCGCTCTTCGGTCGCTTGACCAATGACGGCAAACGGGCAGCGCTCGCGCTCGCAGAAGGCTTGGAATTGCGCCAGCGACTCGGGCGCAATCGCCATCACGTAGCGCTCTTGGCTTTCGTTGCTCCAAATTTCTTTGGGCGACATGCCGGATTCTTCCAACTGCACCGCACGCAAATCAAAGCGCGCGCCGCGCCCGGCGTCGTTGGTCAGCTCGGGGAAGGCGTTAGACAGGCCGCCGGCGCCGACGTCGTGGATGGCGAGAATCGGATTGTTCGCGCCCTGCGCCCAGCAGTGGTTGATGACCTCTTGCGCCCGGCGCTCAATCTCGGGGTTGCCGCGCTGCACGGAGTCAAAGTCCAACTCAGCGGCGTTCTGGCCGGTGGCCATCGAGCTGGCCGCGCTGCCGCCCATGCCAATGCGCATTCCGGGGCCGCCGAGTTGGATCAGCAGCGAGCCGGCGGGGAATTCGATTTTTTGCGTTTGCGTCGCGTCAATCGTGCCCAAGCCGCCGGCAATCATGATCGGCTTGAGGTAGCCGCGCTGCACGCCGGCAACGGTCTGCTCGTATTCGCGGAAGTAGCCGGCCAAGTTGGGGCGGCCAAATTCGTTGTTGAACGCCGCGCCGCCCAAGGGTCCTTCGGTCATGATTTGCAGCGGGCTGGCGATGTGCTCGGGCTTGCCGCCCACTTGGTCCGATGTGCCGCCCCAGAGTTTGGAGACGGTGAAACCGGTCAAACCGGCCTTGGGCTCCGAGCCGCGCCCGGTGGCGCCTTCGTCGCGGATCTCGCCGCCGGCGCCGGTCGAGGCACCGGGGAAGGGCGAGATCGCCGTGGGGTGGTTGTGCGTCTCCACCTTCATCAGCACGTGCTGCAAGATGCTTTCTTTTTGATAGCTGCAACCGCTCGCCTCTATTGGGCTAGAGGCCATTTTGGCTACAAATTGCTCGACCTGCGTGCCTTCCATCACCGAGGCGTTGTCCGAGTACGCCACCACCGTGTGCTGCGGGCTGGTTTGGTGGGTGTGGCGAATCATGCCGAACAGGCTGTGCGGCTGCGCCACACCGTCGATGGTGAACTCGGCGTTGAAGATTTTGTGGCGGCAGTGCTCGCTGTTGGCCTGCGCAAACATCATCAGCTCGACATCGGTCGGGTTGCGGCCAAGGCTGGTGAAGGCGTTGACCAAATAGTCCATTTCGTCATCGGCCAGTGCCAAACCCCAGGCGGTGTTGGCGTTTTCTAGCGCGGCGCGGCCGCCGGCCAGCACATCGACGTGCGCCATCGGCTGCGGCGGCAGTTCGGTGAACAGCGCCTGCGCGCCGGCCAAGTCAAACAGCACCGATTCGGTCATGCGGTCGTGCAGCAGCGCGGCGACTTGGGCGAGCTGCTCGTCGCTCAAAGTCGGCTTGCCACCCAGCAGGCCGGATTTCAGCTGCACGCGGTATTCGGTCACGCGCTCGACGCGGCGAATCGCCAAACCGCAGTTGCGCGCAATGTCGGTGGCTTTCGATGCCCACGGCGACACGGTGCCCAAACGCGGCGTGACGACGATGGTTGCGCCATCGGTCGCGCCGGTAGCACCTGTGTAGGGATCGCCATAGTTCAGCAGCGCGGCGAGGCGCTCGTGCTCGGCGGGCGTGGGCGCGTTGTCGGTGCTCACCAAGTGGACAAAGCGCGCGCTGATACCGGCGATTTTGGGGTGGATGGCGGCAAGCGCAGGTTGCAGTTGCTGGGCGCGAAAGGGGCTGAGGGCGTTAGCGCCCGCAAGCGTGGTCATGTGCAAGGTCACGTTGGCGGCCTGATGTAGTAAGAAGAAAGGGGGGCTGGGTGAGGCTGAAGGCGCTACAGAGACGGAAAGATGCAGCAAGAGCGCTCGCGCAGGCGTAAGCGGGCGATTTTACCGGCGCGGGATAGCGCTGTTGGACACCATGCCCGCACGCCGGCAAGCGTAAATAGCCAGTGTGATAATTGCACCCCATGAGTATCACTATCAAAGACGCAGAAGGCATCGCCCAGATGCGCATTGCCTGCCGACTGGCAGCACAAGTGCTGGACTACATCACGTCCCACATCAACACCTGCAAGACCACCCTCGACATCGACCGCCTCGGCGCGGAATGCATGGCCGCACAAGGCACAGTTTCGGCCACCATTGGCTACCAGCCGCCGGGCTATCCGCCGTATCCGGCCTCGCTATGCACCTCGGTCAACCACGTGGTTTGCCACGGCATTCCCAACGACAAACCACTGAAGAAGGGCGACATCGTCAACGTCGATGTCACCATCGTCACCAAAGACGGCTGGTTTGGCGACAGCAGCCGGATGTATTTGATTGGCGAGTGCTCGGTGGCTGCCAAGCGCCTGTGCGCGCTGACCTATGACGCGATGTGGCTGGGGATTCAGCAGGTCAAACCCGGCGCGCATTTGGGCGACATTGGCCACGCCATCCAAAAATTTGCCGAAGGCCACGGCCTGTCGGTGGTGCGCGAGTTTTGCGGCCACGGCATTGGCAAAGTGTTCCACGAAGAGCCGCAGGTGCTGCACTACGGCCGCCCCGGCACCTTAGAGAAATTGCTGCCCGGCATGATTTTTACTATCGAGCCGATGCTCAACATCGGTCGGCGCGAGATCAAAGACTTTGGCAACGACGGCTGGACCATCGTCACCAAAGACCGCAGCCTGTCGGCGCAGTGGGAGCACACGGTGCTGGTCACGCCCACCGGCTATGAGGTGCTGACGCTGTCGGACGGCGCACCGGCGCTGCCGCACTTCGTTCACGCCACCACCACTTGAGCACCTGAGCCGCGCAGCTTCGGTCAACCAACGCACCCCACTTATGACCGAACTACAAGCCTTGCGCGAGCGTTACCGCAGCGACAAAGCCGCGCTGCTGGCCGATTTGCCGACTGCGCTGACCGCCAGCCGCGCCATCCACGAGCACCTGCGCAAACTCTCCACCCTGACCGATGCGTTGCTGTGCGAGTTAGGGCGGCGCGCCGGTCTGCCCGACAGCCTAGCGCTGGTGGCGGTCGGCGGCTTTGGGCGCAGCCAGTTGTTTCCCTATTCCGATGTCGATGTGCTGCTGCTGGTGCCCGGTGTGGTCGCCACCGAGAACGCACCCACGCTGTGCGAAAAAATTGAAATCTTCATCCAGAGCTGCTGGGATGTCGGGCTGGAGATTGGCTCCAGCGTGCGCACCATCAGCGAGTGCTTGGACGAGTCGCGCCGCGACGTCACGGTGCAGACCTCGCTGCTGGAGGCGCGCTGGCTGTGTGGTGATGCGGCGCTGTTTAGCGACTTTCAGCAGCAGTTTCGCGCGCAGTTGGACGTGCCGGCGTTTCGGGTCGCCAAGACGCTGGAGATGCAGCAGCGCCACCACAAATACGAAAACACGCCGTATGCGTTGGAACCCAACTGCAAAGAGTCGCCCGGCGGCCTGCGCGATTTACAAATTATTTTGTGGATAGCGCAAGCAGCAGGATTGGGCAGCAGCTGGCAAGAGCTGGCCGCCAGCGGCCTGGCCACGCCGTTTGAAGTGCGCCAAATTGAACGCAACCACGCCATGCTGTGCCTGATTCGCGCCCGGCTGCACCTGCTGACCGGGCGGCGCGAAGACCGGCTGGTGTTTGACCTGCAAACCGCCGTCGCCGAGTCGCTGGGCTACCGCTCGCAGGCGAGCGACGGCACGCTGCTGCCCGTGCGCGCCAGCGAAACGCTGATGCGCCACTACTACTGGGCGGCCAAAGCGGTGACGCAACTGCGGCAAATTTTGCTGCTCAACATCGAAGAGCGACTGAACCCACCGACGCGCCCACCGCAGCGCATCAATGAGCGCTTTTTTGACAAAGGCGCAATGATTGAAGTCGCCAGCGACGACCTGTACCTGCGCGACCCGCACGCGATTTTGGAGACGTTTTTGCTCTACCAAAGCTCGGCGGCGCTGCAACACCTGTCGGCGCGCACGCTGCGCGCGCTCTACAACGCCCGCAGCGTGATGGACGGCGCTTTTCGGCGCGACCCAGTCAACCGCGCCGCTTTTTTGCGCATCCTGCAGCAACCCAGCGGCCTGACGCACGCGGCGCAGCTGATGAACCAAACCTCGGTGCTGGGGCGCTATTTGTGGCCGTTTCGCCGCATCGTCGGGCAAATGCAGCACGACCTGTTTCACGCCTACACGGTCGATCAGCACATCTTGATGGTGCTGCGCAATATGCGGCGCTTTTTTGTCGCCGAGCACGCGCACGAATACCCGTTTTGCTCGCAACTGGCCGCTGGCTGGGACAAGCCGTGGGTGTTGTACATCGCCGCGCTGTTCCACGACATTGGCAAAGGGCGCGGCGGTGACCACTCCAAAATTGGCGCCGTCCAAGTGCGCCGCTTTTGCCGCCAGCACGCGCCCTACGGCATCGCCCCGGAAGACGCGCAGCTGATGGAGTTTTTGGTGCGCGAGCACCTGACCATGAGCACCGTCGCGCAAAAACAAGACCTGAGCGACCACGACGTCATCGCCCGCTTTGCCAAATGCGTCGGCAACGAGCGCTATCTGACCGGGCTGTATTTGCTCACCGTGGCCGATATCCGTGGCACCAGCCCCAAGGTGTGGAACGCGTGGAAGGGCAAATTACTAGAAGACCTGTACCACGCCACGCTGCGCGCCTTGGGCGGGCACAGCCCCGATGCCGCCGCCGACATGGGCGCGCGCAAACGCGAAGCGCTGGTGCTGCTGGCGCTCAGCGCCGAGCCGCCCGATTCGCACAAAGCGCTGTGGGAGACGCTGGATGTGAGCTATTTCATGCGCCACGAGGCCGCTGACATCGCCTGGCACACCCGCCACCTGTCGCGCCACGTGACCGCGCAGCGCCCGGTGGTGCTCGCGCGCCAGTCGCTGGCCGGCGAGGGGCTGCAGGTGATGGTGTACGCCATTGACCAACCCGATTTGTTTGCCCGCATTTGTGGCTACTTTGACCGCGCCAACTTCAGCATCTTGGATGCACGCGTACACACCACCAACAATGGCTACGCGCTCGACACCTTTCAGGTCATCAGCCCGACGCTGCCCGAGCACTACCGCGAGCTGACGCACATGGTCGAAAACGACCTGATGCTGGCGCTTGAAAAAAACGGCGCTCTGCCCGAGCCGGGCCGCCGGCGGCTATCGCGCCGCGCCAAAAGCTTTCCGTTCACGCCGCGCGTCAGCCTGCGCCCGGACGAGAAAGCGCAGCGCTGGCTGCTGGGCATCTCGGCCAGCGACCGCGCAGGGCTTTTGTATTTGGTGGCGCGGGTGCTGGCGCGCCACGGCCTGAGCGTGCAACTGGCCAAAGTCAGCACACTGGGCGAGCGGGTGGAAGACACCTTTTTGCTGCACGGCCCCGAGTTGCAAAGCAGCGCGCAGCAAATCAAGATCGAAACCGAAGTGCTGCAAGCGCTATCATCGTGATAAATTACTATGAAATTCATAGCTACTAGCGCCCGTATTTAAAGGGCTAGAGGCACTTTTCGTTACTAATTGAGTCATTTTTTAAGGAAAAACCATGTACCAAAACCTGTTGTTGCCCACCGACGGCTCTGCCCTGTCTGAAAAAGCCGTGTTGCACGGCCTGCAGTTGGCGCGCACGTTGGGCGCCAAAGTGACTGGCTTTTATGCGCTGCCGGAGTTTCGGGCGTTTGCCTATGCTGGTGCCATCATCGAAGACACGCAGGCGATTTTTGAAGGCCAAACGCAAGCGCAGGCCGACGCCGCACTGGCGTTTATCACCACCGCAGCGCAAGAAGCCGGCGTGCCGTGCGCCACCGCCCAAAGTACCAACGACCGCCCCTACGAAGCCATCCTCAAAGCCGCCAACGAGCACGGCTGCGACCTGATCGTCATGGCCTCGCATGGCCGGCGCGGCATTGAAGGCTTGCTAATGGGCAGCGAAACCCAAAAAGTGCTGACGCACAGCAGCATCCCGGTGCTGGTCAGCCGCTAAAGCGCCAAGTCGCAAGCCAAGTGCTGTTTTACAGCTCGGGGAACAGCACTTCGGTATAGCCAAACTGCGACCAGTCGCGCACCCGCATCGGGTACAACTTGCCCCACAGGTGGTCGCACTCGTGCTGCACCACCCGGGCGTGAAAGCCTTCGACGCTGCGGTCGATGGCGTCGCCAAACACATCAAACCCTTGGTAGCGAATGCGCGTCCAGCGCGGCACTTTGCCACGCAGTCCGGGCACGGACAGGCAGCCTTCCCAATCCTCTTCTTGCGCGCTGTCCAGCGGAGTAATCACTGGGTTGATCAGCACCGTCGGCGGCACCAGTGCGCTGTCGGGGTAGCGCGGGTTGCGCTCGGGCGTGCCGAACACCACCACTTGCAAATCGACGCCAATTTGCGGTGCGGCCAGCCCAGCGCCATCGGCAGCGCGCATGGTTTCTTGCAGGTCGAACACCAAGCGGTGCAAGTCGTCGGTATCAAAAACCTGCACCGGCTGGGCGATGCGCAGCAGGCGCGGGTCGCCCATTTTCAAAATAGTGTGGATGGTCATGGAGCAGCAGGATAACGGCGGTGCGTAACAAAATTGCAGCCACCTCTAGAAAGCGTTTATTTTTAGCATATAATCTGAGGCTTGTTATTCCTCGATAGCTCAGTTGGTAGAGCGCCGGACTGTTAATCCGTAGGTCCCTGGTTCGAGCCCAGGTCGAGGAGCCAAATTTCAGCAAACCCCAATATTCCTCGATAGCTCAGTTGGTAGAGCGCCGGACTGTTAATCCGTAGGTCCCTGGTTCGAGCCCAGGTCGAGGAGCCAAATTTTTGGTATTTAAAAAGCCACTCTGTCACCAGAGTGGCTTTTTTGTTGTCCGCGGCGTGTTGGATGGCGCGTTTTAGACGCTCAACACCCACTGCGCGACCGGTGCGTAACCGTGGTTCAGCGGGCCGTGGCCGTGGCCGGTGTGGACGTTGGCACCGGCCGCAATCGCGCCAAGGATGTAAGCCCGCGCCTGTTCCACCGCCTGTGGCAACGGCAAGCCCAGCGCCAAATGCGCGGCAATCGCTGACGACAGCGTGCAGCCGGTGCCGTGGCCGTTGTGCGTGGCGATGCGCGGCGACTGCAAGCGCAACCGTGTGCCGTCCGCCAGCGCCAGCACGTCTATCACCGTGTCACCGGGCAAATGCCCGCCTTTGAGCAGCACCGCCGGCGCGCCCAGCGCCAGCAAGGCGGTGGCGGCAGCATCCAGCGCATCGGCACCGTCAATGGTGCGGTTGAGCAGCAAGGCGGCTTCGTCCAAATTCGGCGTGATGACCGTGGCCAGCGGAAACAGCTCATGCACCAGCACGTGCACGGTTTCGGCGGCCATCAGCCGGTCGCCGCTGGTGGCGACCATCACCGGGTCAAGTACCACTTGTTGCAAGCCGTGGCGCTGGATGGCGGCCGCCACCACGCGCACCACTTCGGGGTCGTGCAACATGCCAATTTTTATGGCGTCGGCGCCGATGTCTTCCAGCACCGCGTCGATTTGCGCGCGCAACATCTGCGCCGGAATGCCGTGGATGGCGCGCACGCCTTGGGTGTTTTGCGCGGTGATGGCCGTAATCGCCGTCATGCCGTAGCAGCCCAAGGCGCTGAAGGTTTTCAAGTCCGCCTGAATGCCAGCGCCGCCGCCGCTGTCAGAGCCAGCAATCGACAGCACGCGGGCATAACGGGGAAATGGGGCAAATGGCGAAGAGGGAAGGGAGTCGGTAAGCGTCATGGCGAAAATTATGCCCCCGTCCCCTCTGCGCCTTGCGGCTTTGGGGATGTGCTGTAATTTTGCGGTTCTTACAGGCGGCACCGACCGCAAGGCTACAGGCACATGACGATGACTTTGCAATCCCCCCCTCCCCGCTCTTTCACTGTTCTTGGCGCTGGCCTGATGGGGCGGCTGCTGGCGGTGACTTTGGCGCGCCAAGGCCACCAAGTGACGACCTACGACAGCGGCGGCCCGCTGGCCGAGCACTCTGCCGCGCGCGCCGCTGCCAGCATGTTGGCACCGCTGGCCGAGTCGGCGATTACCGAGCCGGGCGTGGTGCGCATGGGGCAACACGCGCTGACGCGCTGGCCAGAGCTGCTGGCGACACTCAGCACGCCGGTGTTTTTTCAGCAAAACGGCACGCTCATCGTTTGGCACCGCCAAGACGCCACCGATGCCAGCCGCCTGCGCCAGCAGCTAGAAAAAACCCGCACCACCATCCCCGACCTGCCGGCGATGCAAATGCTCGACAGCACCAGCATGGCCGAGGTCGAACCCGCGCTGGCGCAGCGCTTTGCCCAAGGCATGTACCTGCCCGGCGAAGGCCAGCTCGACAACCGCCAACTGCTGGCCGCGCTGGCGCACGAGATGGAGCTGCTGGGCGTCACCGCGCACTGGAATTGCAGCAAAACCCCGGCGGAAGTCGCCCCTGACGCCAACGACCCCCATAGCTGGCTGCTCGACTGCCGTGGCCTCGGCGCACGCCCGCAGTGGCCGGCCATGCGCGGCGTGCGCGGCGAGGTGATTCGCATCCACGCACCGGGCGTGACGCTGCAACGCCCAACGCGCTTAGTGCATCCGCGCTACCCGATTTACATCGCGCCCAAGCCCGACCACGTCTTCGTCATCGGCGCAACCGAGATTGAATCCGAAGACCTGTCGCCGCCCAGCGTGCGCTCGTCGCTAGAACTGCTCAGTGCCGCCTATGCGGTGCATCCCGGCTTTGCCGAGGCACGCATCCTCGAAATCACCACCCAATGCCGCCCGACCCTGCCGAACAACCTGCCCGCCATTCGCCAAACCGCGCCGCGCACGCTGGAAATCAACGGCCTGTACCGCCACGGCTACCTGATTTCGCCGGCGATGCTGGACGTGGCGCTGCAAGTGCTGGCCACCGGCCAATCAACACTGGCCAGCCGTTTTGATTTGTCGCTGCAATTGCTCGGCGAGCGCTAAACCACTTGTTTGTTGGAATAACTGCTTTATGCACATCACTGTCAATCTCAAACCCTGCGAACTGCCCCAAGGTGCCACCGTGGCCGATGCGCTGGCCGCCGTCGCGGCGCAACTGCCCTATGCCGTCGCCGTCAACACCACCTTTGTGCCGGCCGCCCAACACGCCAGCCACCCGCTGCAAGACGGCGACCGAATGGAAGTCATCTCGCCCGTCACCGGTGGTTAGGTGCAAATTTATGGTGTTTTTGGCCTCTAGCCCTTTAAATACGGGCGCTAGTAGCTATCAATTTTGATAAGCGACATTCTCCAACCGCCCCTTTTTTTATCTTTTCAATTTTTGCGATGAACACTCCTCCTATCGACGACGCACTGGTCATGTACGGCCAGTCCTTCCCCAGCCGCTTGCTGCTGGGCACCGCCCGCTACCCCTCGCCTGCGGTGTTGCAAGCGGCGGTGCAGCGCTCGCAACCGGCGATGGTCACGGCCTCGCTGCGCCGCCAAGGCAGCAACCCCGCCGAAAGCGGCCAAGGTTTTTGGCAGCTGCTGCGCGGCCTGAACGTGCCGGTGCTGCCCAACACCGCCGGCTGCCACAGCGCGCAAGAAGCCATCACCACCGCGCAAATGGCGCGCGAAGTGTTCGACACGCCGTGGATCAAGCTCGAAGTGATTGGCGACGACTACACCTTGCAGCCCGACACGCTGAACTTGGTCGCAGCGGCTGAAACGCTGATCCGCGACGGTTTTTATGTGCTGCCCTACTGCACCGAGGACTTGGTGCTGTGCCAGCGCTTGGTCGATGTCGGCTGCCAAGTGGTGATGCCGTGGGCCGCGCCGATTGGCACCGGGCGCGGCCCGGTCAACCCGTATGCGATGCAAATCCTGCGCGAGCGCCTGTCGGTGACGATGCTGGTCGATGCCGGCTTAGGCCTGCCGTCCCACGCCTGTCAGGTGATGGAATGGGGTTTTGACGGAGTGCTGCTCAACACCGCCGTGGCGCTGGCGCAAGACCCGGTGGCAATGGCCGGCGCTTTTGCCGATGGCGTGCGCGCTGGCCGCAGCGCCCGCTTGTCCGGTGCGATGCAAGCCCAAGATGCCGCGCAACCAAGCACGCCGGTGCTGGGCACGCCGTTTTGGCACCAAGAGCAATCGGCTTGAAAAAAATTAAAGGCAATCACGATGAGCACCACGAAGATGGACATCAATATCAACGCCCTCGCGGAAAACATCGTGCGCCAGCACGCGCCGACGTTTGCGCCCTACACCCCGCAGCCGGTACCCGAGAGCGCCAACAGCACTGAAAACGCGCCCATCTACCGCGCCGCCCTGCAAGCGTGCAGCGAATTGGGTTTTATCGCCATCGACGCCGACTGCTTGGCGCGCGCTTGGCAAGCGCGCTTTGAGCACACCGGCGACGCCAACATCGCCCGCTGGCCACAAACACCCGCCTACTTTGGCCTGCAACCCACGCCACAAAGCGAAGCCTTTGCCGCTTGCCCGCGCAACTTGGGGCTGTACGCGGTGCTGCCCGACGCGGCGTGGGTCGGGCGCATGGCGCGCGCTGGGGTGCCGACGGTGCAGCTGCGCTTCAAGTCCGACGATGCCGCTGCCATTGAGCGCGAAGTCCACGCCGCTGTCGAAGCGGTCAAAGGCACCGGCGCGCTGCTGTTCATTAACGACCACTGGCAAGTCGCGCTGGCCGCTGGCGCGTATGGCGTGCATTTGGGGCAAGAGGATTTGGATGCGCTGCAGCCGCACGAAGTCGCTGCGCTGCGCGCCTCGGGCGTGCGTTTGGGGGTCAGCACGCACGGTTACGCCGAAATGCTGCGCGCCGCCGCCGTTTGGCCGAGCTATATCGCGATGGGCGCGGTGTTTCCAACCACGCTCAAGCGCATGGAAACGGCGCCGCAAGGCGTGGCGCGGCTGGGGTTCTATGCCAAGCTGATGCAGCAATTTCCGCTGGTGGCGATTGGCGGCATTGGCGCCGAGCACTTTGCGCAGATTGCCGCTACCGGCGTCGGCTCGATTGCCGTGGTGCGAGCGCTGGTTAATGCGCCAGACCCTGAAGCCGCTGCCGCGCAGTTGATGCAGGCGCTGGCAGCGGCTTAGTACTTCAGCCGCCTTGCCGCGTCGGCATCCTCTTCGAGATCAAAGCGGGCTTCAAAACGATCGCTGATAGCGCCAAAGCCAATCGACGCGCCCGGCGCTGGCGCCGGCGTCACAGCCAGCGCTGGGATGACAGCCTCAGTCAAGGGCGGCAAATCGGGCAGCTCCAGCGCATTGGGATCAGACAAATCCAAATCCAACGTCCAAGCGCTCTGACCGGCGCGGGGCTGAGGTGCAGGCACAGGCGCTGAAGCCAGCGCCGCCCGGTTAGACAACTGGTGGGCGTCGTACTCAATCAAGTTACCCAAGGCTGGCGCAGCTGGCGCGGCCTCCAAAGCCAAGCTGGCGTCAGACTGCGCCACGGGCGAAGGCGTGAGCAAAGCCGCATCCAAAAACGGTGCCAAATCAAAATCCACCTCGTCTAACGCCGGCAAAGCGGCAGGCGACAAAAGGTCTTGCTCTGGCAAATTCAAGGGCTCCAGCGGCGGCGACTGCGCTGGCTCGGCGACGGTGTACGGCATCGTGCGCTGACGCGGCGGTGGTGCGCCGCGCGTCTCGGCTGCAATGGTGCTGGCAATCGCGTAGAGCAACAACAAATCGTCGTAAGCCGGCAGCTCAAACGGCTCGACCACGGTTTTTTGGCCGTTGTACTGACAAAAAATATAGCCCTCTAGCAACGCCAATACCGCGTCGTCACTCCACAGCGCTTCGATGCTGGCCGCAACGTCGGGGTAATCGAGCAAGGTGCGGCCGCCGCCTTGGAAGGCTGAAAACTCGGGCACCAAGGCATTGAAGTGCTGCTGAAACTGCGCCCGCAAATCGCTGAAATCAACGCGGCGGCTGAGTGAGCGGTACAAACGCAGCAACTCCAAATACATCAATGGCGAGGCAGTGCGGTTCTCTTCAATATGCTGCTTCATCACCTCGATGGCTTGGTCATGCTCGCCCACTGAGATAAAAAATTCAGCCTGCTGCTGCAAATCAAACAGCTCTTCAGGGTGCAACACGCGCACCGCCCCGGCTATCGCCGGTGCCAGCTCAACGTGCGTCGTCTGCTGCTGCACAGCTGCGGCGGTATCTGCGGCGGTATCTGCCGGGACGGGCATGGGCGCGTCAGGCGGCACCAAAGCAGCGCTCTTGGCCAGCGAAATCGGTGCCGTAGCTGGAGCTGGCTGCGCCGGTGCGGCAAAGCCCTCGGGATCGATGGACGCGCCAGAGGCGCACTCTTTGTCGCGCAAAGCCTCTGAATGGCTCCAATTTGAATCAAAACGCTGCACCGGCTTGTAGCTGCGCATACGCTGCCACAGCCAAGCCAGTGCGGCGCACATCAGCACCAGCAAAGCCAGCAGGCTGTAGAGCAGTGCGACCGGAAAGCGCTGGACATCGAGCGTGTCCACCCGCGCTTGCAAGGCGCTGACAGTGGTCTGCATGGTGGCGCTGCTGGCGCGAGCAGCGTCGATTTCAGCCTGCAACTGCTGCAAGCGCAGCTGGGTTTGCTGCACGTCTTGGGCAGAGATATTGAGCAGTTGCCACAGCGCGGCCGCTTGCGCACGCTGCGTGCTGGACTTTTCGCTGGGCTCTTGTTGCAACTGGGGCGACAGGCGCAGCGGCGCAAGGGTCGATTGCGCCAGCCAATCGCTCAGCGGCTCTACCGTGAGGCGGGATTTGTGCAGCGGGGCAGCGGCTTCAGCGCTGTCAGTTTTTGGTTGCTGCTTGGCTGGTTTGGGTGGCTGGGGCTGCTTGGCTGGTTTGGGCGGTTTTGGCGGTTTGGGTGGTTGCACTGCTTGTGCTGCTTGTGCTTTTTCGACGGCAAGAGGCTCCTTCGCCGCTGCGGGCGCAATCACCAGTGGCCGCTTGCTCGCCACCAAGGCGGCGGGCACGTCGGCAAAAAAATCATAGTTGCGCACCACTGTGCCCGAGCAACCCACCGACAGGCGCAGGCTCAAAATCGGCTCCATCACCACCGCCGAGGACAGCACCCGCACCGACGGCGCGCGCCCCGCCAGCACCGGCAGTGCCGTGATGCGCAGGCGCGAATTGTCAATAAAGGTTTCGCCCGCCTGCACCGAGGCGCGCACGCAGGCAAGGTTGAGTTCGGTGCCGGGGTCGGTGTGGATATCAAACACCAAGTCCAAAGGCCTGCCCAGCACCACCTCACCATGCGCAGCGCCCAAAGACAGGGCCGAGGCGCTAGAAGCAAAAAGGCCTACTGCAAGGCCCAACAACGTGTTACTTAATTTCACTTTTATGTCTGATGTGTCGCATCGATTTTGTCACATTTTGTTGTATTAGCGAGATAGCCATTGCTGCCACGCTGGATTGCAGCGGCTGCATGGCAGGCAAGCCGAATCAATTTTGATAGCTGCTAGCGCTTGTCGAATAACGATTTGAGACTGTTTTATATCGAAAACCGTTTATACACGTGCGGTTTAAGCTATTGTTTTATCAGTGTCTTCACAAAAATTGTCACTCGCTGCGCTGCTGTGCCAGCCATTGCGCCGCGCCTTGGCCGGCGCGCACGCCGCTGGCTAGGCAGGCGGTGAGCAAGTAGCCGCCGGTGGGCGCTTCCCAGTCGAGCATTTCGCCGGCGCAAAACACGCCGGGCGCGGCCTGCGCCATCAGCTGCGCGTCCAGCGCCTCAAAGGTCACGCCGCCAGCGGTGCTGATGGCTTCGTCGATCGGCCGCGCCGCCACCACCGTGATCGGCAGCGCTTTAATCGCAGCCGCCAGCTGGGGCAAATCGGCCACGCCGTCTTTGCCCAGCTGTTCATACAGCAAGCCCATCTTGATGCCGTCCAGCCCGAGGCGGCTTTTCAGGTGGCTCGACAGCGAGCGCGTGCCACGCGGGTGGCGCACCTCTTTCAGCACGCGCTCGGGCGTGTGGTCGGGCAGCAAATCGAGCGTGAAAGTGGCATGGCCGTGGGCGCTGATTTCGTCGCGCAGCAGGGCAGAGACGGCGTAAATCAAACTGCCTTCAACGCCGGTTTGCGTGGCGACAAACTCGCCCCGGCGGCTGAAGTGCTGGCCGGCGCTGTCGGTAAAAGTAATCGCCACGGTTTTGAACGGTTGGCCGGCAAAGCGCTCGGCAAAGTGCGCGCTCCAACCCACCTCTGGGCGGGGCGTTTGGCCGAGCAGCTCTTGCAAAAACTCGCGCCGGGTTTCGCCCGCAGCGCCTTGGCGCAGCACGTCAAAGCCGCAGTTGCTGGGCTGCAGCGGCGCGGTGGCGATGCCGCGCTCGGCCAACCACGCCAGCCACGCGCCGTCGGAACCCAACCGCGCCCAGCTGCCGCCGCCCAGCGCCAGCACCACGGCGCGCGCTTGCACGGTGATGTCGCCCGTCGGCGCTTGAAACTGCAACGCGCCGGCGCTGTCCCAGCCGACAAAACGGTGGCGCATGTGAAATTGCACGCCTTGGCTGCGCAGGCGCTGCAACCACGCGCGCAGCAGCGGCGCGGCTTTCATATCGGCCGGAAACACCCGTCCCGAGGTGCCAACAAAGGTTTCCACGCCCAAATCGCGCGCCCAAGCACACACTTGCTCAGCGCCAAACGACGCCAGCAGCGGCGCCAGCTGCGCTTGGCGCGCGCCGTAGCGGCTGACAAACGGCGCCATCGCCTCGGAGTGCGTCAAGTTCAACCCGCCTTTGCCGGCCAGCAAAAATTTGCGCCCGACGCTGGGCATGGTGTCAAACACGTGGACGGCGATGCCAGCCTCGGCCAGCGCTTGCGCGGCCATCAGGCCAGCCGCGCCCGCGCCAATGACGACGGCGTCGCAAGTAGAAGTAAGAGAATTGGTGTTCATAAGTTTTTCAATTTTGCTATCACGGTCATAGCATTCACGCCTAGACCCAGCACAGTGCAAACGCTAGTTTCTGTCACAATGGCCGCACTTTATCCCGATCAGCTTTATAAGGAATATGCAATGGCAAGCGATCTCATCAAACATGTTTCTGACACCGATTTTGAAGCCAATGTGCTGAAAGCCACCGGCCTTGTACTGGTCGATTACTGGGCCGAGTGGTGCGGCCCGTGCCGCGCTATTGCGCCCATCCTCGACGAAGTCGCCGGTGCCTACCAAGGCAAGCTGCAAATCACCAAAATAAACGTCGATGAAAACCGCGAAATTGCGGCCAAATACGGCGTGCGTGGCATCCCCACGCTGGCGCTATTCAAAGACGGCGAAGTCGTGATTTCGCACACGGGAAGTATGAACAAAGCGCAGTTGACTGCGTTTATTGACAAACAGCTGGCTTAAAGCCTTCTAACGCCTCTTGAGCCGCAGCACACCCGTTGGTGCTGCGGCTTTGCAGCAACTGCACTGCAAACACCCATTTTTTGCCCGTGCCTGACCACGCCATCGGCCTTTAAAAGTTTTCCTGCATAATTCGCCCTGATCCCTGGCTCACACGCATTGGCCAGTTTGATCCTCTAGGCCAGCCAGAACTGTCAACAGCAGCCTTCTCGGCTCTCAGCCTCTCTCCCTGATTCATATTCACTCCGCCAAGGAGTCACCCCATGCACCTCAACGAACTCAAGGCACTGCACGTGTCTGAAGTCCTCAAGCAGGCTGAAGAGCTTGATATTGAAAACGTCGGCCGTATGCGCAAACAGGAGTTGATGTTTGCGATCATCAAAAAGCGCGCCAAGGCGGGCGAGCAAATTTTTGCCGACGGCGTGCTCGAAATCTTGCCCGACGGCTTTGGTTTTCTGCGCAGCCCCGACACCAGCTTTACCGCCAGCACCGACGACATCTACATCTCGCCCAGCCAAGTGCGCCGTTTCAATTTGCACACCGGCGACATGATCGAAGGCGAAGTGCGCACCCCGAAAGACGGCGAGCGCTACTTTGCCCTGACCAAGCTGGACAAGGTCAACGACGGCCCGCCCGAGCAAAACAAACACAAGGTGATGTTCGAGAACCTCACGCCGCTGTTCCCGAAAGAGCAAATGCGGCTGGAGCGCGACGTCAAGACCGAAGAGAACATCACCGGCCGCATCATTGACATCATTGCGCCGATTGGCCGTGGCCAGCGTGCGCTGATCGTCGCCCCGCCCAAGAGCGGCAAGACGGTGATGATGCAGCACATTGCCCACGCCATCACCGCCAACAACCCCGACGTACACCTGATGGTGCTGCTGGTGGACGAGCGCCCCGAAGAAGTGACGGAAATGCAGCGCACGGTCAAGGGCGAGATCATTGCCTCGACCTTTGACGAGCCAGCCGCCCGCCACGTTCACGTTGCCGAAATGGTGATCGAGCGCGCCAAGCGCTTGGTCGAGCTGAAAAAAGACGTGGTGATTTTGCTGGACTCGATCACCCGTTTGGCGCGCGCTTACAACAACGTGGTGCCGTCTAGCGGCAAAGTGCTGTCGGGCGGTGTGGACGCTGCGGCGCTGCAACGCCCCAAGCGCTTTTTTGGCGCGGCGCGCAAAGTGGAAGAAGGCGGCTCGCTGACCATCATTGCCACCGCTTTGGTCGATACCGGCAGCCGCATGGACGAAGTGATTTTTGAAGAATTCAAAGGCACCGGCAACTGCGAAATCCACCTGAACCGCCGCTTGTACGAAAAGCGCGTGTTCCCAGCCATCGAACTGAACAAGAGCGGCACGCGCCGCGAAGAGCTGCTGCTGGCGCCCGAGATTTTGCAAAAAACCCGCATCCTGCGCCAGTTTATGTACAACATGGACGAGATCGAGTCGATGGAGCTGATGATCAAAAACATGAAAGCCACCAAGAGCAACGTCGATTTCTTCGACATGATGCGCCGCGGCGGCTAAACGATTGCAGGCTTTCGATGGCACGATTCGTGCAATAATCGAAAGCTTTTCGCGAGAAGTGCTGCGGCAAATACGTGTTGCAGTGGCTGGCGCAGTTGACCCACCCACCAAAGGATTTCGCCATGAAAAAAGGCATTCACCCCAATTACCGCGAAGTGCTCTTCGTTGACCTGTCTAACGGTTTCAAGTTCGTCACACGTTCGTGCGTGAACACCAAAGAAATGGGCACCACCGAAGACGGCCGCGAGCTGCCAATGTACAAGCTCGATACCTCTAGCGAGTCGCACCCTTTCTACACCGGTACGCAAAAGTCGGTGGACAACATGGGCGGCCGCGTCGAGCGCTTCCGCAACCGCTTTGGTAAGACCACGGCGACTGCAGCAGCGCCTGCTGCAACGGCAGCCGCCGCAGAATAATTTTTCTGCGTCTTTCGCCTAAAAAGGCAGCCCGGGCAACCGTGCTGCCTTTTTGTTTGTCCTGTTGGTCTGCCTTAGCCCTGCTATCTTCTTGACGCCGTGAAACTTCCCACCCCCGCCATCGTCCCCCAAAGCGCTGTACGCCGGCTGCCGCGCTGGGCGCTGCTGCTGCTGTGCTTGGCCTACATCGTGCCGGGCTTTGTTGGGCGCAGTCCGTGGCGCGGCGACGACATGACGGCGCTGGGCTATATGCAAGCGCTGGCGCAAGGCCAAACCGCGTGGCTGGCACCGCTGCTGGGCGGCTTGGCACCACAGGCCGATGGCTTGCTGGCCTATTGGATTGGCGCCTTCGCGCTAAAAATAGCGCCCGCTGCGCTGGCACCCGAGCTGGCGGTGCGCCTGCCGTTTGCTGCCGTGCTGGCGCTGACGCTGTGGGCGGCGTGGTATGGGGTGTATTACTTGGCGCTCAGCCCGCGCGCGCAGCCGGTGGCGTTTGCCTTTGGCGGCGAAGCCCAGCCGCGCGACTACGCCCGGGCGATGGCCGACGGTGGTTTGCTGGCGCTGTTGGCCTGCCTTGGGCTGGCGCAGCCGGCGCACGAAACCACGGCTTATTTGCTGCAACTGTGTGGCACCACTTTGGTGTTTTTTGCCTTGGCGGCGCTGCCCTACAAAACGCTGGCGCCAGCAATCGCCTTGGCGGCCGGCCTGACCGGCTTGGTCTTGAGCGGCGCGCCCACTTTGGCCGTGCTTTACAGCGTGGGCGGCGCGGCGCTGTGCTGGTGGGGCGCCAGTCCGGGTGCCATCAAGGGCGATATTGCGACGCATTTTTTGCGCCGCGCCGGTTTTGGCTTGCTGCTGGCTGCACTGGCCGCCGCCGCGCTGGCTTGGCAGCTCGATTTGTGGCGCTGGCGCATCGTCTGGCCGTATGCCAACCCGCAGCACTGGGGCAGTTTCAGTCGCCTGCTGCTGTGGTTTACCTGGCCGGCATGGCCGCTGGCGCTGTGGACGCTGTGGCGCTGGCGCAAGCACATCGCCAGCCGCCAAATGCACCGCCACCTGCTGCTGCCGCTGTGGTTTGCGTTGATTGCGATGGGCGCGGCGTTCAGCACCACCGCATCTGACCGCAGTTTGCTGTTGGGTTTGCCGGCGCTGGCAACGCTGGCGGCGTTTGCCCTGCCCACGCTCAGCCGCAGCGTCTCGGCGCTGATTGACTGGTTTACGCTGCTGTTTTTCTCGGCCTCGGCGCTGGCGATTTGGGTGATTTGGCTCTCGACGCAAACCGGCATTCCGGCCAAGCCCGCCGCCAATGTCGCCAAATTAGCGCCCGGTTTTGTTCCGACGTTTTCGCCGTGGATGCTGGCACTGGCACTGGCCGCCACGGTGGCGTGGTGCGCGCTGGTGGCGTGGCGCACTGGCCGCCACCGCGCGGCGATTTGGAAAAGTCTGGTGCTGCCCGCTGGCGGCGCTACTTTGGGCTGGTTTTTGCTGCTGACGCTGTGGCTGCCGATGCTGGACTACGCGCGCAGCGATGCGCCGCAGGTGCGCGCCGTCGTCGCCGTCATTGGCCAGCCCAACTGCGTGCAAATCGACGGCCTGAGCCGCAACCAAATCGCCGCGCTGCAACACCACGGCGCGCTGCACTTAGAAACCGCTGAAAGCAGCGCCAGCTGCCCGTGGCTGCTGGCCAGCGCCAGCACCAGCGTTGACCCAGAGCGCTGGCAGCTGCGCACAAAAATCGCCCGTCCGACCGACCGAGCCGACTTCATCCGCATCTACCGCCGCGTCAACTAAATTGCGCCGATGCCCCAGCGCGTCACGAAACCGTCACACCCCGCGCCTACGCTGTAGCCATGACGGTGCAGGCATATCAAAAAACATAGCTAGTAGCGCACGTAAACAGGGGCTTTCAGATACAAAACTATCTGAATTCCTTTAAATACGGGCGCTAGCAGCTCACTTTTTAATATCTGCTGCGCCACTTCTTTATCGCTATCTCGGTTCCATATGCTCCACTCTCGCCCGCTGCCGCCCCTGCACCGGCGCCACTGGCTGCAAGCCAGCGCGCTGACTGGCCTTGCGCTGGCCACGCCGCTGCGCGCCCAACCGCGCAGCGCATCCAACGCCAAAACCGATGCGGCGCTGTGCGTGGCGCAAGTGGCCGATATGTCGCCCGCGCAGCAAGATGTCAGCCGCGACTTTGTAATTGGCTCGCGCGCGGCGTGGCAAGCGTTCAACGCCCAAGGCGGCCTGCGCGGCCAGCCAGTGCAGCACTGGGTGCTAGAAACCGACGGCAGCGCCGCCAGCCTGCAAGCGGCTTGGCACCAAGCCCAGCGCCACCGCGGCTGTGTGGCGCTGTCGGGCTGCGTCGGCCACCCGGCGGCCGCCCAGCTGGCCAACTGGCAAGCCCAGCCCAGCAGCAACCCGCTGGCGCAAATTGCGCCGTGGCTGCACCAGCGCACAGCGCCAGCGGCCAGCGATGGGGTGTTCGACATTTTTTCGGACTACCCAGCACAAATCAGCCACGCGCTGCAAACCATGCTGATTGCCGGCGTGCGCGACATGGGCGTGGTGTACGGCAACGCGCAGCTAGAGCAGCAGTCCGCGCCGGCCATCCGCCAAGTCGCGCAAGCGATGCGCCTGCGCACGCACACCTTGGCCGACGGCCAGCCGAGTCGCATCTCGCCGCCGCAGCCGCTGATTTTGTTTGTCGGCGGCACGCCCGAGCTGCACGCCTTCACCCGCCAACTGGTGCTGCCACCGGGGCGGCAATGCTATGTGCTGGCGCTGGCCGATGTGAATCTGCAAGTGCTAGCGCAGCTGGGCGCGCTGCCACGCAACGTGTCGGTGATTGCCACGCAAACCGTGCCCTTGCTCAGCGCCAGCTTGCCGGTGGTGCGCGCCTACCGCCAAGCGCTGGCGCAGCTGTACGACGAAGCCCCGACCGCCCAAGGCTTGGCCGGCTTTATTGCCGCGCGCTACAGCGCCGAGCTGCTGGCCAGCCTGCCAGACGCCCCCAACCGAGCCAACGTGCTGGCCGCGCTGCGCCAGCGCCAAGATGCCAACGTCGGCGGCTTTCGGGTGGCGTTTCAGGCGCAAAAACGCAGCAGCAGCTTTGTCACGCAAACCATGCTGACCGCCGACGGGCGCATCGTCGGCTGATTTTTTATCTGCCTTTCAAGCAGAGTGCTACGCTGCTGCGCCGCCAACCTGCGCGGTGCCAGTCCCCCACGTCACCAAAGTCACCATGTACCACGGAACACTGCTTGCCGCTGTCGATCTCGGATCGAACAGCTTTCGCCTCGAAATCGGCCGCTTTGAGCACGGCCACATCCAACGCGTTGAATACCTCAAAGAGATGGTGCGCCAAGGCAACGGGCTGGACGAGCAGCACCACCTGAGCGCGCAGGCGATGCAGCGCGGCTGGGATTGTCTGGCGCGCTTTGCCGAGCGTCTGGCCAGCTTTGCCCCGGCGCAAGTGCGCGCAGTGGCGACGCAAACCCTGCGCGAGGCGCGCAACCGCGAGGATTTTTTGCAGCACGCCAACCAAATTTTGGGCCACCCCATCGAGGTCATCTCAGGCACAGAAGAGGCGCGCTTGATTTACCAAGGCGTGGCTCGGCTGCTGCCGCAGTCAGACGAGCGCCGCTTGGTCATCGACATTGGCGGGCGCTCGACCGAGCTGATCTTGGGTCAGCAATTCAGCGCGCACAACGTGGCTTCGTTTGAGGTGGGCAGCGTGGCGTGGTCATCGCGCTACTTTGCCGACGGCCTGTTCACCGAGCCAGCCTTTGCCAGCGCAGAAATCGCCGCCAAAGCGGTGCTCGACGAGGCGCTGGATGTGTACCGCCGCGACACGTGGGAGCAGGCCTACGGCTCGTCCGGCACGATAGGAGCGGTGGGGGAAATACTGGCCGCCAACGGCAAGCCTGCGGGGCGCATCACGCGCGCCGATTTGGACTGGTTGCTAGAGCGCCTGCTGCGCGCCCAAAGTGCCAGCCGCGTGCGCCTAGATGGGCTCAAAGAAGAGCGCCGCCCGGTCATTGGCGGCGGCATCAGCGTGCTGCGCGCGGTGTTTGACCTGCTGGACATCGACACGCTGCACGTCGCCCAAGGCGCACTGCGCCAAGGTGCGCTGTACGACTTGCTCGACCGCGAGCAGCCCGAAACCGACCTGCGCAGCGCCACAGTGCAAGGTCTGCAGCAGCGCTTTGCCGTCGATAGCGCGCAAGCCCAGCGCGTAACGCAAACCGCTTGCACCTTGTTTGCGCAGTTAGCTGCACCCAGCGACGCGCCGGCGCAGCGCCAGCTCGCTTGGGCTGCGCAGTTGCACGAGGTGGGCTGGCGCATCTCGCACAGCGGCTACCACCACCACGGTGCCTACATCCTCGACCACAGCGATGCTGCGGGATTCGCCATGCCAGAAATGCACCGACTGGGCCAGCTGGTGCTGGGACACCGGGGCAAGCTGCGCAAAGTAGAAGCCGAGCTTTTGGGCAATGCCAGCAGCACACAGCAACTGCTGTGCCTGCGCTTGGCCGTGGCTTTGTGCCATGCGCGGCGCAGCCCCGATCTGCAAGGCCTGCGCCTGACGCGCCAAGGGCAGCATTTTTTGCTGACCACGCCCGCTGGCTGGTTAGCCCGCTACCCGCAGTCGGCCCACCTGCTGCGCCAAGAGGTGGCGGCATGGGAGAAAACACCGTGGGCGCTGGTGCTGCAAGAGGCGTAAGCGCTCTAAAAATCAGCCCCGCAGCGCCGCGCCATAGCGCTGCATCAGGGCATCTTGCACACCGGTGCCCACACCCGGCAGGTTGGCGCGGAGATAAGTGCCATCGGCCTGCAAATCCCAGGCATCGCGGTCGTCGTGCAAGTAGCCCACCAAGCATTCATCCACGATGCGCTGGCGCAGTTCGGGGTCGGTCACCGGCCAAGCCACTTCAACGCGGCGCAGCATGTTGCGGTTCATCCAATCGGCGCTGGATAAATAAAGCTCTTCACGCTCGCCGCAGCGGTAATAAAACACGCGCGAGTGCTCCAAAAAACGGCCAATGATGGAGCGCACGCGGATGTTGTCCGTCAAGCCCGGCACCTGCGCCGGCAAGATGCAGGCACCGCGCACAATCAGGTCAATCTGCGCGCCGCGCTGGCCCGCCAGCACCAAGGCGCGCACCAGCGCCTCGTCGGTCAGCGAGTTCATCTTGGCCACGATGCGCCCGCCGCGCCCCTCGCTGGCGGCCAGCCCCACTTCTTCAATTTTTTCGAGTGTGCGCCGGTGTAGCTGAAACGGTGCCACCAGCAGGCGGCTCATGCGCGGCAGGCGGTTTTGGCTGGCCAGATGATTGAACACGTAGTCCATATCAGCCGTGGTGTCCTCGTCCGCAGTGATGTAACTGATGTCGGTATACAGCCGCGCGGTGCGCGGGTTGTAGTTGCCGGTGGACAGATGGCCGTAACGGCGCAGGCGGTTGCCCTCGCGCCGCGTTACCAGCAGCATCTTGGCGTGGGTTTTCAGCCCCATCACGCCATACACCACCTGTGCGCCGACCGATTCCAGCGCCTCGGCCCAATTGATGTTGGCCTCTTCGTCAAAGCGCGCCTTGAGTTCGACCACCGCCATGACTTCCTTGCCACGGCGCACTGCCTCGCGCAGCAGCTCGGTCATTTGGGTATCAGACCCAGTGCGGTAAATGGTCTGCTTGATCGCCACCACCTGCGGGTCATGCACCGCTTCGCGCAAAAACGCCAGCACGCGGTCAAAACTCTGAAAAGGCTGGTGGATCAGAATGTCGCGCTTGCGCAGCTCGTCCATGATGGATCGACCCGCCAGCTTGCGCCGCGCTGGTGCGGCCTGCCACGGCGCAAACAACAGGGCGGGATCGTTCACCAAATCCACCAATTGCGCCAAACGCACCAAGTTCACCGGCCCGTGGACGCGGTACAAAGCGCCCGCAGGCAAGTCAAACTGGTCCAACAAAAAATCTGACAAAAACTGCGAGCAGCCAGCCGACACCTCCAGCCGCACCGCTTCGCCATAGTTGCGCTGCTGCAAGCCTTGGCGCAGTACGGTGCGCAGGTTGCGCACGTCTTCCTCGTCCACCGCCAAATCCGAGTGGCGCGTGACGCGAAATTGCGAAAACTCCGTCACTTGGCGGCCTGCAAACAGCTCGGCCAAATGCGCGCGCACCACGCTGGACAAGCTGACAAACTGCGCACCCTGCGGCGCGACGCTGGCGGGCATACGGATCAAGCGCGGCAGCACACGCGGCACGCGCACGATGGCGATTTCGTTTTCACGCCCAAAGGCATCACACCCCTTGAGCCGCACAATAAAGTTCAGCGACTTGTTGGCCACCTGCGGAAATGGGTGTGCCGGGTCCAATCCCACCGGCACCAGCAGCGGGCGCACCTCGCGCTCAAAGTAACTCTGCACCCAGCGGCGCTGGGCCGCGTTGCGCGCGCCTTGCGAGACGATGCGGATACCCTGCGCAGCAAATGCGGGCACCAGCGCATCGTTATAGAGCGCGTACTGCCGCGCCACCAAATCATGCGCTTTAGCGCAAAGGCTCTCGAACGACGCTGCGGTATAGACGCCCTTGGTATCGTTATTGCGCGCCGCGGCAACGTACGGTGCAGTGCGCACTTCAAAAAACTCATCGAGGTTGGACGAGACGATGCACAGGTAACGCAAACGCTCTAGCAGGGGCACATCGGCGCGCACCGCCCAGTCAAAGACGCGCTCGTTGAAGGCCAAGATGCTGTGATCGCGGTTAATGAGCGCTGCCGACAACGACACGGGGGGCAGCAATGCCACTGCGAAAGGCATCTCCGGCGACTCCTCGGGCAGTGGCATCACAGCATGGAGAGAGCTCAAAGAGGGCATGATCAGATTCTGGGAGGAGTACAAAACCGCTTGAGTATTAGGGTCGGCTGTGACATTTTCATGACGGTCACGCCAGCTACTCCAGACCTGTAGTGCCAGTACTATGCTGCACCCCTTACCCTTTGGCACTCCCTACGAATCGCCATGCACCACCAGCCTTTGCCTGCCCTTTTATTCGCCACCATTGATTTGGGCTCGAACAGCTTTCGCCTTGAAATCAGCCGCTACATACACAGTGGCAGCGACGAGCGCACTGAGCGCCTGCACTACCTGAAAGAAATCGTCCGCCAAGGCAACGGCTTGGATGCCGACGGCAACCTCACGCCAGAGGCCATGCAGCGCGGCTGGGACTGCTTGGCGCGCTTTGGTGCTTGTTTGGCCGAATTTCCTTCGATTCGCGTGCGCGCCATCGCCACACAAACGCTGCGCGAAGCGCACAACCGCGCAGTGTTTTTGCAGCACGGCGCGGCCTTACTGGGCTACCCCATTGAGGTGCTCTCGGGTGAGCAAGAAGCGCGCTTGGTGTACCAAGGCGTAGCGCAGCAATTGCCCGCATCTGATGAGCGGCGTCTGGTACTCGACATTGGCGGGCGCTCGACCGAATTAATTGTGGGTCAGCACGCCAACGCGCTGGCCAGCACCTCATTTGCCGTGGGCAGCGTTGCTTGGTCAATGCGCTACTTTGCTGATGGCTCATTGAGCGCTGCAGCCTTTGCCCTGGCCGTCGCCAGCGCCAAAACCGCTTTGGCGCCAGCACTGCCCATTTACCACCACACGGCCTGGGATGTGGCCTATGGCTCCTGCGGCACGATGACCGCTGCCAGCGACATTTTGGGTGCAGCTGGTCGTTCACCCGACTGCATCAGCCGCTCGGATTTGGAATGGCTGCAAACGCAACTGCTGCAAGCCCATAACACCCCAAGCATCCACCACGCACTGGACAAAGAAAACCGCCGCCCCATCATTGGCGGTGGCATTAGCGTGTTGCGCGCAATCTACGAGCTGCTCGATATTGAGCGCCTACACGTCATTAAAGGTGCTTTGCGCCAAGGTGTTTTGTTTGAACTGCTGGCGCACGCGGCCACAACTTAATCCTTGTGTGCTCTCTGAGCCAAGACCCTGAAAAACCAGACCCAAGTGATACACTTTGGCACACAATTTTTTCTTCTAAGAGCAGCTCTTTGACTGCTCTACCCTCTACCACCCTTTCGGTGACATGCCCCTGCTACCAGACACTTTAGGACGACCACAGTCCGGTGCATCGTCCGACGCCTCTCTCGAACGCACTTTACGCGAGCAGCAAGCGCTGCTCGATAACGCTGGTGTGGGCATTGTTTTTTTGCGCCAACGTATGGTGGTGCGCTGCAATCAGCGCTATGCCGAGATTTTTGGCTATGACAGGCACGAACAGCTGGTCGGCGTCAACAGCGACACCTTGCACCCCGATCGCGCCGCTTTTAGGGCACTGGGGCGCGCTGCCTATCCAGTGCTCACCGCTGGTCAGACCTACCGCGAAGACCGTTTGATGCGCCGGCGCTGCGGCACCCTATTTTGGGGACGATTGACGGGCAGCTTACTCAACCCCAAAGACACCAGCGAAGGCTCGATTTGGATCATTGATGACATCAACGAGCAGCGCCGTGCGCAAGAAGTGCTAGATGCCGCTGTCTGGGAAAAGCAAGTGCTGTTTGACCATGCAATGGTCGGCATCGTCTTCTTGCGCGATCGCCACCTGACGCGCTGCAACCGCCACTTTGAGCTCATGCTGGGCTATGAAGCGGGCGAACTGCAAGGCAGCTCCTCACGGATTTGGTATGCCAACGAAGCCGATTGGGAAAGCGTCGGCGAACGCAGCCGCGGCCCGCTATCGCAAGGGGAGGCCTTTGCTGACGAAATCAAGCTCTGCAAAAAAGACGGCTCTATCGTGGTCTGCGACGTGCGCAGCAAGGCGATTGACCCCGCCCAGCCGCACAAAGGCAGCGTCTGGATCACCATGGACATCACCGAGCGCCAAGAGGCGCAGGCCGCCTTGCAGCGTATGCACCACGAGCTCGAAAGCGTGGTGCAGCAGCGCACCCACGAGCTGAGCGAAACCGTCAAAAACCTGCACCAAGAAATCAAAAACCGCCGCCAAGACCAAGAACGCATCCACTGGCTGGCCCATTACGACGCACTGACCGGCCTGCCCAACCGCACCTTGCTGGCCGAGCGCAGCCGCCAAGCGATTGAAACGGCGCAAAAAAATTACAGCCCGTTGGCGGTCATTTTTTTGGATTTAGACCATTTCAAGCACATCAACGACTCGCTGGGCCACAGCGTGGGCGATGCGCTGTTAGTGGCAATTGCCAAGCGCCTGCGCGCACTGGTGCGCGAGAACGATACCGTCTGCCGACTCGGCGGCGACGAGTTTATTTTGCTGCTACCGGGTGCCAATGCCAAAGGCGCTGAACGTGTCGCCCACAAGCTGCTGGAGGCCTCGCGCAAGCCCTACCAAATTGACACGCACGAGCTGACCATGGCACCGTCGATGGGCATTGCGCTGTACCCCGACGATGGCAACGACTTTGACACCTTGAGCCAGTGCGCCGATGTGGCCATGTACCGCTCCAAGCTGGACGGGCGCAACACCTACCGCTTTTTTACGCCGCAAATGCAGGCCGATTCGCTGCGCGCGCTGGTGCTGGAAAACGCCTTGCGCCGCGCTTTAGAGCGCGGGCAATTCTCGCTGGTTTACCAGCCGCAGTTCAGCATGGCCAGCGGTGCCATTCGCAACGTCGAAGCCTTGCTGCGCTGGAACCACCCCGAGCTGGGCAACATCTCGCCGGCTGAATTCATTCCGATTGCCGAAGATTGCGGCCAGATTTTGCCGATTGGCGAGTGGGTCATGCGCACCGCGCTGACGCAGCTCAAAAACTGGCGCGAGCAGGGCTTGGTGCTGGAGACCGTGGCGGTCAACCTATCGGCAGTGCAGTTTCGCCAGCCCCAGCTGCCCGAGCTGATCACTAAAATTTTGCAAGAAATTGGCTTGGCACCCGACTCGCTGGAGTTGGAGCTAACCGAAGGGGTGGCGGTGGACGATCCACGCGCGGCCATCGTGACGATGGACCAGCTGCACGCCTGCGGGGTGCGCTTGGCAATGGATGACTTTGGCACGGGTTACTCATCGCTGAGCCAGCTCAAACGCTTTCCGCTCTACAAACTCAAAATCGACCAGTCCTTTGTGCGCGACTTGGGCGAAGACGCTAGCGACCGTGCCATCGTCAGCGCCATCATCCGCATGGCCCAAGCAATGGGGCTGCGTACCACCGCAGAAGGGGTGGAGACGCAGGAGCAAATGGATTTTCTGCGCGAACAAGGCTGCGTCGATGTGCAGGGCTACTTTTGTGGACGCCCCATGGCAGCTGAAACAATGCAAGCGCTGCTGGCCAAGCAGAAAATATTAAACCAAAACTGCCTCTAAGCCTTATAAACCGCGCGGTTTAAGCTATCTATTTTGCGTGCATCAGCCTTGCAAGGCGGCGCTAGCCAAGCGCTGGGCGCAGGCTTGGGCTTGGGCGGCGTCGCGCGCTTCGACCATCACCCGCAACAGCGGCTCGGTGCCGCTGGCGCGCACCAGTACGCGGCCGTTGTCGCCCAACTCGCGCTCAACCTGTGCGGTCTCTTCGGCCAGCAGGCGGTTGGTTTTCCAGTCCTGCCCCGGCTGCAAGCGCACGTTGAGTAGCACCTGCGGAAACAGCACCAACTCAGCCAGCGCCTGCGCCAGCGGTTGGTTTTGGCGGATGCAGGTCTGCAGCACCTGCAGCGCACTGACCAAGCCGTCGCCGGTGGTGTGTTTGTCCAGCACCAGCAGGTGGCCAGAGCCCTCACCGCCCAACACCCAGCGCTGGCGCGCCAGCTCTTCGAGCACGTAGCGGTCGCCCACTTTGCTGCGCACAAACTTCACGCCGCGCGACTGCAAGGCCACCTCCACCGCCATATTGGTCATCAAAGTGCCGACAACGCCGGGCACGTGCTCATCGCGCGCCATGCGCTCGCGGGCAATCAGGTACAGCAGCTCGTCACCGTTGTACAGACGACCCGCGCCATCGACTACTTGCAAGCGGTCAGCGTCGCCGTCTAGCGCAATGCCGAAATCGGCTTTTTCTTGCAGCACCGCCGCCACCAGCGCCTCAGGGTGTGTCGCGCCGACGTGGTGATTGATGTTGGTGCCGTCGGGCGAGCAGCCAATGGCAATCACTTCAGCGCCCAGCTCGTGGAACACTTTGGGCGCAATGTGGTAGGCCGCGCCGTGCGCCGCATCGACGACGATTTTTACGCCCTTGAGCGTCAAATCATTGTCAAAGGTGCTTTTGCAAAACTCGATGTAGCGACCGGCCGCATCGTCCAAGCGGCGGGTTTTGCCCAGCGAGGCTGAATCGGCCCAAATCGGCGGCTCATCCAAGGCCGCCTCAACCGCCAGCTCCCACGCATCGGACAGCTTGGAGCCTTGGGCGCTGAAGAATTTAATGCCGTTGTCGGGATAGGGGTTGTGGCTGGCACTGATCACCACACCCAAGCTGGCGCGCTGTGCCCGCGTTAAATAAGCCACGCCCGGCGTGGGCAGTGGCCCCAGCAGCAGCACATCAACGCCGGCGGAGTTAAAGCCTGATTCGAGTGCGCTCTCCAACATATAGCCAGAAATACGCGTGTCCTTACCAATCAGCACCAGCGGTCGCTCTTCGGTCTGCTTGAGCACGCGCCCCACAGCGTGGGCCAAGCGCAGCACAAAATCCGGCGTAATCGGTGCTTGACCGACGGTGCCACGGATGCCATCGGTACCAAAATATTTACGGGTCATGGGGTGGTGTCTGGCTGGGTTGCTAGGAATTTTCTAGTTTATCGCAGCGTCTTGCGCCACCATCGCCCGCCACACAGCCAGCGCCTGCACCGTGGCGCGCACATCGTGCACACGCAGCACGCGTGCGCCGCGCTCAGCGGCCAGCACCGCAGCGGCCACGCTGGGCAGCAAACGCTCGCCGACCTCCAACCCGGTCACTGCGCCCAACGATGATTTACGCGACCAACCCGCCAGCAGCGGATAGCCCAACGCCAGCAGTTCACGCTGGCGGGCTAACAAAGCAAAGTTTTGCTCGACAGTTTTGCCAAAGCCAATGCCCGGATCGAGCATTATTCGGGTCTTTTCGGCCCCTAGCCCTTGTAATACGTGCGCTTGCAGCTCTAAAAATGAGAGCACTTGCGGCACCACATCACCCGCCATTGGCGTGGCCTGCATGGTTTGCGGGTCGCCGTGCATGTGCATCAGGCAGACACCACAGCGCGGGTGCTGCGCCACCACCTGCGCCGCGCCCGGCTGGCGCAAGGCCCAAACGTCGTTGACGATGTCGGCGCCCGCGTCCAGCGCCGCTTGCATCACCTCGGGCTTATAGGTATCAACCGACACCGGCACGCCCAGAGTCACCGCGCCGCGCACGATGGGGAGCACGCGCGCCAGCTCTTCTTGCAACGGCACGCGCGGACTGCCGGGGCGGGTCGATTCGCCGCCGATGTCAAGGATGTCAGCGCCCTCTTGCAGCAGCTGCTCGCAGTGGCGTAGGGCAGCAGCGGCCGAAAAATGCTGGCCGCCATCCGAAAACGAATCGGGCGTTGCGTTGACGATGCCCATAGTGAGTGGGTGCTGCAAATCCAGCAAGAAACGGCTGGTTTGCCAAAACATAGGCGCATTCATAAACAACGTTAAAAATCCATTAGGCGTAAAAAAACGGGGACTCAGCCCCGTTTGTTGATGATGGCCAAGGCTTATCTTGGCCTGCGCATCTTAGATTTAGATGCTGGTCACTACCGGCTCTTTCGGCGACTCAGCCGCTGGCGGAGGCGACACCGTGACCGTTGGCGTGCCACCGCTGGGACTGTCGCCACCGGGTGGGGGCGTGCGCGGTGTCCAGTCTTTTGGCGGGCGCGGATCTTTGCCAGCCATGATGTCGTCGAGCTGATCGGAGTCAATGGTCTCCCACTCCAGCAGCGCTTTGGCCATCGCGTGCATTTTGTCGCTGTTTTCTTCAATCAGCTTGCGCGCCAGTGCGTATTGCGTGTCGATGATTTTGCGCACTTCGTCGTCCACTTTTTGCATGGTGGATTCGCTCATGGTGGTGGTCTTGGTGACCGAGCGGCCCAAAAACACTTCACCTTCGTTTTCGGCATACACCATGGGGCCAAGCGCATCGGTCATGCCGTAGCGGGTCACCATGTCGCGCGCAATAGAAGTTGCACGCTCAAAGTCGTTGCTGGCACCGGTGGTCATTTGGTGCATGAATACTTCTTCGGCAATGCGGCCGCCAAACAGCATACTGATTTGGTTCAGCATGAACTCTTTGTCGTAGCTGTAGCGGTCTTGCGAGGGCAGGCTCATCGTCACGCCCAGCGCACGGCCACGCGGGATGATGGTGACTTTGTGTACCGGATCGCACTTGGGCAACAGCTTGCCAATCAGCGCGTGGCCAGACTCGTGGTAGGCGGTATTGCGGCGCTCTTCCTCGGGCATGACCATGCTTTTGCGCTCGGGACCCATCAGGATTTTGTCTTTGGCTTTTTCAAAATCTTGCATCTCGACGGTGCGCGCATTGCGCCGCGCCGCCATCAAAGCAGCTTCGTTGCACAGGTTGGCCAAGTCAGCACCCGACATGCCGGGCGTACCTCGGGCAATCACGCCCGGATTCACGTCTTGGTTGACCGGGATTTTGCGCATGTGTACGGTCAAAATTTGCTCACGGCCGCGAATGTCGGGCAGCGTGACGTACACCTGGCGGTCAAAACGACCCGGGCGCAGCAAAGCGGCGTCCAGAATGTCGGGGCGGTTGGTCGCCGCCACCACGATGACGCCAAGGTTGGTTTCAAAACCGTCCATCTCCACCAGCATCTGGTTCAGCGTTTGCTCGCGCTCATCGTTGCCACCGCCAACACCGGCACCGCGCTGGCGGCCAACGGCATCAATTTCGTCAATAAAAATGATGCAAGGAGCGTTCTTTTTGGCATTTTCGAACATGTCGCGCACGCGGGCGGCACCCACGCCGACAAACATCTCAACAAAGTCGGAACCTGAAATCGAGAAGAACGGCACCTTGGCTTCGCCGGCAATCGACTTGGCCAATAGCGTTTTACCGGTGCCGGGCGGGCCCACCAGCAGCAAACCGCGCGGAATACGACCGCCGAGTTTTTGAAATTTGCTCGGGTCTTTCAAGAAATCCACCACTTCGCGGACTTCTTCTTTGGCCTCATCGCAACCGGCTACATCGGCAAAGGTTACGGTGTTGTTGGCCTCGTCCATCATGCGCGCCTTGCTTTTGCCGAAGCTAAAAGCGCCGCCTTTGCCGCCGCCTTGCATTTGGCGCATGAAATAGACCCAGACACCAATCAACAACAGCATTGGCCCCCAGCTGACCAGCAGCGTCATCAGCAGCGAGCCTTCTTCGCGGGGCTTAACGTCAAATTTGACATTGTTGTTGATCAAATCACCCACCAAACCTCGGTCGAGGTAAGTGGCGGTGGTGCGAATGCGGCGATCGTCGTTGGTGAGTGCAACAATTTCGCTACCACCAGCGCCCTCTTGGATGATGGCGCTTTTAATACGGTTACTGCGCACATCGTCCAAAAATTCGGAGTAACCAACGTGGCTTGCAGGCCCGCCGGTACGCGTGTCAAATTGTTTGAACACGGTGAACAGCACCATGGCGATGACCAGCCACACGGCTATTTTTGAAAACCACTGATTATTCAAGCGGGACTCCAGAGTCAGAAGCAAAAAAAGACACGATTTATATAACTGCGATTTTAGACTTTTCAATTGACAGGCTTTAGCAAAGTCCCCGGTCAGCCATAGGCTGTACACGGACTTTGCTAGCCATCAGCTGAGCGCCTTGAGGCCGATACCGACCAAAAAAGTTTCAGATGATTTATCGCGCGAGGCTTTGGGCTTAACCGCCTTGACCACGCGAAAAGTGTTTCTAAATAACTGCACCAGCGGATCGTAAGCCCCGCCATGGAACAGTTTGACCACCAAAGCGCCTTCAGGCTTCATGTGCTGGCAGGCAAAATCAACCGCTAATTCGACCAGATTTTCAATGCGCGCCGCGTCTGTCGCACTATTACCGGATAAATTGGGTGCCATATCAGACACCACACAATCAGCTTGGCGACCTTGCATGGCAGCTTCCAATTGCTGCAATACAGCCTCATCGCGAAAATCGCCTTGCAAGAACAACACACCATCAATCGGCTCCATCGCCAACAAATCCAAACCAATGATGCAGCCGTTGAGCGTGCCAGAGGCAGCACCCGTTGGGGACATTTTGCGGCGCAAATATTGGCTCCAAGCGCCAGGTGTACAGCCCAAATCAACCACCAGCTGACCAGGGCGAATCAGACCAAACTGCTCATCAATTTCCTTGAGTTTGTAAGCGGCGCGGGCACGAAAACCCTCTTTTGTGGCCAATTTGACATAAGTGTCATTGACGTGGTCATTGAGCCACGCCTTGTTGACCTTCTTGCTTTGGGTTTTGACTTTCATACTTTTGATGTTTCTTTCTTCCTGCCTCGATAATACGGCCCATGCCCCAAATTGAACTGACTCCGGCCGAGCGCCGGGAACAACGCGCCCAAGCCCACCACCTGAACCCTGTGGTCATGGTGGGAAGCGACGGTATTACCCCCAACGTGCGCAAAGAAATCGATGCTGCACTCAACGCCCACGGCTTGATCAAAGTGCGCGTCTTCAGTGACGACCGCGCCGCGCGCGAGCTGATGTACCAAGAGCTGGCCGCTGACTTAAATGCTGCGCCCATCCAACACATCGGCAAGCTGCTGGTGCTGTGGCGCCCGCAACCGGACAAAGAACGCACCGTCAACGAAGACCGCATGGCCGGCCCCAAAGACGTCAAGGTGATGAAGTACAGCAAACGCGGCGGCCAGCGCCCTGAAATCAAAACTCTGCGCGTACTGGGCAACCAGCGCCTGACCTCGGGCGGCCAGATCAAGCGCGCCAAGCCCAAGCAAATTTCCATCAAGAAACGCGCGCAATAAGGCCATGGGCGTAACAGCTACCGTGGCACCCCAACGCCACGTGATCTGCATGAAATGGGGCCAAAAATACGGCCCCGAATACGTCAACCGCCTCTACGCCATGGTGCGCCGCCACCTAAGCGGCGACTTCAACTTGGTCTGCCTGACCGATGACAGCACCGGCATTCGCAGCGAAGTGCAATGCCTGCCAATTCCGCCGCTCGATTTGCCCGCCGGCATCCCCGAGCGCGGCTGGAACAAACTGGCCAGCTTCAGCGCCGACCTGTATGGCCTGCGCGGCACCGCCCTCTTCTTGGATGTGGACGTGGTGATTACTGGCAGCTTGGATGGTTTTTTCACCCAACCGGGCGAGTTTTTGATCATCCACGACTACAAACGGCCTTGGCGCATCACCGGCAACTCGTCGGTGTACCGCTTTGAACTGGGCGCGCATCCAGAGGTGTTGACTTATTTTCGTGCGCATTTTGAAGAAATTCGGCAGAAGTTTCGCAACGAGCAGGCCTATCTGTCGGATGTGATGCACCGGCAAGGCAAGCTGGCCTACTGGCCGAAAGAATGGTGCCCGAGCTTCAAATACGACGGTATTCCAGCGTGGCCGAGCAATTACTGGAAAGCACCCTTCGTTCCTCCCGGTGCGCGCATCGTGATTTTTCATGGGGAGTGCAACCCGCCCGATGCCTTGGCAGGGCGGCGCAATCGCCGTTTTCGCTTCATCAAGCCCGCCACGTGGGTGGCTGAGCACTGGCGCGAATAAAACCGCAGACCGCCCCGGACTGATAGATCAGTCCTGCGGGCGTGGCGTGCTGCGCAAGGTCTGCCACAGCACCGCCAAAGCACAAGCCCACTGCGCCACATACAACCCGCTGCCCACGCTGTGCCACAGGCGTAAATTCTCACGCGCGACAATGCGCGGCGCGATGCCAAACTGCGATAACAGCGCCAGCAACATGCCGCCCAATATAAAAATGATAGCTGCTTGCGCCCACGGATATTGGGTTACAGAGCCTTTTGGCCTTGAAATCAGCAGCAGCACTACGGCGCATGCTATCGAAACCCAAGTTTGTGCGGCAAACAAACGCGCCGCCATGCCACCCGCCAGCGCCGGCGTTGGCAAATGGGCAAACAGCAAAGGCACGACCAAAAAGCCAACCGTACTCAGGCTACCCCACCACAGCGCCGCCACCAGTACCGGCAGGCGCGAAGGCTGGGCTGCGGCGCTAGAGGGCATCAGGCGTAACTGACCGACATCACTTCGTAGCGACGCAAGCCACCGGGCGCTTTGACTTCTGCCGTATCGCCCTGTTCTTTGCCGATCAGCGCGCGCGCAATTGGGCTGGAAATGTTGACCAAGCCCAGCTTCAAATCGGCCTCGTCTTCACCGACGATTTGGTACTTCACGGTGTCGCCCGATTCTTCGTCTTCCAGCTCGACCGTGGCGCCAAACACCACCCGGCCGCCCGCATCCAGCGTGGTCGGGTCGATGATTTGGGCTACTGACAGCTTGCCTTCGACTTCTTGGATACGGCCTTCAATAAAGCCTTGGCGGTCTTTGGCGGCATCGTATTCGGCGTTTTCGCTCAGGTCACCTTGCGCACGCGCCTCGGCAATGGCGGCAATCACGCTGGGACGCTCAACGGTCTTCAAGCGGTGCAACTCGGCTTTGAGTTTTTCTGCGCCGCGCTTGGTAATTGGAATGGTGGCCATGGGTTCGATCTCCCTCAAATGGTGTGTGCCGCGTCGCACCCTCGAAAAAAGGATTTGCGACGCCCCAAAAGCAAACCGCCGCACGTTGCCGCGCGGCGGTTTTGATTCAGCGGCGATTATGCCGCTTTTGTTTCAGCTCAGGCAGTCAGCTGGGCGTGCATTTCTTGGATAGAAATCACCCCCAATTGCTCCATGTGCTGCATACCTTCCACGGCAGCTTCCGCACCAAAAATGGTGGTGAAGGTGGTGACGCGCGCCAGCAGCGAGCTGGTGCGGATGGCACGCGAATCGGCTATGGCATTGCGGCGCTCTTCCACCGTGTTGATGACCATGACAATTTCGTTGTTTTTGATCATGTCAACAATGTGCGGACGGCCTTCGGTGACTTTGTTGACCACCTTGACTGGCACACCTGCAGCCTCAATCGCCGCCGCCGTGCCCTTGGTCGCCACCAAATCAAAGCCCAAGGCGACCAGTTGGCGCGCAATGTCCACGGCGCGGGCTTTGTCGGCATTCTTCACCGTCAAAAACACCTTGCCCGAGGTTGGCAGCTTGGTGCCAGCACCAATTTGGCTCTTGACGAAGGCTTCGCCAAACGTCTTGCCCACGCCCATCACTTCGCCGGTGGACTTCATTTCTGGGCCGAGAATGGTGTCCACGCCGGGGAATTTGACGAACGGGAACACCGCCTCTTTGACGCTAAAGTACGGCGGCGTGACTTCTTTGGTGATGCCTTGCGCAGCCAGCGTTTGGCCGACCATGCAGCGCGCTGCCACCTTGGCCAACTGGATGCCAGTGGCCTTGCTGACAAACGGCACCGTGCGCGAGGCACGTGGGTTCACTTCCAGCACGTAGATCACGTCTTGCTTGACGCCGTTTTCTTCGATTTCTTGGATGGCGAACTGCACGTTCATCAGGCCAACCACATTCAGGCCTTCGGCCATCGCCGCGGTTTGGCGCTTGATTTCCGTCACCGTGGCCGCCGACAGGTAGTACGGCGGCAGCGAGCAGGCCGAGTCGCCGCTGTGTACGCCGGCTTGCTCGATGTGCTCCATCACGCCACCAATAAAGGTGACGCCCGCCGAGTCGCGCACGCAATCGACGTCGCATTCGATGGCGTTGGAGAGGAAGCGGTCCAGCAGCACCGGCGAATCGTGGCTGACCTTGACGGCTTCGCGCATGTAGCGCTCTAGGTCGCGCTGCTCGTGGACGATTTCCATCGCCCGGCCGCCCAGCACGTAGCTCGGGCGCACCACCAGCGGGTAACCTAAAGCAGCGGCTTTCTCCAGCGCTTCTGGCTCAGTGCGCGCCGTGGCGTTGGGCGGCTGGCGCAGATTGAGCTTGTGCAGCAGCGCTTGGAAGCGCTCGCGGTCTTCAGCGGCGTCGATCATGTCGGGGCTGGTGCCGATGATGGGCACACCAGCGGCTTCCAAATCCAGCGCCAGCTTCAACGGCGTTTGGCCACCGTATTGCACGATGACGCCATACGGCTTTTCTTTGTCAACAATTTCCAGCACGTCTTCCAGCGTCACTGGCTCGAAGTACAGGCGGTCGGACGTGTCGTAGTCGGTAGAAACCGTCTCAGGGTTGCAGTTGACCATGATGGTTTCGTAACCATCCTCGCGCATTGCCAATGCTGCGTGAACGCAGCAGTAGTCAAACTCGATACCTTGGCCAATGCGGTTAGGGCCACCGCCCAGCACCATGATTTTTTTCTTGTTCGTCGGCTCGGCTTCGCATTCACCGTTATCGCTGCCGTGGCCTTCGTAGGTCGAATACAGGTAAGCAGTGTTAGTAGCGAACTCAGCAGCGCAGGTATCGACGCGCTTGTAAACCGGGCGCACGTTCAGGCTGCGGCGGGCTTCGCGCACCGCTTTTTCAGTGGTCTTGAGCAGCTTGGCCAAGCGGCGGTCAGAAAAGCCCTTTTGTTTCAAGGTGCGCAGTGTGGCCACGTCAATAGCCGCCAAAGCATCCTGGCCTTTTTCTGCAACCAGCTTGTCGATGTCCATCTCAATCTTGACGATTTGCTCAATCTGCACCAAAAACCAGCGGTCAATTTTGGTCAGCTCAAACACCTCGTCCACGCTCAGGCCCATGGCAAAAGCATCGCCGACGTACCAGATGCGCTCGGGGCCGGGTTCGCCCAGCTCGCGCTCTAGCACTTCGCGGTCTTGCGTCTTCTCGTTCATGCCGTCCACGCCGACTTCCAAACCGCGCAGCGCTTTTTGGAATGACTCTTGGAAGGTGCGGCCCATCGCCATCACCTCGCCAACCGACTTCATTTGCGTCGTCAGGTGGCTATCGGCAGTGGGGAATTTCTCGAAAGCAAAACGCGGAATTTTGGTAACGACGTAGTCAATCGACGGCTCAAACGACGCGGGCGTTGCGCCGCCGGTGATGTCGTTGCGCAGCTCGTCCAGCGTGTAGCCCACCGCCAGCTTGGCGGCAACTTTGGCAATTGGGAAGCCCGTCGCCTTGGACGCCAGCGCCGAAGAGCGCGACACCCGCGGGTTCATCTCAATCACCACCATGCGGCCGTCGTTGGGGTTGATGGCGAACTGCACGTTCGAACCACCAGTATCCACACCAATTTCGCGCAGCACGGCCAGACTGGCGTTGCGCAGGATTTGGTATTCCTTATCGGTCAGCGTCTGCGCGGGTGCCACGGTGATCGAGTCGCCGGTGTGCACACCCATTGGGTCGAGGTTTTCGATCGAGCAGATGATGATGCAGTTGTCGGCGCTGTCGCGCACCACTTCCATCTCGTACTCTTTCCAACCCAGCAGCGACTCTTCAATCAGCAGCTCGTTGGTCGGCGAGGCTTCGAGGCCGCGCTTGCAAATCGTCTCGAATTCTTCGGGGTTGTAGGCAATGCCGCCGCCGGTGCCGCCCAGCGTAAAGCTGGGGCGAATCACGGTGGGAAAGCCCATTTCCTTTTGCACCGCCCACGCCTCGTCCATGCTGTGGGCAATGCCCGAGCGCGCAGACCCCAGACCAATTTTGGTCATGGCGTCTTTGAACTTCAGGCGGTCTTCAGCCTTATCGATGGCTTCGGGCTTGGCGCCGATCAACTCCACCTTGTATTTTTCGAGCACGCCGTGGTGCCACAGGTCGAGCGCGCAGTTCAGCGCCGTTTGCCCGCCCATAGTGGGCAAAATGGCGTCAGGGCGCTCTTTGGCGATGATTTTTTCAACCGTCTGCCAAGTAATCGGCTCGATGTAGGTGACGTCGGCAGTCGCCGGGTCGGTCATGATCGTGGCCGGGTTGCTGTTGATCAGAATGACTTTGTAGCCCTCTTCACGCAGCGCCTTGCAGGCCTGCACGCCCGAGTAGTCAAACTCGCAGGCTTGGCCAATGATGATGGGGCCAGCGCCAATGATCAGGACGCTTTTGATGTCTGTGCGCTTAGGCATTTTTGTTTTTCTCCATCAGGGCCGTGAAGCGGTCAAACAGGGTGTCGATGTCCGACGCGCCGGGCGAAGCCTCAGGGTGACCTTGAAAGCTAAAGGCCGGATGCTGGGTGTGCTCCAAGCCCTGCAAAGTGCCATCAAACAGGCTCAGGTGCGTGGCGCGCAAATGCGCTGGCAGCGTATCCAGCTCAACCGCAAAACCGTGGTTTTGGCTGGTGATGCAAACGCGGCCGGTGCTGATGTCTTTGACCGGGTGGTTGGCACCGTGGTGGCTGTTGGCCATCTTGAAGGTGGTTGCACCTGCGGCCAAGGCCATGATTTGGTGGCCTAAGCAAATACCGAAGGTTGGAATGTTGGTATGAACAATCGTGCGCACGGCTTCAATGGCGTAGGTACACGGCGCTGGGTCGCCAGGGCCGTTGGACAAAAACACGCCGTCGGGCTTGAGCGCCAGCACCTCAGCAGCGGGCGTTTGCGCCGGCACCACTGTGACTTTGCAGCCGCGCTCGGCCAACATGCGCAAGATGTTGCGCTTGATACCAAAGTCATAGGCGACGACGTGAAAACGCGGCGCGGTCTGCTGGCCGTAGCCTTCACCCAGCGTCCACTCAGTCTCTGTCCATTCGTAGGACTTATCGGTGGTGACCACTTTGGCCAAATCGAGGCCGGCCATATTCGGCGCGGCTTTGGCAGCGGCAATGGCTTGGGCTATGCGCTCTGGCGTGACGGCTTCGCCGGCAGCGAGGCCGACGATGGCACCGTTTTGCGCGCCTTGGCTGCGCAGCAAGCGGGTGAGCTGGCGGGTGTCGATGTTGGCAATGGCCACCGTGCCCTCGCGCGCCAAGTAGGCGGACAAAGTTTCAGTGGAGCGAAAGTTGCTGACCAGCAACGGCAAGTCTTTGATGACGAGGCCTGCGGCTTGGACTTTATGGGATTCGACGTCCTCGGCATTGACCCCGTAGTTGCCAATGTGCGGATACGTGAGCGTCACGATCTGCTGGCAATAACTAGGGTCAGTGAGGACTTCTTGGTAGCCGGTCATGGAGGTGTTAAACACCACTTCGCCGACGGTGGTGCCTGCGGCACCAATCGAATTGCCGATAAAGACCGTGCCGTCTGCGAGCGCCAAGATGGCGGGCGGGAAGGTTCCCTGTAGAGACAAAAGCACTGGGTACTCCGGTTTAGTTACGGTTACGCCCAGCGTGGCCAGAGACAAGTCTCTTGCAAAAGCTTTTGTGGGGGTCGGCTTGGGGGCTGCGCTAGGCGTAGGGGGATGCGGAAAAAGCCGCCCATTATAGCCAGCGGCACTTTACTTGCAGAGGCCTATCTGCGGGAAAACCCGGATTTTCAGTGGGCAAGTGCTGGCTCTGGTGCGGCACTCACCGCGCTGGCGTGCAAGCAAATCGCCGCCGCCGCTGCCACGTTGAGCGACTCTTCGCCGCCGGGTTGACCAATGCGCACCGACAGCTGCGCGCGCGCGGCCACCGCCTCGCCCACGCCCTGGCCTTCGTGCCCCAGCGCCCAAGCGCACGGCCACGGCAGCGTTTGGTGTTGCACCAGCGCGCCTTGGTGTGAGCTGGTGATGATTAAAGGCATTTGCAGCGCGGCCAGTGCGTCTGGCTCCAACCCCTCGACCAGTCGCAGGCCAAAATGCGCGCCCATGCCAGCGCGCAGCACTTTGGGCGCCCACAGCGCCGCTGTGCCCTTGAGCGCCAGCACTTGGCCAAAGCCAAACGCAGCCGCGCTGCGCAAAATCGAGCCGACGTTGCCCGCGTCCTGCACGCGGTCCAGCACCACCGCAGCGGTCGCTGGAACGAGCGCGGGGGCAGCCGGCAAATCCATCACGTAACCCATCTGCGCCGGCGACTCCAGTCCGCTGATAGACGCAAACAGCGCATCGGCCAAAACTACTATTTTGATAGCTGCTTGCGCATACTGGACGGGCGCTAGAGGCCAAAAAGACTCTGAAAATACCGCAACAGCAGGCACTAAACCACGCGCCAGCGCGGCGCGGCACAAGTGATCGCCCTCCAACCAGACGCGGCCTTGTTTGCGGTAGGCGGTGCTGTCTTGCGCTAGGCGGCGCAGGTCTTTGACAAAGGCGTTGTCGCGCGACTGGATGTGGGTAATGGCGGGTGTGGTCATTCGGTCAAGCAGAGTTAAGCGGGCGCAGCAGCAATTGCGCCCGCACCGGGGCGAACGAGCTGCGGTGCAGCGGCGTCGCGCCGTGCTCGCGCAGGGCAGCCAAATGCGCGGCGGTGCCATAACCTTTGTGGCCAGCAAAGCCGTATTCGGGGTAGTCAAAATCAATCTGCGCGCACCAGCGGTCGCGGTGTACCTTGGCCAGAATCGACGCAGCCGAAATCGCCGGAATCAGCGCATCGCCTTTGACGATGGCCTCGGCTGGCACGTCCAGCAGCGGCAGGCGGTTGCCATCGACTTGCACCATCACCGGCTTCAAGCGCAGCCCCAGCACCGCGCGGCGCATGGCTAGCAACGTGGCTTGCAAGATGTTCAGGCGGTCGATTTCTTCGACGCTGGCTTCGGCAATGCTGCAGCACAGCGCTTTGGCGCGGATTTCATCAAACAGCGCCTCGCGCCGGGCAGCGGTGAGTTTTTTTGAGTCGCCCAAGCCGGCAATCGGCTGGCGCTCGTCGAGGATGACGGCGGCGGCGACCACCGGCCCCGCCAAGGGGCCGCGCCCGGCCTCATCCACTCCGGCCATCAAGCCAGCGGGATACCACGCCAAAGAGTGTTGTTCAGTCATAAATCACTTTGCGTATTGCCTCAGCGGCCAATTGGGGGGTGTTGCGCAGCAAGCTGTGGTGCAGGGCCGTGAAGCGCTGCTCCAGTGCGGCGAGGCGCTGCGGGTCATGCTGGCGCGCGTCAAACCATTGCAGCACAGCGGCGGCCAGCGCTTGCGGCGTGGCGGCGTCTTGGATCAGCTCGGGCACGACGAAATCACCGCACAAAATATTCGGCAGCCCCACCCACGGCTGCAACTGCTTGCGCCGCATCAGCCGCCAGCTCAGCGCGTGCATTCGGTAGCCAATCACCATCGGGCGCTTGAACAGTGCGGCCTCTAGCGTGGCGGTGCCGCTGGCAATCAGCGTCACATCACACGCCGCCAACACGGTGTGCGATTGGCCGGCCACCACTTGTAGCGCATCGCCCAAGCCGCATTGCTGGGCGATTTGCTCAATGCGCTGTTTCAGCGCCGGCACCGCCGGAACTATCATTTTGATAGCTGGTAGCGCACGCTGTATAAGGGCTGCAGCCCGAAAGAACCCTAAAGTGATGTATTGCACCTCGGCGCGGCGACTGCCGGGCAGGATGGCCAGCACTGGAGCATCGTCAGCCAAACCCAGTTGTTTGCGGGCAGCAGCGCGGTCTGGCTCCAGCGGAATCACCGCCGCCAGCGGGTGACCGACGTAGGTGGCGGCGATGCCGTGGCGCGCTAACAGTTCTGGCTCAAACGGAAAAATGCACAGCACATGATCGACGCTGCGGCGGATTTTTTCGATGCGGTCAGCGCGCCACGCCCAAATCGACGGGCAGACAAAATGCACGGTTTTGACACCGGCGGCGCGCAAATCGGCTTCCAGCCCCAAATTGAAATCGGGCGCATCGACGCCAATGAAGATGTCGGGTTTGTCGGTCAGCAGGCGCGTGCGCAGTTGTTTGCGGATGCCGATGATTTCGCGCAGGCGGCGCAGCACTTCAAAGCTGTAGCCGTGGACGGCCAGTTTTTCGCTCGGCCACCAAGCATCGAAGCCGCGCTGCGCCATCTGCGCGCCGCCAATGCCGTGGGCGGATACCTCTGGCCAGACATTTTTCAGGCCATCGAGCAGCAAGCCAGCGAGCAAATCGCCCGAGGTTTCGCCCGCCACCATTGCGACGCGGGGAGTGGAGTCGGTCATGGTGTCAGCGCGCAATGCCGCGCGTGGAGGCGTTCAAAAAGTCCAGCATGGCGGTGATGTCGCCAGTGGCTTGCGGGTGCTGCTCGGGCAACGCAGCAATGGCGCTGCGGGCCGCGTCCAGCGTCAGGCCTTGGCGGTACAGCAGGCGGTGCATTTGCTTGATGGCGCTGAGGCGTTCGGGCGAGAAGCCGCGCCGGCGCAGGCCTTCAAGGTTCAGGCCGCGCACCGCCAACGGGTTGCCGTCCACCATCATGAACGGCGGCACGTCTTGCGAAATATGGCTGGCAAAACCGGCCATGACGTGCGCGCCAACTTGAGTGAATTGGTGCAAGCCGGTCAAGCCGCCAATGATGGCGTAGTCGCCCACCTGCACATGGCCAGCCAAGGTGGCGTTGTTGGCGAGGATGGTTTGGTTGCCGACGACGCAATCGTGGGCAATGTGTACGTAGGCCATGATCCAGTTGTCATCGCCAATGCGGGTCACGCCCTCGTCTTGCGTCGTGCCAGTGTTGAAGGTGCAAAACTCGCGCACGGTGTTGCGGTCGCCGATCACCAAACGGGTCGGCTCGCCGGCGTATTTTTTGTCCTGCGGCGCACTGCCTAAGGAAGCGAACTGAAAAATACGGTTGTCTTGGCCAAGGGTGGTGTGGCCTTCGATCACGCAGTGCGCGCCAATGGTGGTGTTGGCTCCAATGGTGACATCGGCGCCAATCACCGCATACGGCCCCACACTGACGCTGGGGTCTAAGCGAGCGCCTTGGGCAATGAGGGCGGTGGGGTGAATCAAGCTCACAGCAAACGAACGCCTCTTACTGGTTAATCTGCTTTTGCACCGCTCACGTTGCGCATGGTGCACATCAGCTCAGCTTCGCAGGCGACCTCGTCCATCACGCTGGCCACGCCTTTGAACTTCCAAATACCGCCGCGCACACGGTCGATGGTGACGGACAAAATCAGCTGGTCACCCGGCTCGACGGGGCGCTTAAAGCGCGCGCCGTCAATACCAACAAAGTAATAAATATTGTCAGCATCGGGCACTTTGCCCATCGCATCAAAGGCCAGCAAGCCGGCCGCTTGAGCGAGTGCTTCCAAAATCAACACGCCCGGCATCACCGGGTGGCCGGGAAAGTGCCCCATAAAGTAGGGCTCGTTGAAGGTGACGTTTTTAATCGCCTTAATGCGGGTGTTGCGCTCCAGCTCAAGCACCTTGTCCACTAGCAAAAATGGATAGCGGTGCGGTAGCTGCTTGAGAATTGCATGGATATCCATCATCGAATTATTCTTCCGTTCGTGCTGCTGTAGCTTGGGCTTTAAGAGACTGCTCTAATGCCTTGATACGCTCGCGCAGGCTGTGCAATTGTTTGAGGGTGGCGGCGTTTTTTTCCCATCGCGCATTGTCGTCTATGGGAAACATGCCGGTGTAATGCCCCGGCTTGGGCAAAGAGCGTGTCACCACCGTGGCAGCTGAGATGTGGACGTGGTCGGCTAGCGTCAAGTGACCTAGCACAATGCCGCCGCCGCCGACGGTGCAATGCGTGCCAATGGTGGCGCTGCCGGCAATACCGACGCAACCAGCCATCGCGCTGTGGCGACCAATGTGTACGTTGTGCCCAACCTGCACCAAGTTATCGAGCTTGACACCGTCTTCAATCACTGTGTCTTGCAACGCCCCTCGGTCAACACAAGTGTTGGCACCAATTTCGACATCGTCACCAATGCGCACCGCGCCGAGCTGCTCAATCTTGACCCACACCCCTTGTTGCTGGGCAAAACCAAAACCATCAGCGCCAATCACTGCGCCAGCGTGCAGGATGCAACGCGCGCCGATACGGCAGTCTTCGCCAACAGTGACACGCGACTTGAGGACAGTGTTGGCGCCAATGTGCGCGCCGCGCTCGACCACACACAGCGGACCAATCGATGCGCTGGGGTGAACGACAGCCGTGGCATCGACTACCGCACTCGGATGCACACCAGCCAAAACCAACGGACGATGGTGCTTTTTCCAAAGCTGGGTGGCACGAGCGAAATAAACGTAGGGGTCGTCGGCAACGATGCAAGCACCACGCGCCATCGCAAGCTGGCGCTGAGCAGGAGCCACAATGACACAGGCCGCCCGGGAGGCGGCCAGTTGTTGCTGGTAACGCGGATTGCTCAGAAAGCTCAGGTCTTGGGAGCCAGCACTGTCTAGTGGCGCTAAAGCGTTGATACTCTGCGCCGCATCGCCTTCGAGTGTTCCGCCAAGCGCCTCAATGAATTGCGCAAGACGCAGGCTCATCTTGGCACCGCCCCAATGTGCTGCCAGTGTTTATTTGGCAGGCGCAGCATTCAAAGCCTTGAGCACCTTGTCAGTGATGTCGTGCTTGGGGTTGATATAGACGGCTTCTTGCAAGATCACATCGTACTTTTCAGCTTCAGCAACTTGCTTGACCACCTTGTTGGCACGCTCTAGCACCTGTGCCAGTTCTTCGTTTTTGCGCGCGTTCAGGTCTTCTTGGAACTCACGGCGCTTGCGCTGAAAGTCACGGTCTTGGTCAACCAACTGACGCTGGCGCGTCGTGCGCTGACTCTCAGCCAAGGTGGGGGCATCGCGCTCAAATTTTTCGGTAGCCGTCTTGAGCGTGTTGCCCATGTCGATCAGCTCTTTTTCGCGGCGCGAAAACTCTTGCTCCAGCTTGGCCTGCGCCGCTTTAGCGGTGTTGGCCTCGCGGAACACGCGATCGGTGTTGACAAAGCCGGCCTTGAATTCTTCTGCGTAGGCTGGTGCTACAGCAACCAACGAACCCAACACAAGGGCCAGGGGGAGATGGCGTGAAAAGGAGGTCATTAGAAAGATGTTCCGATCTGGAATTGCAGTTTCTGGATTCTATCGCCGGCAAACTTACGTACCGGCTGGGCAAAAGCAATGCGCAAAGGGCCGAGCGGAGAAATCCAGCTCAAGCCCACGCCAGCAGAGGCGCGCATATCACTAAAGGTTATTTTCTCGTTGTCGCCATAGACATTGCCCACATCGACAAAGGTAAACACACGCAATGTACGATCGTTACCAGCACCAGGGAAGGGTGCCATCAACTCAGCATTGAGGGTCAGCTTTTTCGGGCCGCCTAGCGAGGCACCGGTCACATCGCGCGGTCCCAGCGTGCCTTGGTCAAAGCCGCGCACCGAGCCGAGACCACCCGAATAGAAGTTCTTAAACACCGGGAAAGGACGGTCGCTCATTCCCTTGCCCCAGCCCAGTTCACCGTTAAAAGCCAGGGTAAATTTTTTGTTCAGCGGCACGTATTGCTGGTATTGGTAATTGGCGCGCACATAACGTGCATCGCCCGCAATAGACCACTCTGAATTGAGCCGCTGGTAGCGGCCAGAATTGGGTGCCAAGGCGCTGTCGCGGTCGTCGCGAGACCAGCCTATGGTCAACGGCACCGAGGTACTGCTGTAACCAAAACGCTCGGCGTAGTCCAAATACGCTGCCGGAATATTAGTGCCGGGCTTGATCGATACGCCCTCGACACCGGCTCCAAAAAACACCGTGTCGGTTTCGCTGAACGGCACGCCAAAGCGGATACTCGCGCCCTTGGTGACCAGCTCATAGTTGCCACCTTGGTCTTCGTAAGGCTTGTCGGTACGGTAGTACAGGTCCAGCGTGCGCGAGACACCATCGGCCGTGAAATACGGATCTGTAGTGCTCAACACCAAAGTGCGGCGGTACTTGCTGGTGTTGACTTCAACACCTAGGTAGTTACCGGAGCCAAAGGCGTTTTCTTGTTTGACCGCAAACGACAGCGACACTTTTTCTGCGCTCGAAAAACCAGCACCTAACTGCAACGAGCCCGTCGGCTTTTCGACCACGGTAACAACCAAGTCAACCTGATCGGGTGCGCCAGGCACTTCTTGTGTCTCGACATTCACATCGGTGAAGTAGCCCAAACGATCGACACGGTCGCGCGAGAGTTTGATTTTGTCGCCGTCGTACCACGAGGCTTCAAACTGGCGAAATTCACGGCGCACTACTTCGTCGCGGGTACGGTTGTTACCGGCCACGTTGATACGCCGCACATAGGCACGCCGGCTTGGCTCAGCCTGCACTACCAACGCGACGCGGTTGTTTTGGCGGTCAACGTCGGGCACGGCCTCGACACGCGCAAAGGCAAAGCCAAAATTACTGAAATGATCAGAAAACGCTTTGGTTGTTTCCGCCACCTGATCAGCGTTGTAAGGCTCGCCCGGAACAATCTTCACCAGCGATTTAAATTCGTCCTCACGATCCAAATAGTTGCCTTCGAGCTGCACACCTGAGACCACATAGCGCTCACCTTCAGTCACGTTGATGGCGACCGAGATGCTTTCTTTGTCCGGCGAAATCGCTACCTGTGTCGATTCGATCCGAAACTCTAAATAGCCACGCTGCAAATAGTAGGAGCGCAACGTCTCCAAATCGGCATTGAGTTTGGAGCGGGCGTAGCGGTCGGACTTGGTGTACCAGCTCAACCAACCGCCCGTATCTTGCTCAAACAATCCCGTCAAAGTGGACTCACTGAAGGCTTTGTTACCGACGATGCGCATCTCTTTAATGCGCGCTGGCGCACCTTCGGTCACGGTGAAGGTCAGATTAACGCGATTGCGCTCAATAGGCGTCACGGTAGTGACTACATCGACGGCGTAAAAGCTCTTGTTCAGGTACTGGCGCTTGAGCTCTTGCTCGGCACGGTCGGCCAGCGCTTTGTCAAACGGGCGGCCATCGGTCAAGCCGATATCGCGCATGCTGCGTTTGAGTGCCTCTTTGTCAAACTCACGCGAGCCGGCAAATTCGACATCGGCAATGGTTGGGCGCTCTTGCACCACCACCACCAGCACGTCGCCATTAGCCTCTAAGCGCACATCCTTGAACAAGCCCAGTGCAAACAAAGAGCGGATGGCGGCAGCGCCTTTTTCGTCGTTGTAATCATCACCGACGCGCATCGGCATCGAGGCAAAAACAGTGCCTGGCTCCACGCGCTGTAGCCCCTCAATGCGAATGTCTTGCACTTTGAAGGGCTCCAGTGCCCACGCCGCCTGAGCAGCAAAAATCATGGCGGCTGCAGCACACGCGGTGCGTACGCCAAAGCGATGGAGGTTTTTTTTCATGAATGAAGCGGGTGCCACCGTTGCAATCACGGTGGACAAAAAATTAGCCAAAAAGCCGGGTGATATCGTTGAACATGGCGATGGACATCATCAGCAGCAGCACAGCAACGCCGCCGCGCTGTAAGCGCTCCATCCAGAGATCAGACGGGCTTTTTCCCGTGATCGCCTCCCAAAGATAATACATCAGGTGCCCCCCGTCCAAGACAGGCAGCGGCAGCAGGTTAAGCACGCCTAAACTGACGCTAATCAGCGCCAAAAACACCAGATATTGCGTCAAACCCATGCTGGCCGAGCGCCCGGCGTAGTCGGCAATCGTCAGCGGGCCGCTCAGGTTTTTCAGCGAAGCCTCACCAATCACCATGCGCCCCATCATGCGCAGCGACAGCACCGACACCTCCCAAGTGCGTGTCACACCATTCCACAAGCCCTCAACCGGGCCATATTGCACCGTGGTAAATTTTGGTGGCTCGCCAACAAAGGCGCTGATGCGCCCGACAGTGCCACTGTCATCGGTGTGTACATCAGGCGTCACGTCTAGCGTCAAGATACGACCTTCTCGCTCAATGCGCCAAGCTTGGGTGACGGGTTGTGCATCACGCACCGCAGCGCGAATCAACATGCGCAACTGCTGACCATCGTGTACTTGGGCATCGCCCACTTGCAGCACTAAGTCATCCTTGCGCAAACCAGCACGCTGACCAGCACCGCCGTCCATCACTTCACCAATCACCGGGCGCGTCCACGGCCCCACGAGGCCGACTTTGTACAGCAACTGGGCATCGGCTTGGCTAGCGTCAATCTCGCCCAGCGGCAATACCACGGTGCGCAACGAAGCGCCCGGCGTGCTTTCCAGCTCCAGCTGCACCGATTGACCATCCAGCGTGCCGCGCGTCAGCATCCAGCGCAGGTCGTCAAACGAGCGCACCGGGCGCAATTCATCGCCAGCCAAAGCGGCATTGCGCACCAACTCGCCGCCTTGCAGACCGGCGGATTCGGCAATCGAGCCTTGCACTGGGCGTGCCAGATAAGCCATCGGCTCTTGCATTCCCATCCAGTTGACGCTGGCATAGAGCAAAACGGCCAGCAGCAAATTGGCCACCGGCCCGGCGGCCACGATGGCAGCGCGGGCGCGCAGCGGCTGGGTATTGAAAGCCAAATGGCGCTCGTGCTCGGGCACCGGTGCTTCGCGCTCGTCCAACATGCGCACATAGCCGCCCAGCGGAAAAGCGCCAATCACAAACTCCGTCGGCGAACCCTTGGGCTGCCAGCGCAGCAACGGCTGACCAAAGCCGACCGAAAAGCGCAACACCTTGACACCGCAAGCGACCGCCACGCGGTAGTGGCCGTACTCGTGTACGGCAATCAAAATGCCCAACGCCACGACAAAAGCCACAACCGTCATCAACATGGTGAAAGCTCCCGCAACAAAAACAACACTCAGACGGCCATGCTGGCGACGCTGCGCTCAGCAAAAGCACGTGCGCAGGCATCCAGTGCCAGCAACGCTTCGAGTGAATCAGGGTTGGAGGGCAGCACCGCCGCCAAAGTTGCCACATTGACTGCGTGAATTTGGTCAAAACGGATGCGTTCAGCCAAAAACGCCGCCACCGCAACTTCATTGGCCGCATTCAGCACCGCTGTCGTACCAGTGGGCGCGGCCAGCGCCTCCCACGCCAAGCGCAAACCGGGGAAACGATCTGGATGGCCATGATCGTCAATAGCTTCAAAAGTCATAGCGCTCAGCGCATGGAAATCAAGGGCTGCAGCCCCAGAAGCCACGCGCTCAGGCCACGCCAAGCCATAAGCAATCGGCACACGCATATCGGGCGTGCCCAGCTGCGCCACCACCGAGGTGTCGTGGTACTGCACCATCGAATGGATGACGCTTTGCGGATGAATCACCACGTCCAGCTTGTGCGGTGCCAGCCCAAACAAATAACGCGCCTCAATCACTTCCAGCGCCTTGTTCATCATGGTGGCCGAGTCGATGGAAATTTTGCGCCCCATCACCCAATTCGGGTGGGCGCAGGCTTCGCCGGGCGTGACGTGGCGCAGGGTGTCGGGCGCGCGCTGACGGAAAGGGCCACCCGAAGCCGTCAGGATAATTTTGTCCACCCGCTGCGACCAGGTGCTCGGGTCTTCGGGCAGCGACTGGAAAATAGCGGAGTGCTCGCTGTCAATTGGCAGCAGCGTGGCACCGCCGTCGCGCACGGCCTGCATAAACAGCTCGCCGCCGACCACCAGCGCCTCTTTATTGGCCAGCAGCAAGCGCTTGCCGGCGCGCGCCGCCGCCAAACAAGGCGCCAAGCCCGCAGCGCCAACGATGGCACCCATCACGGTATCGACCTCTGGGTGTGATGCTATTATTTCAAGAGCTGCTAGCGCACGTATTACTTGGGTTTGAAGGCCATTTGACTGTATTTTCTCTTCCAACAGCGCTGCGTGGGCATCGCTAGCCATTACGGCGTAGCGCGGCTTGAACTGCACGCATTGCGCCAGCAAAGCATCGACTTGGGTGGCAGCGCTGAGCGCAAACACCTCGAAGCGTTCGGGGTGGCGCGCCACTACGTCCAGCGTACTGACACCGATGGAGCCGGTAGAACCTAAAACCGTCAGCCGTTGTTTTATCTGCATTTAGGACACCAAGGAATAAAGCATCAAGGCCAGCGGTAAGGTCGGCAGCAAGGCGTCAACGCGGTCGAGCACGCCGCCGTGGCCGGGCAGCAACTGGCTGCTGTCTTTGACACCGGCGCTGCGTTTGATCAGCGACTCAATCAAATCACCGGCGACGCTCATCGCCGTCATAAACAGCGCGGCCAGCAGCAGCAGCCACCAGCCTTTATTGGCCAGCACGGTATAGAAACTCGGCACGCTGGTGTGGCCAGCAGCGTCCACCGCCACCCAGACCAAGGCCAACACGATCACACCCACCACACCGCCCCAAACGCCTTCCCAGCTTTTGCCGGGGCTGATGGCAGGTGCCAATTTATTTTTGGTAAAGCGCAAGCCAAACGCCCGACCAGCAAAGTAGGCGCTAATGTCGGCCACCCAAACCAAGGCCAGCACCGACAGCAAAAAGTTGATGCCAATCATGCGCGCTTGCACCACCGCCAGCCACGCCAGCCACAGCGCCAGCACGCCGACGAGCAGCCGCACCGCTGCCGGAATCTGCGGCCAGCCGGGCACACCGGCGCGCAATAAAGCCGCACCGCCCAACACCCACAGCGCGCCGCCGACGACCCAGACATTGGTCAGCGGTCGCTCCAGCCAACCGAGTTGGGCGCTGGCTGCGCACAGCAACACACACGCCGCGCCCAACGCCAACGAGCCGACTTGCCCCCAGCCGTTCATGCGCCCCCACTCCCAAGCGCCGGCCGCCATCAACACCAGAACCACGATGGCAAACGGCACCGGCGAGGGATAAAACAAGGCCGGCAACAAAATTGCCAGCAACACCAAAGCGGTGAGAACACGCTGTTTCAGCATGGAGGCCTTTCAGGCACGCGCCGCGCCAGAGGGCAAAGACGCAACTTGCTCAGAGGTTTTGCCAAAACGGCGTTCGCGCCCTTGGTAGGCGGCAATCGCCTCGTCTAGCGCGGCCGCGTCAAATTCCGGCCACAGCCGATCGCTGAACACCAGCTCGCTATAGGCGGCCTGCCACAGCAAAAAATTGCTCAGGCGCATTTCGCCACCAGTGCGGATCAGCAAATCAGGGTCGGGCACATGGGCCAGCGCCATGGCGGCGTTCAAGCTGGCTTCGGTGATGGCTTCGCCGCGGGCGGCCAGCGCGGCTGCAGCTTGGGCAATGTCCCAGCGGCCACCGTAGTTAAAACACACATTGAGTACCAAGCGCGTGTTGTGCGCGGTGGCGACTTCGGCCTGCTCTAGGCCGGTGCGTACCTTGTCTGACAGCGCTTGGCGATTGCCAACAAAATGCACGCGCACGCCGTCTTTGCACAACTGCGGCACTTCGCGCGACAGCGCCAGCGCTAGCAGATCCATCAGGCCTGAGACTTCGTCACTGGGCCGATTCCAGTTTTCGGAAGAAAAAGCAAAAACAGTAAGAACGGCGACACCCCGCTCGGCGCAGGCTTGAGTGCAGTTGCGCAACACCGTCACGCCTTGCTTGTGGCCGGCCAGACGCGGCAAAAAACGGCGCTTGGCCCAGCGACCGTTGCCGTCCATCACGATAGCGATATGGCGCGGCACGCCAGCAGGGGTATTCAACACACCATCAATAGTCAAAAAAATTGACGGCCTTACACGGCCATGATGTCTTGCTCTTTGGCGGCCACCAGCGAGTCGATAGTGGCAATGTGCTTGTCAGTGACTTTTTGGATCTCCGCTTCGGCGCGCTTTTGGTCGTCTTCCGAGGCCAGCTTGTCTTTGACCAGCTTTTTGACCGACTCGTTGGCATCACGGCGCAGGTTGCGCACGGCAATTTTTGCGCCTTCTGCTTCGTTGCGCGCCAATTTGGTCATTTCTTTACGGCGCTCTTCGCTCATGGCCGGCATTGGCACGCGGATGATGTCACCCATCGATGCCGGATTCAGACCCAGCTCGCTCTCGCGGATGGCCTTTTCAATCTTGGCGGCCATGTTTTTTTCCCACGGCTGCACGCTCAGGGTGCGGGCGTCGAGCAGTTGCACGTTGGCCACTTGGCTCAGCGGCACCATCGAGCCGTAGTAATCGACGTGGATAGTGTCGAGCAGCGCCGGGCTGGGGCGGCCGGTGCGAATTCTTTGCAGGTTGTTCTTAAAAGCCGCGATGGACTGATCCATCTTGGTTTCCATATGGGTTTTGATTTCGGCAGTCATGTTTTTTCCCTCAAGCGTAATCAGGCGTACACCAGCGTACCTTCATCTTCACCCAAGATGACGCGCTTGAGTGCGCCTGGCTTGATGATGGAAAACACCTTGACCGGCAGCTTTTGGTCACGGCACAGGGCAAACGCCGTAGCGTCCATGATGCCCAAGTTACCGGCCATCGCCTCGTCGAAGCTAAGCTGGGTGTAACGCGTGGCAGTCGCATCTTTGAACGGATCGGCAGTGTAAACACCGTCCACTTTGGTGGCCTTGAGCACCAACTCGGCACCGATTTCAGCGCCGCGCAGCGCAGCAGCGGTGTCGGTGGTGAAAAACGGATTGCCCGTGCCACCGGCAAATATCACCACCTTGCCCTCTTCGAGGTATTGCAAGGCTTTGGGGCGCACATACGGCTCGACCACTTGGTCAATCGAAATCGCCGACATCACGCGCGCGGTCAGGCCTTGTTTGTTCATGGCATCGGCCAGCGCCAAAGCGTTCATCACCGTGGCCAACATGCCCATGTAGTCAGCCGTGGCGCGGTCCATGCCGACGGCGCCGCCAGCAACACCACGAAAAATATTGCCGCCCCCAATCACCACCGCCACCTCGACACCCATGCGGGTGATTTCTGCAACTTCCTCCACCATGCGCACGATGGTGGAGCGGTTGATGCCGAAGGAGTCCTCGCCCATCAGCGCCTCACCAGACAGCTTGAGCAAGATGCGCTTGTAGGCTGGTGTTGCAATCGGCATAGGAAATTCTCCGTGGATTTAAAAAGAGGGTGGTGAATGGAAGAGCGAAATAGCGGGATGGCTGAGGAAAGCACTGCAACGCTACAGTGCTATCGCCTATTAAGCGCCAGCCTGAGCGGCAGCGACTTGGGCAGCCACTTCAGCCGCGAAGTCGTCCACCTTTTTCTCAATGCCTTCGCCGACCACGTACAGGGTGAAGCCCTTGATGGTGGTGTTGGCGGCTTTGAGCATTTGCTCAACGGTTTGCTTGCCGTCAGCCGCTTTAACGAAGACTTGATTGAACAAGGAAACTTCTTTCAGGAACTTCTGCACGCCGCCTTCGATGCGCTTGGCAACGATTTCGTCAGACTGCACGGGCTTGCCTTCGGCAGTGGCTTTAGCCGCATCTTCTGCGGCCTTGGCAGCAGCCACCGAGCGCTCTTTTTCAATCAGCTCAGCTGGCACATCAGCGCTGGTCAGGGCGACCGGCTTCATGGCGGCGACGTGCATGGCGACGTCTTTAGCTGCCGTAGCATCACCTTCGTACTCAACGACCACGCCAATGCGGGTGCCGTGCAAGTAAGAAGCCAATTGCGTCGTGGAAGCGGCACCACCAAAGTACTGGAAGCGGCGGAACGACATGTTCTCGCCAATCTTGCCAATCAAACCCTTGCGCACGTCTTCCAGCGTTGGGCCGAAAGTGTCTTGCTCGTAAGGCAGTGCGCCCAGAGCGGCGATATCGGCTGGATTGTGTGCAGCGACCAAATCAGCAGCGGCTTGCACCAGTGCCAAAAAGCTATCGTTTTTGGTGACAAAGTCGGTTTCGCAGTTGACTTCAATCAGCGAGCCCACGTTGCCGTTCATTTTGCTAGCGATCACACCTTCCGCGGTGATGCGCGAAGCGGCCTTGCCGGCTTTGCTGCCCAACTTGACGCGCAGCAGCTCTTCAGCTTTGTCCATATTGCCTTCGGCTTCGGTCAAAGCTTTTTTGCACTCCATCATGGGTGCATCGGTTTTGGCGCGCAGCTCGGCGACCATGCTTGCGGTAATTACAGCCATCTGTGTTCTCCGTATTCGGGTATTGGGTTCAATCGATTCAAGATAAAAAAAGGGGGCTCACTCAGTAAGCCCCGCTTTTTTCGCGATGGGTCGCGCAGCCTGTGTTTAGGCAGCAGTCGCTGGCGCTTCTACCACTTCCACAAACTCGTCAGCGCCTTCGGCGGCTGGAGCAGCAGCGGTAACAACTTCGTTACCAGCGTTTTTACGGCCTTCGATGATGGCATCAGCAATGGCGCGGGCGTACAGCTCAACCGCTTTGGCCGAGTCGTCGTTACCGGGGATGACGTAGTTGATGCCTTCTGGCGAGTGGTTGGTATCGACCACACCGATCAGTGGGATGCCCAATTTCTTGGCTTCAGCGATGGCAATTTTGTGGAAGCCAACGTCGATGACGAAGATGGCATCGGGCAGCGCAGCCATGTCTTGGATGCCGCCGATGTCTTTTTCCAGCTTTTCGATTTCGCGGGTGAACATCAGCTGTTCTTTTTTGCTCAGCGACTCAAGACCGGCTTCTTGCTGGGTCTTCATGTCTTTGAGGCGCTTGATCGAGGTCTTGACGGTCTTGAAGTTGGTCATCATGCCGCCCAACCAACGCTGGTTGACAAACGGCACGCCAGCGCGCTCGGCTTCTGCAGCAATAGTGTCACGGGCTTGGCGCTTGGTGCCGACCATCATGATGGTGCCGCCGTTGGCCGCCAGTTGCTTGATGAACTTGGTCGCTTCCTGCAACAGCGGCAGCGATTTTTCCAAGTTAATGATGTGAATCTTGTTGCGGTGGCCGAAGATGTAGGGGGCCATCTTGGGATCCCAGAAACGGGTTTGGTGACCAAAGTGGACACCCGCTTCAAGCATTTCGCGCATGGTTACGGACATATAAATCTCTCTAAAGGTTGGGTCTAAAATCCAGCCCGTTCATTGCGGCCTGTGGGGCGAGCAACACCTTGATAGGGCTGGTTTGCGATTTACTTTGCCTTATTCAGTCCAGCAAAGCCGCAAGATTTTAGCACACCGATGCCCTACAGCCCCGCCATCGTCGGGTGCCGACAGCGCCAACTTGCACGATGATGCGGCACCAGATGTCGGCCTAAAGATCGATTTATTGCTACAAAAATAATAGCTACTAGCGCACGTATCTATTGCGCTAGAGGCCTAAAACACTCTTATTAATGAATATTGCCATTGTGGGCGCCGGCATTGTCGGCGTCACCACTGCCTATGAGCTGGCCTGTGATGGGCACAGCGTGACTGTCTTTGAACAACGCAGCGCCGCTGCCGAAGAGGCCAGCTTCGCTACGGGCGGCCTGCTCGCCCCCGGCGCGCTGCTGCCGTGGTCGGCACCCGGCGCGGCGCAGGCGCTCTCGGTGTGGGGCAGCCAAGCTACGCTGCGCATTGGGCGCGGCCTCAACGCCAGCGACTTGGCTTGGCTGCGCCGCTGGCGGCGGGCATCGCGCGCCTACACCCACAGCCCGACACCGCAGCCACCGCTGCTAGCGCTAGAGCGGCTGGCGCGCTACAGCCACCAGCGCCTGCAAAGCTTGAGCACCACACTGGACTTGCAATTTGAGCGCAGCAACGGTGCCTTGCTGCTGCTGCGCAGTCCCGCCGACGCCATCGCCCTGCGCCCTGCGGTGCAAGCGCTGCGGGACGCAGGTATTGAGGCCAACGAGGTCGATGCCGACACCGCCCGCCATATCGAGCCGGGTCTGTGTGCCGCCACGCCGTTGATTGGCGCGCTGCACGTGCCCAGCGGCGAGGCCGGCAACTGCCGCCAATTTGCGCTGCTGCTGCGCCAAGCCGCGCAGCAACTGGGGGCGCAATTTCAGTTCAACGCCACCGTCAGCCGCATCGGCCACACACCGGCCAGCGTGCAACTCAGTGGTCAAACTCAAGCGCAGCGTTTTGATGCGGTGGTGCTGTGCGCAGGCTTCGCCTCCACCGCTTTGCTGCAGCCGCTGGGGCTGCGCCTGCCGCTGGTGGCACTGCACGGCTGCTCGATCAGCGCGCCGCTGCGCGAAGCGCTGCACGCGCCGTACAGCGCAGTGATTGATGCGCGCCACCAAGTCAGCATCGTGCGGCTGGGGCAGCGCATTCGCGTCTCCGGCGGTGCCGAGTTGGGGCGGGGCAACCAAAGCGCGCACACCAGCACCCTGCGCACGCTCTACCAAGTGCTGAGCGACTGGTTTCCGGGCGGCGCGCAACTCTCAGGCAGCGTGCAAGAGTGGCGCGGCGCGCGCCCCACCCTGCCCGATGGCCCGCCCATCGTTGGTGCCAGCGGTTTGCCGGGGCTGTGGCTGAACTTAGGCCACGGTGCCAGCGGCTGGGCGCTGGCCTGCGGCAGCGCGCGCGCACTGGCCGACACGCTGGCCGGGCGCAGCGCCGACATCAGCCTAGAAGGCTTGGATGCGCAGCGTTTTTGAACAATTGGCGCAGCGGCATAAAAAGTAGCCCCGCAGTTTGTCGATAGCAGCCAAGACTGGCTACAGTGCAATATGCCCATCGCCCCTGCGCTGGCACGCCTTCACAGCTTGGATCAAACCACTGGAAACACTATGGACAAACACTACCTGACACCGCTTTTCACCCCGCAATCGATCGTCGTATTTGCCAGCGAACAGGATGACCCGTCCTCGCAAACGCCCCAAGCCACCATGCTGCACGAGACTTTGCGCGCGCAAGAATTCAAAGGCACTTTGCGGTTTTTGAGTACCAAGGCCAGTGGCACGCTGGCCGATTTGGCACAAACCAAGGCGGACTTGGCCATCATTGCGCAGCCGCCCAGTGAAGTGGCCGCCACGCTGGAATTGGTAGCCCGCATGAATTGCAATGCCGCCTTGGTAATTTCCAGCGGCACCACCCCAGAAGAAGCCGCTGAGCTGAAAAAAATTGCCCAGCGCGACAACATCCATTTGCTTGGCCCCAACTGCCTCGGGTTGCAGCGCCCGCTGCTGCAACTCAACGCCAGCATTGCCGGCCCCTTGGCGCAAAAAGGCCCGTTGGCACTGGTGTCGCAGTCTGGCGCACTGACATCGGCCATTCTTGACTGGGCTAATAGCAACGGCGTGGGGTTTTCTTCTGTCGTCTCGCTCGGCCCCAACACCTCAATTGGCTTGGCGCAGGTGCTGGACTTTTTGGCGCACGACCGCCAAACCCAAAGCATCGTGGTCTATATGGAAGGCATCAGCAACGTGCGCAACTTCATGAGCGCGCTGCGCTCTGCGGCCAATGCCAAGCCGGTGGTGGTGCTCAAGGCCGGGCGCAAGCCCGGCGGCAACGAAGCGGCGCAAACGCACAGCGGCACCATCGTCGGCAGCGACGACGTGTTTGATGCCGCGCTGCGCCGCGCCGGTGCGGTGCGGGTGCATACGTTTGTGGAGTTGTTCTCTGCCGCCAAATGCTTGGCCTCGCGCTACCGCCCAGTCGGACGGCGCCTCGGCATCATTGCCAACGGCGGCGGCCCCGGCGTGCTGGCAGCCGATTGGGTGCATGAAATCTCGCTCGAACTCGGTCGCCTGTCGCCCGAGTCCATCAACGCGCTGCAGCCCAAGCTGTCGCCGCTGGCCTCGCTGACTGACCTGATAGACCTGTCGGAAAACGCCAGCGCCGAGGAGTACCAAGCCGCCATCGAGGCTGCCGACAAAGACCGCCAAATCGACGGCGTGCTGGTGGTGTATTCACCGCGCCCCGGCACCGACCCCGACGCCATTGCGCAAGCACTGGCCACCGCCAAGCAGCGCATGGGCAAACCGCTGCTGACCTGCTGGATGGGCGATGCCACCGTGGCCTCTGGGCGCAGCACGCTCAAAGCCGCCAACATCCCGACCTTTCGCACGCCCGAAGCGGCGGTGGGCGCGTTTGGCAACATCGCCTCGTTCTACCAAAACCAACAACTGCTGCAGCAAACGCCGCCGCCGCTGTCCACACTGGCCAAACCCGACATTGCAGGCGCACGCTTGGTGATTGAGAGCGCACTGGCCGAGCGGCGCAACATCCTGACCGAGATGGAATCGAAAACGCTGCTGGCAGCGTTTCACATCCCGGTGACGCAAACGATTTTGGCGCGCAGCGCCCACGAAGCGATGATGATTGCCACGCAAATGGGCTTTCCGGTAGCGCTCAAAATCGACTCGCCCGACATCACGCACAAATCCGACGTCGGCGGCGTGGCGCTGAACATTACCAACGGCGCAGCTGCCCGCGACACCTACACCGACATGGTGCAACGCGTCAGCCGCTTGCAACCCAACGCCCGCATCAACGGCGTGACGGTACAAGTGATGGCGCGCGTGCGCCGAGGGCGCGAAATTTGCATTGGTTTGGTGGCCGACGACCCGTTTGGCCCGGTGATCTCGTTTGGCGCTGGCGGCACCATGATTGAGCTGATTGACGACAAGGCAATGGAATTTCCGCCGCTGAACAAGTTTTTGGCGCACAGCCTGATTGAGCGCTCGCGCGTGGCCACCACGCTGGGCGCTTGGCGCGGTGCCAACGCCACCAATGCCGACGCGCTGGAGCAAATTTTGCTGCGCGTCTCAGAGATGGCCTGCGAGCTGCCGCAGCTGCGCGAGATGGACATCAACCCCATCATCGTGGACGAGTTTGGCGCTGTCGCTGTCGATGCGCGCATCGCCATCAAACACGCACAGCAATCGACCAGCGGCGGGCGCAGCAGCCACCGCTATGACCACTTGGCCATCCTGCCGTATCCGGCGCGCTACGAGCAGGTGTGGCCGCTGAGCGGCGGCGGCGAATACACCATTCGCCCCATCCACCCCGGCGATGCACAAATGCTGCAAAACATGGTGCAAGGCCTGTCCTCCGAGAGCCGCTACTACCGCTTTGTCTCGTCGATGGCCGAGCTGCCGCCCTCGATGCTGGCGCGCTTTACGCTGATTGACTACGACCGCGAAATGGCGCTAGTGGCCATCGTCAAACAGCGCAGCGCCGATGCTGACGGCCAGATGATCGAGACCGAACGCATGATTGGCGTCTCGCGCTACGTCACCAACCCCGACAAATCGAGCTGCGAATTTGCCTTGGTAGTAGCCGACGACTTCAACGGCAAGGGACTAGGCTCGCGGATGATGCTGAGCATCATGGACGTGGCTCGCGACAAAGGCCTGAGCGAAATCGACGGTTTGGTGTTGGCCAACAACCCCGGCATGCTCAAGCTGATGCGCCGCTTGGGCTTTGCCATCAAGGCCTACCCCGAAGACCCAGACTTCAAACTGGTGACGCACAAGCTGTAAAAGCACCAAGCACCAAGCACTGCCATGCAACGCCTGCAGCCCACCGAGCCTTATGCGTTGTTTGACCGCGCCGCCACTTGGCGCATCGAACACGCCGCCGCCGCGCTACTGCCGCCGCATACGCTGATGCAGCGCGCCGGCTTGGCAGTAGCGCAATTGGCGCGGGCGCTGGCACCGCACGCCCGCACCATCTGGATTGCCTGCGGCGCGGGCAACAACGGCGGCGACGGGCTAGAAGCTGCCACCCACCTACAGCGCCCCGGCGTGCGCGTAGTGGTCACTTGGCTAGGCCAAGCGGGCAGCGCACCGCCCGACGCGCAGCAATCGTGGCAGCGCGCCCACAGCGCCGGCGTGGAGTTTGCTGACCAAGCGCCTGCCGATTTAAGCCCGGCTGATTTATGCATTGACGCGCTGCTGGGGATTGGTTTATCCGCCCACCACACGCGCCCCGCGCCCCCCGCCCACACTGCGCTCCCTCAGTTGTTGCAACAACTGCGCAGCAGTGCGGCCACCCTGCTGGCGGTCGATGTGCCCAGCGGCTTGGATGCCGACACCGGCCAGTACGCCGCCGGCTTGGTGCCCGACAAGCACCCATCCACTGGCCAGCGCCACACACTCAGTCTGCTGACGCTCAAACCCGGCCTGTTCACCGGCGCAGGGCGTGACGCGGCAGGCACGGTGTGGTTTGACGACTTGGACTGCGCACCGGGCACTGAAACGCCCAGCGCATGGCTCAGCGCGCCCGCGCTAGTCAGCACGCGCCGCCACGCCAGCCACAAAGGCAGCTTTGGCGACGTCGCCATCATTGGCGGCGAGGGCTTGCAAGCGCGCGGCATAGGCATGACGGGCGCGGCGCTGCTGGCTGGGCGCGCCGCCTTGCACAGCGGCGCGGGCCGGGTGCTGGTGGCACTGCTGGACGGCGGCGCGCTGGAATGCGACACCCAGCAGCCCGAGCTGATGCTGCGCCGCTTTGATGCGCTGGCGCTAGAGCAGCTCACCGTCGTCTGCGGCTGCGGCGGCGGCGAGGCGGTGCGCGCCGTGCTCGCTCCGGTGCTGCTGCGCGCCGCGCGGCTGGTGCTGGACGCGGACGCGCTCAACGCCATTGCCGCTGACCGCACCTTGCAAATCGCCCTGCAAACGCGGGCGCAGCGCAGCCAAGCCAGCGTACTGACACCGCATCCGCTGGAGGCCGCCCGCCTGCTCAATACCGACACCGCCAGCGTGCAAGCACAGCGCCTGCAAGCTGCGCAGCAACTGGCCGAGCGTTTTGATTGCAACGTGGTGCTCAAAGGCTCAGGCACAGTCATCGCCGCGCCAAAGCACAGCGGACACATTGCGCACCTCAACCCCACCGGCAACGCCCGCTTGGCCAGCGCCGGCACCGGCGACGTGCTGGCCGGCATGATTGGCGCGCGCTGGGCGGCGGGCAGCGCCAGCCCTTTTGAAGCGGCTAGCCAAGCCGTCTTTGCCCACGGCTTGGCCGCCGACCGCTGGCCAGCCCACCAGCCGTTGACGGCTGGATTGCTGGCACAAAGCGTTTATTGATAACAAAAAGAGCCGCTAGCCCTTTAAACACGGGCGCTAGCAGCTCTTTTTCTCATAGCAATTTTCAGCCAGATTTTGGGTTCAATAGCACCCAACTTGCGAATGCAGCACATCAAAATTAATAGCTGCTAGCGCACGTATTTAAAGGCTTTGCGATACAAAACATTGCCAATCTGTTTATCTACGTGCGCTAACAGCTATTGATTAAATAGCGCCATCAATCCTTTGGAGCGCGTGGTGCGGCTTTTTTAGCCGGCGCGGCTTTCTTTGCTGGCGCTGTTTTGGCCGCTTTATCGGCTTTGGCGGGCGCGGCTTTGCTCAACAAAGCGGCTTTTTGCGTGGACGGCTTGCGGGCAACTTGCGGCGCTGCTTTCTCGGCGGCGGGCGTTGTGGCGGTGGCTGTGGGTGCTAGCTTTGCAGGGCGCACCGGCTCTTGCACAACGAAGGCATCGACGGGCATGGCGCGCTGCGGCTCGGGGCGCGCAGGACGTTCGGGGCGAGCGGGGCGCTCTTGGCGCTCTTGGCGCTGCTCTTTCTCCCATTTGCCGCTCGACTTGCCAGAAAACTTGCCGCTGTCTTTGCCCGCAAACTTGCCGCCCGAACGCGATCCGCTGCGCTCTGCGCCACGGTCTTTAGCGCCGCCGCCGCCACCGCCGCCGCCGCGCTGGGGCAGCGCCTCGCCGCTGTCACTCAGCAGGCGAAAGTCGATGCGCCGGCCATCCAAATCAACCCGGCTGACC
>JBHCAP010000026.1:0-49897 GCA_041798325.1 Giesbergeria sp.
CTGCACCTGCACCGGAGCAGCCACCGGCGCGCGAAACAGCGCCGCCGTCTTGCGCTTGTGCTTGATGTTGGGCGAAGCGCCGACACGCCCGGCCGAGGCGCGTGCAGCGGCCTCCCAATCGGCAGCCACTGCAGCCGCCGTCGGCTCTTCGTAGGGCTTGTGGAAAAACGGGTCGCGCGACACCGGCGCTGGGCGAAAACCACCGCGCGAGACACGCGGCGTGCGCTCGCCATACGGGGCGCGCTCAGGGCGTTGTTCGCTGCGCTCTGGGCGCTCCGAACGCTCATTGCGCTCAGGGCGCGGGCTGTCATAGCCGCTGCGGCTGGAGGCACGCGGCGCGTCGTCGTAGGCCAGCGTTTCGATGTCGATTTTTTTCTTCAGCAGCTTCTCGATGTCGCCGACCAAGCGGGCGTCGCTGCTCGATACCAGCGTCACCGCCAAGCCAGAAGCCCCGGCGCGGCCCGTGCGGCCAATGCGGTGGACGTAGTCTTCGGCGTTGAACGGCACGTCAAAGTTGAACACCGCCGGCACGTCTTTGATGTCCAAACCGCGTGCAGCCACGTCGGTGCAGACCAGCAAATCGACTTCGCCTTGCTTGAAGGATTCGAGCGCTTTGAGGCGCTCGTCTTGGCTCTTGTCGCCGTGCAGGGCGGTGGTTTTGAGGCCCTCGCGCTCCAAGCTGCGCGCCAAGCGGCCACAACCGAGCTTGCTGTTGACAAAGATGAATGCCTGCTTGATACCGCGCGTTTTCAGCACCTGGTGGATGGCACGGCGCTTGTCATCGTCGCCCGCGCTGTAGAAGCGCTGCTCCACCGTCGAGGCGGTTTCGTTCGGGCGGGCAACTTCAATCGTCACCGGGTCTTGCAGGTAGCTGCCGGCCAGTCGTTTGATTTCAGGCGAGAAGGTGGCGCTGAACAACAGCGTGGTGCGCTGCTTGGGCAGATACGACAAGATGCGCTGCAAATCGGGCAAAAAGCCGATGTCCAGCATCCGATCCGCCTCGTCGAGCACCACGTATTCGACTTGGTTGAGGATGGCGTTTTTGGCTTCGATGTGGTCCAGCAAGCGCCCCGGCGTGGCCACCAGCACCTCAACGCCTTTTTTCAGCTCGATGGTCTGCGGCTTCATGTCGATGCCGCCAAACACCACCGTGCTGCGCAGCTTGGTGTACTTGGCGTACAGCGCAATCTGCTGGGCGACTTGGTCGGCCAGCTCGCGCGTGGGCAGCAGCACCAAGGCGCGCACCGGGTGGCGCGCGGGCGAGGTCGAGCTGCTTTCGTGCTTGAGCAGGCGCTGCAACAGCGGCAGTGAAAATGCTGCCGTTTTGCCGGTGCCGGTCTGGGCGGCGCCCATCACGTCTTGGCCCGTGAGCACCACCGGAATGGCCTGCTCTTGGATGGGGGTCATGGACTCGTAGCCCATTTCGGCTACGGCGCGTGCCAGCGGCTCGGCCAGCGATAAATTAGAAAAAGAACTTGTCATTTAGCCCGCTATTGTCGCACTTGCTCAGAATATTGGGCACAGTTTCACACGCAAAGGCCGTGCAGAGGCGATTTTTACAACGTCCGTGCAGAAAAGGTGTCGCAGCCTTTGACGCTGCCGTTTTGCAGGCCGTGGTTAAACCAGCGCACCCGCTGCGCGCTGCTGCCGTGGGTAAAGCTGTCGGGCACCACGCGGCCTTGGCTTTGCTTTTGCAGCGCATCGTCACCAATTTTGGCGGCGGCGTTCATGGCCGCTTCGATGTCGCCGTTTTCCAAAATCTGCCGCGCCGCTTGGGCGTGGTTCGCCCAAACGCCGGCAAAGCAGTCGGCCTGCAGCTCCAGCTTGACCGACAGTTGGTTGTATTGCACTTGGCTGACGCGCCCGCGCTGGCTGTCAACCTTTGCGCTGATGCCCAGCAGGTGTTGCACGTGGTGGCCGACTTCGTGGGCGATGACGTAGGCCTGCGCAAATTCGCCCGGCGCGCCGAGCTGGTTTTTCAGCGTCTCGTAAAAACCCAGGTCGATGTAAACCTTTTGGTCGGCGGGGCAATAAAACGGCCCCATGGCTGCTTGGCCTTGGCCGCAGGCAGTGGCCGTGGCACCGCGAAACAGCACCAGTTTGGGCTGTTGATACTTTGCGCCGCCTTGGCTAAAAACTTTGCCCCACACATCTTCGGTATCGGCCAGCACGGTGGATACAAACTGCGCCATGCGGTCGTCCGCCGGTGGGCGTTGGGCCGGGGCTTGCTGCACCTGCGCCGGCTGACCGCCACTGAGCAATCCCAAAATGGTCAGCGGGTTGATGCCAAAAATCCAGCCGCCCAGCAGCGCGATAACGATGGTGCCCACGCCAATGCCGCGCCCACCAAACACCGGGCGGCCACCGCCACCGCCACCGCCATTGCGGCGGTCTTCGACGTTGTCAGAGGTGCGGTTGCCTTGCCATTTCATGTTGATATCTCCTTGAGTCTGCGGGCGCATTCGGGGCTGGCCGTAGGGCTGCGCAGTGTACGCGCGCGCCACGCATAAAGCCGGCAAAACCGGTGCTGGATATACCGCGCTGACAGCTGCAAGCTGTGTAAAGTGCGAAAGCTACCCGCCGCCGCTCAAACCACCCAATCCCTGCTGTGCCAACACCGCTCCCAACTCCCGACTTGCCGTCTGGGCTCGTGCCCGATTCAACGCCAACGCCTGAGCAAAAACCAACCCTGCTCCAGCGCAGCAGCCTGCGCACGCAAATGGCGCTGTCTTTTGGTGCGCTGGTGGTGGGGCTGGGTCTGCTGCTGTCACTGTTGATGGGCGAGATTCTGAAACAGCGCATTCAAAAAGACGTGGGTGCCTCGCTGCACAACGTGGCGCACAACGCCAGCAAACTGCTGGCCAGCGGCCTGCAAGAGCGCGCCCGCGAGGTCTGGGTGATGGCGCAGTCACAAGGCATTTGGGAGCACGGGCTAGAGTCGCCGCAAGTGCTGCAAGCGATGGCGCGGCGCCAAGCCATGCAGCCACACAACCTGTGGATTGGCGCTGCCGACTTGGACGGCGTGGTGCGCGCAGCCACTGGCAACTTGCTGCGTGGCCAAAGCGTGCTGACGCGGCCATGGTTTAGCGCCGGGCTGCAAGGCCTGCACGTGGGCGATGTCCACCCAGCAAAAATGCTGGCCAGCCTGCTGCCGCCCAACGCCGCCGGCGAGCCGCAGCGCTTTGTTGATTTTTCAGCGCCGATTCTGTCGGGCGACAAAACCATTGGCGTGTTAGCACTGCACGGCAGTTGGGACTGGACGCGCGAAGTCATCGAAAGTCTGCTGCCGCCCAACGCCAGCGAGCGCGGACTGGAGCTATTTATTTTTGACCACGGCGGCCAAGTGATTTACGCCCCCCACGAGCAAGCCACCGCCTTCCAAGCCAGCGGCCAGCGCCTACCGGTGCTGCCCAGCAACAGCGCTGCGCAACAAGCTGCCACGGTGATTTGGCAAGACGGCCAGCACTACCTGACCGCCAGCGTGGCGCTGCTGGCGCAAGGGCCAGTGGCTGAACTTGGCTGGCGCATCGTCGCGCGCGAGCCAGTGGCGCTGGCATTTGCCGATGCCCGAAAAGCCATGCAAGTGGCCATCGTGTTGGGGCTGACCGCCGCCTTTTTAGCGGCGCTGCTGGCGTGGCTAGCGGCGCGGCGCATCAGCATGGATTTGTATGGATTGGCGAAGGCCGTCAGCGCGATGGAGGAAGGTGATGCCAGCGCCACTATCCAACCACGCCACAGCAGCCGCGAAGTGCAAACCCTGTCACGTGCGCTAGAACGCATGACGCGCCGCTTGCTGGGCCACAGCCACGAAATGGAAGCGCAAGTGCGCGCCCGCACCGAACAACTCGAAGCCGCCAACGCCGAGCTGCACCGCCAAGCGCGCAGCGACCCGCTGACCGGCTTACTCAATCGCCGGGGTTTGGACACGCAATTTGACTTTGCGCTGGCGCTGGCGCAGCGCAGCGGCCGGCCACTGAGTTTGATTTCCATCGATGTCGATCACTTCAAACGGGTCAACGACACCTATGGCCACGCGCAGGGCGACGAAGTGCTGAAAAGCTTGGCGCGCACACTGCAAGAGAGCCTGCGCAGCTCAGACTTGGTGGCGCGTTTGGGCGGCGAAGAATTTGTCGCCCTGCTGCCCGATACCGACCTTGAAGGAGCCATCAACGTAGCCGAAGAGCTGCGCCTGACGATTGCCGACCAACAGCACGCGGCGGTCGGCCGCATCTTTGTCAGCTTGGGGGTATCGATGCTGCACCCCGGCGAAAAAACCGCCACTGCGCTGTTAGAGCGCGCCGACGCCGCCCTGTACGACGCCAAACACCAAGGGCGCAACCGCGTCTGCGTGCAGGCTTAAAAAGCACCAAGGCTAACCACCAAGGCCACTGCGTGCGCTGCGGCTAAAAGACTGGGGCTGCAGCAGCAACGCCGCCCGCGTTTGCCAGCGGTATTTGACCGGCGGCTTGGTTTTTTCAAGCGCGTCGGCGACAGCCTGCCGCAGTTGATTCGTTTAAAAACCTCAACGAATTTGCGTTAAGCGCGCGGCAGCGTCACGCCGTGCTGGCCTTGGTATTTGCCGCCCCGGTCTTTGTACGAGACCTCGCACACGTCGTCCTTGTCGCTCTCAAAGAACAGCACCTGCGCGCAGCCTTCGCCAGCGTAAATCTTGGCCGGCAGCGGCGTGGTGTTGCTAAATTCAAGGGTGACGTAGCCCTCCCATTCCGGCTCGAAGGGCGTGACGTTGACAATAATTCCGCACCTTGCGTAAGTGCTTTTTCCGAGGCAAATCGTCAGCACATTGCGCGGAATGCGGAAGTATTCCATCGTGCGGGCCAGCGCAAAGCTGTTGGGCGGGATGATGCAGCTGTCGCCGTAAAAATCGACAAAGCTCTTTTCGTCAAAGTTTTTGGGGTCCACCACGGTGCTGTGGATGTTGGTGAAAACCTTAAATTCGGGCGCGCAGCGGATGTCGTAGCCGTAGCTGCTGGTGCCGTAGCTGATGACTTTTTTGCCATCGACTTGGCGCACCTGCCCCGGCTCAAACGGCTCAATCATTCCGGTTTCCTCGGCCATGCGGCGAATCCATTTGTCACTTTTGATGCTCATCTTTGCCTCCGTTCAACGAAAAAACTATGATTTTAATAGCTGCTAGCGCCCGTGTTTATTGGGCTAGAGGCCGATTTGGCTTAAAAATATCTAGAAAATAGCCTGCGAGATGACGGTTTTCTCAATCAGCCGGTCATCGCCCAGCACCACCATCGCAAACAGCAGCTCTTCCAAGCTGCGCGCCTGCGCCGTGCGCCGCGCCAACAGCGGCGTCGCCTGTGGATTGAGCACGACGAAATCGGCCTCACAGCCCGGCTGCAAATTGCCGACAACGCCCGCCAGCCCCAGCGCCCGCGCCGCGCCCGCCGTGTGCTGCCACCACAGCTGCTGCGCGCTCAGGCTCAGGCCGGGTTGACTCGGGCTGACGGCAGCGCGCGCCACGGTGTAGGCCGCCAACATAGTGCGAAACGGGCTAAAGCTGGTGCCACCGCCGACGTCGCTGGCCAGTCCGTAGGCAAAGCCCGCCGCGTCCGCCGCTGCGTAATCGAAAAATCCGCTGCCCAAAAACAAGTTGCTGGTCGGGCTAATCGCCGCAGCCGTTTGGCGCTCGCGCAGCAGGGCGCGGTCGGCGGCGTCGAGGTGGATGCAGTGCGCGTACACCGCGCGCGCGCGCATCAGGCCAAAGTCGTCATAGACCGACAAATAGCTGCGCGCTTTCGGAAACAGTTCGCGCACCCAGGCGATTTCGTCCAAGTTCTCGGCCACGTGCGATTGCACCCAGACGCTGGGAAATTGCTGCGCCAGCGTGCCCGCGCCGCGCAGTTGCTCGGGCGTGCTGGTCGGGGCAAAGCGCGGCGTGATGGCGTAGCCCAGCCGATCGACGCCGTGCCAGCGCTGGATCAGCGCTTCGGTGTCGAGCAGGCTTTGCTCGGTCTGGTCGCGCACGCCGTCGGGGCAATTGCGGTCTTGCAGCACTTTGCCGGTAATCAGGCGCAGCTGGCGTTTTTGCGCTTGGGCAAACAAAGCATCGACCGACGCCGGGTGCGAGGTGGCAAACACCAACGCCGTGGTCACGCCATTGCGCAGCAGCTCGTCCAAAAAGAACGGCGCGACTTGGTCGGCGTGGGCCGGGTCGGCAAAGCGCGCCTCGTGCGGAAAGGTGTAATTTTCTAGCCACGGCAGCAGGCCATTGGCGGGCGAGCCGATGACGTCGGTTTGCGGGTAATGGAGGTGCAGGTCGATAAAGCCCGGCGCGAGGATGCGACCGGGCCAGTGCGTCACCGGCACTTGCGGGGCGTACTGGGGCGCTAAATCGCGCCAAGCGCCGGCGGCCAGCACGCGCTGGCGGCCGTGGGCATCGGGCGCGACGGCCAGCAAGCCGTCTGCGTCGTACACAGCGCTGCCATCGTCGGCAAAGCGCAAAAGGGCGGCGCGGTAAAGGTGCATGGGTGCCAGCTTACCCGCTGCCCTGCCGCCCACCAGCCGTTATTGGCTAACGCGCCCTTGCACCCCTTCGACCAGCCAGTTCATTTGCAAAATTTGCGCATCCGTCAGCGACTGTCCGGGGGCGATGACCTCGTGCCCGGCGTTGTCACGCACCGCCACCGCGCCAGCACGGAAAGGCTGCAGCTTGCCGGCAGCCATCTCTTTTTGGCGCGCCAGCACTTCTTTTTGCACCGCCGCCGGCACTTTGGAGCCAAAGTCGCCGACGCGCACCATGCCCTCGCGCACCCCGCCCCAGACATCGCCGCTTCTCCACGTGCCGTCGAGCACCGCGCGCGCACGCTGGGTGTAGTAGCTACCCCATTGGTGCGTCACGGCGGCAATCTGCGCATCCGGCGCGACGTTGCGCATGTCCGAGTGGTAGGCCACGGCCAGCTTGCCGCGCTCCTGCGCCGCCACCATCACCGCGTTGGTAGCGGTGTGAAACGCCAGCACATCGACACCTTGGTCGAACAGCGTCATGGCGGCATCGCGCTCGCGCGGCGCGTCAAACCAAGCGTTCAGCCACACCACTTTGACGACTGCCTTGGGGTTGACCGAGCGCATTCCCAGCGCAAAAGCGTTGATGCCTTGCAGCACTTCGGGAATCGGAAAACCCGCGACATAACCGGCCACACCGTTCTGACTCATGCGGCCAGCGGCAATACCGGCCAGATAGCGGCCCTCGTAATAACGCGCATTGGCCGTCGCCACGTTGGGTGCGGTTTTGTAGCCGGTGATGGACTCGAACTTCACGCCGGCAAAGTCCTGCGCCACCTTCAACGTCGGCTCCATGTAGCCAAAACTGGTGGTGAAAATCAGCTGGTGCCCGGTGCGCGCCAAGTCGCGGATGACGCGCTCGGCGTCAGCGCCTTCGGGCACGTCTTCCACCGCCGTGGTCTGCACCCGCTTGCCCAGCGCGGCTTCGAGCGCCTTGCGCCCGTCCTCGTGCTGGCGCGTCCAGCCGGCGGCCAGCACCGGCGTGACGTAAACAAAACCGATTTTCAAAGGAGCGGAGATGGTCGCCGCAGCGGCGGGGGTGGTCTGCGCCAAAGCCGGCGCGAAGCAACAAGCAGCCACGAGCGTGGCGGCGAGGTTTTTGTACATGGTGGTCCTCTACATGGCCCTGAAAAAAGAAACCCCCCGGCGCTGGGGGCGCAGTGGCGGGGGCCGTGATTATGCGGGCAAATACGCTGCGCACAGCAAAATCACTATCAAAAACATAGCTACTACCGCCCGTATTTAAAGGGCTAGAGGCCGTTTTGGCTATGATTTAGCACTTTTCATTGGCTTTTTGGAGATTTTTTATGCCTATGTTCATCGACACCTCGCCGCCGGGGCAGTGCATTTTTTGCCGACTGGTGGCGGGCGAAATCCCGTCCGCCAAGGTGTACGAGGACGCGCTGACGATTGCCTTCATGGACATCGGCCAAGTCAACCCCGGCCATGTGCTGGTGGCCACCAAGCGCCACGCGGCCACGTTGTTCGACATCACGCCGCAGGAGGCGGCAGCGGTGATGCAAACCGCGCAACGGGTGGCGCGCGCCGTGCAAGTGGCGTTTGACCCGCCCGGCCTGACGCTGCTGCAAGCCAATGGGCGCGAAGGCGATCAGACGGTGTTCCATTTCCACCTGCACGTGGTGCCGCGCCACGGGGCCGACGGCATCGCCCTGAGCTGGCCGCGCAAAGATCCCGCGCCCGCCGTGCTGCAAGGCTATGCGCAGCAGCTGACCGAGGCGCTGAAAACCCTGCCAGCGCTGCCGACAGTCGCTGCTTAAAACGCTTACGGCTTATCGCCGCCGGGCACTTGGCCTTCTACGCCTTGGACGTAGAAGGTGATGCCCAGCAAAAATTTATCGTCGGCGACCACGCCGGGAGCCAGCACTTGTTTGCCGTGGTTGTCCAGCAGTGGGCCTTTCCAGATGGTGAAGCTGCCGTTTTTCAGGCCGGCTTTGACGCCATCGACCGTGGCGCGCAGCTCAGGCGGCACGTCGGCGGCCATCGACACCAAATCAATCGCGCCTTCTTTCACGCCCCACCACGCTTGGCCGGTGCTCCAAGTGCCACTGAGCTGGTCGTTGACCGACTTGGTGTAGTAAGGCACCCAGTTGATAACGGAGGAGGCCAAATGCGCTTTGGGGCCGTAGGCGCTCATGTCCGAATTCCAACCAAAGGCGCGCGCGCCTTTGTCTTGCGCGGTTTTCAGCACGGCGGGGGAGTCGGTGTTTTGGAATAAAACGTCGGCACCGCCGTTGATCAGGCCGGTGGCAGCTTCGGTTTCTTTCGGCGGGCTAAACCATTCGTTGACCCACACCACCTTGGTTTTGACCTTCGGGTTGACCGACAACGCGCCCAGCGTGAAGCTGTTGATGTTGCGCAGCACTTCAGGAATCGGCACCGAGCCGACCACGCCCAGCGTGTTGGTTTTGGTCATGCCGCCGGCAATCACACCGGCCAGATACGCGCCTTCGTAGGTGCGGCTGTCGTAGGTGCGCAAGTTGTCGGCAGTTTGGTAGCCGGTGGCGTGCTCAAACTTGACATCTGGGTTGTCGGCTGCCACTTTGGCCATAGACCCCATGTAGCCAAAGGTGGTGCCAAACACCAGCTTGGTGCCTTGGTCAACAAAGTCGCGCAGCACCCGTTCGGCATCGGCGGAGGCGGGCACGTTTTCGACATAGGTGGTGGAAATTTTGTCGCCAAACTCTTTTTCCAGCGCCTTGCGGGCGTTGTCGTGGGCAAACGACCAGCCGCCATCACCGACCGGGCCGATGTAGGCAAAGGCGATTTTCAAAGGCTCGGCCTTGGCGACAGCGGCGGGCGCGGCGGGCGCAGGGGCGGCGGCAGCGGCAGGCTCGTCTTTTTTGCCGCAGCCGGCCAAAGCGGCAGCAGCCACCGCCGTCAACGCAGCCCGCTGGAGCCACGAGCGCTGGTTCACATCAGTCATGGAGGGAATCCTTACAGAGTCGTAAAAAAAAGGGGCGCTCAATGGCCGCCGGGCACATTGCCTTCAATGCCTTTGACATAAAAATTAATGCCCTTGAGGAAAGGCTCATCGCCCACCTGACCGGTGCCGAGCCGCTCTTTACCGCTGTTGTCCGCCACCGGGCCAGTCCACACGGCCAAGCTGCCGTCTTTCAAACCAGCGCGGGCTTGGGCGACTTTGTCTTGAATCTCTTGCGGCACGTCGTCGGCAATTTTGACCAAGTCAATCGCACCCTCTTTCACGCCCCACCAAAACGAGCCGGTCTGCCATTGGCCGTCCAGCATCTTTTGCGTGACCTGCGCGTAGTAAGGCGTCCAATCAATCACGGCGGAACCCAAATGCGCCTTGGGTGCAAACGCGCTCATGTCGCCGTCTTTGCCAAAGGCGCGCACGCCGCGCTCTTCGGCGGTTTTCAGCACGGCGGGGGAATTGGTGTTTTGGTAGAGCACATCGACGCCGCCGTTGATCAGGCTGGTGGCGGCTTCGGACTCTTTCGGTGGGCTAAACCATTCGTTGACCCAGACCACTTTGGCCTTGATGGACGGGTCAACGCTTTGCGCGCCCAGCACAAAGCTGTTGATGTTGCGCAGCACTTCGGGAATCGGCACCGAGGCCACGACGCCGATGGTCTTGGTCTTGCTCATGCCACCGGCGACGATGCCGGCCAAGTACGCGCCTTCAAAGGTTTTGGTGTCGTAGGTGGCGACGTTGGCGGCGGTTTTGTAGCCGGTGGCGTGCTCAAACCTCACCTCGGTGGTGTCGGCAGCGGCTTTTTGCACAAACTCTTGGTAACCAAAGCTGGTGGCAAAAATGAGCTGGTTGCCTTGGCTGGCCATGTCGCGCAGCACGCGCTCGGAGTCGGCGCTTTCGGGGACGCTCTCGACAAACGAGGTTTCGATTTTGTCGCCAAACTTAGCGTCAAGAGCGCGACGCGCCAAGTCGTGCTGGTAAGTCCAGCCGCCATCACCAATCGGGCTGACGTAGAGGAAGGCGATTTTCAGCGGTGCCGCCTTGGCCGGTGCTTCGGCCACCGGGGCTGCGGCGGGAATGGGAGCGGCGTCTTCTTTTTTGCCGCAGCCCATCAAGGCGGCAGCGGCGACGGCGCTCAGGGCTGCGGCTTTGAGCAGCGCGGCACGTTTGTGCAAATTGGTCATAAATTTCCTAAAAGCAAAAAAGCAAAAAATTAAATAGCGCCAATCAAGAGCCGGGATAAAACGGCTTGCCCAGCGAAGCCGGCATGTTGATGCGAATCCACGCCGGGTTGCGCGAAATCAGCGCCAGCACCACGATGGTGGCCAGATACGGCAACATGCTTAGCAACTGGCTGGCCACCTGCACGCCCGAGGCCTGCAAGTGAAACTGCAACATAGTGACGCCGCCAAACAAATACGCCCCCAGCAGCACCCGCGCTGGCCGCCACGTGGCAAAGGTGGTCAGCGCCAAGGCAATCCAACCGCGCCCGGCGACCATGCCCTCAACCCACAGCGGCGTGTAAACCGTGGAGATATAAGCCCCCGCCAGCCCGCACAGCGCGCCACCCACCATGACAGCGGCCAAGCGAATGCGCCGCACCGGGTAACCCAGCGCGTGCGCCGACTCGGGCGACTCGCCGACCGAGCGCAGCACCAAACCGGCGCGCGTGCGGTACAAAAACCAGACCAGCCCGCCCGCCAACAGCATCGCGCCATACACCAGCGGGTGCTGGCGAAACAGCGCCGCGCCCAAAAGCGGTATATCGCCCAGCACCGGAATGGCGTATTTGGGCAGCTCGGGCAGTTTGGCCTGCACATAGTTGATGCCGACAAAGGCCGAAAAACCAACGCCAAACAAACTCAGCGCCAAGCCGGTGGCGTATTGGTTGGTGCCTAGCCAAATCACCAACAGGCCAAAAATGCCGGCCAGCAGCGCCCCGGCGGCCATGCCCGCCGCAAAACCCAACCACGTGTTGCCGGTGTGTACCACCGTGGCAAAGCCAGCAATGGCGGCGCAGAGCATCAAGCCCTCCGCGCCCAAATTGACCACACCGGCCTTTTCGTTGATTAACAAACCCAAAGCGGCCAAGGCCAACACGGTGCCGGCGCTCAAGGTGGCGGCTATCAGCAGTGCGTAAGACTCCATCTCAGTGCCCCTGCTTCAAAGTTTTTAAGGCCGGCACGCGCTGCACCCAGCGCACGCGGTAGGCAATCAAGGTGTCGCACGCCAGCAGCGTGAACAGCAGCAGCCCTTGGAACACGCCGGTGAGCGACTTGGGCAAGCCCAAACGCGACTGCGCCAGCTCGCCGCCGATGTAGAACATGCTCATCAGCAGCGCCGAAAACACCATGCCCACCGGGTGCAGCCGCCCAACAAAGGCGACGATGATGGCGGCAAAACCATAGCCCGCCGGCACATACGGCGTCAGTTGACCGACGGGGCCGGCGACTTCCAGCGCCCCGGCCAAACCGGCCGCGCCGCCCGAAACGAGCAGCGCCGTCCACAGCGTGCGCCGCGACGAAAAGCCGGCATAACGCGCCGCCGCCGGTGCCAAGCCGCCCACCAACAAAGCAAAACCGGCGCGGGTGCGGAACAAAAACACCCACAGCGCCGCCGCCGCCGCCAGCGCCAGCACCAACCCCAAGTTGACGCGCGAACCGGCCATCAAGCGCGGCACCAGCGCGGCGGCTTCAAAGGTTTTGGTTTGCGGAAAGTTGTAGCCCAGCGGGTCTTTCCACGGGCCAAACACCAAATAACTGAGCACCAGCGTCGCCACATAAACCAGCATCAGGCTGACCAAAATTTCGCTGGCGTTGAAGCGCTCGCGCAGCAGCGCCACCAATCCCGCCCACACCATGCCGCCCAGCACCCCGGCCAGCAGCACTAGCGGCATGATCCAGCCGCCCGTCGTCTTGTCGGCCAGCAGCGCTACGCCGCCCGCCGCAATCGCGCCCATGACAAATTGCCCTTCAGCGCCAATGTTCCAAATGTTGGAGCGAAAGCACACCGCCAGCCCCAGCGCAATCAGCAAGAGCGGCGTGGCTTTGAGCAGCAACTCGCCCAGCGCATACGGCGAGCGCAGCGGCTCCCAGAAAAACACCTGCAAGCCGCGCACCGGGTCTTTGCCCAGCAGCGCAAACAAGGCCATGCCCATCAGCACCGTAATCGCCAGCGCCAGCAGCGGCGAGCCATAAGTCCAAGCGCGCGACGGCTGCGCGCGCGGTTCAAGCTTGAGCATGAACAACCTCCTGTGCCTGACGCGCCAAATGCGCCTGCACATCGGCGTGCCACAGGCCGCTCATCCACTCGCCCATGCGCTCCACCGTCGCGTCAGCGCGGTCGATGGACGGCGAGACATGCCCTTTGGCCATCACGTGCAGCCGGTCGCTCAAATCAAACAATTCGTCCAACTCTTCACTGAGCACCAGCACGGCGCAGCCGGCATCGCGCAGCGCCAAAATCGCCGCGCGAATTTGCTGCGCCGCGCCCACGTCAACGCCCCACGTCGGCTGCGAGACGATGAGCAAACTCGGGCAGGCGTCGATTTCGCGCCCAACGATAAATTTTTGCAAATTGCCGCCCGACAGCGACTGCGCCGGCGCATCCACGCCGCCGGCCTTGACCTGAAAGCGCTCGATGATGGCGCGCGCCTGCGCTTGCAGCTGCCCCATGCGAATCCAGCCGCCGCTGCCCAGCGCGTTGCTGCGCGTCAGCAGCAGGTTGTGTGCCAGCCCCATGCTGGGCACCGCGCCGCGTCCTAAACGCTCTTCGGGCACAAAGTGCAGCCCCAGCGCCCGGCGCGCACGCGGGTCTAAACGGCCAGCAGGTTGGCCGGCCAGCTGCACCATCGCCGCGTCGGCGCGCTGGTCTTCGCCCGACAGCGCATACAGCAACTCTTTTTGCCCATTGCCCGAAACCCCGGCCATGCCGACCACCTCGCCGGCGCGCACGTGGAAATCGACATCCATCAAATCGACACCAAACGGATCGGTGCGCGCCAAATTCAAGCCCTGCACGCCCAGCACCACCGCGCCGGCGTGTACCGGGCGGTGCGTCAACTGCGGCGGCTCGGCGCCAATCATCAAGCGCGACAGCGAGGCGTTGGACTCCTCTGCCGGGTTGCACACGCCCGTCACCTCACCGGCGCGCAGCACGGTGCAGGCGGTGCACAGCGAGCGAATCTCGTGCAGCTTGTGGCTGATGTACAAAATGCTGCAGCCCTCCGCCGCAATTTTGCGCAGCACCACAAACAGCTTTTCGACTGCCTGCGGGGTCAGCACCGAGGTCGGCTCGTCCAATATCAATACTTTGGGTTCGGTCAGCAGCGCGCGGATGATTTCGACCCGCTGCATCTCGCCGACGCTGAGCGTATGCACCGGGCGCAGCGGGTCGATGTCGAGGCCATATTCCGCCGCCTTGGCCGTGATGCGCTCGGTCACGTCTTGCAGGCGCTGGCTTTTATCCAAGCCCAGCCAGACGTTCTCGGCCACCGAGAGCGTGTCAAACAGGCTGAAATGCTGGAACACCATCGCAATCCCCAGCGCGCGCGCCTCGTGCGGGTTGCGCAGCTGCACCGGCTGGCCATCAAACAGCACGCTGCCCTCGTCGGGCTGCACCGCGCCGTAGATGATTTTCATCAGCGTGGACTTGCCCGCGCCGTTCTCGCCCAGCACGGCGTGGATTTCGCCCGGCTGCACGGTGAGCGAGACGCCGTTGTTGGCGACGACTGCCGGGTAGCGCTTGGTAATGCCGCGCAGTTGCAGACGCGCCGGTGCGGGAGAGGAGGCAGAAAAACTCATGGCGGCGATTGTCTCTTAGCGCGAAAGCGCTGGGGCTGACCCACGCTGTCAGCAGATGGGGAATGAAATCAATATTAAAAACAATAGCTGCCAGCGCACGTGTTTATTGGCTTTGCGATACAAAACATCTTCAAAACCAATGGATACGTGCGCTAGCAGCTATCAAATTAGCAAGCGTTGTTTGCTATCAACCATCAACCGGTGTTGCGCAACCCCGCCGCAATGCCGTTGATGGTGATGTGGATACCGAGCTGCACCCGGTCATCGCCCTCGCCGTTGCGCCAGCGGCGCACCAGCTCGACCTGCAAGTGGTGCAGCGGGTCGATGTACGGAAAGCGGTGGCGAATCGAGCGCGCCAGCGCCGTGTTGTGCGCCAAGCGCTGCTTGTCGCCGGTGATGCGGGTCAGCGCGTCTGCCGTGCGGTGCCATTCGGCTTCGATGGCGCCAAAGACTTTTTTGCGCAGGCGCGTGTCGGTGACGAGTTCGCTGTAGCGCGATGCCAGCGCCAAATCGCTCTTGGCCAGCACCATGTCCATGTTCGACAGCAGCGTGCTGAAAAACGGCCACTGGCGGTACATCTTGCGTAGCAGCGCCAGCTGGGTTTTGGGGTCTTTGCCGGGCGCGTTCAAAAACGCCTCAAACGCCGCGCCAAAGCCGTACCAGCCCGGCAGCGTCAAGCGGCACTGGCCCCAGCTAAAGCCCCACGGAATCGCGCGCAGGTCTTCAATTTTTTGCGACGGCTTGCGCGACGCGGGGCGCGAGCCGATGTTCAGCTCGGCAATCTCGCGGATCGGCGTGGCGCTGAAAAAGTAGTCGGTAAAGCCGGGGGTTTCATAGACCAGCTCGCGGTAGGCGGCCATGCTGGCGGTGGAGAGTTGCGCCGCAGCGTCCAAAAACGCTGGCGTCGCTGATTTGGTCGGCTGCAAGAGCGTGGCTTCGAGCGTGGCGGCGACCAGCGTCTCCAAATTGCGCCGGCCAATCTCGGGGTTGGCGTATTTCGAGGCGATGACCTCGCCCTGCTCGGTCAAGCGAATTTGGCCGCGCACCGTGCCGGGCGGTTGCGCCAAGATGGCTTGGTAGCTGGGGCCGCCGCCGCGCCCCACCGTGCCGCCCCGGCCGTGGAACATGCGCAGCTTGATCGGCGTGGCGCCGACACCGTTCGTGCCGCTCGCCAGCTCGTCAAACAGCGCCACCAGCGCAATCTCGGCGCGGTACAGCTCCCAGTTGCTGGTGAAGATGCCGCCGTCTTTGTTGCTGTCCGAGTAGCCCAGCATGATGTCTTGCTCCGCCCCGCCGCGTGCCACCAGCGCGGCCACGCCGGGCAGCGCATAGAACTCACGCATGATCGGCGCGGCGTTGCGCAGGTCTTCAATGGTCTCAAACAGCGGCACGACGATCAAATCGGCATTCGCTTCACCGTCCAGCGTGCCGCGCATCAGGCCGACTTCTTTTTGCAGCAGCAGCACTTCCAGCAGGTCGCTGACGGTTTCGGTGTGGCTGATGATGTAGTGGCGAATCGCGTCCGCGCCGTAGCGCTGGCGCATTTGCCGCGCGGTGTCAAAAATCGCTAATTCAGATTGCGCGTGTTCGCTGTAATCCACGCTGTGCACGCGCAGCGGGCGCGCATCGTTCAGCAGGCGCATCAACACTGCGCGCTTGTCGTCTTCATTCAAGGCGCTGTAATCCGGCTCAATGCGGGCGACGGCCAGCAGTTCGGCGACCACGCGCTCGTGCTGGTCGGAGCTTTGGCGCAAATCCACCGTCGCCAAATGGAAACCAAACACCTGCACCGCGCGGATCAGCGGGTGCAGGCGCTCCAGCGCCAGCGCGGCGCCGTGGTGCGCTTGCAGCGAGGCTTCGATGGTGCGCAGTTGGCGCAAAAATTCGCCGGCGTTGGCATAGGCGTTTTGCGGCATCACCGCGTGCAGCGCCGCCTCGCCGCCGCTCAGCTCGCGCAGGGTGGCGGCGAGGCGGGCGTAAATGCCGGTCAGCGCGCGGCGGTAGGGCTCGTCTTGGCGGTGCTGGTTGGTGTCGGGCGAGCTGTCGGCCAGCTGCTGCATCTCGGGCGTGACTTCGACCAAATGGTCGGACAGCGACAGCTCGCCGCCCAGCAGGTGGACTTCGCTCAGGTAGTGGCGCAGCGCCATCTCGCTTTGGCGCTGCAAAGCCTCGCGCAGCGTCGCGGCGCTGACGTTGGGGTTGCCGTCGCGGTCGCCGCCAATCCACTGGCCCATGCGCAAAAAGCTGTGGACGTTGTCTTGGCCGAGGTCACGCTCCAAGTTGGCGTAGATTTTCGGAATTTCGCGCAGAAACGTCGCTTGGTAATAGCTCAGCGCGTTTTCAATTTCGTCCGACACGGTCAGTTTGCTGTAGCGCAGCAGGCGCGTTTGCCACAGCTGCGCCACGCGGGCGCGCAGTTGCGCTTCGTTGGCGGCCAGCGCGCGCGGCGTCAGCGCGTCGCGCGCGGCGTTGTAGAGCTGGGCGCGTTCCAAAATGTCGCCGCGCTCGGCCAGCAGGCGGGCAATATCGCGCTCGGCATCCAAAATGCTTTTGCGCTGCACTTCGGTCGGGTGCGCGGTCAGCACCGGCGAGACGTAGCTCTCGGCCAGCGTCTGCGTGACTTGCTGCGGCGCAATGCCGGCCCAGCGCAGACGCGACAGCGCCACTTCGATGCTGCCCTCTTGCGTGTCGCCGGCGCGCTCGCGGATGGTGCGGCGGCGGATGTGGTGGCGGTCTTCGGCCAAATTGGCCAAGTGCGAAAAATAGGTGAAGGCGCGAATCACGCTGACGGTTTGGTCAGCGCTCAGGCCTTTGAGCAGCTTTTTCAGCGCCTTATCAGCCTGCGGATCGGCGTCGCGGCGAAACGCCACCGACAGCTGGCGCACCTGCTCAATCAAGTCGAACGCGGCCACGCTGTCTTGCTCGCGGATCACATCACCCAAGATGCGCCCCAGCAGGCGAATGTCCTGAATCAGCGGCAAATCTTTGTCATTTTTGCGTGTAGCGGAAGCGTCTGAAAGGGGCTTGGACGTGGTCATGAGCGTGCCGTAAGAAGAACAGTTATTGCAGCGCACCATGCTAGCATCCTGCGCTACTTTGTTTGACCTGCGGAGCCGCTTGTGAACCCACTCCTTTCCCCCATCGTGATTGCCACGCGCGAAAGCCGCTTGGCCCTGTGGCAGGCCGAGCATGTGCAGACCTTGCTGCGTGCGCGCGGTCACGAAGTCTCGCTGCTGGGCATGACCACGCTGGGCGACCAAATCCTTGACCGCTCACTCAGCAAAGTCGGCGGCAAAGGCTTGTTTGTCAAAGAGCTGGAAACCGCCCTGCTCGACGGCAAAGCGGACATTGCCGTCCACTCGCTCAAAGACGTGCCGATGGAGCTGCCCGCCGGCTTCACGCTGGCCTGCGTGCTGGAGCGCGAAGACCCGCGCGATGCCTTCGTCTCGCCGCAGTACGCGCAGTTTGCCGATTTGCCGCAAGGCGCGGTGGTCGGCACCTCCAGCCTGCGCCGCCAAGCGCTGCTGCTGGCGCTGCGCCCAGATTTGCGCATTGAGCCACTGCGCGGCAACCTCGACACCCGCCTCGGCAAATTGGACAGCGGCCAGTACGACGCCATTGTGCTGGCGGCATCTGGCCTGAAGCGCCTCGGGCTGCACGCACGCATCCGCCATGAGTTTTCGCCGGGCGAGATGCTGCCCGCCGCCGGCCAAGGCGCGCTGGGCATCGAAGTGCGCAGCGACCGCCAAGACCTGATTGAAGCGCTGGCACCGCTGGCACATTTGCCGACGTGGATTCGCGTCACCGCCGAGCGCGCGGTCAGCCGTTGCATGGGCGGCAGTTGCTCGGTGCCGCTGGCGGCGTATGCCCGACTAGAAGGCGCGATGCTGCACATGGAAGCCGCGTGGGGCGACCCCGAAGGCCGCGCGCCGCTGGTGCGCGCCAGCGGCAGCGCCCACGCCATCACGTTGGAGCAGGCCAACCAACTTGGCGAAGGCGTGGCAGCGCAGTTGAGTGCCAACGGCGCGGGTTAAAAACTGCTTTTTTATATGACTACGCCCTGCGCCATCGTCACCCGCCCAGAGCACGAGGCGCTGGCGTGGGTGGCCGCTTTGCAGCAGCGCGGCATCGCAGCGCTGGCACTGCCGCTGATTAGCATTGGCGCAGCGCCCGATGCGGCGGCGCTGCAAGCGGCGCGCCAGCACCTCACCGATTACCGGGCGGTGATGTTGGTCAGTGGCAACGCGGCGCAGCACTTTTTTGAGCCAAATACGGCTCTAGCCCTTACGGGGCGGGCGCTAGCAGCTATCAAAAAAGAAAAAACTACCCGCGTTTGGTCGCCCGGCCCCGGCACGGCGCAGACGCTGCAGCGCCTCGGCATTGCCGCCGCGCTGATTGATTGCCCGGCAGCTGACGCGGTGCAGTTCGATTCCGAATCGCTGTGGGAGCAAGTCCACGCGCAAATCACCCCCGGCGACCGCGTGCTCATCGTGCGCGGCGCTGAAGCCGACGCGCCGCCGCACGGCAGCGGGCGCGAATGGCTGGCGCAGCAAATCCAAGCGGCGGGCGGGCAGGTTGAATTTGTCGTTGCTTACACCCGCAGCGCGCCGCAATTCACGCCGGCGCAAATCGCCCAAGCGCGGGCGGCGGCAGAGGGCGGCGCGGTGTGGCTGCTGAGCAGCTCGCAGGCGCTGGGCAATTTGTGCGCCGCGCTGCCAACCCAAGACTGGAGCCGCGCCCGCGCTTTGGCAACGCACCCGCGCATCACCGAGGCGGCGCTTGCAGCAGGATTTGGCGCGGTGTACGAATGCCGGCCAGCGCTGCAAGACGTCGCCAGCGCGCTAGAAAACCTGTGCCAAGCCGCACAACGCAGCGCCTCCTAAAATCGCGGCCATGAGTTCTGCGTCTTCCCCCCACCTGTCCAAACCCACGGCAGCCACCGCCGCTAGCCCGATCGGGCTGTATGTCGCCAGTGCCGTCGCCGTGGCGGCCTTGGTCAGCAGCAGCTTGCTGTGGCAAAAGCTGGGCACCATCCAAGAACAGTTAGCCCGCCAAAGCGCTGACAACGCCGCCCAAGCCATCGAGGCGCGCACCATCGCCCGCCAAGCGCAAGAGCAAGTCACCGAGGCCACTGGCCGCCTGACGGTGGCTGAAGCCCGTCTGAGCGAAGTCGCCTTGCAGCGCCACCAGCTGGAAGAGCTGATGCAAAGCCTGTCGCGCTCGCGCGACGAAAATTTGGTGGTCGATATTGAATCGGCCATCCGCGTGGCGCAACAGCAAGCGCAGCTGACGGGCAGCTTAGAGCCGCTGGTCGCCAGCCTCAAAAGCGCGCAGCAACGCATCGAGCGCGCCGCGCAACCGCGCCTGACCCCGGTGCTGCGCGCCATTGAGCGCGATTTGGAGCACTTGGCCAGCGCCAGCGTCAACGACACCACTGGGCTGCTGGCACAAATTGACGACTTGGTGCGCCAAATAGACGACTTGCCCGTGCTCAACGCCGTCGCCCAAGCCGCCTCGGCGCGGCGCATGAACGCCCGCGTGCCGCAGGATGCCAGCGCCAGCGCCAGCGCCAGCCCCAGCGCAGCGCCTCCAGAGGCCGAAAACGCCGCGTGGTGGCGCAGCGCACTGCAGCACAGCTGGGAAGTGCTGCGCGACGAGGCGCGCGGTTTGGTGCGCGTCAGCCGCATCGACCAGCCCGAAGCGGTGCTGCTGGCACCCGACCAAATTTTCTTTCTGCGCGAAAACCTCAAGCTCAAACTGCTCAACGCGCGTTTGGGCATCTTGGCGCGGCAATACGACTCGGCGCGCAGCGACTTGAGCGGTGCCATCAATGCGCTGAACAAATACTTTGACCCCGCCTCGCGCCGCACGCAAAGCGCCGCCACGGTGCTGCTGCAAGCGCAGGCGCACATGAAGACCGCCGAGCTGCCGCGCCTCGATGAAACCCTCTCCGCCCTGGCCACTGCGGCCGCTGGGCGTTAACGCACACAAGGAGACGCCCCGATGCGCGCTGCCCTGTGGCTGTTAGTTTTGTTTGGCATGGCTGTCGCCGTGGCCCTGTTTGCCGGGAATAACCAAGGCACGGTGACGCTGTTTTGGCCGCCGCACCGGATAGATTTATCGCTCAACTTAGTGCTGCTGCTGCTGACGCTGGGCTTTGTCACGCTGTACGCCGCGTTGCGCGCGCTCAACGCGCTGCTGGCCCTGCCCCGGCGCGCCCGGCGCTGGCGGCTGCACCAAAAAGAGCGCACCATGCACGCCGCCATCCTCGACGCTATGGCGCTGTTTTTGGCGGGGCGCTTTTTGCGTTCGCGCAAAACGGCACTGGAAGCCTTGGCGCAAGAAAACGGCCTGACCCAAGCGCAAACCAACGTGCCGCACGCGCGCCAACTGCGCGCGCTGGCGCACTTGGTCTGCGCCGAAGCCTCGCAAGCGCTGCAAGACCACACCCAGCGCGACCACCATTTAGAGCAAGCGCTGCACCACGCGCCCGAGCACGGCACCCAGCCCGAGCGCGAACTGCGCGAAGGCATACAGATGCGCGCCGCCCACTGGTCGCTGACCAACCGCGAGCCGCAAGTCGCGCTCGACTGGCTGGCCGCCCTGCCACAAGGCGCAGCCCGGCGCACGCTGGCGCTGCGCATGAAGCTCAAAGCCGCCCGCCACGCCCACCACACGCAAAGCGCCTTGGACACCGCGCGCCTGCTGAGCAAGCACCGGGCGTTTTCGGCCAACGCCGGTGAAAGCATCGTGCGCGGCTTGGCAATGGAGCTGATCAACGAAGCGCGCGACCCGGCGCAGCTAGAACGCGCGTGGCAATCGCTCGACGCCGCCGAACGCGCCATGCCCGAGCTGACCGTCCACGCCGCGCAGCGCCTCACCGCCTTGGGCGGCGACGCCGCCACGGTGCGCCAGTGGCTGCTGCCGGTCTGGCAAAGCTTTGCCGACCACCCCAAAGCCCTGAGCGAGTTGCAAGCCAGCCGCTTAGTGAGCGCCTTGGATGCCGCGCTGAACGATGTCGATGGCACGTGGCTGGCGCGCATCGAAGCCGCCGCCCAAGCCTATCCGCGCGACACCCGCCTGCAGTATCTGGCTGGCATGGCCTGCCTGAAGCGCCAGCTGTGGGGCAAAGCGCAGCAATTGCTGACGCAATCGGCCCAGCAACTGCCCGATGCACAACTGCGCCGCAGCGCGTGGCAACACTTGGCCGAACTGGCCGAGCGGCGCGGCGATACCGAAGCGGCGGCGCAGGCGTGGAAAAGCGCCGCACTGGCATCGAATGGAATAAAACCACTATTTCATGGAAACTAAAAGCGCCCTAGGCTTTCTACACTGCGCCCTTCCACTCTTTTCTCTTGCACCTTGACGCCCTCCCTACCGCCCCATTCCGCCGCTGACACGCCCGCTCGCTACAGCACCACCGCCATCGCCTTGCATTGGCTGCTAGGGCTCGCCTTAGTGGGGATGCTGGGCATGGGCATCTACATGACCGGGCTGCCGTTTTCGCCGCAGCGCCTCAAGCTCTACAACTGGCACAAATGGGCGGGGATAGCATTTTTGGCGCTGACCGCGCTGCGCCTGCTGTGGCGCATCACGCACCGCCCACCAGCCCTGCCCGCTGACATCGCCCAATCCATGCCCGGCTGGCAAAAAGCGGCGCACCACGGCACGCACCATGCGTTGTATCTGTTGTTTTTTGCCGTGCCGCTGATTGGCTGGGCGTATAGCTCGGCAGCAGGCTTTCCGGTGGTTTTCTTAGGCCTGTGGCAATTGCCCGACTTTGTGCCCGTCAGCAAAGAGCTGGCCGCAGCGATTAAGCCGTGGCACAACATCAGCGCCCTCACTCTGGGCGCGCTGATACTGCTGCACGTGGCCGCCGCGCTCAAGCACCACTGGATTGACCGCGATGGCCTACTGGCGCGCATGTCGCTGCGCGGCTGAACCTTTAGCGCGCAACTGCACTCTGACCCCGCCTAGCGGCCACACCGGCTTCTTGCCTGTTTACCCATTTGAAAGCGCCCATGAAAATTGCTTCCCTCGCCTCCCTCTTGACGCTGACTGGTGCCTGCCTGCTGGCAGCACAACCCGCCTTAGCGCAACAAAAGCTGGTGCCCGCCAACAGCCAAATCAGCTTTGTCACCAAACAGATGGGGGTGCCGCTGGAAGGGCAGTTCAAAAAATTTGACGCGCAAATTGCGTTCAATCCAGCGCAACTGGCCAGCAGCCACATCACGTTGAATGTCGATACCGGCAGTGCCACCTTCGGTGCCCCCGAGACCGATGCCGAAATGCCCAAGGCCACGTGGTTTAACGTGCCAAAATTTCCGCAAGCCACCTTCCAATCGAGCAGCATCAAAGCGCTGGGCGGCGGCAAGTTTGAAGTGGCGGGCAAACTCAGCATCAAAGGCACTTCGCGCGACGTGATTGCCCCGGTCACTGTGGTGCAAAGCGGTGCCAACACCACCGCCAGCGGCACCCTGACCATCCAGCGCCTCACTTTCAAAATCGGCGAAAACGAATGGGCTGACACCTCAATGGTGGCCGACGACGTGCAAATCAAATTCAAGCTGGCACTGACGGGCGTGGGCAAGCTGTAAAGCTGCCCGGCTCTTTTTACTCTCTCTTCATTCCCTTTTTTACCAACCCTTAGCAATATTTTTGCAGGAAACATTAACTATGCGCAAAACCCTTTTCGCCCTCGCCGCCGCTACTTTGTTGGCTGGCGCTGCACAAGCTGCCACCGCCAACGAATACGCCATCGACCCCGGCCACACCTTTGTGACTTTTGAGATCAGCCACTTTGGCGCTTCGGTCAACCGCGCGCGCTTCGACAAGAAGCAAGGCACGGTGCAATTTGACAAGGCCGGCAAGACCGGCAAGGTAGAGATCAGCTTTGACGCTAACTCGGTCAACACCGGCACACCAGCCTTTGACAAGCACCTGCAAGGCGCTGACCTGTTCAATGCCGAGCAGTTTCCGACGATGAAGTTTGTCTCGGACAAATTCACCTTTGAGGGCGACAAAGTCACCCAAGTGGCTGGCCAGCTGACGCTGCTGGGCAAAACTGCACCAGTCACCTTCAAGGCCAACCAGTTCGCCTGCTACCAAAGCCCGATGCTCAAGCGCGAAGTGTGCGGCGGCGACTTTGAGGCCACCATCGACCGCACCCAGTGGGGCATGAACTACGGCGTCGATTGGGGCTTTGCCAAAAACGTGCGTCTGGTGGTGCAGGTCGAGGCTGTAAAGCAATAAACCCCGCCCGCTAAAATCGGCGCAACCCGCCCAACCGACACAACGGCATCCTTTTGGGGTGCCGTTTTCGTTTGTCCGTTCCATTTTCCAACCCCAAATCTTCTATTGCCATGAGCGACACCCCAGCCCAACCCGGCCTTGCCAGCCTGTCCAAATCGTTTGAACCCGCCGCGTTGGAAGCCCACTGGGGACCAGAGTGGGAAGCGCGCGGCTACGGCGCCGCTGGCGTGCGCGGCACCGGTGTGGCGCAGGCGGATGCACCATCGTTTGCCATCCAACTGCCGCCGCCCAACGTCACCGGCACGCTGCACATGGGCCATGCGTTCAACCAAACCATCATGGACAGCCTGACGCGCTACCACCGTATGCGCGGGGACAACACCGTCTGGGTGCCCGGCACCGACCACGCCGGCATCGCCACGCAAATCGTCGTCGAGCGCCAATTGCAAGAGCAAGGCATCAGCCGCCACGACATGGGCGCGACACCGCCTGAAGCGCGCAAAAACTTCGTGTCAAAAGTCTGGGAATGGAAAGAGCAGTCCGGCAACACCATCACCACGCAAATGCGCCGCATGGGCGACAGCGTGGACTGGAGCCGCGAATATTTCACGATGGACGACAAGCTGTCCAGCGTGGTCACCGACACCTTTGTCAAGCTGTATGAGCAAGGCCTGATTTACCGGGGCAAGCGCTTGGTCAATTGGGACCCCAAGCTGCAATCTGCCGTGTCTGACCTCGAAGTCGAGAGCGAAGAAAAAGACGGCTCGCTGTGGCACATTGCCTACCCGCTGGCCGACGGCTCCGGCCAATTAGTCGTAGCCACCACCCGCCCCGAGACCATGCTGGGCGACGTGGCGGTGATGGTGCATCCCGAAGACGAGCGCTACCAGCATCTGATTGGCAAGATGGTCAACCTGCCGCTGTGCGAGCGCCAAATCCCAGTGATTGCCGACGATTACGTTGATAAAACCTTTGGCACCGGCGTGGTCAAAGTCACGCCGGCACACGACCAAAACGACTACGCCGTCGGCCAGCGCCACCAGCTGCCGATGATTTGCGTGCTGACCTTGCAAGCCACCATCAACGATGCAGCGCCCGAAAAATACCAGGGCATGGATCGCTTTGTCGCGCGCAAAGCCGTGGTGGCGGATCTCGAAGCGGCTGGTTTGATGGTCGAAATCAAGAAGCACAAGCTGATGGTGCCAATCTGCACCCGCACCGGCCAAGTGGTCGAGCCGATGCTGACCGACCAGTGGTTTGTCGCCATGAGCAAAGTCAGCGAGCAAGACCCCACCGGCAAAAGCATTGCGCAAAAAGCCATCGACGCCGTGGCTTCGGGCCAAGTCGAGTTCGTGCCAGAAAACTGGGTCAACACCTACAACCAGTGGATGAACAACATCCAAGACTGGTGCATCTCACGCCAACTGTGGTGGGGCCACCAAATTCCGGCGTGGTACGACGAAGACGGCAAGGTTTACGTCGCCAAAAACGAAGCCGAGGCGCAAGCCCAAGCGCCCGGCAAAACCCTTCGCCGCGATGACGACGTGCTCGACACTTGGTACTCGTCCGCGCTGGTGCCGTTTTCTACGATGGGCTGGCCGGAGCAGACGAACAGCGCCACCGACGACTTCAACCTGTACCTGCCCAGCAGCGTGCTGGTGACGGGCTACGACATCATCTTTTTCTGGGTCGCCCGGATGATCATGATGACCACGCACTTCACCGGGCGTGTGCCGTTCAAACACGTTTACATCCACGGCTTGGTGCTGGACGCGCAGGGCAAGAAGATGAGCAAGTCCGAAGGCAACGTGCTCGACCCAGTCGATTTGATCGACGGCATTTCGTTGGAGCCCTTGCTGGACAAGCGCACCACCGGCCTGCGCAAGCCCGAAACCGCGCCCAAGGTGCGCAAAGACACGCAAAAAGAATTCCCGGACGGCATTCCGGCCTATGGCGCGGACGCGCTGCGCTTTACCTTTGCCGCGCTGGCCTCGCTGGGACGCAGCATTAACTTTGACAGCAAGCGCTGCGAGGGCTACCGCAACTTCTGCAACAAGCTGTGGAACGCCTCACGCTTTACGCTGATGAACTGCGAAGGCCAAGATTGCGGCGTGACCAACACCGATTGCAGCACCATGGAGTTCAGCCAGTGCGACCGCTGGATCACCTCGCAACTGCAAAAAACCGAGGCCGAAGTCGCCAAAGGCTTTGCCGAGTACCGCCTCGACAACGTCGCCAACACGGTGTACGACTTTGTCTGGAACGAGTTTTGCGACTGGTATCTGGAAATCGCCAAGGTGCAAATCCAGACCGGCAACGCTGCCCAGCAGCGCGCCACACGCCGCACGCTGATTCGCACGCTCGAAGCCATCTTGCGTTTGGCGCACCCGATCATTCCGTTCATCACCGAAGAGCTGTGGCAAAAAGTCGCGCCGGTGGCTGGCTTGGCGGGCGCATCGGTCAGCATTGCGCACTACCCCACCGCACAGCCCGAAAAAATCGACGAAGCCGCTATCGCCTACGTCGCGCGCCTGAAAGGTTTGGTCGATGCCTGCCGCACGCTGCGCGGTGAGATGAACGTCTCGCCGTCCACGCGCCTGCCGCTGTTTGCCGTCGGCGACAGCGCCTTTTTGCGCGGCGCCGCTCCCGTGCTGCAAGCGCTGGCCAAGCTGAGCGAAGTCAAGGTGTTTGACGACGAAGCCGCGTGGCAAAGCGCCGCCCAAGCCGCGCCCGTGGCCGTGGTCGGCGAAGCGCGCATCTGCCTGCACATGGAAATCGACGTCGCCGCAGAAAAACTGCGCTTGGGCAAAGAAATCGCCCGCTTGGACGGCGAAATCACCAAAGCGCGCGCCAAGCTGGGCAACGAGGCCTTTGTCGCCAAAGCGCCGCCCGCCGTGCTGGCGCAAGAACAAAAGCGCGTGACCGACTTTGTCGCCACCATCGAGCGCCTGCGCAATCAACTCGACCAACTCGCCCGCTTGGGCTGATAACAAGAAAGATAGCTGCCAGCGCCCGTGTTTATTGGGTTTCGATATAAAAACTATCCCAAACCCTTTATTTACGTGCGCAAGCAGCTCATTATTTAGGAGCACACTCTATGAACACCATCGCCTCTACCCCTGTTCGCAAAGCCGTTTTTCCTGTCGCCGGCTTGGGCACGCGCTTTTTGCCGGCCACCAAAGCGTCTCCCAAAGAGATGCTGCCGGTGGTGGACAAACCGCTGATCCAGTACGCGGTCGAAGAAGCCTACGCCGCCGGCGTGCGCCACATGATTTTTGTCACCGGGCGCAGCAAACGCGCCATTGAAGACCATTTCGACACCGCCTACGAGCTGGAAAGCGAACTGGAAGCGGCGGGAAAAACCGCGCTGCTGGAGCTGGTGCGCTCGCTGATGCCCAGTGATATGCACTGCTCGTTTGTGCGCCAACCGCGCTCGCTGGGGCTGGGGCACGCGGTGCTGTGCGCCGAGCCGCTGGTCGGCAACGAGCCGTTTGCGGTGCTTCTGGCCGACGATTTGATGGTCGGCACCGCCGGCGGCGCGCCGGTACTGGCGCAGATGGCGGCGGCGTTTGGCCAGCAAGGGCGCTCGATGCTGGCGGTGCAAGAGGTGCCGCTGGAGCAGGTCAACCGCTACGGCATCGTCGCCGGCGAGCCAGCCGGTGGCGCGCTGATGCGTATCCAAAACATTGTCGAAAAACCCAGCCCCGAAAACGCCCCCTCGCGCATGGGCGTGGCTGGGCGCTACATCCTGACCCCGGCGATTTTTCAGCAACTGCGCACCCAGCCCAAGGGCGCGGGCGGCGAAATCCAGCTCACCGACGCCATCGCCCGCCTGATGGCGCACGAGGCGGTGTACGCCTTCCAATACGCCGGCAAGCGCTACGACTGCGGCAGCAAAGAGGGTTTTTTAGAGGCCACGGTGGAGCTGGCGCTGCAACACCCGCAGGTGGGCGCAGCGTTTCGCGAATACCTGAAGACATTAGAGCTTTGAAATTGATAGCTGCTAGCGCACGTATCTAAAGGGCTGGCGGCTGTTTTGACCCTTAAAACGGCGTAGCAACCGACAAAATGAGGACAGCCGCATGAGCGCAGACCCGCAATTGGAAGAAAAGCTGGCGCTGGCCGCCCAATGGATTCGCCGCGCCCCGTGCATGGTGGTGGCGGCGGGTGCCGGCATGGGCATCGACTCCGGCCTGCCGGACTTTCGCGGCGACAACGGCTTTTGGCGCGCCTACCCCGCCCTGGGCCGCCAGCGGCTGCAGTTCACCGACATCGCCTCGCCCCAGGCCTTTGCCCGGCGGCCCGAAACCGCCTGGGGCTTTTACGGCCACCGCCTGGGCCTGTACCGCGCCACCACGCCGCACGCCGGCTTTGGCATCCTGCGCCGCTGGGCCGACGGCATGGCGCAGGGCGCGTTCGTCTTCACCAGCAACGTCGATGGGCATTTTCACCAAGCCGGTTTTGCCCCCGCGCGCATCCACGAATGCCACGGCAGCATCCACGCCCTGCAATGCACGGCCAACTGCCATGGCCGCATCTGGTCGGCCAGCGACTTGCAGCCACAAGTGGATGAAGCTGCCTGCGAAATGCTCGGCGATTTGCCGCACTGCCCCGACTGTGGGGCGCTGGCCCGACCGAATATCTTGATGTTTGACGACTGGCACTGGAACTCCGAGCGCAGCGCAGCGCAAAGAGACAGGCTAGACAGGTGGCTGGACCGCGTGCAAGCCCCCCTGGTGATAGAAATCGGCGCCGGCCGCGCCGTGGCCACCGTGCGCCACTTCAGCCAGCGCATGCAACAGCGCGGCAGCAAGCTGATTCGCATCAATCTGCATGAGGCCAATGTGCACAACCCCGAGGCGGTGGAGCTGGGGCTGGGGGCGCTGGAGGCGCTGGAGAGAATCCAGCATCACGGCACCGGACAAGAATAATCCGCCTGCTGCATCCATCTACATCCATCTAAACCCATCTGCACCCATTCCACCTATGCCACTCACACCCATAGCACCCAAAAAAATCCGCTTCATCAAACTCGGGCAAGGGGGTGCCTGGGAGGCCTCTTGCATTCAGGATGGCTGCATCCGGCTTGGCTATGCCAGCGGCCAACACCAGGAATGCGAAACAGGGCAGTGGCACAAAGTCAAGGAGCATTGGCTGAAACAACGCAACGGCAACCAAGGTGCGGCCACCAGAGACGTCAATCAGATCCGCGATTTTTATGAGTTGGCGCCAACCGACGTCTGGATCACGCTCCACCAAAGAAAGCTGTACTGGTGCCGTGCCGCCCCGCAAGTCATAGAGCTCGAAGATAAAACCCGCATCCGCCAAGTCATCGCCCCCTGGCGATCTACAGACTTGAAGGGGCAGGATTTGTGGATAGAGAACCTGGATGGCCGCATCACCCAGGTGGGCGGATTTCGCGGAACCATTTGCGACGTCCAGCAACAGGACTATCTGATCCAAAAAATCAACGCAGAACCCAGCGAACAGGCCCAGAGAGCCAAGACAGCCCTTGATGCATTGGCCAAGCAGATCGAGGAATTGATCAAGGGCCTGTGGTGGCACGACTTTGAATTACTGGTCGAACTGATTTTTTCCAAGTTCGGGTGGCAGCGCTTTTCCATCATGGGGGCGAGAGAAAAAGACATTGACCTCGACTTGCGCTCGGCAGCCGGCGACCGCCGGGCCGTTGTGCAAATCAAATCCCACACGACCCAAAGAGAAGCCGAAGAATGCATTCGCGAGCTCGGCGCCTATGCGCAATGCGATGAAATCTATTTCGTCTTTCACACCTGCAAAGAAGACCTGTCCGTGCTGATGGGCCAGTCCGGGGTGCATATATGGGGCCTGAAGACGATCGCCCGACATGCCATCAACGCCGGACTCTCCGAATGGCTGATCCACAAAAGAAGCTGAAAGAGCTGCGACAGGCAAGCTATTGAAATCAGGCACGTTGCTGCACGGCAGTCTGGCGGCATTTCCATGCTTACGCCCCATGCCAAAGCATTCCCCTTGTGTCGCCACAGCACTACGCACACAAACCATGACCCCACCCATGCACATCTACGCCTTCCAGCAAGCCATTGCCCCTGCCGCCCTGGGCCGCACCAGCGCCAGGGCGCCGCAGGATGCGCTGGCCATCCAGACGGTGGCCGGACTCCACCTCTGGCAAAAGCCCGTGGGCCACTTTGCGGGCATGGCCGAGGGCGGGTTTGCCTGGGTGTCGGTGGCCGATGGCGTCTCGTCCAGCCCCTGCGCCGATCTGGCCAGCCGCAGCTTTTTGAAGGAGCTGCACCGCACAGACGCTGCAGCAGACCCCGCCCAGCAGCTGCCCGCCCGCGTGCGCCGCGCCCGCCAAGACTGGCAAGGCCGTAGCTTGCGCCCGCACACCCAGGGCGCAGCCTGCACGCTGGCCAGCCTGTGGTGCGCACAGGGGCGGGTGTGCGCCGTCAACTGCGGCGATTCGCGCATCTGGCGGCTGCGCCCGCAGGCGGACGGCAGCGTGCAATGGCTGCAAGTCAGCCGCGATCACACGGTTTGGCAGCAAATGCTGGACGATGGCGAGGTGCAACCCGAAGATGCCAGCCACTACGCATCCGTTTATCAGGGGCTGGCACAGTGCCTGGTGCTGGGCGACTGCATGGATGAAGACCACTATGGGGACGACAACGGCGTGGACGACCCGGGCGAAGACCGCCCCGCCCCCACCCCCTGGCTACACATCTGGCAAGGCAGTTGCTTGTCCGGCGACTGCTACCTGCTGGCCACCGACGGCCTACACGACAGCCTGCCCGCCGCCCAGCTGCAAGCCCTGTGGCGCGCCGACCGGCCCGCGCCCGAAAACCTGGCCGCGCTGCACGCCGCCTGGCGCAAGGCGGGGGCCGCAGACGATATTTCGGTGGTGGCGCTGTGCTTGGCAGCTTGAGGTACACGCATCAAATTTGATAGCTGCTGGCGCTTTCTGTAAAAGGCGGGTGCAAGTCCAAGCGCTATAGACCAATTTGATTTCTATTTTTAGAACCTATGGGAGTGGTGGCGTCGGGGGGGCGGTTGCCTAACCTATTGTCGTCAAGTAAACGTCCACCACTTTGTCTTGGCGCAGCACGAGCAAGCCCGCTCTCGAGCACATGCGCTGGACAAAGGTTTGTGTAGGGCTGGAAAACTCCCATAACTCGTCCCCAGGCTGCATGTTGGCCCGCAGCGTCTCCCGTGCATAGTGCAAACGGTCAAAGTACCCAGGGACGTGCATGGGCTCATCGTCGGGGATTTGCCGCTTCAGCCAACTGCGTGGAAAGGATTTGATCCATACACTGGCGATGAATTGTCGGTGTGATGCGGAGGTGTCATTTCCAAAAGATTCCACCACTTCTGCGATGGGCGGGGCGGTGTCTGGGTGTGTGGGCATAGGCACCAGCCGCGCATCCAGCTCCCGCAGCACCGCTGCGTCGAGGCAGTCAAACAGGTCCTGCAACGTGCAGTCATCCCCCAAGTGCTGCACGGCCCTTTCGCTGTTGACCAAAACCATCTCATGCGCTTGCACATAGATAGTCCGCAGCGCCTGTTCGGCGCGGTCGATGCGCCTGCTGCCCTCCCAGTCGAAAGGCATGGTCACCAGCGCCACGGTGTGCAGACCCATGTCGCGTGCGATGCGCACCAAAGCAGGCGCAGCCACCGAACTAATCCGGCCACCCAAGCCAGCCAGCAGGTACAGCGTCTGGCACGGTGCCAGCCAGGGTTTAAACGCCTCCACATCCAATGTGTCAGCGCGCAGCAAAAGGGTAGGCATGGTATCGATGCCCGATATGCACGTGGGGTCGGTGTCGACTGTCAGGTGCTGTAGGGGCGGACTGGTCTTGGGGGTTGCAATCTGGTGCTTCAACACCAGTGTGCAAGCCGCGCCGCCCACTCCGGCGATGGCGATGGTAGGGGGCGGTGGTGGTGTGTTTGTGGTGGTCATGGCGGCAGCGTAGCGCCTGCTGCGACAATTCAAGTCGCAATCAATCACTACTGAAAACATAGCTGCTAGCGCTTACCCAGCAAGCGCTGGCGGCCACTTTGGCCACTATTCTTCACCCCCATGCCCAAACGCCCCGAAACTCTGGACACCGCCCTGCTTATGGTCGAGCTGCTGCGCCGCATCCCACGCGGGCGCAAGATCACCACCAACGAGCTGCACCAGCAGCTTCAGGGCGCAGGCTTTGAGCGCAACGTGCGCACCATCCAGCGCCAGCTGGAAATTTTGAGTCAGCATTTCGACATTGAGCGCGACGACCGCAGCAAACCCTACGGCTACCGTTGGCCGGAGCGCGCCCAAGGTCTGGCCGTGTCCCACCTCACGCCACAAGAATCGCTGCTGCTGCAACTGGCCGAGGAACACCTGAAAAACCTGCTGCCCGAGCGGCTCATGCAATCCATGGAGGGTTTTTTCACCCAGGCGCGGCGCAACCTGAGCGACGGCACCAACGCAGCCTTGGAGCGCCAGTGGCCACGCAAGGTGCGCGTGGTGGCCACCAGCCAGCCGCTGCTGCCGCCCACCATTGCCCCCGGCGTGCTCGAAGCCGTGAGCGAGGCGCTGTACGCCAACCGCTGGCTGCAGATCGACTACAAAAACGCCGCCGGCAAGCGCCGTCAGGCGCAGGTCATGCCTCTGGGCCTAGCCCAACAAGGCCCGCGCCTGTACCTGGCGTGCCGCTTCGAGGGCTTTGACAACGAACGCAGCTTGGCGCTGCACCGCATCCGCCGCGCCGAGGCTTCCACCCTGACTTTTGAGCCGCCCGCCGCGTTTGATTTGGCGCAGTACGACGCCGATGGCCGCTTTGGTTTTGGCGACGGGCAGCGCGTGCGGCTGCAGTTTTGCATCACACAGGGCGCGGGGCTGCACCTGACGGAATCGCCCCTGTCCAAAGACCAGCAGGTGCGGGAATTGGATGGCGAATGGCTACAGATCAGCGCCACCGTGGTGGACAGCGCCATGCTGGAGTGGTGGCTGCGGGGGTTTGGGGACAACGTGCGGACGATCACAAAAACGCCTCTGTAGCCCTCACGCGCACTCTTAGCGCCGGCGCAGGATGTGGACAAACTCGTTGTCCACCGTTTGCTGCTCCACCAACTCGTTGCCGGTCTGTTTGGCAAACGCTTGAAAGTCGCGCAGCGAGCCGGTGTCAGTCGAGACCACCTTGAGCAACTGGCCACTTTCCATCGCGGCCAGCGCTTTTTTGGCTTTCAAAATCGGCAGCGGGCAGTTCAGCCCGCGCGCGTCAACTTCGGTGTGGATGTCCATGGGGATGCTTTAAATGGGGAACACGCCGGTGGACAAATAGCGGTCGCCCCGGTCGCAAACGATAAAAACGATGTGTGCATCGCGCTCACGCAGGGCAATTTGCTGCGCCACCCAGCAGGCACCGGCGGCAGAGATGCCAGCAAAGATGCCTTCTTCGCGCGCGAGGCGCCGGCACATGTCCTCGGCATCGTCTTGGCTGACCAGCACCAGCTCATCGACGGCGCGCGGCTCGTAAATGGCCGGCATATACGCCTCGGGCCATTTGCGAATGCCCGGAATGCGCGAGCCTTCTTGCGGCTGCGCGCCGATGATCCGCACGTTGGGGTTCTTTTCTTTCAGATAGCGCGACACGCCGGTGATGGTGCCGGTGGTGCCCATCGCCGAAACAAAGTGCGTGATGCGCCCGCCGGTTTGCTCCCACAGCTCGGGGCCGGTGGTCTCGTAGTGGATGCGCGGGTTGTCGGGGTTGGCAAATTGGTCGAGCACGCGGCCTTTGCCTTGCTTGACCATGCTTTGCGCCAAATCGCGGGCGTATTCCATGCCGCCGCTTTTGGGTGTCAGCACCAGCTCGGCGCCAAAGGCTTTCATGGTCTGGGCGCGCTCGATGGACAGGTCTTCGGGCATCACCAGCACCATGCGGTAGCCCTTGATGGCGGCGGCCATAGCCAGCGCAATACCGGTGTTGCCCGAGGTCGCCTCAATCAGCGTGTCGCCGGGGGCCATCTCGCCGCGCTCCTCGGCGCGGCGAATCATGGCCAGCGCCGGGCGGTCTTTGACGGAGCCGGCCGGATTGTTGCCTTCCAGCTTGCCCAAAACCACATTGCCGCGCGCCGCGTTGTCCTGCGCGCCAATGCGCTGCAGGGCTACCAGCGGCGTATTGCCGACAACATCTTCAATAGTTTGGTATTTCATGCGCGTAATGTGCCATAATTCGCGTCTTCACAAATACCGCCCGGGTGGTGAAATTGGTAGACGCAGGGGACTCAAAATCCCCCTCCGCAAGGAGTGCCGGTTCGATTCCGGCCCCGGGCACCACAGACAAAGCCGCACAGTTTTTAAAAACTGTGCGGCTTTTTTGTTTGGGGCATCTGCAATTTCTGCTCCGCCAGACGGCAAAGGGCTTTGGCCTGTGGCAGGCATTCCTGCAAGGCTTGCCACGCCATCATTTCGCTGTCATCAAAGTGGATTCCTGCAGGCCACGCAGCGCCGCCAAATAAAACAATAGCTGCTAGCGCACGTATTTAAACGGTTTCAGATAGTTTTCATATCCAAACCCTTTAAACACGTGCGCTAGCAGCTCTCTTTTTTGATGAGCGCAGGCGCTGGCGCTTATGACGCTGGGGCGACTGGTGCGACTGGGGCGACCGGCTCGGCACTCCAGCCGCCGCCCAGTGCTTTGTACAGCGCCACTTGGTTTTGCCGCTGCGCCAGCGCGGTTTGCGTCACCGCTTGCTGCGTGGCAAACAGCGCGCGCTGTGCGTCCAGCACTTCCAAATAGTTGGCTACGCCGTTTTGGTAGCGCAAATCGGCCAAGCGAAAGGCGTTGGCTTGGGCGGCGGCTTGGGCTTGCTGGGCGGCCAGTTGTTCGCCCAAGGTGGCGCGCCCGGCCAGTGCGTCGGCCACTTCGCGGAAGGCGCTTTGGACGGTTTTTTCGTACTGGGCAATCGCAATATCGCGCTGGGTTTGCGCCACTTCAAGGCCGGCTTGGTTGCGCCCGGCGTCAAACAGCGGCATCGCCAGTTGACCCGCCCAGCTCCACGCGTTGACCGAGTCGCCGCTGCTGAATAAGCCCGTCAGCCCGGTGCTGGCGCGCCCGAGCGAGCCGGTCAGGCTGATGCGCGGAAAAAACGCCGCGCGCGCCGCGCCAATTTGCGCGTTGGCCGCCAGCAGTTGCTGCTCGGCTTGGCGGATGTCGGGGCGGCGCTCCAGCAAATCGCTGGGCAGGCCTTCGGGCACGTCGGCCAGCACGGCGGCGCTGCTGGGGCGCGTGGTGCTGGCGGGCAGGTTGGCCGGCAGCGGTTGGCCAATCAGCAGCGTCAAAGCGTTTTCGCTCAAAGCGCGTTGGCGCTGGGCTTGCGCCAGCGTGGCGCGGGCGGCTTCGTGCAGCGCGAGCGATTGGGCGTAGTCCAGCTCGGACGAGACGCCGTTGTCAAAGCGCAGCTTGGTCAGCTTGAGCGACTCTGCACGTGTGCCCAGCGTCTCGCGGGTCAGCGCCAGCAGCTCGTTGTCGGCCAACCAGCTCAGGTAGCTGCTGGCCACCGAGGCAATCAGGTTGATGTGTACCGTTTTGCGCGCTTCGGTGGTCGCCAAATAGCGCGCTTGGGCGGCTTCGCTCAGCGCGCTGACGCGGCCAAAAAAGTCCAGCTCAAAGGCGTTCAGGCTCAGCCCGCCGACGGCAACGCTGGCAATGCCGTCGCCGTCGTTGCCGGGTTTTTGGCGCGATTGCGAGGCACCCAAACCGATGCTGGGCAGTTGGTCGGCGCGCTGGATGCGGTACTGCGCGCGCGCTTGCTCGATGTTGAGCACGGCGATGCGCAGGTCGCGGTTGTTCTCCAGCGCCAGCGCAATCAGCTGCTGCAGTTGCGCGTCCTGAAAGAAGTCGCGCCAGTCGAGGTCGGCCGCCGCCGCGCCAGCCGGCGCAACCGTTGTCTGGCCGGGCCACTGCGCCGCTACGGGTGCCGCAGGACGCTCATAGGTCGGGATCATCGAGCAGCCAGCGAGCAGCGCCGCAGCGCTCAGCGCCAGAAGCTGGGAAAGCCTTGCTTTAGTCATGGGCTGCGCCCTCATTCAATTTGCGTTGTTCGATACCCATTGCGTGGGCGTGCTCGGCATACATCTTTCGCTGCCGCTCGCTGCCCTTGAAGAAGCTGCGCACCAGCAAAAAGAAGGTCGGCACGAAGACCACCGCCAAGACCGTGCCAGTAATCATGCCGCCGATCACGCCGGTGCCGATAGCCCGCTGGCTGGCGGAACTGGCACCCGAGGCAATAAACAGCGGCACCACGCCCAGCGTGAAGGCCAAAGAGGTCATCACAATCGGGCGAAAGCGCAGGTGGGCCGCTTCCAGCGCGGCCTCGAACACCGTTCGGCCTTCGGCCTGCAGGTCTTTGGCGAACTCGATGATCAAAATGGCGTTCTTCGCAGACAAACCAATGATGGTGATCAGCCCAATCTGGAAGTAAACGTCGCTGGGCATACTGCGCAGCGTGACGGCATACACCACGCCCAGCACACCCAGTGGAATCACCAAGATCACCCCAAGCGGAATCGACCAGCTCTCGTACAGCGCCGCCAGCACCAGAAACACCGCCAAAATGGCAAAGCCATACAGAACCATCGCCGACGAGCCGGCCAAACGCTCTTCGCGCGACTGGCCTGTCCACTCGAAGGCAAAGCCCGGTGGCAGTTGCGCCGCCAAGCGTTCCATTTCGTCCATCGCCTCGCCGGTGCTGCGCCCGGGCGCGGCGTCACCGGACACTTTCATCGCGGGATAGCCGTTGTAGCGCACCATCTGCATCGCGCCCGTCACCCAGTGGGTGGTGGTGAAGGCCGACAGCGGCACGGCCACGCCTTTGTTATTAACGACGTTCAACCGCAGCAAGTCCTCAGGCTGCATACGGGCACCTGCGTCGGCCTGCACCACAACGCGCTGCAAGCGCCCTTGGTTGGGAAAATCGTTCACATAGCTCGAACCCAGCGCGGTAGAAATGGCACTGTTGATGACCGCGTAGTTCACGCCCAAAGCGTTGGCCTTGTCCCGGTCAATGTCCAAGCGCAGCTGGGGCGCGTCTTCCAGACCATCGGGGCGCACCGCCACCAAGATGGGGCTCTTGGCGGCCATGCCCAGCAACTGGTTGCGTGCGGCCATCAAAGCGTCATGCCCTTGTGCGCCACGGTCTTGCAGGCGGAAGGTAAAGCCGGTGGCGTTGCCAAGCTCAGAAATGGGTGGCGGCGACAAGGCAAAGATCGAGGCATCGCGGATTTTCGAGAACTCGCGCGAAGCTGCTGCGCCGATCTCCGCCGCCGACTGGCCAGCGCCCTTGCGCTGCGACCAGTCCTTGAGTGACACAAAAGCCAGCGCCGCATTCTGGCCGCGCCCGGTGAAGCTAAAGCCCAGAATCGACACCATGTCCGACACTTCGGGCTGCTTGAGCATGTACGCCTCGACCTGTTGGACTGCGCTCAGCGTGCGCTGCTGGGTAGCACCCGGGGGCAGCTGCATACTGACCAGCACAAAGCCTTGGTCTTCGTTGGGCAAGAACGAAGAGGGCAAACGCAGGTAGCCCACCACCACCGCCGCCACGATGGCCAGATAGAGCACCACCATGCGGCCGCTGCGCCGCAAAAAGCGGGCAACCCAACTCTCATACCCCTTGGCCGTGCGTGAAAAGCCACGGTTGAACCAGCCGAAGAAGCCCTTTTTCTGATGGTGGTGGCCTGCCTCGACGGGTTTGAGCAGGGTGGCGCACAAAGCCGGCGTCAAAGACAGCGCCATAACGGCCGAGAAGAAAATCGAGGTCGCCATCGTCGCCGAGAACTGGCGGTAGATGTTGCCGATAGAGCCACTGAAAAACGCCAGCGGAATAAACACCGTAATCAGCACCAGCGACATACCAACCACTGCACCAGTGATCTGCCCCATCGCCTTGCGCGTGGCTTCAAGCGGGGGCAAGCCCTCTTCGCTCATGATGCGCTCGACGTTCTCGACGACCACGATGGCATCGTCCACGACGATGCCGATCACCAGCACCATGCCAAACATGGTCAGCACGTTGATCGAAAACCCCATAGCCAGCAAAGCACCAAAAGTGCCCAGCAAGGCGACCGGCACCACCAAGGTGGGAATCAGCGTGTAGCGCCAGTCCTGCAAGAACAGGAACATGACCAGAAACACCAGCACCAGCGCCTCGAACAAGGTCTTGGCGACCTGCTCGATCGAGATCGAGACGAACTTGGAGCTGTCGTAAGGAATCTTCCACTGCACCGACTTCGGAAAGAAGGGCTCCAGCTGACCCAGCTTTGCGCGCACCGCCGTGGCCGTGGCCAGCGCGTTGCCCGACGGTGACAGCTGCACGCCGATGGCCGCTGTGGGCTTGCCGTTGAGGCGCGAGGTGATGGCATAGTTTTCAATGCCCAGCTCAATGCGCGCCACATCCTTGAGCCGCACGGTCGAGCCGTCGCTGTTGGCGCGCAGCACGACATCGCCAAATTCTTGAATGCTGGCAAGCTGACCCGGCACCACCACCGTGGCCGAAATGGCCTGGTCAGCGACGATGGGCAGCTGCCCCAAAGTGCCCGAGGACACCTGCGCGTTTTGCCCTTGAATAGCGGCATTGACATCGGCAGCCGAAAGGTTGAAACCGGTCAGCTTGGCCGGATCAATCCAGATGCGCATAGCGCGCTCGGAGGCGAACAACTGGGCTTGCCCCACGCCCTTGATGCGCTGGATTTCAGGCAGCACGTTGCGCGAGGCGTAATCCCCCAAATCCTGCACGCTGGTGTTCGGGTCGTCCGAGGTCAGCGCGACTACCAGCAGGAAGCTGGACGAAGCCTTGTCCACCCGAACGCCTTGCTGCGTCACCGTGGCCGGCAGGCGCGGTGTCGCGCGCGAGAGCCGGTTTTGCACGTCCACCTGCGCCAAATCGGGGTTGGTGCCCGGCTCAAAGCTGACCGAAATCGTGCCCGATCCATCAGCTTGGCTGGTCGATTCCATGTACGCCAAGCCCGGCGAACCGTTCATTTCCCGTTCGATCACAGAGAGCACGCTCTCGTCCATCGTCTTCGCCGAAGCGCCCGGATAGGCAGCGCTGATCGTGATGGTCGGCGGCGCGACGGGGGGATATTGGGAAACCGGCAGCTGGGTGATGGACACGGCGCCCAGCACCACAATGAAAAGCGTAATCACCCACGCAAAAATGGGGCGATCGATAAAGAATTTGGCCATCTGGCGTGCTCCTGTTTACTTGGCCTCAGAAGCCGCTGGCGCTGCGGTGGCGGGCGCTGCTGTGGGTGCTGCTGCTGCGGGCGCGGGTAGCGTCCAAGGCACTGCCTTCACGGTCACACCCGGGGGCATACGCTGCAGCGCCTGAAAGCCGTCCACCATGACCTGCTCGCCACTCTTTAACCCGTCGAGCACGACCCACTGGCCGTTCTTGCTGCCACCGACGTGGATTGCGCGCTTGCTGAGCTTGCCATCGGGGCCGACGACAGTGACTTCGTCGCCCTGCTGTGTGCGCGTAACCGCTTGCTGGGGCAGGGTGATGGCGTTGGTTGCCTGCGCCTGCTCTAGGCGAACGCGCACGTACAGACCCGGCAGCAACTGGCCATCTGGATTGGGCACCTCCGCGCGCAACGTAATCTGGCCGGTGGAGGCATCGACGCTCAAGTCAGAAAACAGCAGCTGGCCGGCGCTGGCGTATTCAGAACCGTCCTCCAGCACGATGCGCACGCTGGCGGCGTCCTTGCCGTCGGCCCGCTTGAACTGGCCATCGGCCAGCGCCGCGCGCAGCTTCATCACCTCTGCCGCCGACTGGGTGAAGTTGACATACATCGGGTTGATTTGCTGAATCATCGCCAGCGGCGTGGCTTCGCCTTGGCCGACCAGCGCGCCCTCCGTCACCAGCGCCCGGCCAATGCGGCCAGAAATCGGCGCCGTCACGTTGGCGTAGTTCAGGTTAATGCGCGCCGTTTGCAGCGCCGCTTTGCTGACGGCCACATCGGCCTGCGCCTGCTTGTCACCGGCTACGGCGTTGGCGTATTCCTGCTGGCTGACCGCGTTGGCCGCCACCAGCGGCGCATAGCGCTTGGCCAAAGCCGACGCTTGCGCCAAATTGGCTTCGGAGCGCGCCAAGGCCGCTTGGGCGCTTTGCAGCGCGGCGGCGTAGGGCGCAGCGTCAATCACAAACAGCGACTGGCCGGCTTTGACATCACTGCCCTCGCGAAACACCCGCTTTTGCACAATGCCAGCGGCCCGAGCGCGCACCTGCGCCACGCGCGAAGCCTCTAAGCGGCCGGGCAGCTCGGTGAGCAAACCCACGTCGCCCAGCTGCACGGTGACGACGCCGACTTCTGGCGCGGGTCGAGCGCTGCCGGCACCGCCCGGGCTAGGAGCGTCACCGCCCTTGCCACAAGCGGCCAGCAACAGCGCCGCAGACACACACCCCGCAGTCAAAGCCCAGCGCAGCGGCGCAGCCGGCACAGCAGGAACAACAGAGGGTGCAATTTGGTTATTGCGCAAGGCAAGCATGATTTTCCTTTGGGAGGTTCAGCAAATACGGCCGCGCCAGTCACGACCACAGAGTCGGCAAACACGCGGCAACCGCTAGCAGCAATAGGCGCTGTCCAACACCCCCAAAAGGGGTATGTCAGCCCCATAAAAAAGCGGCAGTAATAAAAAAACAGAAATGTGGCGGGATTATACATACATACTAGAATGTATGTATAGCGCACATAAAGCGCCCCAAAGTACCTAACCCGTACCTTCCCGATTAAAAAAAAAGGAGACATTTTCATGGCCAGACGCACCAAAGCCGACGCCCAAGCCACGCGCGAGAGCTTGCTAGATGCGGCCGAGCAATTGTTTCAAGCGCGCGGCGTATCGCGCACCTCGCTCAACGACATTGCGGTCGCTGCTGGCACCACGCGCGGTGCCATTTATTGGCACTTCAAGCACAAAGCCGATTTGTTCAACGCCATGATGGAACGCGTCACGCTGCCGCTAGAGCAAACGCTCAACGTCTCGCAAGTGGCATCGTCTGACGATCCGCTGACCGCCATCCGTAACGCCACGATCGAAGCGCTGCGCCTGATTGCCACCGACGAGCAAACCCGCCGCGTGCTCTACATCGCCACCCACCAAGTCGAATACACCGACGAGCTGGGCGACGTGCAAACCCGCCGCCTGCAAGTCCACAGCCAATGCGTTGCGCGCAACCGCACCGTCTTGGCGCAAGCCTTTGCCAAACAGGGCGTGGTTTGTCCGGTGCCACTGGCGTGCGCCGCTCACGGCCTGCAAGCGCTGGTGGAAGGGCTGGCGCAGCACTGGCTGCTAGAGCCAAGCGCGTTTGACTTGGTAAACACTGGCCGCCACGCCATCGACGTGTATTTGCGCGGTTTGGGGCTGCGCCTGTCAGCGGCAAGCGGCCTTGGCTAAACTTGCGCCCCATGCCTTGTTCAATGCCAAAACCGCCTGCACCGCCCAGCCCTTGCGCTCAACCTGCGCCGCGCCGCCACTGGCTGCTGGCCAGCCTGATGGCCGCCGTGGCCACGCTGCTAGCTGCGTGCAAATCGGCACCCCAAGCGCCGCTGCCGGGCAGCCAATGGCCGGCCGGTTTTGTTGCCTCGCCGCCGTCGCAGGCCAGCACTGCGCGCGCCTACCGCCAAGACGCGGCCAAGCACTTGTATGCCCTCAACGCCCAGCGCATCTACCAAGGCAAACTGCCCGCATCGCTCTACGCCATCGGCGTACTAGAAGCCGACATCGACCCGCGCGGCCACGTCACGCGCCTGAAATGGAAGCGCGCGCCGCAGCACGCACCGGAAGTCATCGCCGAAATCGAGCGCACCGTGCGCGCTGCTGCGCCGTTTCCGCTGCCCACGCAACTAGGGCGCGTGACCTACACCGAGACGTGGCTGTGGGACAAACAAGGCCAGTTTCAGCTCGATACGCTGACCGAAGGCCAGCTGTGAGGGCTGGGGTGTAGATATAAAAATGTGAGCTAGTAGCGCACGTGTTTAAAGGCTTTGCGATAGAAAACATCTTCAAAGCTAATGGATACGTGCGGTAGTAGCTCATTTTTTAGGAGTTTAATCAGGCTCAATCGCCCACGCCAAATGCCTGCCACTGGCCGGCTGACCCCACAAAGCAAAAAGGCTTTGCTGCTAAATGAATAGCAGCAAAGCCTTGTGCATACTGGCGGAGGGTGGGACTCGAATCCTCCAATGAAAACAAGCCAAAAAATAAGCCGTGTTCCCCGGTATGTTCCCCGGTTTGGTTTTGCTACCCCGGTTTTTGGCCAGAAAAGCACCCGGCTAAATTTGGTCAGCCACCCCGGAAAACTGTCGACAAAGTCGACAAACTCACGCTCAGGCAGCAAAAAACCCGCTTTCTAGGCGGGTTCTTGTTTTGTAAGGGTGCCAGCACCCAGGCCGAAAGGACGGGGCGCGAGGCGCCGCGAAATTCCTGTCACTGGCTGTCAGAGTTTTGTTGCGCGGCACCTCCTGACTAATCCGCCGAGGTCTTGCAAGCACAAGACCTCCCCATTTACTCAATCTCAGGCGTGCCAAGCGATTTGACCCAACCCACGGGCGCAGTCCAGCCGCAACCGAAGTCAAGACGCGCTTTGATCTCCAGCCCGTCAATCTCAAAGCCTTCGCGCTGCATGGTTTGAATGCCTTGGCTGCCGTCCAGGTAGCCGTATTCAAGCGCCGCCTGGTCGCTTGCCACCAAATACCAGGCAGTAATGCTGCTGGCGTCCAGGCGGGGCTCCACCGCTACCCGGAGGCCATTGAATGGCTGCACGTCGCTGGATTTGGCTGGGCTGAAGCCTGCCACCAGCTGCAGGGCCTGCATTTCAAGCGCAGCGGGCACCACGAGCCAGCCAGGCTGGTGCATAACCAGGCCGCCCGCGTCGGTCTGTGCGCGCAGTGCTTTAACCGCTGCACCGATTCCGGCTTGTGTGAGCTTGTCGGTGATTTGCGTGTTGCGGGTCGCATCAAACACTGTGCTGCCATCGACAAGCGGGGGATTCAGCAAAGCACGCACCAGCTCGTCAGCCTCACGGCGCGCAGCCGACTGCGCAAAACTACGCAGCAACTCAGCGAAGCCGCCCAGGTCATCATTTACCAGGGCTTGGCGGGTCAGCCCTACGATGCGGCCATAGGTGGCCAGACGCCAGCCGTTGACGGTCTCAGAGACCGTGCCGCTGGTGAATTCGCCGTGTTCATTTACCAGCTCAAGACTGGGAGCACCGCCCAGGCGGATCACGCTTTTCTCACGGAAGTCGGGCAGGTTGGCAAGCCGTGCGACTTCCTTTAAAGGCACAGGTGCATTCTCGTAACCGGCGTGCAAAACGCGGCCTACTGCCATGCCCAGCATGGTGGGAAAGTCGCTTGTGGTGTGCAGGCTGCGCGTGATGATCTCGCTACGGCTCACACCACTGCCCACGCGCTGGCCAGACGCTTCCAGCGAACGCTGGGCCAGGCCCACGGTGTCCAGGGAGCGAAGGACGACGCCTGCTGGCTTGCCGCCCATGCGCGAAACCAAAGTGTTGACGATCAGGTCTTTTTCGTCGCTCAGGTTGCGCTGCTGGGTGACGTTGTTGTGGCCGCCTGACGCGCGATCAATGCGGGCAATCGTTTCGAGGATGACCTCCTTTGCGGCGCTCAGGCCGGAGCCGGAGCGGATCAGGCCCGTCGCCAGGTAGTCCACGCCGTGGCGCTTGCACAGGGTGGTGATTTCTTCGTTGTCGCCGGTCGCAGCGGTGTTTTGTTCGGTGGTGTTCATGGTGTTGCTTTGCGTGGATTTGGAGCGAAAAAAACCGGCCTGCGGATCGGCGGGCACGGACACGATGGAGACTTCTTGCGGCTGCCAGCGGTAAACAAAATTCCCGCTTGCGTCTGGCGTGCCTATGTCAAGGTGGGCGTAGCCGACTGACAGGCTCTGGTGGATGCCAGCCAGCACATCGGCGCGGATCTGCTGCGCCTCGGGCGAACTGGAAAATCGCGCCATGCCGGTCACGCGCATGCCGTCTGCCTTGATGTTTTCAATGACACCAATGGCCAGCTGGTTCTGGTCGTGCGAGACCAAAAGTGGCAAGGGCGCGCGGGTCAGGTCGACACCGCCCACGGTGCAGTCGAGGATTTCGCCGCCATCGTCGCGTTGCACTGCTGTGCCTGTCGCCAGGACGCAAGGCAGCGGGGCATCTGGTGCCACTTCAGCCAGGCCGCCAAAGGCCAGCTTGCGCACAAAGTGCTGGCCCATCATTTCGCCTTCTTGGCTTCAATCGCGTCCGGCATCGAACCGTTAGCGCTTTCTAGCCGGTGGCGGCGCTCTGTTTCGTTGAAAGTGTGCTCTGCCTTGTCCAGCATCTCGCGGGCGTCAAAAAGCAGGTACTGCGCAACTTTCAGCGCGTGGCTGGGGGTCAGTCGGACGGTTGCGGAGCCGTTTTCGTCCCAGACCTCAATCTCCAAGCCAGGATGCTGACGCAATCCGGCAGAGGGCTTGGGAATGTCGATGTAGTGGTTTTCGGTAGTCATGTGGCCAAGTGTCTGAGACCTCGGCCAAAAGACACACAAACCCCTTTTCACGTCCTAAGCGCCGCGCTGGCTGTACGCGGTTTTGCCTTGGGCAATGCGCCCGATTTGCTTCTCGCTCAGTTCCAGCTGCCCACCGTACATGTTGCGCAGCTCGGTGATGTAGGGCACATCTCGCCAGGGCTGTGGCTGCACCAGGTCGCAGGCTGTCAAAAGGCTGCGGAGATTTTGGCGGTTGCCGGGCGTGTCGCCGCCCAGCGCTTCCAGTGCCTTGCGGATCAGCGCATCTCGGCGCAGGAGACGCTCACGGCGCAGCGGTGATTCGTTGCTGCGCCCGCGCCCAGGTCGAAGCCCCAGGCCCTTTGTGATGTCGGGTTCCTCGCCGGCCAAATACATCCTGAAGGCACGCCCCAGGTGCCGCGCTGTGGCCTCGTCAAGGCAGCGCCCGCACTCCATGGCAATCAAGGCGCTGCGAATCGTTTCCAGGCCGTCAGGGGTCGCCGGCTGCGGATGCCAAGCGTTGGCCAGGGCGTTACCCATAGGCACGTAAGCAACAGCATTCATCTGTAAATGTTCACCGTTCACCATTTAGAAACCTCCTGTACTAGCGAAATAACGTGGTGCGACTTACCCTCAGTGGCGACCTTCCGGGAAGGACCCGCAAGGGGATTGGCTTTTCGCCGGCACCAGCAGACACACAGCACGGCTAGCGGTGCAGGCCAGCGCACCAGCACAAAGCAGTGCCGCCCGTTCGCTGCAAACTGTCGACAAAGTCGACAGACTGAAAACACTGCGCACCTTCCCGATTCGGGTCTGTCGACTTTGTCGACAGTTTTCCGGGTGCCTCTCTGAAATTGGTAAGTCATTGATATAGAAAGAAATAAGTTAAAAAATAGCTTATGGCAATAACTCGACTAAGTCGACAAACACTTTGGATTGACTTGAAAGCAGCTGCTAGGCGGTGCGCCCTTGTTGTGGCGCTTGAACGCGCGCACCACGTCTTGCTGCTCTAGGCGCTCCAACACCTTCTGCAACCGCTCGACGTTGCGAAAACGCCCCTCCATTGCCTTCTGCGCTTCGCGCTTGGTGAATGTGCTTTGGCCATCGGTCTGGATCCAGCGCACCACCGCCGCCGCGTCCACGTCCGTCGCGTCGGTGCCCAGCAATGCGAACGCTGCCTGTGCGTGCGGTATCAGCAGCTTCGCCAGCTTTAGCGCGTCATCCATCGATGCATGGGTTACTTCGGTGGCACCCAGCCCCACGTCTGCCAGCTCAAACAGCGCCGCGATACGCGCCACGGCACCGGGGAGTTTTGATGTCCAGTCGCTGATAGATTCGTACTGCCCGCCATCGCCTTGCTCGTTCTCAATCGTCTGTGCAAAGTCCAGCCAGACATCACGCGCCGCGTCCGACAACGTCAGCACCTTGGGCGCTTCAAGCGGCCCCGGTACGCCCTCCAGCAGCTGGAAGATGTGGCGCTCATAGGCTTCGCTTATATGGCCGGGGATGGGCAAGTGCTTGCGCACGTCGCGGCTGCCGACGTTGCTATCGGGGATGGCAAACAAGAAACGCGCCAGCAGGCCGGTATCCCTAAAGCGCCGCGAGCTGGCCACGTCCGCCATCACCGCCGGCTGCAACAGCAGGCCAAAACTCAGCGCTGGTTGATCCAAGTGGGCGCAGCGTCCGGCCCGGTCAACCCGCATTGCCGCGCCGGCATGGCCCTGTAAAAACACGTCCAAATTCGCCGCGCCGCCGTTGTAGAGGCCGGCCATGATCTGGAAAATTCCCGCCTCGTCCGACAGTACCGCCATGCGTTCGCCGTGCTCCACCAGCAGCGCTTGCAGCCGCTCTGCCGTGGTGTCGCCAGAAAACAGACGCGGCGCCCGGATCTCTTCGGGCATATCCAACTCTTCGCGCTCCACCTCTGCCGTGAGTGTTGCGCGCTCACTGGATTCTTTGGCTTTGGCCGCATCCGCTTGCAGGCGCTCAATACGTTTTTTGGCCACCGCGCGTTTGGCGTTGACGCGGGCAATGTCGCTGCGCATACGGTCGCGCTGCAGTTTTTCCCAGCGCACCAACGGTGCCTGCATAGCACCCAGCACAGCACTTTTGCGCGTGCCGCTGGGGGATGCGCTCAGCGTCCAAATGCTCAACGGCTCGACGTAGCTGTCGCCAAACGGTGCCACCACAAAGCGCCGCTGCAACACGGTGCCCAGCACCGCCACCGCTGACATCACAGCCAGCGCCGGCGGTGTTTGTGTTGACTGCGCTACAGCGTGGGCCATATCACCCAGCCAGCCTTGCAACATGGTCGAATCAATCTCAGGCACGCGGCGCACGCCGGGCAGGATTGGATCTGGCCACTCGGGTGCCGCTGGTGGCGGCTGCTGCGCCTCAGCTTCGGGCACGGCGGGCACGGCGGCATTGATTTGCTCGCGCACCGCGTCAAGGCCGGCAACGTCTGCCAAGTCGTTGAAGTCGCCGCTCAGGCGTGGAAAGATTGCAGATACCTTAGACATTGCGCGCTCCTTCAAAACGGGGCACAGCCACAAAGCCGCCCACGGCCTGCGCCGCTTCATGAGCCCACTTCAAGCCCGGATTACCGCGTGTGGCGGCATCGTTGTCGGCGCAAACAATCAGGCGCAGCGCTGGAAACTTCGCGCGCATTGCACGCGCCACGGCGGGCAAGTTGTTGGCACTGAATGCCACGGCCACAGCGCCGCCCACAGCCTCAAAAATCGTTGCGGCGGTTGCGTAGCCCTCAGCAATCAGGATGCTGTCGGTAGGGCGGCCCATAGAGAGATAACACCCAGCGGTGCGCCCTCCTGTCAGAAACCGTTTGTTCCCGTCGCCGTCGATACATTGCAACGAATGCAAGGTGCCATCGGCGGTGCGCAGCGGTATCAACAACGCATCGCGCAAGCGCCGAATGCCGATAGCACCGATACGCTTTTTTTGCAGATATGGGTGGTCGTTGGTCGCCGGTTTGGCAGTGCGCCACAGCTTTTCGGCTTTGGCGCGTGCCTCAGCGCGCACCAGCTCTTGCTCGGCAGTGCGTGCGGCCTGCATACCTTGCATGTGCTGGCGCATGGCTTCGTGCTCTTGCGGCGTCATTGCTGAATGGCTGCCAGCTTCGCGCCAGCTGTGTGTCTCGCCAGTTTTCCAACTACCAAAAGCGCCGGCCAATATCGGCGCGCTGTGCAGCACAAACCAGCCGTTGATTGATCCGGCCTTGTCACCCTCGACGCGGTAGCGGCGCAGCTTGCCATCTGGCACAAGGTCTAGCGCCTTGCACGGCCCAAGGCCCGCGTCACGCATTGCGTCCAACATGGTGCTGACGACGATCACGCGGTTGACGTTATCTGCGCTGGCACCTACACTGCGCAGGTTGTTTTTTTGGATAGTCACCTCGGGCGCTGATACCGCCCCGGTGGCTTTTTTTTGGTCTTGCATATTTGCCTCAAAAAGATTGATTGACGTTCGCGCGCTGGCTTGGGCGCTGCGGGTTGTCCACCCCAAAAACGACAAAGCGCCCCGCAATGGAGGCGCTCAGGATTTAGCCCTGCCCGCAATCGATATTCAGCACATCTTCCAAGTGCACGGTGGCCTCAGATTCATCGCTCAGGGATGACAACAAAACGCTGGCCAAGCGCAGCACGCGCCCGGCTACACCGCGCACCGCGTAGTGCGATTCGTGCGAGTTCTCGCCGTCGTCGGGCACCAAGCGCGGTAGCAATCGGGCCAAAACTTCCAGCTCAGTCGCAGCGTCCACAGCCACCCTTTGCCGGCGGGCATCCATGCGCACCAGCCCGCCCATAGCGTCCCCGGCCTCGTTGGTGCTAGGTTCGGCAACGTCAGGCACGGCGGCGCTGGATTGGACGATTGAGCGAGAAAATCCAGCCTCTTTCACCGCCTTGATAGCAGCGTCAGCGGTGCGGAAAACGCGCAAAGAGCCGCGCTCGGTGTGTAGCTTGGTCGTCTGGCGACTGTCGAGGTGGTCCACATCAACAAACCAGCCTCCGCCGTCCGTGGGCGTGTATTCGCGGATGTAAACGCGCGTGGCAGAGCCGCTACGAGCGAGGGAGGCGAAATTTTCAATGGTCAGTGGCTGTATGGCGTTCATGCTGCTGCTCCCTGACGCTCAAAAGCAGCCAACTGGCGCAGTGCTGCAAGCGCTTGCACTGCTTTTCTGGCTGCGCCGGCGTGGTTGCCTTTGCGGGCGTAAAACGTCGCCATAGAGGCGGCATTGACCGCGTCAACGTGCAGTTGAATCGGGTCGATCTGGTGGGATTTGCCCGTGGTGGGCTTAGACGTGGGCGCAGTGCGGCCCAAAGAGGTGTTAGCCATGATTGGCTCCTTTGCAACAGGTTTTAAACCTGCCGCCCTCACTGTCAAATGAGGGTGGCAGACCGTGTTGGGTTGACAGACCGGGCAAAGGTACCGGCGCACCCTTGCGGATGCCCCAACACGGCCCGCCGTAAATGGAGCCGTGCGCCACGCGCAGTTCGTGGGCATAAAAAAAGCCGCGTTCCAAGAGGGGCGCGGCTGCTGCGCCTTTGCTGATTCCGGGCTGTCAAACCCGTGGTGCTTTTCAGCACCGGGACGGAATGTAGCACAGCTTTTGCGTGCTGTGTCAATAGTTGCGCCGCGCATTACTGCACCGCCCCCAGCTGCACCACGTTACTGCGCACCGCTGGGTCAGTTGCCAGCGTCAAGGCATTGAAGCGCTCGGCGCGCTGGGTGTGCAATTTGTCCACCAGCGCGCGGATGGCGCTCTCGGGCTGGCCAGCAATGCGCGCGGTGTTGACCGCCTCGACTTCAAAATCAGGCCAGCCGACGGTGCGCTGGCCAATGGGCACCGGCTTGGTGAAAAGCCCCGCTTTGATAGCGGCGTAAATCGAGGTTTTGGAACGGTGCCCAGTGCGTGCCGTAACCCCGTCGATTCTCAGAATTGCCATGTGGCCCCCTTCGGTCTTTATTGAACGTGGGGGCAAGTCTCAGAGCGGAGGCTTTTTAAGTCACCGTCATTCGGTGTCAGTCTTTGTCATTTTGTCCGGGGTGCGCTTGATCCCATTCAGATTGGGTTTGGCCATCCAGGAAGCACTGTGGCCAAATTTCAGTTGCGCGTTTCAGGTCGCGTTCGATTTGCCTGCATGATTTATGGCGCTCCTCGGCGACTGTTGCCACAGCTTCAGCACGCGTCGAACCGCTTTCTCTGAGAGTCTTGACTTCATGGTGAATGTCCAGAATCTCATGGTCTACCTCCTCAACTAACTCGAATGTTCCGTGTTCGGCAAAGCCTTCTAGGGCGGACAAGAGTTCGTCCGGGTTGGCATAAAAAAAATGCTGCTTCTCCGGTGGGCTTTCAGGGTTTAAGCAATGCCTCCCATCTGGCGATTTTTCAGCCAGCAGGTACTGGTCAACTATTTCCTGCGCGCGGGCTCTCTCTTCGGGACTGGCGCGCCGCCCTGTCTTTTTCTGTCTCATGCGTTCCCTGCCTCGCACCTGAAAAAGTAACCAGCGCCGCCGGGTCAGGGTGTCCCGGTTTTCGCCCTCGATGATCAGTCTCGGGCTAGGCGTGGTTGCAAACTAGATTATTCGCCGGCTGGTGGCCTAGCGCGGCACGATCCCGCCCTGCGCAAGATAGCTAGGCAAGTCGCCGGCTGGGTGCCCTGCCGCCTTTAGGGGGCTTTGTTGCACAAATGAAATTCAGCGCGGCATGACCCCAGCCCCAGACGCACTCATCCCACAGCTACCACCGCAACAGTTTCAGGCCGGCTCAGCTGGCTGAACCGGTTCAGCAAGGCCACCCGTATGTGCAGCTCC
>JBHCAP010000027.1:0-77506 GCA_041798325.1 Giesbergeria sp.
TCCCGCAGCTCAACGCCGTGGTGCGGCTGATTGCCCGACTGGGCGGCTTTCTGTGCAGAAAGGGCGATGGCGAGCCGGGAGCCAAGACGCTGTGGCTGGGGATGCGCGATATCGCCGTGTTTGTTGAGGGCGCCCGCTTTACCCGCAGTCAGCTATAAGTTGTGTGTAAGAGGATGGAGCAGAGGGTCGCGAGTTCGAATCCCGCCGCTCCGACCAAAAACACATCAGCCCGGTATCAAAAGATACCGGGCTTTTTTGTTTCTATTGCTGTTTAGACGACTGTCAATCCTCGTAGTCGTGCATGGCATCGCGCTTGTGCTGCGCGTGGTACGCCGTCAGCACTTGGTGCGCCACCATGTCGAGCGACGGACGCACGATGCCTTGCTTGTCTGTCCAGACCTTGGGCGTCAAGCTGCCAGCCAGCGTGACCGAGTCACCATCCTCCAGCGCCATCAGCGCCGCGCTAGCCGCATCGTCAAAAGCAATCACGTTGACAAACAACGCTGTCTCGTTATCGCCCGCCGTGGCACGCACTTTGGCCATGGCAAACGGCTTGCCCGCCTTGTCTAAGCGCTTTTCGGGCGCACCGTAGAGTTTTCCGCCAATCAATCCATCAATCATGTTTGTGTTCCTTTGTGCTGCTGAGTATGTGCGCGCTGTGATGTTGGCTGACAGCGAGTGGGTAAAAAAATAAGCCCTGCAACCGTGAAAGGCTGCAAGGCTTATGTTGTCGGTGGGATGCTGGCTTACTTCGGTGCCATGCGAATTGCCCCGTCCAAGCGAATCACTTCGCCGTTGAGCATGTCGTTTTCAAAGATGTGCTGCGCTAGCTTGGCGTAGTCCTCGGGCTTGCCCAAGCGGCTAGGGAAGGGCACGCCCGCCGCCAGCGCGTCTTGCACCTCTTGCGGCATACCAAACAACATCGGCGTACCAAAAATACCGGGGGCAATCGTCATATTGCGGATGCCGCTGCGCGCCAGTTCACGCGCAATCGGCAGCGTCATGCTGACGATGGCACCTTTAGACGCTGCATAGCCCACTTGGCCGATTTGGCCGTCGTAGGCGGCGACGCTGGCGGTCGAGATCATCACGCCGCGCTCGCCGGTGGCTTCTGGCTCGTTTTTGGCCATCGCATCGGCGGCCAAGCGCATCATGTTGAAGCTGCCAATCAGGTTGACGGTGATGGTTTTCTGAAAAGAGCCCAGCAGGTGTGGGCCGTTTCTGCCGACCAGTTTTTCAGCCGGCGCAATGCCGGCGCAGTTGACCAAGCCCATCAGCTTGCCCATTGAAAGCGCTTGTGCCACCACCGCTTGGCCGTCGGCCTCGCTGCTGACATCGCAGCGCACGAAGCTGGCACCAATCTCTTTGGCGACCGCCTCGCCTTTTTCGACCTGCATATCGGCAATAACGACTTTGCCGCCGCATTTGGCCAGCATCCGCGCCGTGCCTTCACCCAAGCCCGAAGCGCCGCCAGTGACGATAAATACTTTGCCCTGAATATCCATGCTGTGTCTCCGATGTGTGACGTTAACGTAAGCGTCAATTATGCGGGAAGCGGCGGCAGCGGTGACTATGTGCTTATTTGAAACCGACGCGATCGAGCATTTGCTGTACCTTGGTGGTGTTGGCACCGACGGCGCTGATTGGGATAGTTTCGCTCTTGAACGGCGCGTTGCCGGTCATGGCTTTGAGGGCTGGGTTGTCCACGATGACGCCCTTGGCAGTCGGCCACTCGTTATTGCCGTTGGCAAAGTAATTTTGCGCTTCGGGGCTGGCCAAGTATTCGAGGAATTTGATGGCGTTCGTCTCATTTTTGCTGTATTTGGCGACGGCGCCACCAGCAATATTCAGGTGCGTGCCCCAAGACTGTTGGTTCGGGAACACCACACCCACTTTATTGGCGACTGTCACGTCTTCGGGCTTGGACGAGCGCATCAGCCGTGCCAAGTAATAGCTGTTGGTGACGCCAACATCACACTCGCCCGAGGCCACGGCCTTGATTTGGTCGGTGTCGCCGCCTTTGGGTGAGCGTGCCAAGTTGGCAACCACCCCTTTGAGCCATTCTTCGGTTTTTTGCTCGCCCAAGTGCTCGGTGATGGCACCAAACAGGCTCAGGTTATACGGGTGCGAACCCGAGCGAATGCACAGCTTGCCTTTGTTTTTCGGCTCGCCCAGCTCTTCGTAGGTATCCACGTCCTCTTTGTTGACCTTGACTTTGTTGTAAACAATGACGCGCGCGCGGGTTGAGAAGCCAAACCATGAAATGCCGCCATCCGCCGCTGGCGAGCTGCGCAGGTTGGCGGGGATAGCGTCGTTCAGCAGCTTTGATTGGATCGGCTTGAACAAACCATCGACTTCGCCGCGGTATAGGCGCGCGGCATCGACCAGCAAAATCACATCGGCGGGCGATGCCGAGCCTTCAGCTTTCAGGCGCGCCAAGATGCCAGCGTCGTCCGCATCGACGCGGTTGATTTTGATGCCAGTAGCTTTGGTAAAGCCGCTGTACAGCGCCTCGTCGGTGGCGTAGTGGCGGGCGGAATACAAATTCACCACACCGTCATCAGCGTAGGCTGGGGTGAGGCTGGCAGCTACCAATAAAGCGCAGGAGGTCAAAGCCGTAGTTATTCTTTTTGACATGGAGGGCAGACTTAGTTAGTGGAATGGGGTCGCATCATAAAATAAACGCGAATTATTCGCAATTGTGCCGCATTCAGACGAAAAAAAGCCCGGTAGTTACCGGGCTTGCTCTGTATGCAGAGGGTGGGCTTAACGCTTGGCAGCAGAGCGTGCTACAGCGGTTTTAGCGGCTTCATTGGTGGACTCGGCGGCAGCGCTGAAGTTGGCTTCTGCCGCTTCAGAGGCTTGCTTGACGGCTTTTTGTACCGATTCGAAAGCGTTAGATGCGGCTGAGACAGCGTTTTTTATTGCCGCAACAGCGCCTTCCGAGCCAGCGGGGGCGTTTTGTGAAGCGGTTTCGAGCAAGTTGCTGAAATTCTTTTGCGCTTCAGCAGCTTGTGCTTCCATGACCTTGGTCAGCTCGGCGCTGGCACCACTAGCGATTTCGTACAGGTTGCGGCTGTAGGTGGCGGCTTTTTCAGCCAAAGGCTGGAACAAGCCGGCTTGCAGAGCCAGCAGCTCTTGCGCGTCTTTGACCGCAAAAGCAGCTTGGGTGTTGTTGGCGGCTTCGTTCAGAGCGGCGCGCGAGGCAGTCAAGTTCAGTTCAACGAGCTTTTCAATACCTTCGAAAGCTTTGCTGGTCAAACCAAACAGCATTTCGATATTGGCTTTGTGCGCGGCCATCATTTGTTCGTTGGTCAGGGACATGTGTTACTCCAGAAATTAATTTAAAAATAGGGTGAAGTTGCAGTCATTTGACCACTTTTGGCAGCCATTGTGCAGTGCAGCATAGAGGGCAATTCTAGGCACATTGACGGCAAATGCAAGCTTTTTGCCTTGCGCTGCAGCAATGAAAATGTATTGAGTGGTGTCTGCCATGTCGTTGCAGCGAACCCGGTGATAGATGGCAAGCGCTATCGGTGATTGACTTGCTACTGAAGTGATAGCTTATACCGCTGTATTAGTAAGGGTTAAAGGCGGTTTTGATACGATATTTGTTGCTTGGTTTCAGGCTCAAAGTCGCAAACTTAGAGATTTTTAGCGCTGTGGCGCGCTGTATTTTTCGTGGAAAGCGGATGTGGCTTGTCCCCCATTGACAAAAATAGTTAGGAGATACGCTGGATGAAATTTTTTCATTGGCTGGCAGTGGCGGCGCTGTGGGCATTGCCCGGTTGGGCGCTGGCTGCAGACATGGATGGCAGCACTTTGCCGTTGTGGTGGGGTGTTCCCTTTGCCGGCATTTTGTTGTCGATTGCGCTGATACCGCTGCTGGCACCGATTTTTTGGCACCACCACTTTGGCAAAGTGGTGTTGGGCTGGAGTTTGGCATTTTTGCTGCCGTTTGCCGCCGCTTATGGCATGGACGCCGCCGGAGCCAACTTGGTGCACGCGCTGCTGGCCGAATACATCCCGTTTGTGGTGCTGCTGACTGCCCTGTACACGGTGGCCGGCGGCATTTACATCCGCGGCAACCTCAAGGGCAGCCCGGCGCTGAACACCGCTTTGCTGGCGATTGGGGCGGTGCTGGCCAGTTTTATGGGCACCACGGGTGCCTCGATGCTGCTGATTCGCCCGCTGATTCGCGCCAACGACAACCGCAGACACAGCGTGCATGTGGTGGTGTTTTTTATCTTCATCGTCTCCAATGCCGGCGGCTCGCTGACACCGCTGGGCGATCCGCCGCTGTTTTTGGGTTTTTTGAAGGGCGTCGATTTCTTTTGGACGATGGCCCATATTTACCAAGAAACGCTGTTCTTGGTGGTCGTGCTGCTCGGCATTTTCTACGCCATTGACAGCTGGTATTTCCGCCGCCCTGAGGAGCTGCGCCGCTTCGATCCCACGCCTGAGACACCACCCGCCCCCGGCAAACCGGGTGCGTTAGCCATTGGCTTTGATGGCAAGGTCAACTTTGCCCTGCTCGGCGCGGTGGTGGCGCTGGTGTTGCTGAGCGGCTTTTGGAAGTCGCCAGTGGTGTTTGATGTGGCCGGTACGCTGGTCGGGCTGCCGGGCATCGTGCGCGATGTGGGTCTGCTGCTGGTGACGCTGGTTTCGCTGGCGCTGACGCCGAAAAAAGTGCATATCGACAACCAGTTTGGTTGGGCACCGATGCAAGAGGTTGCCAAGCTGTTTGCGGGCATCTTTTTGACCATCATTCCGGTGATTGCCATGCTCAAGGCCGGAGTGAATGGGCCGTTTGGCACCATCGTCGCTGCCGTGACCCGCGTGGACGGCACGCCTGATCCCAGCATGTACTTTTGGGCGACCGGCATTTTGTCTTCGTTCCTGGACAACGCGCCGACTTATTTGGTGTTCTTTAACACCGCTGGCGGCGATCCGGCCACCTTAATGACCGCGATGGCACCGACACTGGCGGCTATCTCGGCCGGAGCGGTGTTTATGGGTGCCAACACCTACATCGGCAATGCGCCCAACCTGATGGTCAAAGCCATTGCCGAAGACCGGGGCGTGCGCATGCCCAGTTTCTTTGGCTACATGCTGTGGTCGTGCGGTATTTTGTTGCCGCTGTTTGCCATCATGACCTTTATCTGGTTCCGGTAAACCAGTTAATTTGGCTTAAAACCGCCGCAAAGGCTTATGGGGCGCGCGGTTTAAGCTATCAAATTAATGTTTTGGGTGTGTGTCAGTTGGCCAGTTGGTAAAAATCGCGCACCAAGCACCACGCCTCTTCGGCGTTGTCAACGTAGCGAAACAGGGACAAGTCTTCGGGCGAAATTGTCCCTTCTTCGACCAGCACTTCAAAGTTGATAAAGCGCTTCCAGTAATCGCTGCCAAACAGCACGATGGGCACTGGCTTGGCTTTGCCGGTTTGCACCAGCGTGAGCACTTCAAACAACTCGTCCATAGTGCCAAATCCGCCCGGAAACGCCACCAAGGCTTTGGCACGCATCATGAAATGCATTTTGCGCAGTGCAAAGTAGTGAAACTTGAAGTTCAGCGTTGGCGTGATAAAGCGGTTGCCGCTTTGCTCGTGCGGCAGCACGATGTTCAGGCCGATGGTGGGCGCGCCCACGTCGTGCGCGCCGCGGTTGGCCGCCTCCATGATGCCCGGACCGCCGCCGGTGCAGATAAACAAACGGTTTTCCGGGATTTGGCGGTTGCTGTGTTCAGCCACTAAGCGCGAGAACTGGCGCGCTTGCTCGTAATAGACGCCATTGCGCACCGCACGCTCGGCCAGCGCGATGGCTGCGCCGTCGCCGCTGGCCTGTGCTTGCGTTAGTTGCTCGGCGGCCTCGTCGGGCGCGACAAAACGGGCGCTGCCATAGACCACCACCGTGTGCTCAATGCCTTGTTCGGACTGGCCTAGCTCGGGCTTGAGCAATTCGAGCTGAAAGCGGATGCCGCGCACTTCGGGGCGAAATAAAAATTCTGGGTCGGCAAAGGCCAAGCGATTGGAGTCGGCATGCAGCGCGTTGCCGTTGTGCGCTTGAACGTGCAGCTCTTGCCAAGCATCGGCCAGATGGTGTTGGTGGAGTTGGGTGTTGGCTTCCATTGCAGAGGTAAAAATTGTGACAAAAAAAGCCCATTATGCTGGCTGGCTATGCGCTAGCAGCTATTAAAAAGAGAGTATTTTTTGTGGTCGTTCAGGTATTTAGGCATTCAGGTGCCACACCAGCGCCACCGATTGCAGCCCCAGATAGGTCAGCACCAGCGAGCCAGCCACATGCAAGCTGGTGTTGCCCAAGGCCAGCCAGTAGCGCTGCGCTTGTAGCAGGGAGACGGTTTCGGCAGAAAAGCTGGAAAACGTCGTCAGTGCGCCCAAAAATCCCGTAATCAAGGCCAGCCGCCAAGCCGGGTCGAGGTGGGGCAGTTGCTGCAGCAGCGCCAAGCCGACGCCAATGGCATAAGCGCCAATCCAGTTGGCCGCCAACGTGCCCCACGCCAGCGCGCCGCCGGGGCTGAGCCACAGACCCAAACGCCAGCGCGCCAAAGCGCCCAAACTGGCACCGCAACAAATAGCAAAGATGTGCATATTGAAATTGATAGCTGCTAGCGCACGTGTTTATTAGCTTTCAATATTAAAACTGTCTGAAAGTTAATGGATACGTGCGGTAGTAGCTCATTTTTTGATAGTATTTTGAGCGATTAAGACGGCTTTGTTACCGCCAATCTTCCCACGGTGGCTGTCACAGAGATGTCACGAATGCCTTTTACAGTGGCCTTGGTTCCACTTTTTTAACCCAAAGGCTTTTCATGACAATGTCCGCGATTCGAGTTTTGGTGGCTGGTGTGCTGACTGTGGGGGCTGCCGGTGGCGCTTGGGCGCAGCAAGAGGCGACCGGCGCAGGGGCCAGTTTTCCGGCACCGCTGTACGCCAAGTGGGCGTCGGATTACCACAAGGCGACCGGCGTAAAAATCAATTACCAGTCGGTGGGCTCGGGTGCCGGTTTGCGCCAAATTGATGCCAAGACGGTGGACTTTGGTGCCTCTGACGCGCCTTTGAGCGACGAAGTGCTGGCGCAAAAAGGCCTGATGCAATTCCCCACCGTGATTGGCGGCGTGGTGCCGGTGGTCAACATCAAGGGCATTGCACCCGGCCAAATCAAGCTGAGCGGCCAAGCGCTGGGCGATATTTACCTCGGCAAAATCACCCGCTGGAACGATGCGGCGCTGGTGGCGCTCAACCCCGGCGTGGCGTTGCCGGATGCGGCGATTGCGCCGGTGCGCCGTGCCGACGGCTCGGGCACCAGTTTTATCTTCACCCACTACCTGAGCAAGGTGAACGCCGAATGGAAAGCCAAGGTCGGTGAGGGCACCGCCGTCAACTGGCCGACCGGCGCGGGCGGCAAGGGCAACGAGGGCGTGGCGGCATTCGTTGGGCGACTGCCCAACTCGATTGGCTATGTGGAATACGCCTATGTCAAACAAAACAAGCTGACTTATGTGCAGCTGCAAAACGCCGCTGGCAGTTTTGTCGCACCCGAAGATTCCGCCTTCAAAGCCGCAGCAGCCGGCGCGGACTGGAGCAAAAGCTTTTACCAAGTTTTGACGAACCAGCCCGGCCAAGCTTCATGGCCGATTACCGGCGCGACCTTTATCCTGCTGCACAAGGTGCAAGACAAGCCAGCGCAAGCGGCGACAGCGCTGAAGTTCTTTGACTGGGCCTATCAGTCGGGTGACAAAACGGCCGCTGATTTGGATTACGTGCCAATGCCCGATAGCGTCAAAGCGGTGATTTTGAAATCTTGGGGCGATGTCAAAGACACGTCGGGCCAAGCCGTTACTTGGAAATAAACCATGGCTGACCGGCTCTTTGGCACTTTGGCGCGCAGCGCAGCGCTGCTAACACTGGCGCTGCTGCTGGGCATCCTTGGCTCGCTGCTGGTGGGTGCTTGGCCGGCGATTGAAAAGTATGGCCTGGGTTTTTTGACCAGCAGCGTCTGGGACCCAGTGCAAAACGAGTACGGCGGGCTGGTGATGATTTACGGCACGCTGGCCACCTCGTTGATCGCGCTGCTGATAGCAGTGCCGGTCAGCTTTGGTATTGCGCTGTTTTTGACCGAGCTGTCGCCGGCGTGGCTCAAGCGCCCGCTGGGAACGGCGATTGAATTGCTGGCCGCTGTGCCATCGATTGTTTACGGCATGTGGGGGCTGATGGTGTTTGGCCCGCTGCTGGCGCAATACGTGCAGCAGCCGCTGCAAGCGTGGTTGGACGGCGTGCCGTATTTGGGCGCGTTTGTCTCGGGCCCGCCGGTCGGTATTGGCCTGCTGGCCGCCGGCATCATCTTGGCGATCATGATTATTCCGTTCATCGCCGCCGTGATGCGCGACGTGTTCGAGGTGACGCCGGCGCTGCTGAAAGAGTCGGCCTATGGCCTTGGCGCGACGACGTGGGAAGTGGTTTGGAAAGTGGTGCTGCCGCACACCAAAACCGGCGTGCTCGGTGGCGTGATGCTCGGGCTGGGGCGGGCACTGGGCGAAACCATGGCGGTGACGTTTGTCATCGGCAACATGAACCAACTCAACTCGCTGTCGATTTTTGAGGCCGCTAACAGCATCACCTCGGCGCTGGCCAATGAATTTGCCGAAGCTGGCGAAGGCCTGCACCAAGCGTCGCTGATTTACCTCGGGCTGGTGCTGTTCTTCATTACGTTTGTGGTGCTGTCGCTGTCCAAAATTTTGCTCAGTCGCTTGAAAAAGAGCGAAGGAAGCCGCGCATGAGTACCACCACATCCACCACATCCACTGCATCGACCACCTCACAACAACTGCTGCGCATGGCCACAGATACCCAAGCCCGCCAAGCGATGTACGCCCGGCGCAAGCGCACCAACCGCATTGCACTGGCGCTGGCGCTGGCGGCGATGGCGTTTGGGCTGTTTTGGCTAGTCTGGATTTTGTGGGAAACCGTGCGCTTGGGGCTGGGCGGCTTGGGGCTGGCGCTGCTGACCGAGATGACGCCGCCACCGAACGAGGCCGGCGGTTTGGCCAACGCCATTTTTGGCTCGCTGCTGATGGTGGCGATGGCGACGTTTATTGGTACGCCGATTGGCATTTTGGCCGGCGTGTATTTGGCTGAATACGACGCGCGCGGCTGGCTGGCCTCGGTGACGCGCTTTGTCAACGATATTTTGTTGTCGGCACCGAGCATCGTGATTGGCCTGTTTGTCTACGCCGTGGTGGTGGCGCGCTTTCGCAGCTTTTCCGGCTACGCCGGCATCCTCGCGCTGGCGCTGATTGTGATTCCGGTGGTGATTCGCACCACCGAAAACATGCTGGTCTTGGTGCCGGCCAGCCTGCGCGAAGCCGCTTATGCGCTGGGCGCGCCGAAATGGAAAGTCGTCACCATGGTGACGCTGCGCGCCGCCCGCGCTGGCGTGATTACTGGCGTGCTGCTGGCAGTCGCGCGCATTGCTGGCGAGACCGCGCCGCTGCTGTTCACCTCGCTAAACAACCAGTTTTGGAACGCTGACCCGTCCAAGCCGATGGCCAGCCTGCCCGTCACCATCTTCAAATTTGCCATGAGCCCTTACGAGAACTGGCAGCAAATGGCATGGGCGGGCGTGTTCCTGATCACCGTCACGGTGCTGGGGCTGAACATCTTGGCGCGTGTGTTGACGCGCCAAAAGTAAGTAAAAAAACAACAAGGAAGCCTGATGTCTAACCCATTGCACGCTGTGAGCACCCCCAAAATCAAGGTGCGTGACCTGAATTTTTACTATGGCAAATACCACGCCTTAAAGGGCATCAATATCGACATCCCTGAGAACAAGGTGACGGCGTTTATTGGTCCGTCGGGCTGCGGCAAGTCAACGCTGTTGCGCACCTTCAACCGGATGTTTGAGCTGTACCCCGAGCAGCGCGCCGAAGGCCAAATCGTCATGGATGGCGAAAACTTGCTGACCAGCAAACAAGACGTGGCGCTGATTCGCGCCAAGATTGGCATGGTGTTCCAAAAACCGACACCGTTTCCGATGTCGATTTACGACAACATCGCCTTTGGCGTCAAGCTGTTTGACCAGTTGAGCGCCACCGACATGGACGAGCGCGTCGAATGGGCGCTGCGCAAAGCGGCGCTGTGGAACGAGGTCAAAGACAAGCTGGGCCAAAGCGGTTCGGGCCTGTCGGGCGGGCAACAGCAGCGCCTGTGCATTGCGCGCGGCATCGCCATCAAGCCCGAAGTGCTGCTGCTCGACGAGCCGTGCTCGGCGCTCGACCCGATCTCGACCGCCAAAATTGAAGAGCTGATTGCTGAGCTCAAAAGCGACTACACCGTGGTCATCGTCACCCACAACATGCAGCAGGCGGCGCGTTGCAGCGACTACACCGCCTATATGTATCTGGGCGATTTGATGGAGTTTGGCAGCACCGAGGAGCTGTTCTTCAAGCCCCAGCGCCGCGAGACCGAGGACTACATCACTGGCCGTTTTGGTTGAAAAAGGTATTGATATGACTGAAAAACATCTCTCGTCGCAGTTCGACAGCGAACTCAACAGCGTCTCGGCGCGCGTGATGGAGCTGGGCGGCTTGGTGGAGTCGCAAATCCAGCACGCGATTTATGCGCTGGCGCATTTCAATTTGGAGTCTGTCGCTCAGGTGGAGGCGCTGGAGCAGCGCATCAACACCATGGAAGTCGAAATTGACCACGAGCTGTCCACCATCATCGCCCGGCGTCAGCCAACGGCGCGCGACCTGCGCCTGCTGATTGCCTTCTCCAAAGCCACGGCCAACTTGGAGCGCATGGGCGACGAGGCGCACAAAATGGCGCGCATGGTGCAGGCCATCATCGAGAGCGGCGCGGCGCGCCAGTTGCCCACCACCGATTTGCGCGTCGCTGCCGATTTGGCTTCGGGGCTGCTGCGCAAGGCGCTGGACGCGTTTGCCCGGCTCGACACCAAAGCCGCGGTCGCCATCCTGAAAGAAGACGACCTGATTGACCAAGAGTTCGATGGCTTTGTGCGCAAACTCATCACCTACATGATGGAAGACCCGCGCACCATTTCGGCCAGCTTGGATTTGCTGTTTTTGGCCAAAGCGATTGAGCGCATTGGCGACCACTCGAAGAACGTTGCCGAGCTGATTATTTATTTGGTCGAAGGCAAGGATGTGCGCCACACCTCGCTCGACCAGATCGAATCTGCCGTGCTGTGATGAAAAACCTGCCCCGCGTGCTGATCGTCGAAGACGAACCGGCGATTGCCGAGCTGATTGCTGTGAATCTGCGCCACAACGGCTTTGCGCCGATTTGGGCCGAAGACGGCGAATCGGCCCAGCGCGAGTTGAACGCCGTGCTGCCCGATGCCATCTTGCTCGACTGGATGCTGCCCGGCCAAAGCGGTCTGCAACTGGCGCGCAAATGGCGCCAAGATGCCCGCACCAAGGCCATTCCCATCCTGATGCTGACCGCGCGCGGCGACGAGCCAGACAAAGTCGCCGGCCTGGATGCCGGAGCGGATGACTACATTACCAAGCCGTTTTCCACCCAAGAGCTGCTGGCGCGCATCCGCGCCGTGCTGCGCCGCCGTGCGCCCGAGCAGGTGGCCGACAGCGTGGCGATTGGCGCGCTGGCGCTGGACGCGGCCACGCACCGCGTCACGTGGGAGGGGCAGCCGCTCAAAATTGGCCCGACCGAATTTAAGCTGCTGCACTTCTTGATGAAGCACGCCGAGCGCGTCCACAGCCGCGCCCAGTTGCTCGACAAAGTCTGGGGCGACCATGTGTTTATTGAGGAGCGCACCGTCGATGTCCACGTCAAACGCCTGCGCGAGTCGCTCGGCGGCGGCAGTGTGCTGGTGGAAACCGTGCGCGGCGCGGGCTACCGGCTGACGGCGCAGCCGCAAACGTCAGCGCCAGCGCGCGACTGAGCTGGACTCATTGGTATGTTTTTCCGCGTGATGGTGTTTCTCGCCTGCCAACTGGCCGGCGGGCTGCTGGGCTGGTGGCAGTGGGGCGCATGGGGCGCGGCGCTGGGCGCGGCGCTGGCGGCGTGGGCGTGGTTTGTCTGGGACGTGTGGCGCGGCGCGCGCGTGGTGCGCTGGCTGCGCCGGGGCGGCGAGCTAGCCCAAGCGCCGCAGTTGCACGGCCTGTGGGGCGAAGCCAGCGACCGCGCCCGCCGGCTGCTGCGCCAGCAGCAAGCCCACGTGCAAGACAGCGCCCAGCGCCTGCAAGAAGTGCTGTCGGCCCTGCAAGCCTCGCCCAACGGCGTGATTTTTTTGAATGCCGAGGGCTGCATCGAGTGGAGCAACGACATCGCCGCCGCGCATTTCGGCATCGACGTCGAGCGCGACCTGCTGCAGTCGATTGGCAACTTGGTGCGCCACCCCGACTTCAGCGCCTATTACGCCGGGCGCGATTTTTCCAGCGCCGTACTGATGGAAGGGCGCCGCAGCACGCCGGCCTGCCCGGTGCGTTTGTCGGTGCAATTGCATCCCTACGGCCAAGGCCGCTGCCTGCTGCTGTCGCGCGACGTGACGGCGCTGGAGCAGGCCGAAGCGATGCGGCGCGACTTTGTCGCCAACGTCTCGCACGAAATCCGCACGCCGCTGACGGTGCTGAGCGGCTTTGTCGAAACGCTGCAGACCCTAAAGCTAGAGCCCGAGGAAGAGCAGCGCTACTTGGCGCTGATGGCGCAGCAAGCGCTGCGCATGCAAAACGTCGTCAACGGCTTGCTGACGCTGTCGCGCCTAGAGGGCAGTCCGCTGCCCGGCTTGAGCGAATGGACGCCCGTGGCGCAACTGCTGCGCGCCTGCGAGGACGAGGCGCGCGCGCTGTCGGCGCTGCTGTCGCCGCCCGGCCAGCAGCATCGGCTGGAGTTTGCGCCGCTGTTGGCGTTGCAAAACTTGGGCGACATCGCCGGCGTGTCGGCGGAATTGCACAGTGCGCTGTCCAACTTGGTCAGCAATGCGGTGCGCTACACCCCGGCGAGCGGCACCATCACGGTGACCTGGACGCGGCAGGCCGATGGCAGCGCGGTGTTTGCCGTGGCCGACACCGGAGCCGGCATCGACCCGCTGCACCTTGCCCGCCTGACCGAGCGCTTTTACCGCATCGACCGCAGCCGCTCGCGCGACACCGGCGGCACGGGCCTGGGGCTGGCGATTGTCAAACATGTGCTGCAACGCCACGGCGCGACGCTGCAAATTGACAGCGTGCGGGGCAAAGGCTCGGTGTTTGCGGTGCATTTTCCGGCGCAGCGCTTGCGCGGTGCGGGGCAAGCAAATTAAATAAGTGAGCTGCTAGCGCACGTATTTAAAGGCTTTCAGATAGTTTTCAGTCTAAAACCCTTTATATACGTGCGCTAGTAGCTATCTTTTTTGATGACTTGCTGAATGGTGGGTACCGTGTGCTTATGTGCCGTTGATCGCATCAGACACCTTTTGCGTCGCTTCTATCAGGTCAGCTACCAGACGTGGATTGATTTCTAGCAAGCCTTCGTACTCGCCTAAATTGCGTTTGCTGTGGCACAGGTCGAGCACCCGCCAAACCTCGGGTCCTAGCCCGAGCGTGTGGGGCAGCACTTGAAACACGATATAGCGGTTGCTAGAGCGAAAGCCTTTTGCGCGCAATGCCGCCAAGCACAGTGCGTGTGCGGCGTTATAGGCCAAGTCAAAGCGGCTCTCCAGCGCTAGCGCGGTGTTGCGGGCATCTGTTAGGCGAGCCTTGCCGGTGCGGATCAGTCCGGCCAGCTCTGCGTCGTCGGGTGGCTCCGCCTTCAGCGCTTTGCCCGCCCCGCTGAGGTTGTCCAATGGTGACGGTGTTGAAGTCATGCGTCAGAAAAGCTGTCTTGGCCCATGAGCCAAATTTTGGGTTGTTGCACTACGCGGGTCACAAAAGCGTTGTCCCCCTGCAGCCGAGCGGCAAAGTCCGCTGGCGTGTAAATCGCCGGGTTGATGGTGCGGCCCAAGGTGTGGGTCGCACCTTCTAGCGCTGTGAACAAGTCGCCGTAGCCCAAAGAGTCGCTAACCACCAGCACATCAATATCACTCTGCGCCGTGTCCGTTTGCTTGGCGACCGAGCCAAAGACAAAAGCGCACTCTATTTGCGCAGCCAGCGTTGCTAACGCCGCGCGCAGCACGTCGGCCAAACCGCTGGTTTTGAGGACGATGCCGCGCAGCTCGGCAAACACTGGCGCGGCGGCGTTGGCTTGGTAATGCTTTTGGTTGCCCTGCTTGCTGACGGTGAGCAGGCCGGCTTCGCTCAAACCCGCCAGCTCGCGCTGCACCGCCCCGGTGCCCGACTGCGCCAGTGCAATCACCTCGTTGGCGTAGAAGCTGCGCTCTGGCGTGCCAAACAACACCGCCAGCACCCGTTGGCGCACTTTGGGGAAGAGGGCGTCGGCCATTGAAGGCGGTGTGGTGATGTCTGTTTTCATACCCATAATGGGTTTGATTGTACCCATTATGGGTTTAATGACCCAGTCGTAAAAAAGGTGGCCACCTTATCCAGTAGTTACCTTTTCATCACCGCATCACTGATTTTTTATCGGCAGATCAGTTCACTTTCCCCACGAATCCTTCAACCCCACCGCCAAGTTAAACACCGGCTTGCCCGCCGCGTGATCGTGCCGGTCGGCGACAAAGTAGCCGTGGCGCTCGAATTGGAATTTGTCATCCGGCTGGGCATTCGCCAACGACGGCTCGACGATGGCGGTGACGACTTTCAGGCTGCTCGGATTGAGCAAGGCGAGGAAGTCTTTGCCGCCCGCGTCGGGCTGCGCATCCAAAAACAAGCGGTCGTACATCCGCACTTCGGCTTGCACACCATCGGCGACGCCGACCCACGTGATGGCGGCTTTGACTTTGACGCTGTCGCTGCCGGGGGTGCCGCTTTTGGTGTCGGGCACCACGGTGGCCAGCACTTGGGTGATGTTTCCATCCGCGTCTTTGTTCGCGCCGGTGCATTCGATGACGTAGCCGCCTTTGAGGCGCACTTTGTTGCCGGGAAACAGGCGTTTGTAGCCTTTGGGTGGCACTTCTTCATAGTCTTCGCGCTCAATCCAGACTTCTTTGCCGATGCTGAAGTGGCGCGGCGCGGGCGGCTCGGTGCCTTCGGGCACGTGCGGCAGCGCGGGCAGCTGGCAAGGCTCCAAGTGGCCAGCGCCCATCACTTCGTCCCAGTTGGTCAGCACCAGTTTCACCGGGTTGAGCACCGCCATGCCCCGGTGGGCTTTCAGTTCCAAATCTTCGCGCAGGCAGCCTTCCAGCGTGGCGTAGTCAATCCAGCTGTCGCTTTTGGTGACGCCAATGCGCTCGGCAAAGGTTTGCAGCGACGCTGGTGTGTAGCCGCGCCGGCGCAGACCGACGATGGTCGGCATACGCGGATCGTCCCAGCCGCTGACCTTGTTTTCGTTGACCAGTTGCGCCAGTTTGCGTTTGCTGGTGATGACGTAGGTCAGGTTCAGGCGCGCAAATTCGGTTTGGCGCGGCGGCGGGGCGCTCAGCAGGCCGCCTTCGATCAGGCGCTGCAGCACCCAGTCGTAAAACGGGCGCTGGTCTTCAAATTCGAGCGTGCAAAAGCTGTGGGTGATTTGCTCCAGCGCGTCTTCAATCGGGTGGGCGTAGGTGTACATCGGGTAGATGCACCATTTGTCGCCCGTGTTGTGGTGCGTGGCGCGGCGAATGCGGTAGATGGCCGGGTCGCGCATATTGATGTTGGGGCTGGCCATGTCGATTTTGGCGCGCAAAACCATAGCGCCATCCGCATGTTGGCCGTCCCTCATCTCCCGAAAACGCATCAAATTCTCGGCGGGCGTGCGGCTGCGGAAGGGGCTGTCGATGCCGGGTTTGCCAAAGTCGCCCCGGTGGGCGCGCATTTCCTCGGCGCTTTGCTCGTCAACGTAGGCGTGGCCGGCTTCAATCAAATACTCGGCGGCGCGGTACATGAAGTCGAAGTAGTCGCTGGCCTGATAGGCCTTGTCGTTGCCCGGCTGGCTCCAGTCAAAGCCCAGCCATTGCACCGCGTCGATGATGCTGTTGACGTACTCTTGGTCTTCTTTTTCGGGGTTGGTGTCGTCAAAGCGCAGGTGGCAGACGCCGTTGTAATCGCGTGCCAAGCCGAAATTGATGCAAATGCTTTTGGCGTGGCCGATGTGCAAATAGCCGTTGGGCTCGGGGGGAAAGCGGGTGCGGATGGCGGCTGGGTCAATGGGGCCAGCGCCGTGGTGCGCCGCATCGCCGGGGCTGCCACCCCAGCGGCGCTGGGCGTAGGTGCCTTTGGCGAGGTCTGCTTCGATGATTTGGCGCAGAAAGTTGCTGGGTTTGGCGGCTTCAGAGGCCGCAGTGGGGGTAGTGTTGGCAGGGGTGGAGGTACTCATGCGCTCATTTTAGGATGCACACTCCCCGCACGTGACGCACTGCAACATCTGCCGCGTTGTCTGAAACAATCGGTTAAATAGTGGCTGCCATCCTGAGCGGCACTTGGCGCGTTATAGGTTTTTATGGGAGATAGCGAAATGAAAAATCGTTCTGTATCGGCTTGGTTGGCCGCCGCCAGTGTGGCGCTGTTGGCGCTGGGCAGCAGCGGCGCGGCGCAAGCGCGCGGCCATGTGTATTGGTCTGCTGGCGTAGCGCTGCCGGGCGTGGTGGTGGGCGTGGGCAATGGCTATTCGGTTTACACCACGCCGGCGCCGACGCATTACGCGCCGCCGCCCCGCTACTACGCGCCCCCCGCTGGCTACTACGCACCGCCGCCAGCGTATTACCCGCCCCAATCGGGCTACTACCCACCGCCTGCGGTGTATTACGCGCCGCCACCGCCCGTTTACGGCTACGGCTACTACCGTGGCACTGGCCGCCATGCGCACCATGGCTACCAGCACCCGCAAAACCATTACCGCCAATACGATCGGCATGATCGGGGTGGACGTGGCGACTGGAGCCGTTAACTGATGAAAACGATTTATGTCCTCAATGGCCCGAATTTGAACCTGCTCGGCACGCGCGAGCCGGCGGTGTATGGCGCGCACACGCTGGCCGATGTCGAGCAAATGTGCGTTGAAGCCTGCTCCCGCCACGGCTTTGCGTTGCAGTTTCGCCAAAGCAACCACGAGGGCGTGTTGGTGGACTGGATCCACGAAGCCGGCCAGCTCCACGCCCAAGGCGAGCTGGCCGGCGTGGTGCTGAACGCCGGTGCCTACACCCACACCAGCGTGGCGCTGCTGGACGCCATCAAAGGCACCGGCATCACCTTGATTGAGCTGCACATCAGCAACGTGTTTGCGCGCGAGAGTTTTCGCCACCATTCGTGGATTTCGCCAGCGGCGCGCGCGGTGATGTGCGGTTTTGGCGTGCAGGGCTATGCGCTGGCGATTGATGGCTTGGCAGGAATGTGACGATGCCAATGGATGCAGCGATGTCAGCCATGCCCGCGATGCCCGAAATCGTCCAGCGTTTGACCGCGCAGGCCACGCGCTACACCACGCCGTGCGGTGCCGGCGAGATGGTCTGGCGGCGCTGGGGCACAGCGGCGCGACCTGATCAGCGCCCGCTGGTGCTGCTGCACGGCGGCAGTGGCAGTTGGACGCACTGGGTGCGCAACATTGATGATTTGCTCGCGGCAGGCCACGGGCTGTGGGTGCCCGATTTGCCCGGCTTTGGCGACTCGGCCTTGCCGCCGCACGGCAGCGACGCCGACGCAGTGATTGCGCCGTTGCAAGCGGGTTTACAGCAGTTGCTGGGCGGGCAGGCGTGCGATGTGGTCGGGTTTTCGTTTGGCGGCATGGTCGCTGGCATGTGGGCGGCAGCGCACCCTGAGCTGATTGCGCGGCTGGTGCTGGTCGGTGCGCCGGCAATGGGCGTCACGCCCGAGCGCCAGTTTGAGCTGAAAGCGTGGCGGCATTTGCCAACCACCGACGAGCAAAACGCCATCCACCGCTACAACCTCGCCGCGCTGATGCTGCACGAGCCGGCGCAAATCGACGGGCTGGCGCTGGAGATTCATCTGGCCAACATGGTCAACGACCGGATGCCGCGCCGTCGCCTGTCGCACACCAACATCTTGGCGCGTTCGCTGGCAACCGTGGCTTGCCCGGTACACGCGATTTATGGCCGCTACGACGCGCTCTACAAACGCTGGATTGCCCAACTGGCCAGCGCTTATGAATTGGCCTCGCCCAGCTTCCAAGGTCTCGCGCTGATTGAAAACGCCGGCCATTGGGTGCAGTTTGAGCAGGCCGAGGCTTTTAACGCCGCTTTGCTGGCGGCGTTGGCCGATTGAAGCGCCGACGAAGATGACCGAATTTTTGCTGCTGGTCGATGAGCGCGAGGTCGAAATCACCGCCATGCGCGCGCAGGGTGCGGGCGGGCAAAACGTCAACAAAGTTTCTAGCGCCATCCATTTGCGCTTTGACATTGGTGCGTCCAGCCTGCCGGTGGATGTGAAAGAGCGCCTGCTGGCGCTGCGCGACAGCCGCATCACCAACGAGGGCGTGCTGGTCATCAAAGCCCAGCAGTACCGCAGCCAAGATCAAAACCGCGCCGATGGCTTGGCGCGCCTGAATGCGCTGGTCGCCAGCGTGGCGCAGCCGCCCACGTTGCGCCGCCCGACCAAGCCGACCTACGGCTCGCGCCAGCGCCGCCTAGAAGGCAAGGCCCAGCGCAGCGCCACCAAAGCCCTGCGCGGCAAGGTGCGCGACTAAAATACAGTCAAATCAGCCTCTAGCCCTTTAGATACGGGCGCTAGTGGCTATTATTTTTGATTAGTTGGGCGGCGGCTGAAAGAAAGCGTCCAGCAGCGGCATCAGCGTTGGCAGCTCGTGCGCGCACTGGCTGCGCTGGACAAAGTAGGCCTCGCAGACCACGGCAAAGAATTCGGCGGGCGCGCTGGCACCGTAGGCATCGAGCCACGGCGCGGCGCTGCCAAAGCGCTGCGCCATTGCCACGCGCTTCTTAAAGTCTTCATACGCCGGCTCCCACATTGCCCACCACAGCTCGTGCGCGGCGCGGGCGCTGTGGGTGCCCATGAAGCCAGCGGGAAGCGGCGGACAGCCGTTCGCTTGGCCACTGCGCATATCCAGCTTGTGGGCAAATTCGTGTATCACCACATTGGTGCCCTGCGCTGCCTGCTGGCCGGCGTGGTTGACTTCTTGCCAGCTCAGCATGACGGGGCCGCCTTGCATGGCTTCGCCCAGCAGCGGCTCGGCGTAGTCGTGGACGACGCCGGCTTCGTCCATCACTTTGCGCCGTGCCAGCACCGCGCCGGGGTGGACGACGATGCCGACAAAGTCGCTGTACCAGCCCAGCGCTTGGCGCGGCTCGCCCCAGTGCAGCAGCGGCAGGCAGGCTTGGGCGGCAATGGCGACGGCCATCGCGTCCGTGACCTCCAAACCGTGGCCGCCGTGGAATTGCTTGCGCTGCAAAAACAGCGCGCTCAAGCTGCGCAGCTTGGCTTGGTCGTGCAGGCTCAGAGCGTTCAAAAACGGGTAGTGCTGCAGCGTTTGCAGCCACAGCGGCGGTGCAATCTGTGGCACTGGGGCGAAGCGGGCGCGCAAGCGCTGCCAAAGTTGGGGGAGAAACGAGAGAAGCAATGCGTTGCTTGGCTGTTACCAGCCCTCGGGCGTGCGCCGTTGCAGGCCGCTGGCGCTCAGGCGCAGGATGTCGGCGCGTGGTGGTTGCGCGCTAGCGTCCCAGTCGCTCAACACCCAGCGCGCAAGGCCATCGGCCAGCGGATGCACAGCGGGGCGGTGGGTGTGGCCGTGGATCAGCGTGTGGGCGTTGGCGCTGCGCAGCCACGCGCAGGCGGCGGTGGTATCGACATCGGCATAGACCTCGCCCGCGTCCTTGCGCGCTTCGCTTTGGTCACGGATGGCGCGGGCTTGCTGGCGGCGCGTGGCCAGCGGCTGCGCCAAAAACTGCTGCTGCCACTCGGCACTGCGCGCCACGCTGCGAAAGCGCTGATAGTCCACGTCGTCCAAACACAGCGCGTCGCCGTGGCTGAGCAGCCAGCGCTGGCCAGCAAACGCCAGCATCGTGGGGTCGCTCAAGCCGGTGACGCCGCTGCGCTGCAATAACGCGCCACCAACCAAAAAATCGCGGTTGCCGGGCAGAAAAAACAGCGCCCGTTGCTGCGCGGCGGTTTGCAGCACGGCGCAGCATTCGGCTTCAAAGCTGCTGGAGCCGTTCGATGTGTCGTCCAGCGCGTCGTCGCCGACCCAGACTTCAAACAAATCGCCCAGCATGAACACCGCATCCGCCGGGGTCTGCGCCAAATAGCGCTGCCACGCGGCAAAGGTGGCGCGGTTGCTGGCCTGCAAATGCAGGTCGGACAAAAAATCGACCGTGCGCCAGTGCGGCGCAGCAGTGAGCTGGGCGCACCGGGGCACGGTCGGGTGTGTCACAAAAACCGTGAAACTTTATTTACAGCGCGACGGCTTTTTCAATCACCACATCAACGACGGGCACGTCGCCGTGGCCGCCCTTGTTGCCGGTTTTAACGGCTTTGATTTTGTCCACGACTTCGGTGCCGGCAACCACTTTGCCAAACACGGCGTACCCCCAGCCACTGGCGTTGGGCGCGGTGTGGTTCAAAAAGCCGTTGTTGGCAACGTTGATGAAAAACTGTGCGGTGGCCGAGTGCGGGTCGTTGGTGCGTGCCATCGCCACGGTGTAGTTGTCGTTTTTCAGGCCGTTTTTGGCTTCGTTTTCAATCGCCTCATCGACGCTTTTTTGCTTCATGCCCGGCTCAAAACCGCCGCCTTGCACCATAAAACCGGGAATCACGCGGTGGAAGATGGTGTTGTCGTAGTGGCCCTTGTTCACGTAGGACAGAAAGTTGGCGGTGCATTTAGGCGCTTTTTCAGCGTCCAGCTCCAGCGTGATGACGCCGTAATCGGCAATGTGCAGTTCGACTTGGGGGTTGCTCATGGCTTTGCTTTCTTAAAAAATTTTGAAAATTTACTTCACCAGCGTGGCTGAAGTGATGGTGACGGTGCTGGTGGGCACGTTTTGGTGGCCGCCCTTGTTGCCCGTTGCCACGGCCTTAATTTTGTCAACGACGTCGGTGCCCTGCACCACTTTGCCAAACACGGCGTAACCGTCGCCGCTGGGCTGGCGGGCGTTGAGCGCGGCGTTGTCTTTGACGTTGATGAAGAACTGCGCCGTGGCCGAGTCCGGCACGTTGGTGCGCGCCATAGCGATGGTGTATTTGTCGTTCTTCAGCCCGTTGTTTGATTCGAGCGCAATCGGCGCGCGCACCGGTTTTTGCACCATGTCGGCGGTAAAGCCACCGCCTTGGACCATGAAGCCGTCAATTACGCGGTGAAAAATCGTGCCGTCGTAGTGCTTGTCCTTGACGTACTGCAAAAAGTTTTCGACCGTTTTGGGCGCTTTGGCCGGCTCCAGTTGCACCACGATGTCGCCCATCGACGTGCTCAGCTTGACCTTGGGCGCATTCGCGTCCTGCGCTGCGGCAGGTGTTGCTACTGAAAAAATAGCTGCTAGCGCAAGGCTGGTAAGGGCTAGAGCCGAATTTCGTCTAGAAATCATCAAACAACTCCTTCAAAAAATATCTGCCACTGAATGCCTTGGCGGATCCAGTATTGGCGTTTGGTGATGCCGGTGCGCATCCCTTCAATCACTTCACCAAAGGTCACCACCATGGTTTCGGCGGTATCGCTCCAGTGCAGGTACGACAGGTCTTTGAGTTTGATCGGGCGGCCTTGCTGGCGCTCGACTTCTTGGCGCAGGGCGGGGGTCCATTGTTCCAAGTTTTTGTCTTGGCTGCGGAAGTTGGCGGTGTAGAACTTCAGCAGACGCGCCATGTCGCCACTGCTTTTGGCCTCTTGCCAGTTGGTCAAGGCTGTGGCAAAGGCTTGGCTGTTGCTGGCGACGGTTTGGGGCGGCTGCCACTGCAGTTTTTCGGCAATTACCACCGGCGTGGTGCGCACTTGCACCGTGCGAATCAGGCGGTTGAGGTCGGGGTTGGCCAGCACCACGCAGCCGTCCGACGCACGCGGCGCGCGCGAGAACTGCTCCGGCGGCGTGCCGTGCAGCCAAATGCCGCTGCCGGTTTTGCCCCGGCTTTGGTCAAGCGCGTTGGGGTAGTTGATGGGCAGCGCGCCCGAGCCATAAAAATTGGTCAGCGTTTTGGGGTCGAGGTTGCTGGTGATGAAGTACACGCCCAGCGGCGTGCGCTTATCGCCTTCGACGTTCTTTTCCGCGCCCAGCTTGCCAATCGAGACGTAAAAGTCAGCTACTAAGCGCAGGCCGGTGGTCGAGTTTTCAAACAAATACAGGCGCGAGCGCGAGGTGTCGATGGCAATGGCGTGGCGGCTGCTGGGCGCTAGCGCCATAAATTGCGACGGCAGCGTGCCCTCCGGGGGGCGCTCGCGCAGCGCTTTGAGGCGCAGGGTTGATTCTTCGCGCAGCTCGGCCAGCGTGTTAGCGCCAGCTTTGGAGGCGCTGGCCGAGACGTCACCCAGCGTGCGCACCGGGCGCACTTGGCTGTTGAGCAAGTCGCCATAGACCAGCTGCGCCAGCTGAAAGGTGGGGTAGTCGCGCACCAGTTCGCGCGCGGGCTCTAGCGCTTCGCGGTTGCGCGCTTGGCCAATCAGGCGGTAGATGGCGATCAGGCGGTTTTCGGCATCGGCATCGCGGGCGCTGGCGCTGCTCGTTAGCGTGCTGACACCCGTAGCCACACCGGCGGCACCCGCCGCAGCGGCAATAGCCCGCATTGGCTGGCGCGCACGGGCGTTGTTGCTGGTTGTTTTAGGCTTTGTTTTAGCGCTGGCGGCTTTCAGGCTGACTTTGGCTGGTGTCTTGGCCGGGACTTTGGCCGCCGTTTTGGCGCTTTTTTTAGGCGCTGCGCCGGGAGCATTGGCCGGGGCGCTGTGACTGGTGTTGGCCAAACACAGCGTGAGCAATGCCGCGCTAAAAGAGAGAGAAAGTGACCGAAGGGAATGCACTGGAACCTCAGGTGAATGGGGGTGGGTGCCGTCCTGCGATGGATGGCGCTATAGGCTGTAGCAGAGCGCCGCTGCGTGGGGAAAAGGTCGCCAGCGTGCGGTCTCTGGCAAGCTTTCTTTAGCCGCCCGTGGATTCGCGCACGATCAGCCAGCGGTCTCCCGATTTGACCAGCTCCAGCGTTTTGCGGCTGGAGGTTTTGAGCTTGCCGGCGCTGTAGGCTTGGTGAAAGCGTGCGGTGGCTTGGTTGTCTTTGACGCTGATGCTCAGGTTGCTGATTTTTACGTCGATGCTGTTTTTGCCAACGATGCGCGCTTGGCGCTCTTTTTCCCAAGCCTTGCGCGAGATTTTGTTGGCGGGCGTGAAGTTTTTGTCGTATGCCCCCAAGTAAGCGCCCATGTCTTTGGCGGCCCACGCAGTCGCCCAAGCTTGCACTGAGGCTTCGACGCTTTTTTGGGCGGCGCTATTGACAGCGACTGGTGCGGGGGCAGGCGCTGGAGCTGGCGCAGCTACGGCAGTTGGTGCTGGTGCTGGCGCTGGTGCAGCTGTTGGTGTTGGCGTTGGTGTTGCTGCCGCTATAGGCGCGACCGCAGCTACAGTGACCGGCGGTTTTGCGGTGGGTGCAGGCTTGGCGGCGGCAGTGAGCGTGCTGGGCGACGAGGCACCAGTAGCCGGACTGGCCGAGACCAGTTCGTGGATCAGCGCCAGTTTGGGCTGCACCGCAGCGTTGCCAGCGTCGAGCTGCAAGGCCTTGTTGTAGGCTTGACTGGCCATGCGGGCGTAAACGTCACCCAAGTTTTCTTGCGCCGTGGCGTAGCTGGGGTTGGTGCGAATCGCCATTTCCAGGGCGATGCGTGCTTTGTCGTACTGGCCTTGGCCGGCGTAGATGACGGCAAGGTTGTTGTATGGCTCAGGCAGCTCGGGGAATTCTTCGGTCAGCTTGACGAAGGTGGCCGCCGCGTCATTGGGCTTGCCGCTTTCTGACTGGATGACGCCTTTTAAGAAGCGCATTTGTGGGTCACGCGGCTTGCCCGACAGGTATTGGTCAGCGCGTGCCAAAGCTTCGGAGTGCTTGCCCAAGCGCAGCAGTTGATTGACGTCGCTGTACTCATCAGCGTGGGCAAAAGGGGCTGCCAGCAGAGCAGGCAAGGCCAATAACCGCACGCCGTGGTGCAATAGGCGCGTGAGCGCCGACGGGGTTGGATGCATGGGAGGGTGTCTTTGCGAAAGCGGGACGCGCAGTCCGGCGGTGAGCGATATACTGCCTCCGATTGTAACTTAGGGCTGCGCCAAGTACCCCTTCCATCGCCTTGCAGCCCGCGCGGACAGTGCCATCGGCCTGAATGGCGGCACCCAAGCCCGGCCGCATCCACCGCGCTTTATCTCGCGCGCCATAGCGCCGGTTTTCTTTCTTTTTTCCAAATGACTCCCATGACCTTGCGTATCTACAACACGCTGACGCGTGCTTTGGAAGACTTCGTTCCGCTCGAATCTGGCCACGTGCGCATGTATGTGTGCGGCATGACGGTGTATGACCTGTGCCACCTCGGCCATGCGCGCTCGATGATTGCGTTTGACGTGGTGCAGCGCTGGCTGAAAACCAGCGGCCTCACAGTGACTTATGTACGCAACATCACCGACATTGACGACAAGATCATCCAGCGCGCCGTCGCTAACGGCGAAACCGTGCGCGGCCTGACCGACCGCATGATCGACGCGCTGCACCAAGACGCAGACGCGCTTGGCATCGAGCGCCCGACGCACGAGCCACGCGCCACCGACTACGTGCCGCAAATGCTCTCCATGATTGGCACGCTGCAAGGCAAAGGCCTCGCTTACCAAGCCGGCAATGGCGACGTCAACTTTGCCGTGCGCAAATTTGCCGGCTACGGCAAGTTGTCGGGCAAATCGCTCGATGAGCTCAACGCCGGCGAGCGCGTCACCGTGCAAAGTGGCAACGATGGCAAACACGACCCGCTCGATTTCGTCCTGTGGAAAAGCGCCAAGCCTGCCGAACCCGACGAGGTGAAATGGCAAAGCGCTTGGGGCGCGGGCCGACCCGGCTGGCACATCGAGTGCTCGGCGATGGGCTGCGCGCTGCTGGGCGAGAGCTTTGACATCCACGGCGGTGGTGCCGATTTGCAGTTTCCGCACCACGAGAACGAAATCGCCCAAAGCGAAGGCGCTACTGGCCTGCCGTTTGCCGGCACGTGGATGCACAACGGTTTCATCAACATCGACAACGAGAAGATGTCCAAGTCGCTGGGCAATTTCTTCACCATCCGCGACGTGCTCCAAGCCTATGACGCGGAGACGGTGCGCTTTTTTGTCGTGCGCAGCCACTACCGCAGCCCGCTGAACTACAGCGATGTGCATTTGGACGACGCGCGCGCGGCGCTCAAGCGGCTGTACACGGCGCTGAGCTTGGTCGCGCCGGCGCAGCAAGCCATTGACTGGAGCAACCCGTTCGCCGCGCGCTTTCAAGCGGCGATGAACGAAGACTTTGGCACGCCCGACGCCGTCGCCGTGCTGTTTGACTTGGCCGGCGAGGTCAACCGCAGCCAGTCGGCGCAAGCCGCCGGCTTGCTGAAAAGCCTGGGCGCGTGCTTGGGATTGCTGCAGGGCGACCCGAAAGCGTTTTTGCAGTCGGGCGCAGGGCTGGACGAGGCGGCAATCCAAGCGCAGATCGCTGCCCGCGCCGAAGCCAAAGCAGCGAAGAACTTTGCCGAAGCTGACCGCATCCGCAACGATTTGCTGGCTGCTGGCATCGTGCTAAAGGATTCCGCCGCTGGCACAACGTGGGAAGCCGCGCAGTGAGTTGTTTAAGCATAAAAATAGCCTCAAACCCAATAGGGACGTGCGGTGATAGCTATTGAAAAGATAGTTGAATCTGTCGTGCCCACGCCCGTGCTCGCCCCCAGCTATTGGGCGGAGGCGCGCAAGCAGTTGATGAAAAAAGACCGGGTGCTCAAGCGCTTGATTCCGCAGCTGGGCGATGCCGCGCTGGCCGCGCATGGCGACGCCTTCACCACGCTGGCGCGCAGCATCGTTGGCCAGCAAATTTCGGTCAAGGCGGCGCAAACCGTGTGGGATCGTTTTGCGGCGCTGCCCACCGCGATGGCGCCGGCACCGGTGCTGGCGCTGCCGGTCGAGGCGATGCGCGCTGCCGGTCTGTCCGCGCGCAAGGCCGAGTATTTGCACGACTTGGCGCGCCACTTTGCCGCCGGCCAATTGCACAGCGACGACTGGCCGCAGATGAGCGACGAGGCGGTGATTGCCGAGCTGATGGCGATTCGCGGCGTCGGGCGCTGGACGGCGGAGATGTTCTTGATTTTTCACCTGCAGCGCCCCAATGTGCTGCCGCTGGACGACGCCGGCTTGATCAACGGCATCAGCCGCAATTACTTTTCTGGCGACCCCGTCAGCCGCAACGAAGCGCGCGAAGTGGCCGAGGCTTGGAAGCCTTGGTGCAGCGTGGCGACTTGGTATATTTGGCGCTCGCTGGCGCCGCTGCCGGTCGCGTACTGACCCTTATCCCGACCCTTTGCTGAGCACGGCCCCCTAGGAGAAACAACTTGGCTAAAAAGACCTTTCTGGATTTTGAGCAACCGATTGCCGAACTCGAATCCAAAATTGAAGAGCTGCGCTATGTGCAGTCTGAAAGCGCGGTCGATATTTCCGACGAAATCGACCAACTGAGCAAAAAAAGCCAGCAGCTGACCAAAGACATCTACGGTGTGCTGACGCCGTGGCAAATCACCAAAATTGCCCGCCACCCCGAGCGCCCCTACACGCTGGACTACGTGCGCGACCTGTTCACCGACTTTGTCGAGCTGCACGGCGACCGCCATTTTTCGGACGACAAATCCATCGTTGGCGGCTTGGCGCGTTTTAACGGCCACGCCTGCATGGTGCTGGGGCACCAAAAAGGGCGGGACACCAAAGAGCGTGCGCTGCGCAACTTCGGTATGACGCGCCCCGAGGGCTACCGCAAAGCGCTGCGCCTGATGAAGACGGCAGAAAAATTCAAGCTGCCGGTGTTCACCTTCGTCGATACGCCCGGTGCCTTTCCGGGCATCGACGCCGAAGAGCGCGGCCAGTCCGAAGCCATTGGCCGCAACATCTACGAGATGGCGCAGCTGGAAGTGCCGATCATCACCACCATCATTGGCGAAGGCGGCTCGGGCGGCGCGCTGGCGCTGAGCGTCTGCGATCAGCTGTTGATGTTGCAGTATTCGATTTATTCGGTCATCAGCCCCGAAGGTTGCGCCTCGATTCTCTGGAAGACCAGCGAGCGCGCGCAAGACGCGGCCGAGGCGCTGGGCATCACCGCCCACCGCCTCAAAGCGCTGGGGCTGGTGGACAAAATCATCAGCGAGCCAGTCGGCGGCGCGCACCGCGACCCTAAGCAGATGTCGTCCTTCGTCAAACGCGCGCTGGGCGATGCTTTCCGCCAAGTGGCCGACCTCAAGACCAAAGACCTGCTGGAGCGCCGCTACGCTCGCCTGCAAAGCTATGGCCGTTTCACCGACACCAAGGCCGCCTGAGCGCTAACGGCGTTGCGAGCATGACGCTTTCAGTCGATGCTGCGCTGCGCAGCTTTGCCCCGGCGCTGCCGCTGGCTGTCGGCCTGAGCGGCGGCGCAGATTCGACCGCCCTGCTGCTGGCCTGTGCTGAGCGCTGGCCGGGGCAGGTGCAAGCCATACACGTTCACCACGGTTTGCAGGCAGCGGCGGATATTTTTGAGCAGCACTGCGCCACTCTGTGCGCGCGCCTGAAGGTGCCGCTCACCGTGCAGCGCGTCAATGGCCGCCCAGCGCCCGGCCAAAGCCCCGAAGATGCCGCGCGCATTGCCAGATATCAGGCTTTTCGGGCTGTAGCCCAATCAGGGCGTGCGCTAGCAGCTATTCAATCCATAGCATTGGCACAGCACGCCGATGACCAAGTCGAGACCTTGCTGCTGGCTTTATCGCGCGGCGCGGGCGTGGCCGGATTGGCTGCGATGCCAGCGCATTGGCAGCGCGACGGCTTGGATTGGCACCGCCCGCTGTTGGCAGTCGCTGGCGCTGATGTGCGCGCTTGGCTGGTGGCACGTGGCGAAAACTGGATCGAAGACCCGACCAACACCGACGAGCGCTACACCCGCAACCGCATCCGCGCCCGCTTGTTGCCGGCGTTGGAGGCGGCGTTCCCGGCCTTTCGCGACACCTTCACGCGCAGCAGCGCCCACACCGCGCAGGCCAATGGGTTGCTACTCGAATTGGCGCAGCAAGATTTAGCCGGTGTCGGTACGCCGCCGCACATCGCCGCTTTGCAAGCCCTGAGCCACGCGCGCCAAGCCAACGTGCTGCGCCACTGGTTGCGCAGCCACCACCAAACCACGCCCAGCGCCGCCCAACTGGCCGAACTGCAGCGCCAGATCACCGCTTGCCGCACCCGAGGCCAGCGCATTCAGATCAAGGTGGGCAGCGGTATCGTCCAGCGCAGCGGCGCGGCATTGCATTGGTACAATTCCGGCGGTTTTGGCCCAACTTTTGTACGAAAAACGGCGGCGCCCCAAAACCCTGTTCAACCCGCGCCGTGATTTTGGGTTTCGTCCCCACACAACTCCAATGGCATTGATCGTTCAAAAATACGGCGGCACGTCGATGGGCTCGCCAGAGCGCATTCGCAACGTCGCCAAACGCGTGGCCAAATGGGCACGCGCCGGCCACCAAATCGTCGTAGTGCCTAGCGCCATGAGCGGCGAGACCAACCGCTTGCTTGGCTTGGCCGGCGAATTGGCTCCCGCGCACGCTGACGCCGCCTACCACCGTGAATTAGATATGCTGGCCGCCACCGGCGAGCAAGCCTCGTCGGCGCTGCTGGCGATTGCGTTGCAAGCCGAGGGTATGCCTTCTGTCAGCTACGCCGGCTGGCAAGTGCCGGTGCGCACCGACAGCAGCCACACCAAAGCGCGCATCGAGTCGATTGACGACAAACGCGTGCGCGCCGATTTGGATGCGGGCAAAGTGGTCATCGTCACCGGCTTTCAGGGCATTGACGACAACGGCAACATCACCACGCTGGGTCGCGGCGGCTCGGACACTTCAGCGGTGGCGATTGCTGCGGCCATGAAGGCGTCGGAGTGCCTGATTTTTACCGATGTGGATGGCGTCTACACCACCGACCCGCGCGTGGTGCCGGCCGCCAGCCGCCTGCACACCGTGAGCTTTGAAGAAATGCTCGAAATGGCCAGCCTCGGCAGCAAAGTGCTGCAAATCCGCTCGGTGGAATTTGCTGGCAAATACAAGGTGCCGATGCGCGTGCTCTCCAGCTTCACCCCCTGGGACATCGACCTGGCAGAAGAAGCCCAATCGGGCACGCTCATCACTTTTGAGGAAGACGAAAAAATGGAAAAAGCCGTTGTATCCGGTATCGCATTCAACCGTGGCGAAGCCAAGATTTCGGTGCTGGGCATTCCCGACACCCCCGGCATGGCTTACCGCATCTTGGGTCCGGTGGCCGATGCCAATATTGAAGTCGATGTGATCATCCAAAACGTCAGCAAAGACGGCAAGGCGGATTTCAGCTTCACCGTCAACCACAGCGACTTTGCCCGCGCGGTCGAATTGCTGCGCACCAAAGTGGTGCCCGAGCTGGGCGCCAAAGAAGTGGTCGGCGACCCCAATATTTGCAAAGTGAGCATTGTTGGCATCGGCATGCGCAGCCACGTCGGCGTGGCCAGTACGATGTTTCGCGTGTTGAGTGAGGAGGGCATCAACATCCAGATGATCTCCACCTCTGAGATCAAAACCTCGGTGGTCATCGACGAAAAATACCTCGAACTGGCGGTGCGCGCGTTGCACACGGCTTTCGGCTTGGACCAGCCGGTCGCCTAAAGCGGCAAAACTGCCAAAAAGCCGAAAAAACTGAGGCATAATAGCCGGATTGGAAACGTGACCGAGTGGCCGAAGGTGCTCCCCTGCTAAGGGAGTATGGGGTGTAGAGCCTCATCGAGGGTTCGAATCCCTCCGTTTCCGCCAAAACAAAAGCCCCAAGTAATTTATTGCTTGGGGCTTTTTTCATGCCCTCAAGGCAGCTATCGAACGGTACATCTTTGTATGCCTGATCTGAACGAAACCCCTCAAAACTATCCCGCCGACTGGCTTGCCATCGAGTCGATGGATTTGGATGCCCAAGGCATCGCCCACCGGCCTGACGGCAAGGTGGTGTTTGTCGATGGCGCGCTGCCGTTTGAGCTGGTCAGCGCCAACGTCCATCGCAAAAAAAGCAATTGGGAGCGCGCCAGTTTGCTCGCCATCCACCGCGAATCGTCGCAGCGCGTTACCCCCGGCTGCCCGCACTTTGGTCTGCACGCCGGCGCTTGTGGCGGCTGCAAGATGCAGCACCTGCACATTGGCGCTCAGGTCGCTGTCAAACAACGCGTGCTGGAAGACAACCTGTGGCATTTGGGCAAAGTGAAACCCGAAACCCTGCTGCGCCCCATCGAAGGCCCAGCGTGGGGCTACCGCTACCGCGCGCGTTTGTCGGTGCGCAATGTGATCAAAAAAGGCACGGTGCTGGTCGGCTTTCACGAACGCAAAAGCCGCTATGTCGCTGATATGCAAGTCTGCCAAGTGCTGCCGCCGCACGTCAGCGCGATGCTGATGCCGCTGCGCGCTTTGGTGGCCTCCATGCACGCCAGCGACACCATTCCACAGCTGGAGTTGGCCTGTGGCGACAGCGTCACCGCGCTGGTGCTGCGCCATATGGAGCCTTTGACCGACGGCGACATCGCCCTGCTGCGCAGCTTTGCCGCCGAACACGGCGTGCAGTGGTGGCTACAGTCCAAAGGCCCGGACACGGTGCGCTTGCTGGACGAAGGCGGCGCGCAGTTGTCGTATGCGCTGCCCGAATTTGGCATCACCATGCCGTTCAAGCCGACCGATTTCACCCAAGTCAACCCGCACATCAACCGCGTGTTGGTGTCGCGGGCGCTGCGTTTGCTGGACGTGCAAAACAGCGAGCGCGTGATTGACTGGTTTTGTGGGCTGGGCAACTTCACCCTGCCGCTGGCGACGCAGGCGCGCGAGGTGTTAGGCATCGAGGGCAGCGAAGCGCTGGTCGCCCGTTCGCGTGAAAACTTTAAGCTAAATCAGGCTCTAAGGCAGAAGGGGCAAGCGCTAGCAGCTACGAAATTTGTAGCGCGCAATCTGTTTGAGATGACCGCCGCCATGCTGGTGGCCGATGGCACGGCCGACAAATGGCTGGTCGATCCGCCGCGTGAGGGCGCGTTTGCGCTGGTCAAAGCCTTGGCAGAGTGGGAGCAGTCGCGTATCGGTGCTGAAGGCGCTGCGCCGTTGGCCGAGCTGGCTGAAGGTGCCGAGGGCTGGACACCGCCGCAGCGCATTGTCTATGTCAGCTGCAACCCGGCGACGTTGGCGCGCGATGCCGAGGTGCTAGTGCATTCGGCTGGCTATCGCTGCACGGCGGCGGGGATGGTGAATATGTTTCCGCACACCGCGCACGTCGAGAGCATGGCGGTGTTTGAGCGGGTGTGATGCTTAACTGCGGTCGGCGTCGCTGGCATCGCTGGCGTCGCTGCGCGGTGCGCGGGTAGGCTTGTCGGCTTTGCCCAGCATCGACGGTGCGCCGTCGATTTTGTTCTCGCGCATGTACGAGTCCATGTCTTTCCAGCCGGCAAAAATGGCCGACTTGGGCGCTTTGGGGTTGAGCGTGTAGCAGTCCTCAATGCCGCGCAGTGCGTGGCGGCAGGCACCGCCAATGGCGTTGGCATCGGCTTCGCGCTGGACGACGCGGGGGTCAGGGATGAGGCCAGGAATCTCGCAGCCGCCCAGCAGCAATAGCGCAAGCACCGCTGCGACGCGGTAGGAGAAGAGGGGGGCTTTTGAGTGCATAGCTTCAATTATCGGCCTTATGTGTCGTCATTTGAGGCTTATTTGTTTTCAGTGGTTGTGAGCAAATAGCAAAAAGGCTCCTTTCGGAGCCTTTGTGTCGAGTGGCAGCGGATATCAGTCGCGCTCGCCGCCCATGATGCCCAGCAGGGCCAGCAGGCTTTGGAAGACGTTGAAGATGTCCAAATACAAAGCCAAAGTGGCGCTGATGTAGTTGGTTTCGCCGCCGTCCAGAATGCGCTTCAAGTCGTACAGCATGTAGGCGCTGAAAATGCCAATCGCGGCGACCGAAATCGCCATCATGCCGGCAGTGGAGCCGATAAAGATGTTGACCACCGAGCCGACGATCAACACCATCGCGCCGACAAACAGCCATTTGCCCATGCCCGACAGGTCGCGCTTGACGACGCTGGCGACGCTGGCCATGACGAAGAACACGCCCGCCGTGCCAGCAAAGGCCGTCATGATCAGCTCCGCGCCGTTGGAGAAGCCCAGCACCATGCCAATCATGCGCGACAGCATCAGCCCCATAAAGAAGGTAAAGCCCAGCAGCACGGGCACGCCCGCAGCCGAGTTCTTGGTCTTCTCGATGGCGTACATGAAGCCAAAAGCGCCGCCTATGAAAACGAGCAGCCCCAAGCCGCCGCGCAGCGATTGGGTGATGCCGGTGGCCACGCCCAGCCACGCGCCCAGCACGGTGGGCAGCAGGCTCAGTGCCAGTAGCCAGTAGGTATTGCGCAGCACTTTGTGGCGCTGCTCCTGCGAAATGCCGTAGCCATAGTCCGCAGAGGAGTTGAGGGTGTTGACCCGGTTGTTCATTGCATCTCTCCTGAGTGACCTGCACAGCGCAGGCGTGACGATTCTAGGTGCTGCGGTAAGCAGGCGATGGCTACAAGGGTTTTTGATGCTTTGATTTTGATAGCTGCTAGCGCCCGTGTTTATTGGGCTAGAGGCTGTTTTTATGCTAAATCGGGGTAAAAAAGGCTTGGCTACGCGGACTTGCATCCGTTGGCTGGCCAAAAACGACCTTGGCGGATTTTGCTAAACCCGCTGGTCGCCCCACGATGAAACTGTTTATTTGGTCAGGATGAGCTTGCCCAAGCGCGTGGCCTGCAATCGGTAAACGGCGCCGTTGTGGTGGATGGCCACCGTCTTTTGGCCTTGCAGCAAATTTTGGCTGTTAACGGCGGGGATTTGGCTGGGCGGGCGCTGCTCGGTGCTGGTGGTATTGGCTGACATGGGTAAATAAATCTTGAAAGTCTGGATGCGGATTTACGGCACTGGGTCGGTGACAAAGCCAATCTTGCGCACGCCCGAGCGCTGCGCCGCCGCCATCGCCTGTGCTACGCGCTCGTAGCGCACGGCTTTGTCGCCGTTGATGTGCAGCTCGGGCTGGGGTTCTTTGGCCGCTTCGGCTTGCAGGTTGCTCTCTAGCGCGCCGTCATCGACTGGCTCGCCGTTCCAAAAATAGCTGCCGTCGGCGGCGACGCTCAGGCGCACGGTTTCGGGCTTGATCAGCTCGGGCTGGTTCGCCGCGCGCGGCAAATCGACGTTGACCGCGTGCTTCATCACCGGCACGGTGATGATGAAGATGATCAACAGCACCAACATCACATCGACCAGCGGCGTCATGTTGATCTCGTTCATCACCTCATCGGCTTCGTCTTGGGTTCCGAAGGCCATGCTCAGGCGCCTTTCTTCAGCGGGACTACTTTCGCTGAATCACCACCGCTCGAAACCCGCGCGCCCGTCACAAAGTAAGCGTGCAGGTCGTGCGCAAAGCTGTTGAGGCGAATCAGGATGGATTTGTTGCCGCGCACCAAGCCGTTGTAGCCCAGCACCGCCGGAATGGCGACCGCCAAACCGAGTGCCGTCATGATCAGCGCCTCGCCAATTGGGCCGGCGACTTTGTCGATGGTCGATTGGCCCGAGGTGCCAATCGCCAGCAGCGCGTGGTAAATGCCCCACACCGTGCCAAACAGGCCAATAAACGGCGCCGTCGAGCCGACCGAGGCCAAGATGGCCAAGCCCAGTTGCAGGCGGGCAGTAAATTCATCCAAGCAGTTGCGCAGGCAGCGCGTCACCCAGTCGCTCACGTCCAGCGTGTCGTGCAGCTGGCCTTGGGTGTTGCGGTGGTGGGCGGTGGCTTCGCGCCCTTCCAGCGCCAGTTGGCGAAACGGGTTGCTCTCGTCGCCGCCGAGTTTGTCCAGGCCAGCGGCGAAGTCTTCGCTGTGCCAAAAGTTTTTTGCGGCGCGGGCGTTTTTCTGAAATTTCAGAATGTCCAGCGCCTTGATGAAGATGACGATCCACGAGGCCAGCGACATCACTAATAGCAGCACAGCAACAAAGCGGGTGACAAAGTCGCCCTGCATCCAGACGTTGGCAATGCCAAATTGCGATTCCATGAAGACTCCTGAAAGCTAAAAATTATTCGAGAACAAAGTTGATCGGCACCAAATTCCACATCGCCTCGGGCACGCCGTTGCGTTTTCCGGGGACAAAGCGCCAGCGCTGCACGGTGTCTTGGGCGTGGCGGTCGAGCCGCTCGTAGCCGCTGGATTTTTGGATTTCTATTTTTTCGGGCTTGCCATCGGCGCTGATGAGCACGCGCAGCACGACTTTGCCCTCTTCGCCCATGCGCCGGCTGATGGAGGGGTAGCCCGGCGACGGGTTGTTCAGGTAGGCGGCGTTGCTGGACGGCTGCTCAATGCGCGGTGCGGGCGGGGCGGGCGGGGCAGCGGGTGCGGCGGGCGCTGGCGGTGCGGCGGGGGTCGGCTCGGGCGCGGACTCGGCGGCGGCGACGACGGGGGCGTTGGGCGAGGGTGCGCTGTCGGCCACCGGCAGCGGCGCGGGCGCGGGGCGCGGCGTGGCTTTTTTGACGACTGCGGGGCGCGGCGTCGGTGTCGGCGGTGCGGGAGTGGGCGGCGGCGGTGCGGGGGGCGGCGGCTGCACCTCGGGTGTGGGCGGCGCCATGATGTAGGCGATGGCTTGCGGCGGTACGATGACGGCGACCACTTTGTGCGCCATTCCAGACTGAAACGCCCACAGCGCGGCAACGTGCAGCAGCACCACGCCGCCAGCGATGAACGCATTGCGGCTCAGGCGCTTGGGGCTGGCTGTAGTAGCGTAACGGTCGTAAGAAGACATAAATAAAATGATAGCTACTAGCGCTTGTATCTATTGGGCTAGAGGCCGATTTGACTTAAATTAAAGGTGAAAAATGCACCAAGCCGATAACACCACTATCAGCGCACTGGCGCTCAAGAAGGTCAGTGCCATAGTGTCGTCCTTCAATATGTGCCAAGGCTGGCGCGAACATCGTCAGCGCTGCTGTTGTGCAGTGCCGCCACGGGGAAGGTGCCGTTGCATTGGGCGACTACGTCGCGGGCGCAGTCTTCGCAGCGACCGCATTGGGTGGCAACGCCCAGCTCAAACTGGATTTCATCAAAACCCATACCCGCACGCGCATGGCGGGCGATGTCACGGTCAGAAATACGGCGGCAGACACAAACAATCATGGCAATGGGGCGCTGAGTGGCAGGTGGTTCACGTTGCAAATGATTATAAATGAGAATTCGTCGCATTAGCAATTGGTGCGGCATTGAGGCGCAGAAAATAGAGCGCACCAAAGCGGGCGATGCTCTCTGGCGCTGTTATATTCGCGCGGTCATTGGGGAGTAGCCGCTCTTCGCATCGAAGAGGCTGACGTCAACATACTTGGCCCACACGGTCATGGCGTCAGCGGTTTTTGAGCTTGGCAAGACCTTTGACCACCACGCCTCCGATTTTGGCCGGGGATGCGTGGTGGTCAATCGTCTGCAAACCGGCCTGGAAATATGTATGGACTCCCTCTTAGTCTCGACTGGCGTGGTCGCCTTGGCTGAAATCGGCGACAAAACGCAACTTCTCGCCTTTATTTTGGCCGCCCGCTTCAAAAAACCCGTGCCTATCATCCTCGGCATTTTGGTGGCGACTTTGGTCAACCACGGCTTGGCCGGCGCTCTAGGCGCGTGGATCACGGCGGTGGTCAGTCCAGAAATGATGCGCTGGGCGTTGGGTCTCTCGTTTCTCGGCATGGCTGTTTGGACTTTGATTCCAGACAAGATCGAAGACGAGGAAACGCAGATCGCCCAAAGGTTCGGCGTTTTCGGCGCTACCTTGATCACCTTTTTTCTGGCCGAGATGGGTGACAAAACGCAGATCGCTACGGTGGCGCTGGCCGCGCATTACGCGGCGCCGGTGATGGTGGTGATTGGCACCACGCTCGGGATGCTGATTGCCGACGTGCCTGCGGTGTTTGTCGGCGACAAACTGGCCGCCAAAATTCCGATGAAGCTGGTGCATTCGATCGCTGCGGCCATTTTTGCCGCCCTTGGCGTCGCCACCCTGCTGGGGGTGGGGTCACGGCTGGGTTTTTGAGGGCGCTTGCAGCAAAGCCGGCGTGGCCTGCGCCAGCGTGCGGCAGCCGCTCAAAGCCATAGCGATTTCCAGCTCGTCGCGCAACAGGCGCAGCACGTGGGCGACCCCGGCAGCGCCGGCGTGCGCCAGTCCATAAATCGCTGGCCGCCCGACCAGCACGGCGCTGGCTCCCAGCGCCATCGCTTTGAGCACATCGGTGCCGCGCCGAATACCGCCATCGACCAGCAACGCCAGCGAGCCTTGCACCGCGTCAGCAATGCGCGCCAGGGCGTGGGCGCTGGCGGGCGCGGTGTCGAGCGTGCGCCCGCCGTGGTTGGAGACGATCAGCCCGGCCACGCCCAGCGCGGCTGCTTGGCGCGCGTCGCTCGGGTGCAGTACGCCCTTGAGCAGCACCGGCAGGCGCGTGATGGATTGCAGCCACGCCACGTCGTCCCACGTTGGCGCGTGTTGCAGCAGGCCGTCAAACAGTGCGCTTTGGCCGGGGCGCAGTTGCACGGGCGGCGGTGGCGGCAATCCCACCAAATTGACCGCAGAGATGCCCGGCGGCAGGCAAAAGCCAGCGCGGCGTTCGCGGTCGCGGGTGCCGCTGGTGGGGGCGTCCACCGTCAGCACCAGCGCCTCGTAGCCAGCGGCTTCGGCGCGCTGCACCAGTTGGCGGGTAAAGCCCCGGTCGTGCTGCAAATACAGCTGAAACCACAGCGCCCCGCGCCCGCTGTCGCCCAGCATGGCGGCGGCGACATCTTCCAGCGGCGTGCTCGATTGCGTACTCAGCACCATGCCGGCACCCAGCGCGGCGGCGGCCACGGCGCTGGCCAGTTCGCCATCGGGGTGCGCCAGCTTTTGAAAAGCCACCGGCGCTAACAGGATGGGGTGCGCCAGCGTGCGACCCAGCAGCTCAACGCGCGTGTGGCCGCCGGCCAGCGCTTGCAGTACGCGCGGCTGCAAGGTGATGTCGTCCCACGCGCTGCGGTTGGCGCGCAGGGTGATTTCGTCCGCCGCGCCGCCGCTGAAATACGCCCAAGCGTTGGCGTCCAGCGCCCGCTGCGCCAAGTGTTCGTGCTCAAAGAGGCTGGCGGTGTTGTGCGGCACGTTGTGGCGCTGCAAAACGGGTGTTTGAGGGGTTTTATGGGTCAAATTGGCCTCTAGCCCAATGAATACGGGCGCTAGCAGCTATTGTTTTTGATGTTAAGCGTCAGCCCACATGCGCAGCAGGTTGTGGTAGGTGCCGGTCAGGCCGACGACGGCTGCGTCCGTCTCACCGACGCGGCTGCGCAATTGGAGCAAATCCATGTCCATGTTCCACAGCAGCAGGCGCTGTTCGGTCGAGCGCACCATGCTTTCGATCCAGAAAAAGCTGGCAAGGCGCGCACCGCGCGTCACCGGTGCGACTTGGTGGACGCTGGAGCTGGGGTACAGCACCATGTCGCCGGCGGGCAGTTTGACTTGGCGGGTGCTGTGCGCTTCTTGGATGCACAGCTCGCCGCCGTCGTATTCGTGCGGCTCGGCCAAAAACAGCGTGCAAGAGATGTCGCTGCGCACCCATTGGTCGGGCGATTTGGAGCGCAGCACCGCGCCATCAACGTGGTCGCCGTAGAAATTGCTCGCGCCGCTGTAGCGGTTGAACAGCGGGTTAAAAATCTTTTTAGGCAGCGCGGCGGAGAAAAACAGCGCGTCGCGCTGCAGCGCCGCCAAGACCAGCGCGCGCAGTTGCTGCGACGGGGCGCTGTCTTGGCGCAGCTGCTCGTTGCGCTTGTGCGCCAGCGCTTGGCCGCCGGCGCTCAAGCGGCCATCGACCCACGGGGCATCATCGGCATCCAGCACAGCGCGGGCGGTGTGGATTTCGTCCGGCGTGAGGATGTTTTTCAGGTGCAAAAACATGGGTCAATGGCCTTTCAGGGTTGATTTCCGAGGTCTGCCGCTTAGAAGCGCGACTTCAGCGTCAGCTGCACCGTGCGTGCTGCGCCGGCACCATAAAAGCCTCGGTACAGCGTGTCGGCATACAGCTTGTCCGTCAAATTGGTGACGTTGAGCTTGAGCGAGGTTTTTTCATCAAAGCTGTACTCGACCATGGCGTCCAGCGTGGCAAAGCTTTTGGCCTCCATCGCGCGCGAGCCTTCGGGGTTTTGCGCGCTGCGGTAGGTCAAACCTGCGCCGGCGCGCACTTGGGGCGTGACGGCGTAGGTGCTCCAGACGCTGCCGCTGTGCTTGGGTGTCAGGCCGGGGCGGTCGCCCTTGACCTGTGCGCCGCTGCCGTTGGCTGCCAGCACGGTGGTGCTTTGGTCGATTTTGGCGCTGGGAATCCAAGTGTGGTTCATGAAGATTTCCCACTTCGGCGTGATGCGGCCAGCCAAGTTGAACTCCATGCCGGTGGCGTGGCGCTTGCCCGAGAGCAAGTAGCCGGGGTTGTCCGGGTCGGTGTTGCGTTCGTTGTATTTCTCGCTGTAGAACGCGGCCACGCCCAGCAGGGCGCGGCGCTCAAACAGCTCCCATTTGCCGCCGATTTCGATGTTGCGGCTCTTTTCGGCGGGCGTATCGGCCAGCGAGCCAGTGTTGGCGTTGACGTTGCCAAACTGGTAGGTATCAGCCGAGGTGTTGAACGACGAGCCATACGAGACGTAGTAAGACGACAGCTCATCGGGCTGGAACAGCGTGCCGACGCGCGGGCTCCACAGGCCGTCGGATACTTCATCGCCCAGCGAGCCGTCGGCATTGCGGTAAGTCGCCTTGAAGTGGTCGTAGCGCAAGCCGCCTACCAGTTTGACGGTGGAGGTCAGCGCCATCGTGTCTTGCAGGTACAGGCCAACGTTTTGCGCCTTGAAGGTGTTGTAGGCGACGGGCGCGCGGGTGTCGGGTGCCCAAGCGCCGTTGTTGGGTGTGCCGACCGAGGTTTGTAGGCCGTTGGTGGCCGACGAATTGCCGGCTGCGTTGGCATAGCTCGAATTGCGGTTGGCGCTGTCGCGGTAGTAGTCAAAGCCGGCCAAGATGTCGTGCTTCATGCCGCCTAAGTTCAGCGAGTTGGTGTAGTCGCTTTGCAGCTGCGTCATGGTGCTGTCGCCAATGCGGCCTTTGGAGCTGCGCGTCAGCGGTGTGGCGCTGCTGATTTGGTCGAGGGCGGTGATGGGCGTGCCAAAGCGGATCACGCTGGCCAGCAAGTCGCGCTCGTACTGGCCGTGGCGCAGGCGGGTTTGAACTTCGCCGCCATCGCCAAAGCGGTGAATGTGGCCAAGGGTCAGGTACTGCGACGAGGTGTTGAGGTGGTCGCTGTTCAAGCCGTAGTAATTTTTCGCGGGCAGCGTTGGCACGATTTGGCCGTTGTCGTTAATCCACGGGCTGTTGTATTGAGGGCGGCCTTGCACGTCCAAGTAATACAGGCCGACCGAGAACTCATCGCGCGTGCCAATGCCCCACGCAAACGTCGGCGCAATGCCGCGTTTATTTTGCGTGGCACCGTGGTTTTTGTGGTTGTGCACCATTGCGTTGAGGCGCAGGGCGGCGTTCTCGCCGGTCTTGAAGTTGAAGTCGCCGGTGATGCGGTGCTCGCTGCCGGTGCCCAAGGTGTACGAGGCTTCGTGCTGGTCAATCAGCAGCGGTGCCTTGTTCACTTGGTTCACCACGCCGCCGGTAGAGCCTTTGCCAAACAGCATCGAGGCCGAGCCTTTGAGCACTTCAACGCGGTCGAGGTTAAAGGTGTCGCGCTCGTACAGCGGCGCGTCTTTCATGCCGTCGGTGTAAATGTCGCCGGCTTGGCCGAGCGAAAAGCCACGCAGGCGCACGTCTTCTTCGCCGGTTTCACCCGCTTGAAAGGTCACGCCCGCAGTGGTGCGCAGCACATCGCGAAAGTCGTCTTGGTTGCGGTCGTTCATCAGCTTTTCGGTGAACACGGTGACCGACTGCGGAATGTCGCGGATGTCTTGCTTGCCTTTGCCGACGGTGGTTTTTTTGACGCGCACGGTGTCTTTGCTTTGCACTTGCGCGCTGTCTTTTACTGTCACGGTGGACAGCGTGGCTGTGGCTGGAGGAGCGGTTTGCGCCCAGCTGCTGACCGAAGCGGCCAGCATTAGCGCGCCCAAGGGCAGAATTAAGTTATCGGTGTGCAGTGGTAGTTGTGGTGAATTAGCCAATTGGGAACTCCATCGGAGAGAAATGGGGCGTGGACGCGGCAGGTGCGCGAACCAAGAAACCGAGGCAGTGGCTAGAAAATTGGCTGTGCATCGACAAGGTGCCGATAGTAAATCAATTGATATTGATTCGTATTTGTTTGGTGCAAAAGCAACACTTACTTTTGCGATAGGCAAAAAAAAACCGGCTAGGCCGGTTTTCAAGAGGCACGCTGGTGCGCTGCGTAATTAGGAGAGGTGCTTGCCGATCAGGCCAGCCATTTCGAACATCGACACCTGTGGCTTGTCAAAAACTTTTTTGAGCTTGGCATCGGCGTTGATCAGGCGTTTGTTGGTGGGTTCTTGCAGGTCGTTGGCCTTGATGTAAACCCACAGCTTGCTGATGACTTCAGTGCGCGGCAGCGGATCAGCGCCCACTACGGCAGCCAAAGCAGCGCTGGGGGTGAGTGCTTTCATGAAGGCGGCGTTAGGAGTGCGCTTTTTGGCGGCTGGGGCACTGGCCTCAGCGGCAGGAGCGGTTGTCTTTGCGGGGGCTTTTTTTGCAGTTGCCATGTTAGATGTTCCTTTGGGGGTGGTCATTGAAGCAGTGAAAACCGGGTTCTCTACTGGTACGGTGGATGCTACTGTTAAAAAAACCGCTTTCCTAGTCGTAGATGGCTTTTTTTGCTTCGGCTTGTTGCTACGCGGTCTTTCGTAGCTTTTCGTAACCGTTAGTGCCCCGACTGCTGATTGACGATCCGTTTGAGTGCATCGGCATTCAAGATGCGCACATGGCGTTGTTTGACTTCGACGGTGCCGTCTTCGACAAACTTGGAGAAGGTACGGCTAACGGTTTCGAGTTTCAAACCCAGGTAGCTGCCAATTTCTTCGCGCGTCATGCGCAGCACCAGCTCGGACTGCGAAAAACCGCGCGTGTGCAGGCGCTGCACCAAGTTCAGCAAAAACGCTGCCAAGCGCTCTTCTGCGCGCATGCTGCCCAGCAGCAGCATCACACCGTGTTCGCGCACGATTTCGCGGCTCATGATTTTGTGTACGTGGCTTTGCAGGGCAGTGACTTCGCGCGAGAGTTCTTCAATCCGGTCAAACGGCATGACGCAGACCTCGGCATCTTCGAGCGCTACGGCGTCGCAAGTGTGGTGGTCGTTGACGATGCCATCGAGCCCGATGATTTCGCCCGCCATCTGAAAGCCCGTGACTTGGTCGCGCCCATCTTCGGTGGCAACGCAGGTTTTAAAGAATCCGGTGCGAATAGCGTAGAGCGAGACAAACTCTTCCCCATTGCGAAACAAAGTGCCGCCGCGCTTGACTTTGCGTCGGGTAGCAACCACTTCGTCGATACGTTGCAGCTGTGCCTCATTCAAGCCCACCGGCATACACAGCTCGCGCAAATTACAACTAGAGCAGGCGATTTTGATGGTCTGCGGTGTCATTTGAATGGGGATGTAACCCCCGTCATGCGACGATTTGCTGGCTTCATCAGAGGTGAAGGCGTAAGGCACAGAGGCGGTTTTGGGGACGGCTGACATAAATCAAATTATGAACTAGCTTTTCAGATTCTTGTTTATAGCCCTTGACGGGCATCAACCGCGCCAAGGCTGCCATAGTGCACAGTCCTGCGGTTGCTAGGAAGACCCAATGATTGCTATTACTCCCGAATTGCTGAACCGCTTTGACGTATCAGGGCCGCGTTACACCTCTTATCCGACAGCTGACCGTTTTGTCGAGGCGTTTGGCGAGGCCGAATATGTGCTGGCGCTGCAAGAGCGGCGCAGCCTGGCCACCGCGCAGCCGCTGTCGGTGTATGTGCATATTCCGTTTTGCGAGTCGCTGTGTTACTACTGCGCCTGTAACAAAATCATTACCAAACACCCCGAGCGCGCCGAAGTCTATCTGCGCTACCTAAGCCGCGAGATGGACTTGCACACTGCCCATTGCGGCAAGGGTCAAGTGGTTAGTCAGCTGCATTTTGGCGGCGGTACGCCGACGTTTTTGACCAACGACGGCCTGCGCGAGCTGATGGAGATGCTGCGCAGCAACTTCACGTTGGTGCCGGGCGGCGAATACTCCATTGAGGTTGATCCGCGCACCGTGGATGCCGACCGGCTGGCCTTTTTGGCCGAGTTGGGCTTTAACCGCTTGAGCTTTGGCGTGCAAGACTTTGATCCCGAGGTGCAAAAAGCTGTTAACCGCGTGCAGCCGGCAGAGCAGGTTTTTGAGTTGATGGCCGCTGCCCGCAAGCTGGGGTTTGAGTCCATCAACGCCGACTTGATTTATGGCTTACCGCGCCAAACCGCTGAGTCGTTTGAGCGCACATTGGCGCAGGTGGCCGAGCTGCGTCCCGACCGCATTGCGTTGTACGCCTATGCCCATTTGCCCGAGCGTTTTAAGCCGCAGCGGCGCATCATTAGCGCCGATATGCCAATGGCGTCGGACAAGGTGGCGATGCTGTCGCGCGCGCTGGATTCGTTTAGCCAAGCCGGTTATGTGTATGTCGGCATGGACCACTTTGCTTTGCCCGATGACGCGCTGGCTGTGGCCAAACGTCAAGGGCGTTTACACCGTAATTTTCAAGGCTATAGCACCCAGCCGGACTGCGATTTGATTGCGCTAGGGGTTTCAGCCATTGGCCGCGTGGGGGCTACTTACAGCCAAAACGCCAAAACGTTGGATGAGTATTACGATCGCATCAATCAAGGAAAGCTGCCGGTGGTGCGCGGCCTAGCGCTGACACGTGATGACTTGGTGCGCCGTGCAGTCATCATGGCTTTAATGTGCCAAGGCGAACTGCTGTTTGAGCCGCTGAGCCAAGCTTGGTTGATTGATTTTCAGCAATATTTCGCCCTAGAAATAGAGCGTTTGAAAGAAATGCAGCGGCAAGGCTTAGTTCAATTGAGCGCCGAGGGCGTTGAGGTGACAGAAATGGGTTGGTATTTTGTCCGCGGAATTGCCATGCTATTTGACAAAAATCTCCAAATGGATCGAAACCGGGCGCGGTTTTCGCGCATTATTTGAGCGCGATGCTGGCCTCACTGGCTTGGGCATCTTTGGTGATGGGTGTGGTCGGCGGTCCGCACTGCCTTGCCATGTGCGCTGCCCCTTGCACTGCGGTGGTCGGTGCTGGGAGCGAGCCAGCATCAAATGCTGCGCCAGCGGTTATTACAGAGCAACCGATGCAATGGCAGCCTAAAAAGCAATCTGAAAAACAAATTAATAGCCCTCATCGCCCCGGCTTGCGCCTGCTGGCATATCACAGCGGGCGTTTGCTGGGCTATTCCAGCGCCGGTGCCGTGGCAGCAATGGCGATGCAAAGCTTAGCGTGGATGACCCAGCAAACCACCGCGCTGCGCCCAGCTTGGACGATGCTGCACGTTGCCGTGTTGGCGTGGGGTTTGATGATGATGGTGCAAGCGCGCCAACCCGCATGGATAGAAAGCGCTGGCCGCAGCGTCTGGGCGCTGGTGCGTCCGGTGGTGGCTGCGCCGGGCGGCGTGTTTGCCACCGGCTTTTTGTGGACGCTGATGCCGTGCGGTTTGCTGTACTCCGCTTTGTTGGTTGCGGCGTTGAGTGGCGGCGCATTACAAGGCGCGGTGACGATGGCGTTGTTTGGTATTGGCAGCGGGTTGTGGTTGCTGGCTGGGCCGTGGCTTTGGCTGCGCTTACGCACCCGCATGAACAACGTCCGCGAGAGCTGGGGCACGCGCATGGCCGGCTTTTTGCTGTGCGGCGTAGCACTGGGCGCGCTGTGGATGGATTTGATCTATACCCCATCGCTATGGTGTCGGTAGCCGACGGCGGTACTCGGCTGGTAAAGCCTGACCAGCAGGGCTCTGGATGGCGCTGATAATGGGTAAGAAATTGCATCCGATGGTTGTTGAAGCAATTTTCTTCAATCTTGGCACTTGCAAGTGAATCATCCAAACCCCTTTTCTTTTATCGCTATCGACCAATTGCGGGTGGGCATTTTTGTTCACCTCGATTTGGGTTGGTTGCGCCATCCGTTTCCGGTCAGTAGTTTTCGTATCACCTCGGCCGATCAGATTGAGGCGCTGCGCAGTCTAGGCTTGGAGCGGGTGCGCTATGAGCCGGGCAAAAGTGATGCGTTGTTTGCAGAAGACACAAGCGAACAGGCCGGGCAAGAGGCGTTCGCCAACTCTGCTGTTGCCCTGAAAGCAAAAACAAGTGCAGCGGCGACAGTATTTTCTCCGCTCGCACAGGGGGCGCTGGCACCCGCGCAGGGCTTGGCCACAGAGCGGCGCCATCTGATCAGTTGCGATCAGCGGTTTTTATCTACAGCAGACCAGTACCACCGCCTAGCGCAAGTGGCGCACAACGATGCGGCCAGTGCGCGCATGGCCAGCTGTGCGCTGGTATCCGAGTGTGTGGATGATTTGCAGTGCAACGGCGAATCGGTGATTCGCTTGATAACCGAAGGCATCGGTGAGTGCAGCGGTATGCATCCGGTCAATGTGATGGTGCTGTGTCTGCTGCTAGGCCAGGCGCAGGGTTTCAGTTTGCCCCAGTTGCAAGAGCTCGGCTTGGCAGCGTTACTGCATGACATCGGCAAGGGGCAATTGTCAGTCCCGCTGAGAGGCCAGAGACGCGCCTATGAAGACCATGTGGGTGCATCAGTTGCTTTAGCGCAAAGTATGGATTTGCCCAGTTCGGTGTTGATTGCGATTGCGCAGCACCACGAAGCTGCTGATGGCAGTGGTTTCCCCTTGGGGTTGTTGGGCGAAGATTTAAGCCCTGCCGGGCGCATTTTGGCCTTGGTCAACCGCTATGACGGCTTGTGTAACCCAGCAAACTATGCCGATGCGTTGACGCCGCACGAGGCGCTGTCGGTGCTTTTTTCCAGAATGAAGGCGCACTTTGATGCCGTCACACTCAATGCGTTTATCCGCATGATGGGGGTTTATCCGCCCGGCTCGGTGGTGCAGCTGGTCAATGGTTTGTACGCGTTGGTGATATCGGTCAATTCAGCGCGTCCGCTGCGCCCCAAAGTCATCGTCCACGATCCAGATGTGCCGCAAGAGCAGGCACCGGTGCTCGATTTGCAGAGCTTGCCTGAGCTGGGTATTTTGCGCAGTTTGAAGCCGTCGCAACTGCCGCGCGCCGCGCTGGATTATTTGTCGCCGCGCCAGCGCATCTACTATTTTTTCGAGCGCGCAGTTGCGTTGCCTCGGCGCGAGGCCAGCTTGTGACGGCCATCTCACCTGAGCACGCGCGTCTCTGGCGCGCCGCCTTTGATGCTTTGCAAGAAGCCGTCTGGGTGGTCGATGCGAAAACACGCCATATTATTTTTGCCAACCTGAGTGCGGCGCGCATGGTCGGTTGCGCGCGTGCTGATGTTGTGGGCTTGCCGGTGTTGCAGTGGGCGGTCATGCCCGAAGACCACGTGTTTTGGAGCGATGCCTCAGAGGCGCTGTTGCAGGGCATTCACTCTTTTTCCAGTGTGCTGCGCGCGGATGGCGCGCTGGTGCCGGTGCAGCGGCGCGTGGTGCCGTTTGAGCTGCTCGAACCCGGCGCTGCGCTGCTGGTGACGATGCTCGATTGCAGTGCCCAGCAGGACACCGAGCGGGCGCTGGAGTCGCTGTTGTCGCAGCTGCGGGCGACGCTGGACTCGGCGGCCGATGGTATGTTGGTGTGCGCCTTGGATGGCAGTGTCCGAGCCTTTAATCAGCGCTTGGCGCACATCTGGAACATGCCGCAACAGCTGCTGGTGCAGCGCAACGACGAGGCGTTACATGCCTTTATGGCGGCCAGCGTGGTGGATTTGCCGCTGTACTTGGAGCGGATGAGCGCTTTAGCAGCCAGTCCAGAGATACACAGCTGCGATGTCTTTACGCTGCACAGCGGCCAAGTGCTGGAGCGGCGCAGCGTGCCGCAGCTGAACCACGGCAGCGTGATGGGGCGGGTGTATTCGTTTCGTGACATCAGCCAAGAAGTGCAGGCGCAGGCCGATTTGCGCTTGGCGGCCAAAGTATTTGAATCCAGTCCCGACGCTATTTTTATTGCCGACCACAACCATTGCCTGCTGCGCGTCAACCCAGCGGGGCAGGCGTTGTTGGCGCAGTCAGCCGCTCTTTTGCGAGGCACGGCAGTGACGGCATTGTTTGCGGCTGAAAATGTCCGCTTTTCAAGCCAACAAGTCCAAGCTGCGTGGCAGTCTGACGGTGTTTGGCAAGGCGATTTGCTGTTATTGCGCGGATTGGTTAGCGCTTGCCCGGTGCATTTGTCGTGGGTGTTGCTGCGCGATGAAGAAAACGAAACCAGCCAAAGCATCGGCTTTATGCGTGACCTGACCGCGCAGCAGGTAGCGCAACAACGCATCAACGAATTGGCCTACAGCGACGCATTAACGGGCTTGCCCAATCGGCTGTTGCTGTCGCAGCGGGTTGCGGCGGCGATGGAGAGCGCGCTGCCTGCGGTGATGCCGTTTGCGGTGCTATTTTTAGACCTTGACCGTTTCAAAATTGTTAACGACTCGCTTGGGCACGCCTTTGGTGATCGCGTTTTGCAGTTGGTGGCGGCGCGTTTGCAGTCTTGTTTGCGCCAAGTCGATGTGCTGTGCCGCTTGGGTGGCGATGAATTTGTGGTTTATTTGCATGGCGCTAATGCTGGCGCTGGCGAAATGGTGGCGCAGAGGATTCAAGAAGAAATGCAGCGTCCGTTCACACTGGACGGCATTGGATTTTCCGTCCAATGCAGCATGGGTATTGCCATGTACCCGCAAGACGGTACGACGTTGGATGAGCTGATCAAGCAGGCCGACACGGCGATGTACCGCATCAAAGACCAAGGGCGCGGCAGCTACGGCTTTTATCACCCGCAAATGAATGCCAACCTGCTGGCGCGTATGCAGCTGGAGCACGCGCTGCGCCAAGCGCTGGAGCAGCAGGCGATGACGGTGCATTACCAGCCGCAGCTCAATTTATTGACCGGTGAAATTTTGGGCGCAGAAGCCTTGCTGCGCTGGACCGACCCCCACTTGGGGGCGGTTTCGCCGGGCGTTTTTATTCCGTTGGCGGAAGAAACCGGCTACATCATCACGCTGGGTGCGTGGGTGCTGGAGCAGGCGGTGCAGCAGGCCGCACGTTGGCGGCAGGCGGGCAAGACACTGGTGGTGTCGGTGAACGTGTCGGCGCTAGAGTTTGGCCAGCCTGACTTTGTTCAGCGCTTGGTGCAGCTGCTGGGCAAATACCAGTTGCCGCCCGAATTGCTGGAGTTGGAGCTGACAGAATCCATTTTGCTCAAAGGCGCACAAGAAGCCGCCGAACGCTTGGCCAGCGTGGCCCAGTTGGGCGTGGCTTTGGCGATTGACGACTTTGGTACGGGTTATTCCAGTTTGGCGTACCTGAAAAAACTGCCCATTCACAAGTTGAAGGTGGACCAGTCGTTTGTGCGTGGCCTGCCCGATGACGAGGGCGACCACGCCATTGTCAGCGCCATCATCCACATGGGGCGCGCCCTGCGGATGCGGGTGGTGGCCGAAGGGGTGGAAACAGCAGCCCAGCGCGCGGTTTTGCAGCAATTGCAGTGCGATTACTACCAAGGCTTTTTATGCTCGCCGGCGCTGGCACCGGCGGATTTTGATGCGTTGTTGGCGCGCACCAATTAACGGTTAATTTATAGTGTTTTTGGCCTCTAGCCCAATAAACACGGGCGCTAGCAGCTATTATTTTTGATTAAGCCGCGTCCAGCATTGGGCTAAGTGTTCAGCCCCTTCCAGAGCATATAACCGGCCAAGCCCAGCAGCAGGCTGGCAAAAATACGCTTGAGCAGCTTCACTGGCAGGCGGTGTGCCGAGCGCGCGCCCAGCGGCGCGGTCAACACGCTGCAACTGGCAATCACGCCCAGCGCCGGCAGCCAGACATAGCCCAGTGACGCCGGCGGCAGCCCCGCCACCGATTGGCCGCCGGCGATATAGCCCAGCACATTCGACAGCGCAATCGGAAAGCCCAGCGCCGCGCTGGTGGCGACGGCGTTGTGGATGGAGACGTTGCACCAAGTCATAAACGGCACGCTGATAAAGCCGCCGCCCGCGCCGACCAAACCGGAGATAAAACCAATCACGCTGCCCGCCGCCACTTGACCGCCGGTGCCGGGCATTTGCCGTGCCGGCGCAGGTTTGCGGTCGATAAACATCTGCACCGCAGAGAAGCTGACGAACAGACCAAAAAATATCGCCAAAAACGAGCCTTTGAGCAGCGCAAACACGCCCAAGCTGGCCGCAATACCCCCCAGCGCAATGCCCGGTGCCAAGCGCCACACCAGCTCCCAGCGCACCGCGCCGCGCTTATGGTGGGCGCGCACGCTAGAGATGGAGGTGAACAAAATCGTCGCCATCGAGGTGGCAATCGCCATCTTCACCGCCAAATCGGGCGCTACCTGCTGCTGGCTGAGCATGTAGGTGATGAAGGGCACCAGCATCATGCCGCCGCCAATCCCCAGCAAACCGGCCAAAAAACCCGTGGTAAGCCCGAGAGCCATCAATTGAATGATTAAGTAGGTGCTGAGCATGGGAGATAGACGGAAAGTGGCGGCTAGAAATGCAACAGCGCGCCACAAAGGGCGCGCTGTCAAAAAAGGTGTCTGCGAATGCGACCGGGCCTGTCATCCTGAACCGGGGGTTCAGGTGGGCAAGGGCAGCCCTGCATTGGGTTCATCTAACGCGAGACGATCACGCTTGCTGGGCAATGTACCAAGCCCGGGCTCGTATGAGCATTGGTTCAAGGAAATATAAAGCCCGGCGGCTTCGCAGACAGCGCCATTGTAGGGGGCAAAAAACCGTGCTTTGCACAAGCCAGCAGCCCAGCGGGTTTATCGCGCGTTCATGGCTTGCTGCCCAAATTAAAGAACGCCGCCAAATCGCGCTCCAGCAGCGCCGGGTCGCCCAGCTGCAGCTCCAGCAGGCGGCGCAGATGCGTCACGCTGTCGAGGTCAATGCTGCGGCAGACCAAACCCACCTGTAGCTCTTGCACTTGCACCACTTGCATCGACATGCTGATGCGTTCGTCGCAATCGCTCAGCGGCACGATGAGCTGGCACTCGGTGCCCACTGGCAGCGGCTCACGCGCTATCACCAAAGCGCCTTTGAGTGATAAATCCTGCACCTGTACCGGCAGTTGCAGCTGCACCGGCTGGTGCTCGTGGTCGGTACTCAACCAGCCGGGGACTTGAAACAGAACACGGGTGAAGTGGCGACGTTCAGTGGACATGGCTGGTGGGGTTTGGCAAGAGCGGGCGGCGGCGCTGGGGCGATGGAGTGGAGCGGCGAATGTTACAGGTGCTGGTTATCGGTGCCGGTGCGCAATCTTGCCGCCCGTGTTGGATACTCTCAAGAAGTCTGTTTTACGCGGGTAAGCTGTGTGCTGTGGCACGTGCCATGCGCTTTTGCAGGTCTCTTGCCTGCTTCAAACTATTTAAGGAAAAATTGATGTTCAAAAATATTCTGGTGCCGGTTGATGGTTCGCCCACTTCGATGTTTGCGGTTGCCCGCGCCGCTACGCTGGCCAAGAGCTTGGGCAGCACGGTGACGGTGTTGTACGTGGTCGATCCCTACCCCTTTACCGGCGTGGGCGCTGATTTTGCCTACGGCCAAGCCCAGTACCTGAGCGCCGCCACGTCCGAAGCCAATGCGGCGTTGGAGGCGGCGAAGACGTCGATGGAGGAGGCTGGCGTCACCGTCAACACCGTGGTCGGCGAAGGCCATGCGGTACACGACGGCATCGTGCGTGCCATTGAAAGCGTCGGCGCTGATTTGGTCATCATGGGTTCGCATGGCCGCCGGGGCTTGGAAAAGCTGATGCTTGGCAGCGTCACCCAGCGCGTGCTGGGTGTGGTGCGTATTCCGGTGCTGGTGGTGCGCGACTAAGCACCCGCAAGCGTTAGCAGCGCACACAAAAATGGCTCCCGAGGGAGCCATTTTTTATGGTCAGTGCGCCAAGCGCACTTTAGATTTACATGCGCTCAAAAATTGCCGCAATGCCTTGGCCGCCGCCAATGCACATCGTCACCAGCGCGTAACGGCCTTGAACGCGCTGCAGCTCGTGCAGGGCTTTCACGGTGATCAGCGCGCCAGTCGCGCCAATCGGGTGGCCGAGCGAAATGCCCGAACCATTCGGGTTGACCTTGGCCGGGTCCAGCCCCAAATCACGCGACACAGCGCAGGCTTGGGCGGCGAAGGCTTCGTTGGCTTCGATCACGTCCAAATCAGCCACCGTCAAGCCAGCTTTTTTCAGCGCCAGTTGCGTGGCGGGCACCGGGCCAATGCCCATGTATTTCGGATCGACACCGGCGTGGGCGTAGGCCACCAAGCGCGCCAGCGGCTGCAGGCCACGCGCTTTGGCAGCGCCCGCTTCCATCAGCACTACGGCGGCTGCCGCATCGTTGATGCCCGAGGCATTGCCAGCCGTCACCGTGCCGTTTTCTTTGGCAAACACCGGCTTGAGCTTGGCCATGTCGGCCAGCGTGCAGTTGGGGCGGTAGTGCTCGTCCACCTCGTAGGCGACGTCGCCCTTGCGGCTTTTGAGCACCACTGGGACGATTTGGCCCTTGAAGTGACCGGCCTCAATCGCGCGCTGGGCGCGGTTGTGGCTTTCGACGGCAATCGCGTCTTGCTCGTCGCGGGTGATGCCCCATTTGGTGGCGATGTTCTCCGCCGTCACACCCATGTGGATGTTTTGGAACGGGTCGTGCAGCGCGCCGACCATCATGTCCACCATCTTGGTGTCGCCCATGCGCGCGCCAAAACGGTTGGTCAGGCTGGCGTAGGGGGCACGGCTCATGTTTTCAGCGCCGCCGCCAATGGCGATATCGGTGTCGCCCAGCAAGATGCTTTGGCTGGCCGAGACGATGGCTTGCAGGCCCGAGCCGCACAGGCGGTTGACGTTGAACGCCGGTGTTTCTTGCGCGCAGCCGCCCTGGATGGCTGCGACGCGCGACAGGTACATGTCCTTAGGCTCGGTGTTGACGACGTGGCCAAACACCACGTGGCCGACGTCCTTGCCTTCGACGTTGGCACGGGCCAGCGACTCACGTACTACCAAAGAGGCCAATTCGGTGGGTGGCACGTCTTTGAGGCTGCCGCCAAAAGTACCGATGGCGGTGCGCACACCACTGACAACAACAACTTCACGGGTCATAAAAATCTCCTTTAGGTATGAAAAGTGCCTCTAGGCCTTTAGATGCGTGCGGTTGAAGCTATTAAATTAATAGTAAATATTTGTTTATCAAGCAACCAACTGCTAAGTACCTCGGCCACCGGGTTGTCTTCCCGGTTTGCACGTGGATAAGCATACCTTGTGCTATCGGGCATGGCGCTCCCATGCAACGGTTTGCAACGATTGAAATGGCCCATAAAAAATATGAAATTGATAGCTTAAACCGCCCGTCCAGCGGGCGTTTGAGGCTGATTTGGCTTAAAAATCAGGTGGCAGCGCAAATTGCACCCATGCGCCGCTGGTGGGGTGCGCAAACGCCAGCCGTGTGGCGTGCAGCAGCAGGCGCGGGGCGCGTGCTTGCGTGCTGGCGTCGGCGTACAGCGCGTCGCCCAAGATGGCGTGGCCGATGGCGGCGAGGTGAACGCGCAGTTGGTGGGTGCGCCCGGTGATCGGCGACAGCTCAACCCGCGTGGTTTGCGCCGCTGCGTTGCTGGCCAGCACGCGCCAGCGGGTGTGGCTGGGCTTGCCGCTCTCGTGGTCGATGACGCGCAGGGGGCGGCGCTCCCAGTCAGCCGCTATGGGCAGTTCGATATCGCCCCAGCCGTCCCGGCTCTCGGGCGCGGCCATGTCGCCTTGGACGATGGCTTGGTAGCGCTTTTCAACTTCGCGCTCGGCAAAGGCTTGGCCCAGGGCGCGTTGCACTTCGGCGGTGCGCGCCATCAACAGCAGCCCCGAGGTGGCCATGTCCAGCCGGTGTACCACCAGCGCGCCCGGCCACTGCTGCTGGGCGCGGGCGCTGACGCAGTCTTGCTTGTCGGCGCCGCGCCCCGGCACGCTCAAAAGGCCAGCGGGTTTGGCCAGCACCAGCAGCGCATCGTCGGCGTGCAGACAGCACAAATTTGGCGGCGGGCTATCGGTGTGGCTAGCGGTTGTCATGGATTAAGCGCTGCACGGTGGCGCACATTTCTTCGACATCGTTGGGTTTGTGGATCAGCGCGCGCGCGCCTTCGGCCAGCGCGGCTTGTTCGATTTCGGGGGTGACGTAGCCCGACGCCAGCGCCACCGGCAAATCAGCGCGGATGCTGCGCGCCATGCGCACCAGGTCGATGCCCGAATAGCCGGGCATGTTGTAGTCGGTCACCAGCAGGTCGTAGGCCTGCGCATCGGCGCGCAGGGCGGCTTCGGCTTCGCGCGGATCGGTGAAGGCGCTGACTTGGTAGCCGCGCCGGCGCAGCAAGCGCTGCACCAAAAACACCAGCGCTTCGTCGTCGTCCACGTACATCACGTGGCGGCGCGGCGCGGGAGCATCTGCGCTGTCGCCAGTCATTGGAATGGCTGGCGCGGCCAGTGAGGTTGGCGGCGACAGAGCGGCCTGCGCTGTAGCGCTGTCCGCCGCCGGAAAGTACAGCGTAAAGCGGCTGCCTTGGCCTAGCGTGCTGTGGACATCGACCGCGCCTTGGTGGGTGCGCATCACGCCGTGTACCACCGCTAACCCCAGCCCCGTGCCTTGGCCGACCAGTTTGGTGGTGAAGAACGGCTCAAAAATGCGCTGCAGTGTCGCGTCGGCGATGCCCGGGCCGTTGTCTTGCACGCTGATGGCGACGTAGTTTTTGCTCGGTGCCAAGCTCAGGCGCTCGCACAGGCGCTGGTCGTGGGGGGCGGGCGCGGCTTGGATCACCACCGAGCCACGGTTGTCGCCAATGGCATGGATGGCGTTGGTACACAGGTTGAGCACTGCCTGCTCGACCTGCGTCGGGTCGGCCAAGATGCTGGGCACTGGGTCGGCGGTGTTCAAGTGCAGCTCAATCGCTGGCGGCAGCGTGACGCGCAGCAGCCGCTCGGTGTCGTGCAGCACCTCGGCCAGCGCGACGCTGGTGCGCTGTGCTGGCTCGTTGCGGCTGAAGGCGAGGATTTGGCGTACCAAGTCGCGCGCGCGCCGGCCGGCTTTTTCAATCTCCACCAAGCTCTCGTAGGCCGGCGAATCCGGGCCGCAGTCGGCTTTGGCCAGCTCGGCGTTGCCCAAAATGGCGCTCAAAATATTGTTGAAATCGTGCGCAATACCGCCGGCCATCGTGCCCACGGCCTGCATCTTGTGCGACTCGCGCAGTTGCACTTCTAGCTCGTTGCGGTGCGCCTCGGCCTTTTTGCGCCCGGTCAGGTCGCGGGCAAAGACGGTGGTGGTTTCGCCCTCGGCGTGGCGCTCGAACGACACGCTGATCTCGACGGCCAGCTCTTTGCCGCTGGCGCTGTGCGCGGTCATCTCGCCCAGCATGGCCTGCGTGGTCAGCTGGGCAAAGGCCAGCGCCTGCTCGGCCTCGGGCAAAAAACGTTTGAGATCGGTGCCCAGTGCGTCGCGCGCGGCGCACTGAAACAGCGCCGCCGCCGTGGGGTTAAACACCGTGATGCACCGGTACTGATCGACACAAATGATGGCGTCCAGCGATGAGTTAATCACCGCCTCCAAGCGGCGCTCGCCGGCGTAGAGCTGCTCGTTGCGCTGGCGCAGCTCTAGGGCGCTGTGCTGCAGTGCTTGGCGCTCGGCCAGCAGCGGGCCTTGGTCGATGACGGCGCACAAAAACTGCAGCAGCGGCGGGCCGTCGCCTTGCGGCGCTTCGATGCGCGCAATGTGCAAGTCGCCGGTGATGTCGATGTATTCGGTGATAGAGAACACCACTTCGGTGGTTTCAGCCTGACCTTGGACGCGGGCCAGAGCAAAGCCCTGTCGCACGCGCTCAGTGTGTTCGGGGCTGACAAACGACAGCAGCCCGGTCAGCGGGCGGTCGTGCTCGCTGGGCTGAAACGAGCGGTGCGCCATTGAGTTGGCTTGCACCACCATGTCGTGCTCGTCCACCACCATCAGCGCCAGCGGTACGCTGGAGAACAGCGTCTCAAAGCGCTCTGAGGCGCTCTCGGCGGCGGCTTGGCTGTAGCGCAACACTTTGTTTTGCGCCTCCAGCTCGGCTTGGTAGGCGCGCAGCTCGCTGACCAAGCCGTCCATCGAGCCGCTGCTGTTGCTGGACAGGACGAAGGCTTCCTCCGGCTCCTCTAAAGCTGCTGCGTCTTCCACGCTTTCCAGCGCTTTTGGTGCTAACGGTTCTGGCTCCGCCGATGCGATGCGTGAAAAAAAGGACAGGTCAAGGCGGCTCATGCAGCGTCCGTGTCGTCCACAGTGCCCGTCTCCAGCGGCCAGCAGCTGCAAAACAGGTGGCGGTCGCCATAGGCGTTGTCCACCCGACCCACCGGCGACCAGTATTTGTGCTGGCGCAGCGCGGCCACCGGGTAGGCGGCGAGGGCGCGGCTGTAAGGCCGCTGCCACTCGGCCTCGTCCACCAGCAGGCTGGCGGCGGTGTGCGGGGCGTTTTTGAGCGGGTTGTTCTCGCGCGGCCAAACGCCGGCTTCGATTTGCGCAATCTCGGCGCGGATGGCGATCATTGCGTCGATGAAGCGGTCGAGTTCGGCCAAGCTTTCGCTCTCGGTTGGCTCGACCATCAGCGTGTTGGGCACCGGAAAACTCAGCGTTGGCGCGTGAAAGCCGTAGTCAATCAAGCGCTTGGCAACGTCCTCGGCCATCACGCCGCTGCTGTCTTTGAATGCGCGCAAATCCAAGATGCACTCGTGCGCGACATAGCCGTGCTCGCCGGTGTAGAGCGTGGGGTAACAGTCTTTCAGCCGTGCGCTGATGTAGTTGGCGCTGAGGATGGCGACTTCAGACGCTTGTTGCAGCCCGGCCGCGCCCATCATGCGGATGTACATCCAGCTGATGGGTAAAACGCCTGCATTGCCCAGTGGTGCTGCGCTAACAGCTCCTGTTTTGCTAGCAATGCCGCCCGTGGTATGGCCGGGCAGGTAGGGTGCCAAATCGGCCACCACGCACACCGGCCCAACACCGGGGCCGCCGCCGCCGTGTGGAATACAAAAAGTTTTGTGCAGATTGAGGTGGCTGACATCGCCGCCAAACTCGCCCGGCGCGGCCAAACCGACCAAGGCGTTCATATTTGCGCCATCGACATACACGCGCCCACCGTGCTGGTGTACCAGCGCGCACAGCGCTTTGACATTCGCCTCAAACACGCCGTGCGTGCTGGGGTAGGTGATCATCACGCAGGCCAAGTTCTGGCTGTGCTGCTCGCATTTGGCGCGCAAATCGGCCAAATCGACGTTGCCGCGCGCATCGCAGGCGGTGACCACCACTTGCATCCCGGCCATTTGCGCGCTGGCTGGGTTGGTGCCGTGGGCGCTGGCTGGAATCAGGCAAATGTTGCGGTGCGCCGCGCCGTGCGCCGCGTGGTAGGCCTTGATGGCCAGCAGCCCCGCGTATTCGCCCTGCGAGCCGGCGTTGGGTTGCAGGCTGACGGCCGCATAGCCGGTGGCCTCGCACAGCCAAGCGCGCAGTTGTGCGTCTAGCTGCTGGTAGCCCTGCAATTGGTCAGCCGGGGCAAACGGGTGGACGTTGGCAAATTCCGGCCACGTGATCGGAATCATCTCGCTGGTGGCGTTGAGCTTCATGGTGCAACTGCCCAGCGGGATCATGCTGCGGTCCAGCGCCAAATCTTTGTCCGACAGCTGGCGGATGTAGCGCAGCATCGCCGTCTCAGAGTGGTGCGTGTTGAATACGGGGTGTGTCAAATACGCGCTGCTGCGGCGCAGTGCGGCGGGGATGAGTGGTGCGACGCCGTCCTCAAACGCCTCAACGCTGGGCAGCGGCTGGCCGGGAGCGGCAAAAATCTGCCACAGCAGCGCAATGTCGGCGCGAGTGGTGGTTTCGTCTAGCGCAATGCCCAGAGCAGTAGTTAAGTGATTTCGCAGGTTAACGCCCGCCCGCACTGCGCTAGCAGCTATCAATTGTGTAGTTTCACCCGTCTCCAGATACAGCGTGTCAAAGCAGTGTTGCGGGCGCACCTTGACACCCAACTGCGCCAAACCCTGCGCCAAGATGGCCGTAAAGCTGGCCACGCGCTGCGCGATGCGCTGTAGCCCAGCCGGGCCGTGATAAACGGCGTACATGCTGGCCACCACGGCGGGCAGCACCTGCGCAGTGCAGATATTGGACGTGGCTTTTTCGCGCCGAATGTGCTGCTCGCGCGTTTGCAGCGCCAAGCGATACGCCGGGTTGCCGTGCGCGTCGATGCTGACCCCGACCAAGCGCCCCGGCAGTGAGCGTTTGAACTCGTCGCGGCAGGCCATAAACGCGGCGTGCGGGCCACCGGCGCCCATTGGCATACCAAAGCGCTGGCTGCTGCCGACGACGATGTCAGCGCCCCATTCGCCCGGCGGGGTGATCAGCGTCAGCGCCAGCAGGTCGGCGGCGGCGATGAAGGCGGCTTGGCGGGTGTGGACGGTGGCAACGTCGGCGCGCAGGTCGTCAATGCGGCCACTGCTGGCCGGGTACTGCGCCAGCGCGGCGAAGTAGTCGCCTTGCAGCGCGTGCGCCCATGCCTCTGGCGAAGCGGTCACCACCACCTCGATGTCCATCGGCGCGGCGCGGGTTTGGATGACTTCAATGGTTTGCGGGTGTGTGTCGCCGGCAACGATGAAGCGGTTGCTTGGGCTTTTGACCGAGCGCTTGGCCAGCGTCATGGCTTCAGCCGCCGCCGTAGCCTCGTCCAGCATCGAGGCGTTGGCGATGGGCATGGCCGTCAAGTCGCAGACCATGGTTTGAAAGTTGACCAGCGCCTCCATCCGGCCTTGCGAAATCTCGGCCTGATAGGGCGTGTAGGCGGTGTACCAAGCCGGGTTTTCCAGCACATTGCGCAGGATGACGCCGGGCGTGTGCGTGCCGTAATAGCCTTGGCCGATGAAGCTTTTCAGGATTTGGTTGCGCCCTGCCAGCGCTTTCAGTTCGGCCAGCGCTGCCGCTTCGGTGACGGGCGGCGGCAAGTCCATCGCCCGGCTGCGTGCAATCGACGCTGGCACGGTGGCCGCCATCAGCGCCCGGCGCGAGGCTGCGCCCGTCGTGCCCAGTGCCGACAGCATCTGCACCTCGTCCGCCGCGTTGATGCCGATGTGGCGGGGCAGAAATTCAGCGGCGTTTTCTAGCGCCACCAGCGTTGCAAAGGATGTCGGCATGGCGGGCCTTCAAGGTTAGTTGTTTTGGCTGAAAGCGTCGTAAGCCGGCGCGTCCATCAACCCATCGCATTCTTCGGATTTGGCGACGCGCACTTTGAACAGCCAGCCCGCGCCCATCGGGTCCGAGTTGGCCAGCGACGGGTCGGCGCGCAGGGCTTCGTTGACTTCAACAATGGTGCCCGACAGCGGCATATACACATCAGCGGCGGCTTTGACCGATTCGATTACGCCAGCCACTTCACCCTGCGCCAGCGTTTTGCCAACTTCGGGCAAATCGACAAACACCACATCGCCCAGCGCGTCTTGCGCGTGTACGGTGATGCCGACAGTGGCGGCTTGTTGGTCGGCGATGCCAGCGGTATCAATCCACTCGTGGTCGCGCGAAAATTTAACGGTCATAAAAAGCTCCAAAGAAAAGTTAAAAAAGTGATGGTTGTCAGGTCAGCCACGGTAGTAGTGCGTTGGCACAAACGGCGTAGTCACAACCACCATCGGCACTGGTTTGCCGCGCACCATCGCAAACAGCTCGGTGCCGACCGCAGCGTAATCGGGCTGCACGTAGCCCATTGCAATTGGCTGGTTCAGGCTGGGGCTGAGCAGGCCGCTGGTGACTTGGCCGATGTGCTGGCCGTCCATGTTTTCTAGCGTGGCTGGCTCGCGCACCGGCACGCGCTCGGTGGCGCGCAGGGCGACGCGCTTGCGGGTCAGCAGCGCTGGGTTGTCGATTTGTGGCAGCACCAGATTAGCCCCCGGAAAGCCGCCTGCGCGCGCGCCACCCGTGCGGCGCACTTTGGGAATCGCCCAAGTCAGCGCGGCTTCGGGCGGCGTGGTGGTGATATCCATGTCGCTGCCGTACAGGCACAGGCCAGCCTCCAAACGCAGCGAGTTGCGCGCGCCCAAACCCACCGGTTTGACCTCGGGCTGTGCCAACAGAGCGCGCGCCAGCGTTTCGACCTGCGCGGCGGGGACGGAGATTTCAAAACCATCCTCGCCGGTGTAGCCGCTGCGGGTGACAAAGCAGTCGCAGCCGGCAATGCTGAAATCGCCACCGCTCATAAACACCAGCGCGGCGGTGTCCGGCGCTAAGCGGGCCAGCGCGGCAGCGGCCAGCGGGCCTTGCAGCGCGAGCAGCGCTTGGTCAGGCTGGGGGATGACTTGGCATTGCAGGCCAATTTGCGCTTCGATGTGCGCGAAATCTGCCACTTTGCAAGCGCCGTTGACGATGGCAAAAATCTCGCCCAACCCTTTGTTGAACAGCATCAGGTCATCGAGGATGCCGCCGGTCTCGTGCAGCAGCAGGCCGTAGCGCTGTTTACCGACGGGCAGGTCGATCACATCGACGGGCATCAGGCTCTCCAGCGCTGCCGCTGCGCCGCGCCCGACCAGCCGTAGCTGTCCCATGTGCGACACGTCAAACAGGCCGGCCGCTTGGCGGGTGTGCAGGTGCTCGGCGACCAAGCCGCTGGGGTACTGCACCGGCATCGAATAACCGGCAAACGCCACCATGCGCGCGCCCAGTTCAAGGTGCAGCGCGTGCAGCGCGGTGGTGAGTAAGGGGTGGGAAGCACTGTCGGACATAGGGCGTGGTCTCCAAAGCAAAGAAGGGCCAGAGCCAGAGTCGGTGCGAGAGGGTTTGGTGTGTCTGCACCTTGGGCACCGCCGCACGCTAAGTGGGCGGGCAATCGTCTGCTGACGGCGAAATTTTACCCAGCTTATAGCGATGGCTGCGCGTGTGGCAGCTTGCCCGCAGAGAGAAATAACGGGCATCCGCCACAGCCGCTCCAGCTTTGTGCTGCGCACGCTGAAGAAGGCGGATTTGCCGCTGGGTGTGTAGCGTGGGATTTATGAATGAAAACAGCCTCTAGCCCAATGAATACGTGCGCTAGCAGCTATCAAATTAGAAGTCAAAGCATCCGCTGCAACGTGGCGTCTTTCTTCACAAAGTGGTGCAACAGCGCGATGCCAATGTGCCCGACGACCAGCACCAGCAGCGCCCAGGCAATGGGCGAGTGCAGGCTACCGGCGGCGCTCATCCACGCAATTCCTTCGCCCTTGGCCGCTAGTCGTATGCCAAAAACAGTCCAGCCATAGCCATTGCCCAGCATCGTCAGAATGCCAGTCACCGGCAGCAAGGCCATGCCGACGTACAGCAGGAAGTGGCCGGCCTTCACCATAAACGCGGTGGCCGGGTCTTGGACGGGGCGGTTGGCGCGTTGCGAAGCGGCCTGCAGCAGGCGCAGCACCACCAGTACCAGCAGCAGCGTGCCGATGGAGACATGCCAAGGCACCAGCGTCTGGCCTATCCAGTGCTCGCCATCGTCGATGCGGTCGAAGAACTTCAGCATCTGCCAGCCAATCAGCAGGGCCATGCCCCAGTGAAGCAGCCGCGTAAGCGGGCCATAACGTTCTTTTGACATCCTCTCCGGGCTAAACCCCGGAGATTCCTGCTGCCAGACGGCGATGTCCCGCCGCGAGAATGTTCTTGGCAGCGTTTACGTCCCGGTCGTGTGCCGTTCCACATTCGCTGCAAGTCCATTCTCTTATTCGCAAACCTGCTCTACCTTTCGGACTGCTGGCGGGAATAACTCCGCAGCACGAGCAAGTCTGGGTGGTGTAGCTCTCATTGACTACCTCGAAGACGATACCGGCCTGATGGCTCTTGTATTCCAACATCGTCTTGAGCATTGACCAGCCCGCGTCCAGCGTGCTCTTGGCCATTTTGGTTTTGACCAGCTTGCTGCTGGCCACGTCGCCCACGAAGATGGCGGCGTTTTCTTGCACCAGCTTGCTGCTGAACTGGTGCAGCGCGTCTTTGCGCTGGTTTTTGATTTGGGCATGGATGGCGCGGGCGCGGTTTTTTTTGCCCGCCCGCTGCGCAATTGCCAAGGCTTTTTCGTGGCTGCGGTACCAGCGGCCTTCGAGTTTTTCGCCCGTGGACACGGTGGCGCATTCTTTCAATCCTAAGTCGATGCCGACTGCTGCTGTGCCAGCGCTGGGTTGGCTTTGCACTTGCACCGCCACATTGAAATACCAGCGGCCTCGGCTGTCTTCGCTGAAGCTGCCAGCGCGCAGCTCGTAATCGGCTAGGCCGTAGCTGTCCCAGAGGCTGAATTTCTGCCCGGCAAACTGAATCTGCCCGGCCTTGTATTGGGCGTGCCCGCCCTTGAACGGAATCCAGCCCAGCGAGTATTTGGATGACTTTGGATTGCTCACGCGCCAGTTCAGGCGGGTTTTTTTGAACTGCTTGCGCCGCGTGGCGTATTCCACGCACACCAACTGCACAGTGCCGCTACCCACCGCAACGCCGTCGCACTTGCTGAATCCAGCCGTGAATTTTTGCAGGTCGTAGCCGGAAAGGTACTTGGGCTTGCCGTGGAAAGGCCGCGCCGCTTTGGCTGAAATTGCGTTGATGTGGTTCCAAACCTGATTGACCTCACGCGCCATCTGACGCAGCACTTTGGCGTGCTTGTCTTTGAGGCGCAGTTGCAGGGTTTTGGTGATGGTGTTCACGCTGGGCATCGTAGGCGATGGCGTGCCAAAACACCACAGGCCGTACCGGCCTGATCACTCAAACCTCGGGCTGAACCCCGAGGTCTTCCGCTCGAACCGGGTCGAGGCGTTTGCGCACGGTGCGCAGCCGGTTTAACCCAGTAGCAGCGCGTCGTCTGCGAGCTGCTCGCCGCGCACTTTTTCAAACATGTGCAGCAAATCGGGCACATCCATGCGTTGGCGCTCCTCGCCCGACACGTCCAGCACCACTTGGCCTTGGTGCAGCATCACCGTGCGCTGACCGACGTCCAGCGCTTGCCTCATGCTGTGCGTGACCATCATGGTGGTCAGCTGGTTTTCAGCGACGATGCGCGCCGTCAGTTGCAGCACAAAGTCGGCGGTGCGCGGGTCTAGGGCGGCGGTGTGCTCGTCCAGCAGCAAGATGCGCGACGGTTGCAGCGCCGCCATCAGCAAACTCACGGCTTGGCGCTGACCGCCCGAGAGCAGGCCGATGCGGTCGCTCAAGCGGTTTTCCAGCCCCAAACCCAGCGTGGACAGGCGCGCGCGGAAGGTGTCGCGCAGCGACGCTTTGACGGCGCTGCGCAGGCCGCGCTTGGCACCGCGCTCTTGCGCCAGCGCCATGTTTTCTTCAATCGTCAGGTCTTCGCAGGTGCCGGCCATTGGGTCTTGAAACACCCGCGCCACGCGCTGCGCCCGCGCCCAGACTGGCTGGCGCGTCACGTCCAAGCCGTCAATCGAGATGCTGCCCTTGTCAACCAACTGGTCGCCGGAGATGGCGTTGAGAAAGGTGGACTTGCCCGCGCCGTTGGAGCCAATGACGGTGACGAATTGGCCGGTGGGAATGTCCAGCGACATGCCGCGCAGGGCGCGCATCTCAATTGGCGTGCCGGGGTTGAAGGTGAGTTCGAGTTGTTGGGCGCTCAGCATGGCTTTATTCGGTTAAATCAAACGGACGCTTAGGCGCGGCGGGTGAAGCGTTTTTTCAGCTGCGGAATCACCAGTGCAAAAATCACCAGCAAGGCAGTGACCAAGTTCAGGTCTTGCGCCTTGAGGCCAATAAAGTCGCTGTTGAGCGCCAGCGCAATAAAGAAGCGGTAGACGATGGCGCCAATCACCACCGCCAGCGTGGCGTAAATGATGCGGCGCGACGGCAAGATGCTCTCGCCAACGATGACGGCGGCCAAGCCAATCACGATGGTGCCAATGCCCATCGAGATGTCCGAGCCGCCCTGCGTTTGCGCAAACAGCGCGCCGGCCAAGCCGACCAGCGCGTTCGATACCGCCATGCCCAGCAGCACCATCGCGCCGGTGTTCACGCCTTGGGCGCGTGCCATGCGGGCGTTGGAGCCGGTGGCGCGAATCGCCAAACCGCGCTCGGTGGAGAAAAACCAGTCCAGCGCCAATTTGGCCGCCACCACGATGACCAGCAAGATCAGCGGGCGGGCAACGTAGTCATCCATGCCCTCAGGCTGCAAGAGGGTGAACAGCGTTGGGTCGTTGATCAGCGGCACGTTGGGGCCGCCCATGACGCGCAGGTTGATCGAATACAGCGCAATCATCATCAAGATGCTGGCCAGCAAATCCATGATTTTGAGTTTGACGTTGAGCCAGCCGGTCAGCAAACCGGCGACGGCGCCAGCGGCGGTGGCCGCCAGCGTGGCCAGCCACGGGTTGGTGCCGTTGGCAATCAAGATGGCGCAGACCGCGCCGCCCAGCGGAAAGCTGCCGTCCACCGTCAAATCGGGAAAGCGCAGCAAGCGGAACGAAATAAACACGCCCAGCGCGACCAAGCTAAAGATCAGGCCGATTTCAATGGCGCCGAGCAGAGAAAAGAGAGACATGGTGGGGGCGGCCAACAAAGGGGAGGAAAAAAGAAACAAAAAGCAGGAGCACCCGTGGGTAACAGGTCTCCTGCCGAGGGGCAGTGCGCGTGGCGCAGCCCCAAATTGTCACCGGTTTATTGGATGACTTGCGCGGCCGATTTGATCAGCGCATCCGACAATTTGACGCCTTGCTTTTCAGCCGCGCCGGGGTTCACAAACAGCTCCATCTTGGTGCTGACTTCGGATTTGATGTCGCCGGGCTTTTCGCCGTTCAAGATGCGCACCACCATGCGGCCGGTTTGCTCGCCCAAGTCGCGGTAGTTGATGCCAAAAGCAGCAATCGCGCCGCGCTTGACGCTGTCGGTGTCCGAGGCGATGAGCGGAATCTTGGCTTCTTGGCCGACTTTGACCAGCGCTTCGTAGGCCGAGACGACGTTGTTGTCGGTGTTGGTGTAGATCACATCGACTTTGCCAATCAGGCTGCGCGCAGCGCTGCCCACGTCCACCGAGCGCGGCGCGGCGGCTTCGACCAGCGTCATGCCCAAGGTCGGCAGCAGCTTTTGCATTTCTTTCACCACCACCACCGAGTTGGCCTCGCCGGGGTTGTAAACCATGCCAATGCGCTTGGCGTTGGGCACCACTTGTTTGACCAAGTCCATTTGCTTGTCCAGCGCCAACAGGTCCGACACGCCGGTCACGTTGGTTTTGGACGGCTCCCAGCTGGCGACCAGCTTGGCCGCGACCGGGTCGGTGACGGCGGAATAGACCACCGGCACGGTTTTGGTGCCAGCAATCACCGCTTGTGCCGAAGGCGTAGCGATGGCGACGATGACATCGGGCTTGTCACCAATGAATTTGCGGCCAATTTGTGCTGCGGTGCCGGTGTTGCCTTGGGCGCTTTGGTATTGCCACTTCAGGTTTTTGCCCGACTCAAAGCCAGCTTCTTTCAGCGCGGCTTGCACGCCGTCGCGCACCGCGTCCAGCGCTGGGTGCTCAACGATGGCGGTCACAGCCACCGATTTTTGCTTGGCCTGCTCTGCTTTGGCCGGCTCGGCTTGCACGGGGGTGATGGCGGCGATGGCCAAAGCCAGTGCGCCCAACGGTGCCCAAGAAAGTTTTTTCATGTGTACTCCAAAAAAGAGGGATTGTGAACGACTTACCGCGACTTACATGCCCGAGTAGTTCGGGCCGCCGCCGCCTTCGGGTGTCGTCCAGACGATGTTTTGCGTCGGGTCTTTGATGTCGCAGGTTTTGCAGTGCACGCAGTTTTGTGCGTTGATTTGCAAGCGCTGCGCGCTGCCACCTTGGGCTTCGTCAGGCACAAATTCGTAGACGCCGGCCGGGCAATAGCGGCTCTCGGGGCCGGCGAACTTGGCCAAGTTGATGCGCACTGGCACGCTGGCATCTTTCAGCGTCAGGTGGATCGGCTGGTCTTCGGCGTGGTTGGTGTTGCTGATGAAGACGCTGGACAGCCGGTCAAACGTCAGCTTGCCATCGGGCTTGGGGTAGTTGATCGGCTGGCACTCGGCCGCTGGTTTGAGGCTCAGGTGGTCGGGCTTGTCGCGGTGCAGCGTCCACGGCACGTTGCCCTTGAGCACAAATTGCTCGATACCGTTCATCACCGTGGCGACGCTCAAACCCTTCTTGAACCACGCCTTGAAGTTGCGGCTCTTGTTCAGTTCGGTGTGCAGCCAGCTGTTTTCAAAGGCGCGTGGGTACTCACTCAGCTCGTCGTGTTGGCGACCGGCGACCAGCGCGTCATACGCCGCTTCTGCCGCCAACATGCCGGTTTTGATGGCCGCGTGGCTGCCCTTGATGCGGCTGACGTTCAGATAACCGGCCTCGCAGCCGACCAGCGCGCCGCCGGGGAACACGGTTTTGGGCAGGGACAGCAGGCCGCCCGCCGTGATGGCGCGCGCGCCGTAGCCAATGCGCTTGGCCGGCTTGATGCCTTTGGCCTCGTCGCCTTCCAAGTACCAGCGGATGTTCGGGTGCGTTTTCCAGCGCTGCATTTCCTCAAACGGGCTGAGGTAGGGGTTGCTGTAGTCCAGCCCGGTGATAAAGCCCAGCGTGACTTTGTTGTCTTCCATGTGGTACAGAAACGCGCCGCCGTAGGTGTCGCTGTCCATCGGCCAGCCGGCGGTGTGCAGCACAAAGCCGGGCTGGTGGCGCTGGGGGTCAATCTCCCAGACTTCTTTGATGCCCAAACCGTAGGCCTGCGGGTCGCAACCGGCGTCGAGCTTGAAGCGCTCAATCAGCTGGCGCCCCAAGCTGCCGCGTGCGCCTTCGGCAAACACGGTGTATTTGCCCAGCAGCTCCATGCCCAGCTGAAAGTCGCCGGTGGGTTCGCCAGCGCGATCGACGCCCATGTTGCCAGTCGCCACACCTTTGACGCTGCCGTCGTCGTTGTAGAGCACTTCGGCCGCCGTGAAGCCGGGGAAAATTTCAACCCCCAGCGCCTCGGCCTGCTCGCCCAGCCAGCGCGTCACATTGCCGAGGCTAACGATGTAGTTGCCGTGGTTGTGAAAGCACTGCGGCAACAAAAAGTTGGGGGTACGAAACGACGACTGCTCTCCCAAAAACACCATCGCATCGTCGGTGACGGGCTGGTTAAGCGGCGCGCCGAGCTCTTTCCAATTGGGGATCAGCTCGGTCAGCGCTTTGGGGTCCATGATGGCGCCCGACAAAGTGTGCGCGCCCGGCTCAGAGCCTTTTTCCAGCACCACCACTGAGACGTCTTGGCCTTTTTCGGCGGCCAATTGTTTCAGGCGGATCGCGGTGGACAGGCCCGCTGGGCCGCCGCCGACAACCACCACGTCGTATTCCATGGCTTCGCGCGGGCCGTATTGGGCAAGGATTTCTTGGTTGGTCATGTTGTTCTCGTGTTTCTCGTGTTTTTCGTCAAATCGGGGTCATCAGCGCAGCCGACGATTGTAAGCAGTGGGTAAGAGAGAATGACGCGCGCGTCATAGGTGGCGCAGCTATCGGCCATTAAGGAGTAATCAGCCAATGAAAATCGACATACCTGAAGCCAAAAAATTCGTTTTTGAAATGGTGGTGCCCATCCGCTGGGGCGATATGGACGCGCTCGGCCATGTCAATAATGCGGTGTATTTTCGCTATATGGAAACTGCCCGCGTAGAGTGGTTGCGCACTGTCGGAGCCATTCCCAGCAGCACCGGCCACGGGCCGGTCATCGTCAATGCCTTTTGCAATTTTTATAAACAGCTCGAATACCCGGCCGATGTGCTGGTGAAGATGTTTGTCAGCGACCCCAAGCGCACCACGTTTGAGACTTGGAGCACGCTAGAGCGCGTCGATCAGCCCGGCGTTATCAGTGCCGCCGGCGGTGCGACAACGATTTGGGTCGATTTTCAGCAGCAAAAGGCGGTGGACTTGCCAGAGCATGTGCGCGCCTTGGTTTTGGACTGATTACAGACTGATTGCGGACTGATTTCAAGCCAAATCGGCCTCTAGCCCAATAAACACGGGCGCTAACAGCTATCATTTTTGCTTAGGGATGCGCCCCATTAAATAAAACTCGGGGTTGGGCTGCATGTTGGCAAAGCTGGCCATGCGGTTGGACAGGCCAAAAAACGCCGTGATCGCCGCAATGTCCCACGCGTCTTCGTCGTCAAAGCCGTGCGCTTGCAGGGCGGCAAAGTCGCCGTCGTCCAAGGCGTGCGCGCTTTGGCTGACCTTCATTGCAAAGTCGAGCATGGCGCGCTGGCGCGGCGTGATGTCGGCTTTGCGGTAGTTCACCGCCACTTGGTCGGCCACAAACGGTTTTTTCTCGTAAATGCGCAAGAGGGCGCCGTGCGCCACCACGCAGTACAGGCACTGGTTGGCCGCGCTGGTGGCGGTGACGATCATCTCGCGCTCGCCCTTGGTCAGCGAGCCTTCTTCTTTGAGCATCAGCGCGTCGTGGTAGGCGAAAAAGGCGTGCCACTCGGCCGGGCGGCGCGCAAAGGCGAGAAACACGTTGGGGATGAAGCCGGCTTTTTCTTGCACTTGCAGGATGCGCGCGCGGATGTCCTCGGGCAGCGTGTTCAGGTCGGGGAAGGGGTAGCGGGTGGTCATCGACATGGGCGAAATCTCCTTGGGATGGCGCTGTGGCAGGCGCGGGGATGGCACAAGCGCTTGAGCATAACGCCGCAAAGTAGCCGCGCCGTCGTCTGTCTGGCCGATGAAAAACGCCCCGGGTTGGCAAAACGCGGGGCGTTGGGATGGGAGTGTTGGCTGCTGTTGGCGGCGCTTATTTCAGCCTGCCAGCGCGAAACGCCTCAATCGCCGCCGCTACGCCAGCGCCATAGGCTGGGTCGGCTTGGCTGCAGTGGCAGATGTGCTTGGCACGAATCGCCTCTGACACGTTGCCGATGTTGCGCGCCGTGTTGTCAAACAAGCGCTGCTGTGCGTCTGGCGTCAGCAGGCGAAACAGGTCGCCCGGCTGGGTGAAATAGTCGCTGTCGTCGGCGCGGTAGTTCCAGCGGTCAGCGTCGCCGTGCAGCGCCAAGGGCGGCTCGGCAAAGTCGGGTTGCTCTTGCCATTCGCCTTTGGTGTTGGGCTCGTAGGCAATGGTTTCGCCGTGGTTGCCATCGACGCGCATCGCGCCGTCGCGGTGGTAGGAGTTGACCGGGCAGCGCGGCGCGTTCACCGGAATTTGGTGGTGGTTGACACCGACGCGGTAGCGCTGGGCATCGCCATACGAGAACAAGCGCGATTGCAGCATCCGATCCGGCGAGAAGCTGATGCCGGGCACCACGTTGGCCGGCGTGAAGGCGGCTTGCTCGACATCGGCAAAGTAATTGCGCGGATTGCGGTTGAGCTCGACGATGCCGACTTCAATCAGCGGATAGTCTTTTTTGCTCCAGACCTTGGTCAGATCAAACGGGTGGAAGCGGTAAGTGGCCGCTTCGCTCTCGGGCATGATTTGCACGCACAGTTGCCACTTGGGAAAGTCGCCTTTGTCGATGGCTTCGAGCAAATCGCGCTGCGAGCTTTCGCGGTCGTTAGCGACGATGGCGGCGGCTTCGGCGTCGGTCAGGTTCTCAATGCCTTGCAGGCTGCGGAAGTGGAACTTGACCCAAAAGCGCTCGTTGTGCGCGTTGATAAAGCTGTAGGTGTGCGAGCCAAAGCCATGCATGTGGCGGTAGCCCTTGGGAATGCCGCGGTCGCTCATCACGATGGTGACTTGGTGCAGCGCTTCGGGCAGGCTGGTCCAAAAATCCCAGTTGTCTTCGGCGCTGCGCAGGTTGGTGTAGGGGTTGCGCTTGACGGCTTTGTTCAGGTCAGGGAATTTCAGCGGATCGCGAAAGAAGAACACCGGCGTGTTGTTGCCCACCAAGTCCCAGTTGCCCTCTTCGGTATAAAACTTCATGGCAAAGCCGCGAATGTCGCGTTCGGCATCGGCCGCACCGCGCTCGCCGGCCACGGTAGAGAAGCGGGCAAACATCTCGGTCTTTTTGCCGACCTCAGAGAACACTTTGGCGCGGGTGTATTGGCTGATGTCGTTGGTCACCGTGAGCGTGCCAAACGCGCCCGAGCCTTTGGCGTGCATGCGCCGCTCAGGAATCACTTCGCGGTGAAAGTGCGCCAGTTTTTCTAAGTGCCACACGTCTTGCAACAGCATCGGGCCGCGCGGGCCAGCGGTGATGGAGTCTTGGTTGTTGGCAACCGGCGCGCCGGCGGCGGTGGTGAGTTTTTTCATGGAACAGTCTCTTTCTGTGGACAGGGGTGATTCTATTGTCTGTGGTCTTTGGTCAGCCGGTAATTAGTTTATGTACCAAGTCGGCAGCGGTGGAGGCGCCGTATTTGCGCATCAGCCGGGCGCGGTAAATCTCCACCGTGCGGTGGCTGATCAGCAGCGCTTTGCCGATTTCTTTCGAGGTCATGCCTTGCAGCAAGCGCGCGGCTACTTCGCGTTCGCGCCCGGTCAGCTCGGCTTTGACGACGCGCTGTGAGCTGAGGTCTTCAAAGCTCCAAATGCCCGAGGCGTGGGGTGCTTGGCGGTTCAGGGCGCGGCCCGAGACATGGCACCAAAACATTTCGTGGTTGGCGCGCTTCATGATGCGGTCGTCCGAATAAAAGCCCTTGGCGTTCAAGATCGGCTCCATGTGCGCGCCCAAACGCTCGTATTCGTCGAGGCTGGGATACAGAATTTGGAACGATTGGCCCAGCAACACTTCGCGCGAGGCACCAAACATTTCGCACACTTGGCGGTTGCAATCGATCATGGTGCGGTTGCGCGAGAGCACCAAGCCCACGGGCGCCAGATCAAAAGCCAGTCGGTAATCCACATCCGTCATAACATCCACCCTCGGGTTACTGCAAGTTAGCGCTAGTTGGCACTAGCTAGTGCAACTATTTAGGGAAAACTACGTAATGTATTACGTAGTATCTTTGCGCCAGCGAATTTACTCAATTTAAAAAGGAGACTGTTGTGAATAAAGTGTTTCCCTCGGCAACCGAAGCCCTCAAGGGCGTGGTTGCAGACAACCAGCTTCTGGCTGTAGGCGGTTTCGGGCTGTGCGGCATCCCCGAGGCGTTGATTGATGCGCTGCGCGACTCGGGCGTACAAAACCTGACGGTGATTTCTAACAACGCCGGCGTCGATGGTTTCGGTTTGGGCAAGTTGTTGGAGACACGCCAGATCACCAAAATGATCTCCAGTTATGTGGGCGAGAACAAAGAGTTTGAGCGCCAGTACTTGGCCGGTGAGCTGGCGCTGGAATTCACCCCCCAAGGCACGCTGGCGGAAAAGCTGCGCGCGGGCGGTGCGGGCATCCCGGCGTTTTTCACCAAAACCGGCGTCGGCACCATCGTCGCCGACGGCAAAGAGCTGCGCGAGTTTGACGGCGAAACCTACGTCATGGAGCGCGCGCTGGTGCCCGAGGTGTCGCTGGTCAAAGCGCACCGCGCCGACAAATCGGGCAACTTGCAGTTCCGTTTGACGGCGCGCAACTTCAACCCGGCAGTCGCTATGGCCGGCAAAATTTGCATTGTTGAAGTGGAAGAAATCGTCGAAACCGGCGACATGGTGCCCGACGAAGTGCATCTGCCGGGCATCTACGTTCACCGCATCGTGCACAACCCGAACCCGGAAAAGCGCATTGAAAAACGCACTTTGACCGAAACCAAATCTTAATTTTTGCGCGTCAGCACAGAAAGCACAGGAGAAAAACGATGGCTTGGACACAGGACCAAATGGCCGCACGCGCGGCGCAAGAGTTGGAAGACGGTTTTTACGTCAACTTAGGCATTGGCATCCCGACGCTGGTGGCCAACTTCACTGGTGACAAAGAAGTCTGGTTGCAGTCAGAAAACGGCATGCTCGGCATTGGCCCGTTTCCGACCGAAGACCAAGTCGATGCTGACTTGATCAACGCCGGCAAGCAAACCGTCACCACGCTGAAAGGCTCGTCCATTTTTGGCAGCCATGACAGCTTCGCCATGATTCGCGGCGGCAAAATCAATTTGTCCATCTTGGGGGCGATGCAAGTCAGCGCCAAAGGCGATCTGGCCAACTGGATGATTCCCGGCAAGATGGTCAAAGGCATGGGCGGCGCGATGGACTTGGTGGCCGGCGTCAAGCGCGTCATCGTGTTGATGGAGCACGTAGCGCGCAAAAAAGACGGCACCGAAGATATGAAAATCTTGCCCGAATGCACCTTGCCGCTGACCGGCGTGGGCGTGGTGGACCGCATCATCACCGACTTGGCGGTGATGGACGTGACGCCCGAAGGCCTCAAAGTGGTTGAATTGGCACCGGGCGTGAGCTTTGATGAGCTGCAAGCCAAAACCGGCGTGCCGTTGCTGCACTGAGCACCTTGCGCTGATAGACAAAGGCCTGCTGATGCAGGCCTTTGTCGTTTGGCGCTGCGCTGCATCGTATATTCAGCAGGTTTTTCTTTTTTGTGACTGCATGAACGATATTTTCCTGTCCGCCAGCGCGCCCGAAAGCACCCACTACCTGCGGGCGGTGACGGACATGGCGCAGCAGCGCGCCGTGGTGGCGCAAGACGCTATCTACACAGAAAACGGCATCAAGCTGGTCGAAAAAGGCGTGCAAGTGGACACTCATTTGTACGACCGGCTGGTGCAACACAAACTGCGCGAGCCGATTGACAGCCATTTGTCGGTGGAGAACCCGGTCAACATCGAATCGCTGCTGGCCGCAGCACTCGCCCTGACCAACAGCGCGCCGCTGGCGCGCTTGCTGGTGCAGGCGCTGGGTTCGGCGCAAACGCTGCTGCTACCCCTGCAAGCCATGCCGCTGCCGCCCTCCATCGCCTTCAAGCTGACGGTGATGCGCGAACAGCGCCCCGAGCTGTTTCAACACAGCGTGATGATGCTGCTGGTGACGGCGTTTGTGGGCATCCAAGCTGGCTTAAAGCAGGAAGACCGCGTGGCGCTGGCCGCTGCTGCGCTGCTGCACGACATCGGCATGTTGCACATGGATTCGGCATGGCTTGACCCGCAGCACACCATGACCGGTTCTGAGCGCAAACACCTCGTCGCCCACCCGATCACGGCCATGCTGATGGTGCGCGATGCCAAGGTCTATCCCCGCGCCGTCGAAGTTGCCGTGATGGAGCACCACGAGCGCATGGATGGCACCGGCTACCCGCGCGGCCTGCCGGGCGACAAAATTTCGCCGCTGGGGCAAATAGTGCTGCTGGCCGAGGTGGTGACAGCGTTTTATGACAAATACCCCGACACGCCCGCGCAGCAACTGGGCTTGGTGCTGCGGCTGAACGCGCGCAAGTTTCCGGCGGATTTGTGTACCCATGTGCGCGCGCTGCTGCACGACAAAGACCGCTCCCGCGATGCCGATTTGCTGCCGATGGGTGCCGATGCGCCGCGCTACATCCACTTGCTGATAGAAGCGTTTTCGCTGTGGGACGCGGCTAAAAAAACCGTCCCCGAGCTGGCCTTGAGTGAAGCGATGTCCCAAGGCGCTCACAACATGCTGGGCTTTATTGATGCCCGCCTGCGCTCGCTGGCCAAAGTGCTGGCCGAGGCCGGCGCACACCCCGAGCAGCAAAGCATTGTTTTGGAGCACTTGGCAGGCGACGACGCCGCAATGGCCGAAGTCGCCGTAGTTGCGCGCGAGGCGCTGTGGCAGTTGCAAAACATCGTCAACGCTGCCCAACGTCGCTGGCCAGCCAGCCTAGAGCGCACCCACCCCGCAGACACAGCGGCCGCCCAGTGGTGCGCACAAGTACACCGACCGCTGTAATCCCCAGCCATGCAGCCTTTACCCCATTTGCCGCCGTTGCCGATGCGCGACGGCGTCAGCCCCAGTTGCGTGGCGCTGCCGCACCAAGGCAGCGGCACGGTGCTTGATTTTTTGCTGCAACGCCTGCCCGGCGTGGCGCAAAAAGAATGGTGCCAGCGCATGGCCGCCGGCGACGTGGTCGATGAGCGCGGCACCCGCGTCACGCCGGACAGCCCGTTTGAGCGCGGCCTGCGCCTGTACTACTACCGCAGCCTGCCGGACGAGCCGCTGCTGCCGTTCGACGAGACCATCCTCTACCAAGACGAGCACCTGCTGGTGGCGGATAAGCCCCACTTCATGCCAGTCACACCGTCGGGGCCGTATTTGCAGCACACGCTGCTGGTGCGCCTCAAAAACCGTTTGGGCTTGGCCGATTTGGTGCCGCTGCACCGCATCGACCGCGACACCGCTGGGTTGGTGCTGTTCTCGGTGCAGCCCAGCACGCGCGGCGCCTACCACAGCCTGTTTCGTGACCAGCACATCACCAAGCATTACGAAGCCGTGGCACCGTGGCGCACAGATTTGGCGTTTCCCCGCGAGCACCGCAGCCGGATGCAGGAGGGCGCACAGTTTTTTCGGATGCAAGAAGTGCCGGGCACGCCCAACACCTTGACGCGCATCGAGGTGCAAGCCGTGCAGGGCGCGTGGGCGCGCTACCGCCTGTCACCCGTCACCGGCAAACGCCACCAGCTGCGCGTCCACATGGCGGCGCTGGGACTGCCGCTGCGCAACGACGCTTTCTATCCCGAGCTGAACGACCCGCCAGAGGGCGACTTCTCGCGCCCGCTGCAATTGCTGGCGCGCTCGCTGGCGTTTACCGACCCGGTGACAGGGACGGCACGCCATTTTGAGAGCCAGCGTCGGTTGCTGGCGCTGTAAAAACAATAGCTGCTAGCGCACGTATCTATTGGCTTTGAGAATGAAAACACCTTCAAGCTGTTTAAACACGTGCGCTAGCAGCTATCAAATTAATTGACATCAGCGCCGCGCCGTGGGCAGCGCGCCCATTAAAAAAGCCGCTAACTGCAAACAGTTAGCGGCTTTTTATCTATCACGTGGCGGAGAGGGCGTCCGCTGACATGATGCACTATTCCATACATCAAAGCCTATAAATCCCTTATTTAACAATGACTTAAGAGTTTTTGCCTACCTAAGTCCAACTAACACTAACTAAGCAATCCTATCTCTTATGGTAGATGGGATGGTAGATAGATTTCAGTGAGTTTGCTATGATGTGCCCTGTTTTTACCGCCTTACTTCTTTCAGGCTGAATTGTCTTATGCCCAAACTAGCACGCGAGCTCACTGCTCTTCACATCTCTCGAATGAGCCAAGCGGGCCATCATGCAGTTGGCGGTGTAAAGGGTTTGTATTTGTATGTGACTTCAAGTGGTGCTAAGTCTTGGGTTTTACGTACTATGGTTGGAGGGAAGCGACGGCACATTGGATTGGGCGCGTACCCAACAGTAGGCTTGGCAGCAGCCCGTGAAAAATCACGGCATGCCTATCAAGAAATTGAATCTGGCGTTGATCCTATAGAGAAGAAAAATCAGGCTAAAGCCCAGCTCAAGGTAAAGCATGCAAGCGTTGTCAGCTTCGAAGCAGCAGCCCTCGCCTATATCGATATGCATGCAGATACCTGGAAAAATTCAAAGCATCGCGCTCAGTGGGAAGCCACCTTGCGCACTTATGCTTTCCCAGTCATGGGAGGCCTGCCTGTTGGTGACATTCAACAGGAGCAAGTTCTTCAAGTTCTTGAGCCTATCTGGAAGAGCAAAACTGAAACAGCATCACGTTTACGAGGACGTATAGAAAGCGTTCTAGATTGGGCGAGCACACGAAAACATCGTACAGGTGACAATCCTGCTCGTTGGAAGGGGCACCTAGATAAGCTGCTTGCATCACCTCAAAAAATTCAAAAAGTGAAGCATCAAAAGTCGCTTCCAGTCGATGATTTGCCTAGCTTCATGAGTGCCCTTGTAATGCGTAAGGGTCAGGGGCCCAAGGCGTTAGAGTTTGCAATTTTGTGTGCTTCGCGCAGTGGCGAAGTACGTGGTGCTACATGGGATGAATTGGATTTAAATCGCAACGTGTGGACTATTCCTGCTGAGCGTATGAAGGCGAAAAAAGACCACCGAGTGCCACTGTCTTCCCAGGCGATAGAGCTCTTGAAGAGGCAGCCTAGAATTTCCGACAGCCCTTACATCTTTCCATCGCCAACAGCAAAGATGCTTTCAGATATGACCTTGCTAAGTGTGACTCGTGCTATGGAGGTTGATGCAGTGCCGCATGGATTTCGCTCGACATTTCGCGACTGGGTAGCTGAACGTACTGAGTACTCGCGTGAGTTGGCAGAGCAGGCATTGGCCCATACCTTGGACAGCAAAGTTGAAGCGGCCTACCTACGTAGTGACTTGCTAGAGCGTAGGCGTGTACTCATGCAAGACTGGGCGAATTATTGCCTGCCAAGCAAGTAGATGAGATAAATCTCATGGTAGGATTTCGCCTGAATGGATGAATTATTTCCTATTCGGCGGTTTTTGGAAATCTTGTAGTCAGGCAAATTGGTGGTGACACCGTTGCAGTGGCTCTAGTCCAAGAAGTTTTATCAAAGGTTTCGCCGATCCATCAAAAGAACCTGCTGTTGCTCTGTCATCAGCAGGAATTTTTGACTTATGGCTGTAGTGGCCAGGATCACCTGTATGCGAAACTTTGTAACCGCCTCTAAATCTCCCTCTCTCTTATCTCGCACAGTCGTGCTACGCCGCGACTTAGCGAGTCGTTACCGTCTTTCTGCTACCAAGGTTAGTGACTTGTTGAACACGCGTTCTCCAAGGCATGATCCGACCTTTCCCATACCTATGCGATTGGGTGCCTCTGCACGAGGTGTTCTTGGCTGGTGGGAGCACGAAGTTGAGGCGTGGTTCGAATCACGCCGCTGCAGTACTGACAACAAGACTTGTTCGTAAAAAGCTAATTTCAAGTTTACGGTAAGCGGCCATCTTTTGGCTCTGGTGCTTTGCTTTTTAGCATCGCGCCAAAAGCTTGGCCCAACGTCAATGCGCCCCCCTTGCTTGCAGACTGCGCAAATTCATTGCAGGTCGCATGGGGTGGTGCGCCTTATCCAAGAAAAATATGAAAAATTCACTTAGCCGTGAAGGTATGTCTGCGTTCCAAGAGCGATTCAGCGACGCACAGAACCAGAGTGTTGTTTCATCGCATGGTGTATTTATCACCACTAAGAGCGAAGCGGACATTAGCAACGAACAATTAACGAGTTTCAAAAAAACAGCATTCCCAGAGAATTTTCAGCAGCAACCAACGCGGGCTGTACTTTTGCTTGCTATCACTGAATTAGCGCTGCATATCTGCAGATCTAAACAGCCTTTGTATCGCGTTCGTTTTGACTCGCGTGGAACCGATTCGCTTATGGATCGTCATTATGCTCCGAGGATTGATTGGGAGTTTCACCTTGGAGCACTAGATCAGTGGTGTAGTAAAAAATTTCAACAGCCAAAAGTGTTGTCAAGAGAAAATATTCTACACCCTGCTGCGAAGGAACTCATAGAGATAGCGCAAAAGGTATATGACCACAACCTAAAACCTCGTAATGTCTCCTTTGAAGAGTATCACGCTCTTAGTGAGGAGCAACTCCAGCGTAATTTGATCGCTGAAAAAATGAGGCAGTGGTACTCGCTGCCGAGTAGTAAAGCGCTAGTTAAAAATTGGGCTTCTAAGAGTGTTGAAGCCAAAGCAGATTTTATTTTGAACTGGGAGAATGAGATGAGAAATCATGACTGCTTTTTATTTCGCACAGATCTGCTGTTCGAGAAAGTTGTTTTGGGTTCATGGAGGACTTCTTATTCAAGTGTCGATAAAAGTGTTAAGTCTTTAGAGGAGCTGCTTTGGGGTGAAAATCGTTTAGGTTTAATTCGCTCTTACATAGATCCTTATATTGACCTGGATGGAAGCTGGAATATCCCAGTTGTGTTGTTGATTCGTTGTGGCTCAATAAGCATGCAGGATATAGAGGATTTTATTATGAGGCTGTGGAATTCCACTATTTTTCCGCATAGAGGCCGGCAAGTTAGTAATTTTATTTGTGATTATTGTAATTATAGATTTATTACGAGAGAGCATTTGATGTTAGATAATCAATCCATTCAATTGTTGCGAGCAGCGATATATATTTTCGATACAAAATTTATTGCTGACACAAGCTTGAGTTCAATTATTTTAAGAAACGAGAAGTGAAATCATGTCCATTAAAATAAATGATTATTTCAACGCGTTGACGGCTAAAAAAATAAGTGGATCAAAAAAATCTTTGGCTGAAGATCAAGAGATAAATGAATTTTCTCCGGAAGAATCATTTGCTTTTGATTTTATAAAGCAAAAAGGAATGAAAGTCGTTCATTCAAATGAAGACAGAAATAGTTGTAATGAGAATGCAGATGAGATTGAGGAATTGTTGCGGGCAACAGAGACTAAGCTAGTTTATTTATTGGTGAAATGCGAGGATTTTATGCGAATATCAATCAGAGAGCTCGATGCGATTAAATCTCCATCGAAAGATGAGATTTCGAAAAAAGCATTGAATTGGGTAAATAAAGCCATTGAGATTGGTCATGATATGTATTTCATTTTCTATGAAAATGATTCGCTTTGCAGGCAAATAATTTTCCAAAGAATAAAGCTGAAATTATCATTGAATGAATTTGTGAAATTAATTTTGCTTGTGTACTCAGCAAAAATTTCTTATGAGAAATTAGGGGTTATTTATTGGCAATGGCCAAGCATGAATGATGCTGAAATTAATGAGTGCTCGCAAGTGATTTGCCAAGAATTAGATATAATTAAAAAATTGGAAGAAATTAGAGTGCTAATTAATAAGCAAGATGATTCCTCTGATAGATTGAATCGTGCTAATTATAAAAAAGCTTGTTTGTTAGTTGATGACGCATTTTCTTATTGTTCGCGGTTGTTGGTTGTTCGTTTTGATATAGGATATTCGAAAGAAATCACGTTATCTAAATTAAATTTAGCGGATAGGGTAAGTAATGTTAATGCTAGAATTAGTATGGAAGAGATGAGTGAGTCCATTAAAAAATTCACTCATGAATTTGGCTTTGTTGCACAAATGAAATTCAGCGCGGCATGACCCCAGCCCCAGACGCACTCATCCCACAGCTACCACCGCAACAGTTTCAGGCCGGCTCAGCTGGCTGAACCGGTTCAGCAAGGCCACCCGTATGTGCAGCTCCA
>JBHCAP010000028.1:0-36614 GCA_041798325.1 Giesbergeria sp.
ATGTTGCAATTTCACTCTGCAAACTGTGCAGCGCAGGCTGTCTTTCCAGCCGTCAGCCCTTACGGGCCTTGTGACGGGCATCCGAAGATGCCGCTCCCCTCGGGAATGTCAACCACCGGCTCCTGCCCCTCAAGAGAGAAGCAGCGACTAAAACCTTCGGCGCTTTACCTTTCGCCAGCATGATCAAAGTCTTGCAGAGCAGCAAACTGAGGAAGCATTTGCTGGTGCGTCTGAACGACCTGTGGATAACGTAGCGGATTGGATACCGCTTTCCCTGGTCAACCTGGCTTGGTGTCTTTGGACCCCAAGCCCCATCCTTTAGGGTGGGGTGGTTGACAGGGAATCCTGCAGTGCGGCCAACATGCGCGCGTTGTCATCAGCGCTGCCGACCGTGAGGCGCAGGCAGTTCGCTAGGGTGGAATGCATTGTAGAAACGTTCTTTATCAGCACCTTGCGCGCTTTCATGCCGGCATAGGTGCGGGCGGCATCGGCGACGCGCACCAGCACCATGTTGGCTTCGCTGTCCCAGCATTTTTCAATGCCGGGCATGGCGCGCAGGGCGTTGATTAAGGCGCTGCGCTGCGAGCGCAGCTCGGCCGCTTGGCCGGCAAACACGTCGGCGTGCTCCAGCGCAAACAGCGCCGCTTCCGAGTTGAGCACGCTGATGTTGTAGGGCGGGCGCACTTTGTCGATTTCGCCGACCAAGGCCGCCGGGCCAATCAAATAGCCCAAGCGCACGCCGGCGAGGCCGAATTTGCTCAGTGTGCGCATCAGTAGCACGTGCTGGTTGCGCTCAGGCTCGGCGCGGATGCGGTCCAGCCACGTGCGGCTGGCAAATGGCTGGTAGGCCTCGTCAATGGCGACGATGCCGCCTTGCGCACCGACAGCGTCGATGATGCGCTGCACCACCGCCTCGTCCCACAGCGTGGCGGTGGGGTTGTTGGGGTAGGCAATGTAGGTGATGGCCGGACGCTGCTCGGCAATCGCCGCCAGCATCGCCGCTTCGTCGAGTTCAAAGTCAGCGGTGAGCGGCACGCCGACAAAGCCCAGCCCTTGCAGTTGCGCACTCATGGCGTACATCACAAAGCCGGGAACCGGTGCCAGCACCTTGGCATCCGGCTGCGCGCAGGCCAGTGCCAGCAGGCTGATCAGCTCGTCCGAGCCATTGCCCAGCACCACGCTGCAGCCAGTGGGCAAATCGACGTAGCGCGCCAGCGCCTGCTGCAACTGCGCTGCGCCGTCGCCGGGGTAGCGGTTCAACGGCAACGTGCCCAAGCGCTGGCCGAGTTCGGCTTGCAGCGCCAGCGGCAGGCTGAACGGGTTTTCCATCGCGTCCATCTTCAGCAGGCCAGCGGAGTCTTGCACCACGTAAGCCTGCATGGCGCGCACGTCGGCTCGGATGCGCTGCAGCGCCAAAGAAAGGGAGGATTCAGAGGTCATAAAGCAGTCACTCGGTCAAAACAAGGGCAAATTTCAGCAATTTGGCTGGGCTGGATGTCAATCGGCAAAGCGCAGGCAGGGCGGATGAACGACTTGCACGCCGCCGTACTGCGCGCCGCCCGGCAGGTGCAGCGACAGCAGCGCCGCACAACCGCTGTGCTGCGCGGCCGCCAGTGCCAGACAGTCGCCCCAGCTCAGGGCGTGGCGGGCTTGCAGCGCCCAAGCGGTTTCCAGCGTGGCGGCATCGTTTTGCCACGGTGTCCAGCTGTTGTAGCGGCGGATGGCGGCGCGGGCATCGCCCTGCGGCATAGGGTTATCGGCGTGGCCGGTGACAGATTCATAAAACTCGCTCAAACCCTGGGTGCTGACCCGGCCAGTGCGCTCGCGCCACAGGTGGTCGAGGCAAACCAAAATTTGCAGATGCCCATCGCCCGCCGAGGTGTCTTCGGCCAGCACCAGCACGCTGGTATCGACGAATACCGTGGCATCGCGCGGCAGCGGCGCTGGCGCTGCGGTGGCCACCGCAGCGGCTGGCTCGGCAGTGGGAGCGCTTTGGGCGCGCCAGCTGCGCTCGTCGGTGCGCCAAGCGAGGTAGGCGCGCTCGTAAGCGTCTTCGCGGCGCTGCATCTCGGCCATGAAGTCGCCCACCATGCGCGAGACGCTGGCACCGCGCCGCGCCGCCTCGATGCGCGCCCACTCCAACACGCTGTCGTCCACGGTGATGGTGAGGTTTTTCATGCCGTGATTTTTACACGAAATTCGTGTTGCACGAAATTCGTGTCAACCGCCCAGCCACCCAATCGCCCGCTACCGCGCGAGCGCCGCTGGAGCTTGCAAGGGGAGCACCGTGGCGCAGACCCGGTTGCGCCCGGCTTGCTTAGCGGCGTAGAGCTGGGCATCAGCACGCGCCACCAGCGCTGAGGCAGCGTGCTCGCCGCCTTGCAGCGTGGCCAGTCCAATACTCAGCGTCAGGTACGGCGTGGCAGCGGTCGCGTTGGGCAAGTCCAGTTCGACTACGGCAGCGCGAATGCGCTCGGCCACAGCACAGGCGCTGGCGTGGTCGGTGTCTGGCAACAAACAGGCGAACTCTTCGCCGCCATAGCGGGCGACCGTGTCTATAGGGGCGACGCTGCGCTCGAACACACGGGCCACGGCGCACAGGTAGTCGTCGCCCAGAGCATGGCCATAGTGGTCGTTGACGTGCTTGAAATCGTCCACGTCTAGCATCAACAGGCTCAACGCCCTGCCGGTGCGCTGGTAGCGCCCATGTTCCCGCTCCAGCGCTTGGTCGAAGTAACGGCGGTTGGCCAGCCCGGTCAAGCCATCGGTCTGGCTCAAGCGCTCTAGCTCGGCATTGGCAGTTTGCAGCGCCTGCTGCTGCGCCAGAATTTGCGCATGGCTGGCGGCCAAGCGCAAAGACAAGCTGCGGTGTTTGCGCAGCGCCACGTAAGACGCCAGCGCCAGTAGTACGGCCACCAGCATCGCCGCCAGCAGCAAAGTGCGCTGGCTGCGCTGGGCCACATAACGATCCATCAGTTGGCGCTCGCCTATTTCATGCGCCTCTAGCGAGCCAGAGATATCCATCACCGCCAGATAGCGATCCAGCACCGCCACGACGCGCTGATGCTCAGGTGTGGGACTGAAATAAAAGCTGTAGGCGCGTGGAAACTCGCTCAGGGTCTGAACGATTTCCAAATCAAAGAGGTCATGGCGATAGCGCTCTTCGGAAAAAAAATCCTTGTTGAACACAGCCACGTCGATCTCGCCATCGCGCACCGCCTGAAAAAGGCCCTTGCCGACCACGGAGGCCTCAAAGCTGCGCAACTGGGGGGCGGGCACGATGCCTCTGAGGATGGGCTCCAGTGCCACACCGCCGATGAAGCCGACGCGGTACTGCGCCAGCTCGGCACTGGTGCTAATCGACAGACGCCGCCCTTTGCGGGCAATAGCGGCGTATTGGCTGGCGTAATACGACGCCGTAAAAATGCCTTTGCTCTCGCGCTCTGGCGCACGGCTGAGCGGCACAAAGACATCTGCCGCGCCGCCCTGCACCTGTTTGATTTTGTCGGCCACGGTGATGTCTTGCGCTGTCAAGAACGCATAACGCAGACCGGTCTGCTGGGCGATAAAACACAGCACATCGGGGCTGATGCCGGTGTAGGTGGCACGCTGCGGGTCGTAGCGCGTCATCGGCGGGGCGTTGACGGCATAGATACGCAGCGGCGGCAAGTCACGCAACAAGGCTCGCTCTTGCTCGCTCAGTGGCACTGGCGCACGCAAGCGGATGCGCTCTGCGCCATCGCACGCCGCCAGCGCTGGGGCGGCGTGTGTGACCAGTGCGAGCGCCGCCAGCCAGCCCCGCAGCACTCGGCTGCGGTGCCACGCAGCCAATACAAAAGCAATATTCACTATCAATTGATGAGCTACTAGCGCCCGTATCTATTGGGCTAGAGGCCGATTTGGCTGTTATTGAACACCATTTGGTGCTCTCGGCAGTACTGCAAGTTGCCAAAACGCCGAGGGTTGTTCCAACAAAACTTGGCTTCGGCATAGCTGATCTTGGTGCCACAGGTCGCGCAAATGCAGCGTTTTTTATCCGTGGCATCAGGCGCAGCCACATGAATCGGCGCAGTAGCGCGGGGTTGCAAAAAATCAGGCAATGCCAGCAAATCTGACGGGCGGTGTTGGCTGACTAATTTTTCAGCCCATTCACGCACCGTATCGGCGCTGCGCATATTCAGCATCGACCCCAGCACCTGCAAAGTGGAGGTGCCTTTTTCAACGTGCTTTTCGCGCCAACTGGCGAACTGGTCGGCCTTGATGACGTTGCTGGTGTCGTATTTTTTGGCGTCTGGGCGCTCAATCGTGCCTTTGGGATGGATTAGCACTACGTGTTTGAAATCCGGCTTGCGCTGGGTACGCCCAGTAATTCCCAACTGCTCTAGCACCTTGGTCAGCACGTTTTCGTGGCGGCGGCTTTGCTCCAACGGCGACGGAATACCAAATGCTTTGCCAGAGCCGTAGTGAACAGTGAATTCGCCAAACTCGTTGATTTGCAAATTACCGCTGAAGTTTTTTGTCTCCAGCAGATAAAAATGAAAGCCACGGGTAATGACCAAGTGGTCAATTTGCGCCACCTCGCCCTCGTACACCAGACGCAAATCGTGAATAACGGCGCTGTTAGGAGCGTCTGCCAAATGGTTGTCGAGGTAGTGCGCCGCGTCGCGCTCGCCTTGCACGCCGTAGCGCAGGTTTTTCACTTCGCGCTGCAACCATGCTTTTTGCTCAGTGTTCAGCTGCGGCGAGTCCAGCAGCGACTCCAGCAAGGCCATGCGCCGACTTTTGTCATCGGCCGACTTAATCAGCACGGCTAGCCTCGGTGCCCATCGATGGCTTCAACCGCATCTCAGCCGCCTGCGCGTGCGCTTGCAAGCCTTCGCCGTAAGCCAACGTCGCCGCAATCGGGCCGAGGATTTGCGCGCCGGCTTGGCTCACTTCGATGAGGCTGCTGCGCTTTTGAAAGTCGTACACCCCCAGCGGCGAGCTGAAACGCGCGGTGCCGCTGGTTGGCAGCACGTGGTTGGGGCCGGCGCAGTAGTCGCCCAAAGATTCGCTGGTGTACGCGCCCAAAAAGATGGCTCCAGCGTGGCGCAGCAGCGGCTCCCAGCGGTGCGGCTCGTGGCTGGAGACTTCCAAATGCTCGGGCGCAATGCGGTTCGAGATTTCGCAGGCTTCTTCCATGCTGCGTGTTTGGATTAGCGCGCCGCGTCCCGTCAAACTTTTGGCGATGATCTCGGCGCGCGGCATCGTCGGCAGCAGGCGGTCGATGGCTTCTTGCACCGCGTCGATATACGCCGCGTCGGGGCACAGCAAGATGCTTTGCGCCAGCTCGTCGTGCTCGGCTTGTGAAAACAAATCCATTGCCACCCAATCGGCTGGCGTGCTGCCATCGGCCAGCACCAAAATCTCGCTCGGGCCGGCAATCATGTCGATGCCGACGGTGCCAAACACACGCTTTTTGGCGCTGGCGACGTAGGCATTGCCGGGGCCGGTGATTTTGTCCACCTTGGGCACCGTTTGCGTGCCGTAGGCCAGCGCCGCCACGGCCTGCGCGCCGCCGATGGTGAAGGCGCGCGTGACGCCAGCGACGTAAGCGGCGGCCAGCACCAGCGCATTTTTTTCGCCCTTGGGCGTGGGCACGACCATGATGATTTCGGGCACACCCGCCACGTGGGCGGGGATGGCGTTCATCAGCACGCTGCTCGGGTAGGCCGCTTTGCCGCCGGGCACGTAGATGCCCACGCGGTCCAGTGGCGTGACCTTTTGGCCCAGCAGGCTGCCGTCTTCGTCGCGGTAGCTCCAGCTCTCGCCGCAGGCTTTTTTCTGCGCTTGGTGGTAGCTGCGCACGCGGGCGGCGGCTGCTTGCAGGGCATCGCGCTGCACGGCGGGGATGGCATCGAACGCCGCCTTCAATTCGGCCTGCGTCAGTTCGAGCGCGGCCACGCTGGGCGCGTCCAAAGCGTCAAAGCGGGCGGTGTATTCCAGCACCGCCGCATCACCGCGCGTTTGCACGTCGGCAAGGATGTCAGCCACCCGCTGCTCGATAGCGGCGTCGGTATCGGCAGACCAATGCAAGCGGGCAGCAAAATCAGCCTCAAAAGTGGCGCTAGCGCTTACCAGTCGTGCGGGAGTAGCTATCAATTGCATAGTCAAACCTCGGTTTAATTCAGCTCGGGGCTGGTCACAATCGCCCCGGCAAAGGCGTCAATGATGCGCCGCAGCGGCGCTTGCTTAAGTTTGAGCATCGCTTGGTTGACCACCAAGTGCGAGCTGATGTCCATGATGCGTTCAACTTCGACCAAGTGGTTGGCCTTGAGCGTGTTGCCGGTGGAGACCAAATCGACGATGGCGTCGGACAGGCCAATCAGCGGCGCCAGCTCCATGCTGCCGTAGAGCTTGATCAGGTCAACGTGTACGCCCTTGCTGGCGAAAAAGTCGCGCGCAATCGAGGTGTATTTGGTGGCCACTTTCAGGCGCGAGCCTTGTTTGACCGCCTGCGCGTAGTCAAAGTCCGAGCGCACGGCCACGCTGACGCGGCACTGGGCAATGCGCAAATCCAGCGGCAAAAACAGCCCCGAGCGCGCCGCGCCGCCCCATTCGGCGTTGTGCTCAATCAGCGTGTCTTTGCCGCAGACGCCAATATCAGCGCCGCCGTATTGCACATAGGTCGGCACGTCGGTGGCGCGCACGATGACGACGCGCACGTCGTCGCGGTTGGTCGGCAAAATCAGCTTGCGCGATTTTTCCGGGTCTTCCAATACCTCGATGCCAGCGGCGGCCAGCAGCGGCATGATTTCTTCAAAGATGCGTCCTTTGGACAGGGCAAGCGTAATCATTCGATTCTTTCAATGTCAGCGCCCAAGGCGCGCAATTTGGCTTCCATGCGGTCGTAGCCACGGTCGAGGTGGTAGATGCGCTCGACCACGGTTTCGCCCTCAGCGACGAGGCCGGCAATCACCAAGCTGGCCGAGGCGCGCAAATCCGTCGCCATCACCGCCGCGCCCGACAGGCGCGCCGTGCCGTCCAGCCCCTCGATGATGGCCACGCGGCCATCGACCTGGATGCGCGCACCGAGGCGCACCAACTCGTTGACGTGCATGAAGCGGTTTTCAAAAATCGTCTCCGTCACCGCTGCGGTGCCGTGCGCGACGCAATTGAGCACCATAAATTGCGCCTGCATATCGGTGGGAAAGCCCGGATATTCGGTGGTGCGAAAGCCTTGCGCCTTCAGTTGTGCCGCACCGGCGCTGATGACGCGGATGCCGCCTTCGACCGGCTCAATCTGCACGCCGGCTTCTTGCAGCTTTTCGACCACTGCGTCCATGTGTTCGGCGCGGGCGTGGCGCAGCAGCACGTCGCCGCCGGTCGCCGCCACAGCGCACAAAAAGGTGCCGGCTTCGATGCGGTCGGCCACCACGGCGTGGGTGCAGCCGTGCAATTTTTCAACGCCTTGGATGCGGATGCGGCTGGTGCCGTGGCCTTCGATGCGCGCGCCCATCGCAATCAGCATCTCGGCAAGGTCGGCAATTTCTGGCTCTTGCGCGGCGTTTTCGAGGATGGTTTCCCCCTCGGCCAGCGTCGCGGCCATCAGGAAGTTTTCGGTGCCGGTCACCGTCACCATGTCGGTGGTGATGCGCGCGCCTTTCAAGCGGGTGCGGCCATCTGGCAGCGTGGCGATCATGTAACCGTGCTCGACAACGATGTCCGCGCCCATCAACTGCAGGCCTTTGATGTGCTGATCGACCGGGCGCGAGCCAATCGCGCAGCCGCCGGGCAGCGACACCCGCGCGCGGCCAAAGCGCGCCAGCAGCGGCCCCAGCGCCAACACCGAGGCGCGCATGGTTTTGACCAGCTCGTAGGGAGCCTCTGGCGTGTGCAGCTCGCCAGCGCTGAGGCGCACCGTGCCGTTGTCGTCTCGTTCAGCGGTGACGCCCATGTTGCGGATGAGTTTCAGCATGGTGGCCACGTCTTGCAGGCGCGGCACGTTGTGCAGCACCACTGGGTCAGCGGTCAGCAGCGCGGCGCACAGCTCAGGCAGGGCGGCGTTTTTGGCACCAGAGATGGCGATGTCGCCGTGCAGCGGCCGGCCTCCGCGAATCAGGAGTTTGTCCATGGCGGGCAATCCAAAAAGAAAAAAGTGAGGAAAAACGGGGAAAGAAGGCTTTTAAAAGGCTTTTTTTAAGCCAAATCGGCCTCTAGCCCTTTAGATACGTGCGCTAGCAGCTATTAAAAAGTGAGTTATTTAATCTCAACCCGATCAAGCTTTAGCTTGGGCCGCCGCCCATTCCGCCGGGGTGTAGGTCTTCATCGACAGCGCGTGGACTTCATCGGTGGCCATTTTGCTGCCCAGCGTGGCGTAAACCTGCTGGTGGCGGCCAATCAGGCGCTTGCCCTCAAATTCGGCGGAGACGATGGTGGCGTACCAGTGGCGGCCATCGCCCTCCAAGGTGATGTAGTCGCAGGCCAAGCCGGTGCTGATGAGGTGCTGGATTTGTTCGGCGGTCATGGCAAAAGTCCTAAAAATGGAAATCTAAAAAATGCTTTGCGTGCTTTAAATACGTTAAGAGCGCAGTTTGTAGCCGGTGCGCAGCAGGTAGAGCGCCAGCGCGCTGACCACCAACCAAGCACCGCCAACGATGCCCAAACTGAGCCACGGCGAGGTGTCGCTTTGGCCAAAAAAGCCGTAGCGAAAACCGTCCACCATGTAGAAAAACGGATTCAAATGGCTGACCGCGCGCCAAAACGGCGGCAGCGATTGGATGGAATAAAACACGCCCGACAGAAACGTCAGCGGCACGATGATGAAGTTTTGGAACGTCGCCATCTGGTCAAATTTGTCGGCCCACAGGCCGGCAATCAGCCCCAGCGTGGCCAGCAGCGCCGCGCCCAGCACGACAAAAATAACAATCCACAGCGGCGCAGCAAACTGCGGCGCGGCAAAGGCCAAGGTGATGAGAAACACCCCCAAGCCGACCGCCAACCCGCGCAGCACCGAAGCGCCGACATAGGCCACAAACCACGCCCGGTGCGACAGCGGCGTCAGCAGCAAAAACACCAAGCTGCCCATGATTTTGCTTTGCACCATGCTCGACGAGCTGTTGGCAAAGGCGTTTTGCAGCACGCTCATCATCACGAGGCCGGGCACCAAAAAGCTGACGTACCCCACGCCCTCATAGACCTGCACATGGTCTTTGAGCACGTGGCCAAAAATCAGCAAATACAGCGCGGCGGTGATGACCGGCGCGGCGACGGTTTGGATGCCGACTTTCCAAAAGCGCAGCACCTCTTTGTAAAACAGCATTTGCCAGCCGGTCATGCTGCACTCTCCTCGGCACCAGCGTGGGCCATGACCCGCAGAAACACGTCCTCCAAATCAGCGCGGCGAATTTCAATGTCTTGCACATCGACCTGCGCCTCGCGCAGCGCGGCCAAGTGGTGTTCGATGTCGTGGGTGTCTTGCGTCGCCAGTTGCACCACGCGGCCAGTGACGCGCGCTTGCGCCGCAATGGCCGGCGGCAGTGGGCTGTCGGTTTTGAACACCAGCACGTTGCCAGACGCGGCTTTGAGCAGCTCGGAGGTGCTGTCCAGCGCCACCACGCGGCCGCGCTTGAGCATGGCAATGCGCCCGCACAGCGCTTCGGCTTCTTCAAGGTAGTGGGTGGTCAGCAGCACGGTGCTGCCGGCTTTGTTCAGGCCGGCGATGAATTGCCACAGGGTTTGGCGCAACTCCACGTCCACACCCGCCGTCGGCTCGTCGAGCACGATGATGGGCGGCTTGTGCACCAGCGCTTGGGCGACTAGCACGCGCCGCTTCATGCCGCCCGAGAGCTGGCGCATGTTGGCATTGGCCTTGTCGCTCAGGCCGAGGCTGTGCAGCAGCTCGTCAATCCAAGCATCGTTGTGTTTGACGCCGAAGTAGCCGGACTGAAAGCGCAGCGCCTCGCGCACGCTGAAAAACGGGTCGAACACCAACTCTTGCGGCACGATGCCGAGCTTGCGCCGAGCGGCGGCGTAGTCGATTTGCACATCGCTGCCCTGCACCAGCACGCGGCCAGACGTGGCGCGCGCTAGTCCGGCAAGGACGCTGATCATGGTGGTTTTGCCAGCGCCGTTGGGGCCGAGCAGGCCGAAGAACTCACCGGGTTGAATGTCCAAGCTGACGTTGTCGAGCGCGCGAAACGGGCCTTGGGGCGTGGGATAGGTCTTAGAGACGTTTTGAAAAGAGATAGCAGGCATGGGAGCCGGCTATTTTACGGTGCGGGCACTGCGGGGCGCTGTCTGCCCGGCAGAACACCTTTTTTAGGCAGTTTTAGACGGTGGCCGGCAGCAATTCGGCCACGCCATACAGCGCAGCCATGCCCGCCAGCGCCGGCGGCAAAGCGCGCACCGCAAAGGTTTTGCCCGCTGCCAGCGCGTGGCGGCGGCACTCCAGCAGCACCGCCAGCGCCGACGAATCAAACACCTGCAGCGCGCTGGCATCGCAGACCCACTGCGCTTGCTGGGCTTGCTGGGCTTGCGTTTGTCCGCGCAGCGATTGCAGCAGCGCCTCCAACACGGCGCGCGCTTGGGGCAGCGTCAGTTGGACGGGCAAGGTGAGCGTGGCGGGCATAGCGTTGAGGGCGTTGGTGGTTTTTTAGTCTTGGCGCGCGTTGCTTTGGTTGCGCTCGGCCAGCGCGGCAATCAGCTCTTCCAAGCCTTTTTGCACCGTGGCACTTTTGTTGATTTGCTGGGCAAACTGGCTGCGGTAGGTCTCGACCAGCCACACGCCCATCACGTTGAGGTTGTAGATTTTCCAGCCAGCACCGACACCAGGCGTTTTTTCAAGGCGGTAGTCCAACTGCACCGGGTCGCCCCGACCACGCACTTCACTGCGCACCAGCACATCTTTGTCCTCAGGCGCGGCGCGCAGCGGCTTGATGGTGATGGTTTGGTCTTTCACCTGCGACAGCGCGCCGGCATAGGTGCGCACCAACAGGGTTTTGAACTCGTCTTGCAAGCGCTGCTGCTGTGCCGGGGTGGCTTGGCGCCACGCCGGACCGACAGCCGCTGCCGTCATGCGGCGAAAGTTGACGTTGGGCATGATGACTTTGTCAACCAAAGCAATCACTGGCGTCAAGTTGCCGCTGCGCAGGGCAGCATCAGTCTGTAGCGCCGTCATCACTTGACCGGACAGGCGCGTCATCATCACGTCGGGCGCTTCGTCGGCGGCAAGGGCCGACGCAGGCGCAACTAAACCCAGCCACGCCGCAGCCCCCAAAGCAGCCGCGATACGGCCTAAAGAACGTCGATTCATATCAGTTAACACCAGCATTTTTAATCGGTTATTCAATACGGTTCATCGGGCAACACGCCGTCGCTCGCATCGCTGCCGGCATCACGCTTGGTCGTCCAACCGCTGCCTTGGGCGCGCAGGCTCATGTAGGCGTCGCGCATAAAGCTGTATTTGTCCAGCGCTGCGTTGTCCAGCACGGTGCTGGCGCGCAGCAAGTTGGAGCGGGTGTTGACCGCACCGAGCACATACAAGCTAGTGCGCGCCGTATCGGAGTCGATTTGGGTCAGCAAGTTGGCATTGCGCTCAATGGGGAAAATCAAGGCGTCGCGCACCGTCGATGGGCCAAAAACTGGCAGCACCAAATATGGCCCGGTCGGCACACCCCAATGGCCCAAGGTTTGACCTAAATCTTGCCGATAGCGGTCTACGCCCATTTCGCTGGCGATGTCGAGCAAGCCACCCAAGCCAAACAAGGTGTTGACGTTAAAGCGCACCAAGCTGTTGAGCGCCGGCTCGGCGCGCAGTTGCAGCAGGTTGTTCACAAACGACCACGCATCGCCCAAGTTAGCAAAAAAGTTGCTCACGCCGGTGCGCACGAGCGGCGGCGTGACTTCGCGGTAAGTCTCGGCCACGGGCTTGAGCACCATCGCATCCAGCGACTCGTTGAAGTCGGCAGTGCCACGGTTGTAGTTCTCAAACGGGTCGTTAGCGGGGCCAGTAGCGCAGCCGCTCAGGGCGGCAGCGGCCACCGTGACAGTCGCGCATGCAATAGCGCGGCCTAAGCGGGCGCGGTGCAGAAAAGTTGTGGAGGTCATTTGGAATCTTCCGTTGCGGGTGAAGCGCCCTCAGCAGCTTTGCTGTAGAGGAATTGGCTGATTAAATTTTCAAGCACCACCGCCGATTGCGTGGCCGTGACCGTGTCGCCGTTGGCCAAATTGGCCTCATCAGCGCCGGCTTCGATGCCAATGTATTGCTCGCCCAGCAGGCCGCTGGTGAGAATTTTCAGCGAGCTGTCTTTAGGGAATACGTAGCGCTCTTCCAGCACCAACGTGACGCGGGCTTGGTAGATTTTGTCGTCAAAATCAATCGACTCAATGCGCCCGACCACCACGCCGGCGCTGCGCACCGCCGCTTTGGGCTTCAAGCCGCCAATGTTGTCAAAGCGTGCCGTGACGCGGTAGCCGGACTGAAAATTCAAATTCAGCAAATTGGCCGATTGCAGTGCCAAAAACACCACCGCTACTGCACCGAGCATGACAAACAGGCCCACCCAGATATCATTTTTGGACTGTTGCATTGGTTAATTTTTCCTTGTGCCGTGGGCATGTGCCCGCATCAAATACTGAACATCAGCGCGGTCAGGACAAAGTCCATCCCTAACACCGCTAGCGATGCCACCACCACCGTGCGCGTGGTGGCGCGCGAAACGCCCTCGGGCGTAGGCTTGGCGGTGTAGCCCTGCAGCAGCGCGACAAACGTCACCGTCAGGCCAAACACCACGCTTTTGATGATGCCGTTGCCAACGTCGCTAAACACATCGACGCCGCCCTGCATTTGGCTCCAAAACGAGCCCGAATCGATGCCAATCAGCGGCACCGCCACCACCCAGCCGCCGATGATGCCGACGGCGCTGAACACCGCTGCCAACACAGGCATCGCCAACACGCCAGCCCAAAAGCGCGGTGCCAAAATGCGCTGCACCGGGTCAACCGCCATCATTTCCATGGCACTGAGCTGTTCGCCAGCGCGCATCAGGCCGATTTCTGCCGTGAGCGACGTGCCAGCGCGCCCGGCAAACAGCAGCGCGGTAATCACCGGCCCCAATTCGCGCAGCAAACTGAGCGCCACCAACTGCCCCAGCGCCTCGGTCGAGCCAAAGCTTTGCAGCGTGTAGTAGCCCTGCAGCGCCATCACAAAACCGACAAACAAGCCCGACACCGCAATGATGCCCAGCGAGTAGTTGCCCAAAAAATGGATTTGGTCGCGTACCAAGCCGGGGCGCTTGAGCACCGCTGGCAGCAGCGCCAGCAACCGGGCAAACAAACGCGCTCCCTGGCCAAGACCGACCAATTGCGAGCGCACGGCAAAACCGACATCAGCGGGCTTGTACCAGCTCATCGCACGCCCTCTTTCAAACCAGCGCTGCCAAAGTCTTGCGCAACCTCTGGGCCAGGGTAATGGAATGGCACCGGCCCAGTTGGCAAGGCGTTGACAAACTGGTGTACCAGTGGATCGGTGCTGTGGCGCACTTGGTCGGGCGTGCCTTGGGCGGCAATCACACCGGGGCCGAGAATGACGATGTGGTCAGCCAGCTTGAAAGTGGCTTCTAAATCGTGCGACACCAAGATAGTGGTCAAGCCCATCGCGTCGTTCAACTGGCGAATCAACTGCGCGGCGGTGCCCAAAGAAATCGGGTCGAGGCCGGCAAACGGCTCGTCGTACATCACTAATTCGGGGTCAAGCGCTATCGAGCGCGCTAATGCCACGCGCCGCGCCATACCACCAGAAATTTGCGCTGGCATCAGGTCACGCGCGCCGCGCAGACCGACGGCGTGCAGCTTCATCAGCACGATGTCGCGTACCAGCGCTTCAGGCAGATCGGTGTGCTCGCGCAGCGGAAAGGCGACGTTCTCGAACACGTCCATGTCGGTAAACAGCGCGCCGTATTGAAACAACATGCCCATGCGCCGGCGCGCCGCGTACAGCGCTGCCATGTCCATGCCGCCAACGTCTTGGCCGTCAAACAGCACTTGGCCTTGCTGGGCGCGCTGCTGGCCGCCAATCAAGCGCATCACCGTGGTTTTGCCACCACCGGAAGCGCCCATGATGGCCGTCACTTTGCCGCGCGGCACCGTCAGCGATACGCCGCGCAGCACCGGACGCTCGCCATAGCCGAAGTGGACATCGCGCAATTCGACCAGCGCAGCAGAATGGGAAACGGAAGAAAAAGACATGCAATAGAACGGAAAAAAGCACCACAAACCCACTCGGGCGCGGCGCAAGGGGCACATCATAAGATGGAAAACCCTGCGCTGCTTGGCGCGCCGCAGATAGATGCAAATAGCGACAAGTTATAATCCACGGCTCAGAAATCATCCGCTCGGCCGGCCGAGCGGACTGCTGTCAGCGTTACTTTGGCGTCACCCGCGCACAACGAAACGAGGGCGCGGCACTTAGGCCGGCGACGCTTCTTCCTTTCTTGTACGCACGCCAGTTGCGCACCCAAGGGTGGATTTGACCTAGGGTCACTCCACCTGTTTTGCAAACTCCGCAAAAAAGGAATCTCTTTTAATGAAAAATTTTCAACAAGTTGTGCCCATCACAGCCGCTGCCAGCGTGCGCCACACCACCGGCCTGCACCTGATTGGTGACCTATACGGTTGTATTTGTGACAGCCGTTTGATGTTGGACGCGGCGTATCTGGAAGATTTTTGCAAAGCGCAAGTCGCCGCTGCTGGTCTGACCTCGGTGGGCAGCTTGTTTCACAGCTTTGGCGAAGGCGGCGGCGTGACCGGCGTGGTCGTGCTGGCCGAGTCGCATTTGTCCATCCACACCTGGCCCGAGTCGGGCTACGTCACGCTGGACGTGTACGTTTGCAACTACTCCACCAACAACCGCCCCAAAGCGCAAAAGCTGTTTGACGAGCTGCAAGCGGCCTTCAGCCCGAGCGATCCACACCTGCACCGCGTCGAGCGCGCGTAAATGGACAACTCCCGCTATCTGGCCGAGCGCCTGACCCCGGACTTTGGCTTCTACCTGCGCCAAGCCCAGTTACTGGCGCAAAAGCAGTCGCCGTGGCAGCACATCGAAGTGTTTGACAACCCGCTGTTTGGTCGGGTGATGCGCATTGACGGCTGCTTTATGACGTCCGAGCGCGACGAATTTTTCTACCACGAGCCGATGATCCATCTGCCCGCCCTTGCCCATCCGGGGCCGCGCAGCGCGCTGGTGGTCGGCGGCGGTGACGGCGGTGCGGTCGAAGAGTTGCTCAAATACCCGACGATGGAACGCGTGGTGCTGGCCGAGCTGGACGCCGACGTCGTCGATTTGGCGCGCACTTGGCTGGGCAAGATCCACAAAGGCGCGCTGGACGACCCGCGCATGGAACTGCGCCTGGGCGACGCCCGTGGGCTGATCGAATCGGGCAGCGAGCGTTTTGACCAAATCGTGCTCGATTTGACCGACCCGTTTGGCCCGGCGCTGGATTTGTACACCGTCGAGTTCTACCAAGCCTGCCAGCGCACGCTGCTGCCCGGTGGCGTGTTGTCGCTGCACATGGGCTCGCCGATCCACCTGCCCGGCTCGATGGCGCGCATTGCCGCGTCGCTGCAGCATGCTTTTCCCATCGTGCGCCCGTACCTGCAATACGTGCCGCTGTACGGCACGCTGTGGTGCATGGCGATGGCATCCGACAGCACCGACCCGGCCTTGCTCAGCAGCGCCGAAGTCGATACCCGCATTGCCGAGCGCGGCCTGCAAGACCTGCAGCTGTACAACGGCGCAACGCACCAAGCGCTGCTGGCCCAGCCCAACTTTGTGCGCGAGCTGCTGGCGCGCCCTGCCGCGCCGATTTACCGCGGCGGCACGCTGGACGAAGCGATTGACCCGGACAGCCTGCCGCCAGTGCACATCAGCGCGGCTTAAAACGCCCCAATAAAAAAGACGCTCTCCCCCACAGGAGAGCGTCTTTTTTTGGCTGCCAGCGCTTAAATACTATTAAATTAATAGCTACTAGCGCACGTATCTATTGGGCTAGAGGCCGATTTCACTAAAAATGCAGCCGATTTTTGCCCACCAAGGGCACGGTACGCGGGCGGCGCAGCATTGCGGCCACCAGCCACGCGCCCAGCGGAATAAACGCCACCACCATCAGCCGCGCCACCTCGGTCACGCTGATCAGCCGCGAAACAAACGACTGCAGTACCAGCGCGGTGTAAATCAAAAACGCCGCGCCGTGGATCGGCCCGACGATGCTCACGGCCAGCGGCGTGTCGGCCACATACTTCAGCGGCATCGCCACCAAAAACAGCAGCAGCAAGGTTGCGCCCTCGATGACTAAGGCAATGCGCAACACACGCAGCGAATCAGAAGCAGTGACAGCCATGCCGCAACTTAGAAGCCGAGGGTTTTGACTTCAGGCTTGAGCAGGTGCGCAGCCACATCCGCCGGATTGGCTGCCGTTACGCCAGCGATCAAGTCGCTGGCTTGGTGACCGCTGTTGGGCAGGTACAGCGCACAGACCTCGACCTTGACGCCAGACTTGATCAGACCTTGCAGCATTTGTTGGGTGGTCACATCTTTAGGCTTGAGCTTGGGCAGCTCTTTGCCGACGACGGCGATATCGCCAGCAGCGTCACACAACAGCACGCGCACTGGGGCTTTTTGCGCTGCCGCTTGGCCGGCCAGCACCAGACCCGCACCTTGCGCCATGGCTTGGCCACTGTGGATGTTGACAAACAGTTCAGAGGCGTGGCTGCTCAAAGCCAAAGCCATCAAACCAGAACCCACTAAAACGGTTTTCTTCATCGATTTCATAACGTTCATCATTTACTCCTGTAGATAAAAAATAATCGCTTGTCAAAAATAGAAACAAGCTGATTAACGGGGAACCAAAAATGCCGATTTCTCAATCACTGTATCTGAATTGTCTTGATTCTTGATCTTAAAGTGAATAGTGTGCGAACCAGCCGCCGCCGCGTTATGCGGTATTTGCACTCGCACGGGCACCCAGCGCGCCTGTGTTGATTCAATATACACGTCAGAATCGGACACCACTGTTGCGCCGGGCAAACCCTCAACGCTGATACGAAAGCGCTGGCCGGACTCGGTTGCGTTCATGATTTGCAGACGATAGACATTCTCGATTTGACCACCTTGCACTTGGCGTGCCATCGCACCACGGTCGCGCACCACATCTACTTTGAACGGTATCCGCGTCGCCAAACTCACGCCCATCGCCACCACGATACCCATCAAAATCGCGCTGTAAACCAGCACGCGCGGGCGCAAAACGTGGCGCCACGTTTGCGCTTTAGTCCATTTGTTTTTCAGTGCATTTTCGGTTGAATACTTCACTAAACCGCGTGGCAAACCAACTTTATCCATCACCGCATCGCACGCATCGGCGCAAGCGCCGCAGCCAATGCATTCGTATTGCAGGCCATCGCGGATATCAATGCCAGTTGGACAAACTTGCACACACAGGTTGCAACTAATGCAGTCGCCCAAATTGAGGGTAGATAAATCTGCCTTTTTCGAGCGCGCGCCACGGGGCTCGCCACGCTCGACGTCATAGGTGACGATGAGCGTGTCTTTGTCAAACATTGCGCTTTGAAAGCGCGCGTAGGGGCACATGTGTTTACACACCTGCTCGCGCATATAACCCGCAGCGCCGTAGGTGGCAAAGCCGTAAAAGAAAATCCAGAAGGCTTGCCAACCGCTCAAGTTGCGCTGAATAAAGTCTCCGCCCAGTTCACGAATGGGCGAAAAATAACCAACAAAGGTAAATCCCGTCCACAGTGCCAGCACAATCCACAAAAAGTTTTTAGCCGCTTTGCGGACGATTTTCTCCAAATTCCAAGGCGCTTTATCCAAACGCATCCGCGCCGAGCGCTCGCCTTCAGTTATTTTTTCTAGCCACAAAAATATTTCGGTATATACCGTTTGCGGACAAGCATAACCACACCATAAACGCCCAGCAATCGCAGTAAATAAAAACAGCGAAAGCGCCGAGATAACCAAAATACCGGTCAGATAAATAAAGTCTTGCGGGTACAGCACCAGGTTAAAAATATAAAACCGGCGCGCGCCCAAATCGAACAGCACCATTTGGCGCTGCCCCCACTCCAGCCACGGCAGGCCATAAAACATCAGCTGCGTGATAAACACCAGCGCCCAGCGCCAGCGGGTAAAAAACCCTTCGGTGCTGCGCGGGTAGATTTTTTGGTGCGCGGCGTACAGCGCAACCGTCTCTTCGCTAGCACCGGCGGGTGGCGCTATCGGGCTTTTATCGGGCGAGGGCGCAATCGGAATCACCGAAGGTTTTTTACTGGGTGGGGTGTTCATAGTGGATTTTTTGTCAGGACACTGCCCTGTGAGCTATCAAGAATCGTGCCAAGCCATAGTCACGCCAAAAAGACCATAGCCATCAAGCACTTGCAGCTCGCTGGCGTGCATTGGAGCGCGCCAGCAACCGTACAGCTGAGCGCCACAATGGCAGCAGCACTGCCACTATTGGCAGTCTTTGGCAGTTAAAACCAACGGCCTGTTTTTTTAGCTCTACACTGGCTTGGCATGAAAACGCCCCCTGCCCCGCCACTGCCCGAGCTGATGTCTTTCTTAGAAGGCATGTCCGAGCCACATATTTTGTTTGACCGCAATTACCGCATCTTGGCGGCCAATGCGGCCTATCGGCGCCAATACAGCCCCGAGCGCAGCGTCGTCGGGCGCACCTGCTACGAGGTGTCGCACCACTTCGATAAACCCTGCGATCAGGCCGGCGAATCGTGCCCACTGGCACTGGCGCACACCTCCGGCCAGCGCGAGCGCGTGCTGCACCTGCACCACACGCCACGGGGCGAGGAATACATCCACATCGAACTGACGCCGCTGCGCGATGCGCAAGGTGAGCAAGCGTTTTTTGTCGAAAAAATGGCTCCGCTGGCCACCCAACGCCAGCCCGCTGAAACGCAAAAGCTGATTGGCCGCGCCCCGGCGTTTCAGCAGATGCTGGGGCTGGTGGCGCGGGTGGCACCGGCGCGGGCCACGGTGCTGCTGCTGGGCGAGTCGGGCACCGGCAAGGAGCTGGTGGCGCGCGCCATCCACGAGGCCAGCCACCGCGCCCAGCGCCCGCTGGTGGAGGTCGATTGCTCTAGCCTGCCGGAGAATTTGTTTGAATCGGCCCTGTTCGGCCACGAGCGCGGCGCGTTTACCGGCGCCACTTCGACCCAGCCGGGTTTGGTCGAAGCGGCCAGCGGCGGCACCTTGTTTATTGACGAAGTCGGCGACATTGCGCTGAGTATGCAAGTCAAGCTGCTGCGCTTATTAGAGAGCGGCACCTACCGCCGCGTCGGCAGCACCGAGTTGCGCCATGCCGACATCCGCGTCATCTCCGCCACCCACCGCAATTTGGCGCAGATGGTCAGCGAGGGGCGCTTTCGCGAAGACTTGTATTACCGCCTCAGCACTTTTCCGATTCACCTGCCGACGCTGCGCGAGCGGCGCGACGACATTGCGCTGCTGGCGCCAGCGCTGTTGCAGCGCGTGGCGGCACCGCGCGCTTTGACGCTGTCCACCGAGGCCTTGGCGCGGCTGCAAACCCACGACTACCCCGGCAACGTGCGCGAGTTGCGCAATCTGCTGGAGCGCGCCTCGCTGCTGTGCGACGGCGACAGCGTTCAAGCCAGCCACGTGCAGCAAGCGCTGCAGGCGGGCATACACCCCGGCGCACGGGGCGCATTCCAGTCGCGCCACACCTTAGAGCTGGCTGCACTGCAACAGGCCGTCGCCAGCCACACCGGCAGCCGCGCCGCGCTGGCCGAGCGCTTGGGTATCAGCGAGCGCTCGCTGTACCGCAAGCTCAAAGCCCTGAGCGGCTAAAAAACGCTACAAACAAGCGAAAATACACATCAAAACAGCCTCTAGCCCTTTAAATACGGGCGCTAGTAGCTATTATTTTTGATATTTTTTAGCGCGGCTCATCTGCTTAAGCAACCGGCACGATAGGCACGTACAGCTCGCCGCCGGTGCCGCGAAACTGCGCCGCTTTCTCCTCTAAGCCCTTCGCAGCAAATTCGCGCACTTCTTGCGTGATCTTCATCGAGCAGAACTTGGGGCCGCACATCGAGCAAAAGTGCGCCACTTTAGACGCGTCTTTGGGCAGCGTTTCGTCGTGGAAGGCTTGCGCGGTTTCGGGGTCGAGTCCCAAATTAAATTGGTCTTGCCAGCGGAAATCGAAACGCGCTTGGCTCAGTGCGTCGTCGCGCGAGCGCGCGCCCGGATGGCCCTTGGCCACGTCGGCGGCGTGAGCGGCAATCTTGTAGGCAATGATTCCCTGCTTCACATCGTCGCGGTCTGGCAGGCCAAGGTGCTCTTTCGGCGTGACGTAGCACAGCATGGCGGTGCCCATCCAGCCAATCATCGCCGCGCCAATAGCGCTGGCAATGTGGTCGTAGCCGGGCGCAATGTCGATGGTCAGCGGGCCAAGGGTGTAGAACGGCGCTTCGTGGCAGGTTTTGAGCTGCTCGGTCATATTCGCCTGAATCATGTGCATCGGCACGTGGCCGGGGCCTTCGATCATGGTTTGCACGTCGTGCCGCCAAGCCACTTGGGTCAGCTCGCCCAGCGTGTGCAGTTCGGCGAATTGCGCTTCGTCGTTGGCATCCGATGCACAACCGGGGCGCAGGCCGTCGCCCAAGCTGAAGGCCACGTCATACGATTTCATGATGTCGCAGATGTCTTCAAAGTGCTCGTACAAGAAGCTCTCGCGGTGGTGCGCCATGCACCACTTGGCCATGATGGAGCCACCGCGCGAGACGATGCCGGTGCGCCGCTCGGCGGTCAGGTGGATATAAGCCAGCCGCACGCCGGCGTGGATGGTGAAGTAGTCCACGCCCTGCTCGGCCTGCTCGATGAGCGTGTCGCGGAAAATTTCCCATGTCAGGTCTTCGGCCACGCCGCCGACTTTTTCCAGCGCCTGGTAGATCGGCACCGTGCCAATCGGCACGGGCGAGTTGCGCACAATCCAGTCGCGCGTGGTGTGGATGTTTTTGCCGGTGGACAAATCCATCACGTTGTCAGCGCCCCAGCGGATCGCCCACACTAATTTTTCAACTTCTTCTTCAATGCTCGACGTAACCGCCGAGTTGCCAATGTTGGCGTTGATTTTGACGAGGAAGTTGCGGCCAATCGCCATCGGCTCGACTTCGGGGTGGTTGATGTTGGCCGGGATGATGGCGCGGCCACGCGCCACTTCGTCGCGCACAAATTCGGGCGTGATGATTTTCGGGATCATCGCGCCCATAGCGTTGCCCATCAGGCGTTTTTCGCGGGCGGCATCTTGCTGGTATTGCGCCATCCACTCGCGCTTGCCGTTTTCGCGGATCGCCACGTATTCCATCTCGGGCGTGATGATGCCGCGCCGGGCGTAGTGCATTTGCGTCACGTTGGCACCGCTTTTAGCGCGCAACGGTTGGCGTTGTAGGGCGGCGGCTTCGATGCGCAACTGCGCCAGTCGTGCGGCATCTTCGCTTTTACTGCCGTCGTCCAAAGCGACGGGTGGGCGGCCTGCATAGCGCTCAACATCGCCCCGGCCTTCAATCCAGCCGCCGCGCACGCTGGCCAAGCCACGGCGCACGTCAATGACGGCTGTGGGGTCGGTGTAGGGACCAGAGGTGTCGTAAACGCTGACCTGCTCGCCGTTGGTGAGTGCAATGTCGCGCACCGGCACGCGCAGGTCGGCGTGGAGTTGGCCGGGGATATAAACTTTTTGCGAGGCGGGGAACGGCGCACGGGCGCGCAGCAGCAAGTCAGCAAAGGATTCGCGGGGAAGGGTTTCGGGGGCATTCATGGGGCAGTCTCCAGAGCAGGTCAAAGTGCATGACGGGGTGTGCTCCGGAGTGCGATCTGCGCCCAGCTCCTTTGGATGCGCGCGCACAGTGACGCTGCAAGAGGGGGAGATCAGCTCTTCTTACGCCGGTATCAACCGGATCAAGTTCATCGGGTTCGATGGCAAATCGACTGTTTTTTGTCGTCAGACCGCCAGCATCTCAGTGCATCAGCACACCCCGGAGCAAGGAGGAGTATAGGCTGGCTATTTACCAAGCACGCGCTGGCTGGGCAAAGCCGACGGGAGCGTGGTGCTCGTTCTCGAACGTCACCACGTCCCACGCATCGGGCTGATTGAGCAACTCGCGCAGCAGCAAGTTGTTCATCGCGTGGCCGGAGCGAAAGGCACTGTAAGCCGCCAGCAGCGGTTTGCCGATCAGGTACAAGTCGCCCATCGCATCGAGGATTTTGTGTTTGACGAACTCGTCGTCATAGCGCAAACCGTCGGCATTGAGCACTTTGTAATCGTCCATAACGATGGCGTTGTCGAGGCCACCGCCCAGCGCCAAGCCGTTGGCGCGCATCATTTCAACGTCTTTGGTAAAGCCAAAAGTGCGCGCGCGGGCGATGTCGCGGCTGTAGTTGCCTGTCCCTAAATCAAACTCGACGCACTGGCCGGTCGAATCGACCGCCGGGTGGGCAAAATCGATCTCAAAGCGCAATTTGAAGCCGTGGTAGGGATCAAGCCGTGCCCATTTGGCATCGTGGCCTTCGCCTTGGGCGATTTGCACGGGGCGTTTGACGCGAATCCACTTTTTGGCGGCGTTTTGCAGCTCAATGCCAGCGCTTTGCAGCAAAAACACGAATGAGGCCGAGGAGCCGTCCAAAATCGGCACCTCTTCGGCGGTGATGTCGATGTACAGGTTGTCGATGCCCAAGCCAGCGCAGGCCGACATCAAATGCTCCACGGTGTGCACTTTGGCTTGGCCGCTAGAAATAGTCGAGGCCATGCGCGTATCGGTCACCGCCTCGGCAGAGATTGGGATGTCCACCGGCTCAGGCAAGTCAACGCGGCGAAACACGATGCCGGTGTCCGGCTGGGCCGGGCGCAGGGTCAGCTCAACCCGCTGGCCGCTGTGCAGACCCACACCCACCGCACGGGTGATCGTTTTCAGAGTGCGTTGCTGCAACATGCGCTGGCCGCGCCGCATCAATCGGCCTGCTTGCGCAGGAATGCGGGGATTTCCAAGTCGTCCATGCCGCCCGAGGACAGCGCATCGACCCGCGCCGTGGCTTGCGCGCGGTTGGTGCGCCATACGCTGGGCACAGTCATGTTGTTGTAGTCAGCGTGGGGTGCTGCGCTAGAGGCGCTACTCGAACCGACGACGCCGGCGCTGCCCATAGTGGGCGTACTGCCGGGCATTTGGTAAGCCACGTTATCAGTACCAGTGCGCAAACCGCCTTGCACCACTTGGATGTTTTGGCGGCGAGCATTTTGGCGCGACAGGCCGGTGGCAATTACCGTGACGCGGATTTCTTCGCCCAACGACTCATCGTAGGCCGCGCCATAAATGACGTGCGCCTCAGAAGAAGCGTAGGCGTTAACGGTGCTCATCGCCAAACGCGATTCGGCTAACTTCAAGCTGCCTTTACTGGCCGTCACCAACACCAGCACGCCTTTGGCACCCGACAGGTCGATGCCTTCCAGTAGCGGGCAAGCAATGGCTTGCTCGGCGGCGATGCGCGCGCGGTCTGGGCCGCTAGCGACGGCGGTGCCCATCATGGCTTTGCCCGGCTCGCCCATCACGGTGCGCACGTCTTCAAAGTCCACGTTGACTTGACCGTGCTCGTTGATGATTTCAGCAATGCCGCCGACAGCGTTTTTCAGCACGTCATTAGCGTGAGCGAAGGCCTCGTCTTGGGTCACATCATCGCCCAGCACTTCGAGCAGCTTTTCGTTCAGCACAACGATCAGCGAGTCCACATTGGCCTCCAGCTCGGCCAAGCCTTCGTCAGCATTCTTCATGCGACGACCGCCTTCCCAGTCAAACGGCTTGGTCACGACGCCAACGGTCAAGATACCCATCTCTTTGGCAATGCGCGCAATCACCGGTGCTGCGCCGGTTCCAGTGCCACCACCCATGCCGGCGGTAATGAACAGCATGTGCGCGCCTTGAATGGAGCTGCGGATATCAGCTTCGGCGGCTTCAGCGGCATCGCGACCTTTGTCGGGCTTGCTGCCTGCGCCCAAGCCGCTTTGGCCCAATTGGATGATGCGGTGGGCTGAACTGCGCGTGAGCGCCTGCGCATCGGTGTTAGCGCTGACGAACTCCACGCCCTGAACGCTGTGCGAAATCATGTGCTCGACAGCATTGCCGCCACCACCACCGACCCCAATCACTTTGATCTGGGTGCCTTGGTTGAATTCTTCGGCTTCGATCATTTCGATGGACATGTTGGAGCTCCTATAACTAACGGATATGCAAAGATGGAATGGTAAATCAGTGAACTGTGCAGCAGCTGACGCTGTATGCGTGGCAAGCCAAAGGGCCGCCATCGGGTTAGGTACAAAGGCCGAGGCCAGAAGGTATTTGGCATGGTCAGAAGTTACCCACGATGAAGTCTTTAAAGCGACCAAAGGCAGTTTGCACGGAACCAGTTTTTTGCGCCACCTTAAAGCCGCGCAAACGTGCCAAGCGCGCCTCCTCCAGCAAGCCCATCACAGTGGCAGCGCGCGGCTGCGCCACCATGTCAGACAGGGCACTGGAATACTTGGGAATGCCACGGCGCACAGGCTTCAAAAAGATATCTTCGGCCAGCTCCACCATGCCGGGCATAGCCACGCTGCCGCCTGTCAATACGATGCCCGAGGACAGCACCTCTTCAAAACCGGACTCGCGGATCACTTGCTGTACCAGCGAGAAAATTTCTTCGACACGCGGCTCAATCACACCGGCCAGCGCTTGCTTGCTGATCATGCGTGGGCTGCGGTCGCCCAGGCCCGGCACTTCCACCTGCGCATCGGGATCGGCCAGCAGCTGCTTGGCGTAGCCGCTCTCAACTTTGATGTCTTCGGCGTCCTTGGTGGGGGTGCGCAGCGCCATCGCGATGTCGCTGGTAATCAGGTCGCCGGCAATCGGAATCACTGCGGTGTGGCGGATCGCACCGCCGGTAAAAATGGCGACATCGGTGGTGCCAGCGCCAATATCGACCAGCGCCACACCCAATTCGCGCTCATCGTCGGTCAGCACCGCTTGGCTCGACGCCAGTGGGTTGAGCAGCAATTGCTCCACTTCCAAGCCACAGCGGCGCACGCATTTGATGATGTTTTCGGCCGCACTTTGGGCACCGGTGACAATGTGGATTTTGGCCTCCAAGCGGATGCCGCTCATGCCAATCGGCTCTTTGACGTCTTGGCCATCTATTACAAATTCTTGCGGTTCCACCAGCAGCAAGCGCTGATCGCTGGAGATATTGATGGCCTTGGCGGTCTCGACCACGCGCGCCACATCAGCGGCGGTGACTTCTTTGTCTTTTACCGCCACCATGCCACTGGAGTTAAGCCCACGGATATGGCTGCCGGTGATGCCGGTATAGACGCGCTGGATTTTGCAATCGGCCATCAGCTCGGCTTCTTTCAGCGCCAACTGGATGCTTTGTACCGTAGCGTCGATATTGACCACCACGCCGCGCTTTAACCCGTTGCTGGGCGCCACCCCCAAGCCGGCCAGCTTGAGCGCGCCGCTAGGTAGCACCTCGGCCACGACCGCCATGATTTTGGCAGTGCCGATGTCTAACCCTACCACCACATCTTTGTATTCTCTTGCCATATGCCTGTTTGCCTGTTGTTCTTCTATTTTGCCTACTTGCGCGCAGCAGCTGGACTATCCGATGCGACGGTGGTCACCCCGCGCAAACGCAGGGCGTAACCACCGACATGGCGCAGGTCAGCGAACTCCAGCGTATCCGCCCGGCGCCGGTGCTGCGCGGCCACTTGCGCAAGCGTGCGCGCAAAGCGCTGGGTGCGCTGCACCACCTCTGAACTAGCTCCCCCTCCCAATTCAACCAGCGCACCGCCGCCCAGTACGACGCTCCAGCCACCACGCCCTGAGAGTGTCAGCGCCTCTATCTTCATATCCAAAGGCGCAAACACTGGCTGCAATAAAGCATGCATCTGCAGCACCTGCGCGGCGTAGCCTTCAGGGCCGTTGAGGCGCGGCAAGCCATCTTGTTCAGCATCCGCACCATTGGCCTCAAACACTTCACCCTGTTGGTTGAGCATGGCACTGCCAGACTCGGGGCCCCAATGGGCAGCGGCGTGGTGCTCTTCTAGCACCACCCGCAGCGTGCGCGGGTATTGGCGATGCACATGGGCGTTGCGCACCCAAGGCACCTGCTCAAAGGCGTCGCGCGCCGCAGTCAGGTTAATCGTGAAAAAATTACCCACCAGCTGCGGTGCTACGTTGGCGCGCAGCGTCACTGCGTTGTTGTGTACCAACTCGCCCTGCACCACGATACGCCCAATGGCAAATGCCGGGTGGCGCAGTACCCACCATGCACCAGCTGCCAACACCAAAACGACGCAAGCTATGAACACCAGCGATGCAGCCAGATTCATGAACTTGACGTCCAGCGGTGCGGGCAACCCGTGGTTCACGCAGGCGATCCTTGCTGCTCAGACTGCTCAGACACCACGGCGGGGCAAGCGCCTTGCGGGGTGTCCAAAGTGGCGCTGGCTAGCAAACGCAAGCACAGCTCTTCGTAGCTAATACCCGCCGCACGTGCCGACATCGGCACCAGTGAATGCCCAGTCATGCCCGGCGAGGTGTTGATCTCCAGCAAAAACGGCTGGCGGTCGCTGGCGCGAATCATGATGTCGGCGCGCGCCCAACCCCGGCAGCCCAGCGAGCGGTAAGCCGCGACGACGATGCGCGCAATCTCACGCTCCTCGGCCTCGGGCAGACCGCTGGGGCAGTGGTATTGCGTGTCGTCGGTGAAGTATTTGTTTTGGTAGTCGTAATTGCCTTGCGGCGCGACGATGCGGATCAACGGCAAGGCCTGCGCACTAGCGCCCTCGCCCAGCACCGGGCAGGTGGTCTCGTCACCGGCAATGAACTGCTCGCACAGCACTTCGGGGTCGTAGCGCGCGGCCAGTGCATAAGCCTCAGCACATTGGTCGGCGGCGAAGACTTTGGTCAGGCCGATAGTCGAGCCTTCGCGTGCGGGCTTGACGATCATCGGCACGCCCAAAGCTTGCAACGCCTGCTCGGTATCAAAGGCGCTATCGACCAAACGCCAATCGGGCGTCGGCAAGCCGTCGGCGCGCCACAGGCGCTTGGTCATGATTTTGTCCATGGCGATGCTGGACGACAACACGCCAGAGCCGGTGTAGGGAATACCCATCAATTCGAGCGCACCTTGCACCGTGCCATCTTCACCATGGCGACCGTGCAGCGCGATAAAGCAGCGGCCATAGCCTTCTTGCTTGAGCGTATTGAGTCCGGTGTAGGCAGGATCAAAGGCATGCGCATCCACGCCGCGTGCGCGCAGCGCCTGCAGCACGCCACTGCCAGACATGATTGAAACTTCGCGCTCGGCCGACGCACCGCCCATCAGCACGGCGACCTTGCCCAACGCAGCAATGTCTATTTTTGAGTCAATAAAGGTCATAAGGCGCTCCCATCCAGCGCTAATAGCTCGCTATTTTGTAGCAAATCTACGATTTTTGTAGCAACGGTGCCTATGGTGCCGGCGCCCATGCACAGCACCACGTCACTTGGGCGGGCATTGTCCGCTATGACCCGTGGTAAATCTGCCACATTGGCCACAAATAATGGCTCTACCCGGCCGGCCAAACGCAGGGCGCGCGCCAGTGCCCGGCCATCGGCGCCGACCACTGGCGCCTCGCCGGCGGCATAGACCTCGGTCAGCAGTACCGCATCGGCACCGCCCAGCACTTGGATGAAGTCTTCAAAACAGTCGCGGGTGCGCGTATAGCGGTGCGGCTGAAACGCCAACACCAAGCGCTGCCCCGGAAACGCACCGCGCGCCGCCGCCAGCGTCGCCGCCATCTCCACTGGGTGGTGACCATAGTCGTCAATTACCGTGAAATGGCCGCCGCCCTGCGTTGGCAAATCGCCGTAACGCTGAAAACGCCGACCCACACCCTTGAAGCTGGCCAGCGCGCGCAGCACTGCCGCATCGTCAATGCCCAGCTCCACCGCCACGGCAATGGCGGCCAAGGCGTTGAGCACGTTGTGCTCGCCCGCCAGATTCAGCACCACCTCCATGTCCGGCAGGCTAACGCCGTTGCGCCGCTGCACCGTAAAGTGCATTTGCCCCGCAACAGCACGCACATTGACAGCGCGCACCTGCGCTTCGGCGCTGAAACCATAACTGGTGACCGGACGGGCGATTTCGTCGAGGATGTCGCGCACCGCTGCGTCGTCAATACACACAATCGCGGCGCCATAAAACGGCATCCGGTGCAAAAACTCGACAAAAGCTTTTTTGAGCCGGCCAAAGTCGTGGCCGTAGGTTTCCATGTGGTCGGCGTCAATGTTCGTCACCACCGCCATCACCGGCAGCAGGTTCAAAAACGAGGCATCCGACTCGTCGGCTTCGACAATGATGTACTCGCCCTGCCCCAAGCGCGCATTGGCGCCGGCGCTGTTGAGGCGCCCACCAATCACAAACGTTGGATCGAGGCCAGCCTCGGCCAGCACGCTGGTGACGAGGCTGGTGGTGGTCGTTTTGCCGTGTGCGCCGGCAATGGCAATGCCGCGCTTGAGGCGCATCAGCTCGGCCAGCATCAGCGCACGCGGCACGACCGGAATTTTCTTCTCGCGCGCTGCCAGCACTTCGGGGTTGTCGGCCTGCACGGCCGTCGAAGTGACGACCGCATCGGCGCCGGCAATGTGCGCCGCCGCGTGACCGACGTAGATGGCGATGCCCAGCGTTTGCAGCCGGCGCAGCACCGCACTGTCGGCCAAGTCAGAACCAGTGACGGCGTAGCCCAAGTTGTGCATCACCTCGGCAATGCCGCTCATGCCCGAGCCGCCAATACCGACGAAGTGGATGTGGTGGATAGCGTGCTTCATGCGGCCAGCTCCTCGCAGGCGGCAACAACTTCGTTCGTAGCGTTCATTTTTTGCATCTTTTTGGCCTCTAGCCCAATGTTTACGAGCGCTAGCCGCTCCATATTTTGTAGCATTTGAGCTAATCCTTGTGCGGTCATATCGCGCTGCGGCAGCAGCCAGCCGCCGCCCGCCGCCACCAAAAACTGTGCGTTGGTGGTTTGGTGGTCGTCCACCGCCGAGGGGAACGGCACAAACACCGCCGCCGCACCAACGGCGGCAATCTCGGTGACGGTGCTGGCGCCAGCGCGGCAAACAATGATGTCCGCCGCCGCAAACGCGCTGGCGGTGTCGTCGATGAAAGGGGTGAGTTCTGCCTCGACACCGGCGGCGGCGTAGTTGGCGCGCAGCGCGTCGATTTGCGCCGCGCCGCTTTGGTGCGTGACCAGCGGGCGCTGCGCTTGGGGAATCAACGCCAGCGCCTGCGGCACGGTGTCGTTGAGCGCGCGTGCGCCCAAGCTGCCGCCAACCACCAGCAAGCGCAGCGGGCCAGTGCGGTCAGCAAAGCGCTCGACCGGCCCCGGCTGCTGGGTAAACGCGGCGCGCAGCGGGTTGCCTACCCATTGGGCATTCGGAAAAACGTTGGGAAATGCCGTAAACACCCGGCTGGCAAAGCGCGCCAGCACTTTGTTGGCCATGCCGGCGACCGAGTTCTGCTCGTGCAGCACCAGTGGCTTGCCCGCCAGCCGCGCCATCAGGCCGCCGGGAAAACTGATGTAGCCGCCCAGCCCGACGACGACATCCGGCTTGACGCGCCGCACCACGGCGCGCGCCTGCCAAAACGCCCGCGCCAGCCGCAGCGGCAAGCGCAGCAGCGTCATCACGCCCTTGCCGCGCACGCCAGAAAAATCAATCGTCTCCAGCGCAAAACCGTGCGCCAGCACGATGCGCGCCTCCATGCTGGCCGGTGCGCCCAGCCAGTGGACGCGCCAGCCGCGCGCGCGCAGCTCTTGGGCGACGGCCAGACCCGGAAAGATATGCCCACCGGTGCCACCGGCCATGATGAGCGCGGTTTTGCCAACAGCTGCCGTCATGCCGAGCCTCCGTGGGTGCGCACTGACGCCGAGGTGCTGTCGCTGGTGCGCATCAGCAGTTTGTTTTCGTAGTCGATGCGAAACACCACCGCCAGCGCCACCATGTTCATCAAAATCGCCGAGCCGCCAAAGCTCATCAAAGGCAGCGTCAAGCCCTTGGTGGGCAAAGCGCCCAAGTTCACGCCGACGTTAATGAAGGCCTGAAAACCCATCCAGATGGCCACGCCTTGCGCCACCAAACCGGCGAACACGCGGTCCAGCGCAATCGCTTGGCGGCCAATGTGCATGATGCGCCGCGTCATCCACAAAAACAGCAGCAACAGGGTGAGTACGCCCATCAGGCCAAACTCTTCGCCAATCACGGCGACCATGAAGTCGGTGTGCGCTTCGGGCAGCCAGTGCAGCTTCTCAACACTGCCACCCAAGCCGACGCCAAACACCTCGCCGCGCCCGATGGCGATCAGCGAATGGGTGAGTTGGTAGCCTTTGGCCAGTGCGTTGTGCTCGCTCCACGGGTCGAGGTAGGCAAAAATGCGCGCGCGCCGGTAATCGTTAAAGGCAATCATCAGCCCGAAGGCAGACACCAGCACGGTGCCAATCATGATGAACATGCGGATGTTGACGCCGCCCAAAAACAAAATTCCCATAGCGATCACGGCAATCACCATGAAGGCGCCCATGTCCGGCTCGGCCAGCAGCAGCGCGCCCACCAACCCTACCGCCACCCCCATCGGCAGCACGGCACGCAAAAAGTGCTCTTTGACATCCATCTTGCGGCACATGTAGTCGGCGGCGTAAATCAACACCGCAAATTTGGCCAACTCGGACGGCTGAAAATTCATCAACCCCAGCGGCAACCAGCGCCGCGCGCCGTTGACCACCGTGCCAACGTGCGGCACCAACACCAGCACCAGCAGAATAATCGCGACCAAAAACAGCCAGCGCGCCGAGCGCTCCCAAGTCACCATCGAAATCTGAAAAGTGATCAGCGCGGCGACAAAGCCAATCGCCAGCGACATGGCATGGCGCACCAAAAAGTGCGTCGGCGTGATCTTGCCGAAACGCGGGTTCTCGGGCATGGCAATCGAGGCCGAATAGACCATCACCAGCCCCCACGCCAGCAGCGCCACCACCACCCACAGCAGCGTTTGGTCAAACCCCAGCACGTGCGCCGGCGTGGCGGTGGTGCGGCGGTATTCCATACCGCCGACGCGCACTGGCAGCACATCCACCGCTTTGCTTGGCAAGCCGCCAAACCAGCCGGCCAAGCGGGTGAAAACATTCGGCCTATCGCTCATGCTCATGGCGCGCCCTCCAATGACTGGCCGGCGTCCTGCGCCAGCATTTGCACCGCAGTGCAAAAGACTTGGGCGCGGTGCTCGTAGCCGTTGAACATGTCAAAACTGGCGCAGGCCGGCGACAACAAAACAGCATCACCGGGCTGGGCGTGCTGCGCTGCGGCTTGCACCGCTTGCGCCATATCGGCCGCGTCCAGCAGCGGCACGTCAGCATCGGCATCCACCAAAGCGCGGCGAATCAGCGGCGCATCGCGGCCAATCAACACCACCGCGCGGGCGTAGCGCGCGACGGGAGCCGCCAGCGGGGCAAAGTCTTGGCCTTTGCCATCGCCGCCCAAAATCACCACCACGCGCCGGTCCGCGCCGAGGCCAGCCAGCGCCGCCACCGTCGCGCCGACGTTGGTGCCTTTGCTGTCGTCAAAGTATTCGATGCCGCCCAGCAGGCCAATCGACTGCACGCGGTGCGGCTCGCCGTGGTATTCGCGCAGGCCGTACAGCATCGGCGCCAGTGCGCCGCCGGCCGCGTGCGCCAGCGCCAGTGCAGCCAGTGCGTTGGTAGCGTTGTGCCGACCGCGAATGCGCAGCGCGTCAGCGGGCATCAGGCGCTGCAAGTGCAGCGGCTCGACTTCGGCTGACGTTTCAACGCCGCGCGTGCGCCGCTGCGGCGTGCCATCAGCCGGCTGCGCGCGCACCAGCCACACCATGCCGTTGACGGTTTCCAGGCCAAAGTCGCCGGGGCGCTGGGGCAGGTCAGCACCAAAGGTGGTGTAAGCGCGCCACTGCGGTTTTTGCAGTTTGACGCGGGTCGGCTCGGGCAGCATCGCCATCACACCAGCGTCTTCGCGGTTGAGCAGCATCAGCGCTTGGCGGCCAAAAATGCGCGCTTTGGCGCCGGCGTAGGCGGCCAAACTGCCGTGCCAATCCAAATGGTCTTGCGTGATGTTGAGCACCACGGCGGCGGTCGGCTCAAAGTCATCGACGCCGTCCAACTGAAAGCTCGACAGCTCCAGCACCCAAACGGCGGGCAGCGTGCCGGCATCCAAATGCGCGCTCAAGGTATCGAGCAGCGTCGGGCCGATGTTGCCGGCGACGGCGACGGTTTGGCCAGCGCGCTCAACCAACTGGCGCGTCAGCGAAGTCACCGTAGTTTTGCCATTGGTGCCCGTAATCGCCAGCACCGCCGGCGCGTAACCTTGCGCCGCTTTTAAGGTGCGCAAAGCAAGAGAATACAAGCTTAATTCGCCTCCAGCCCTTATTCCACGGGCGCTAGCAGCTATCAAAATAGGACTGATACTGGCCGGACTCAAACCCGGCGAGCGGTAAATGGCGTCGAACGCTTGGCCGTTTTTTTGATCGTCCACCAGCGCCGCATCGAAAGCGCCGGCGATAAAGCGCACCTGCGACAACTCGGCCTGCAAAGTGGCCAACTGCGGCGGCGCGGCGCGGGTATCGGCCACTGTGACTTGTGCGCCACCGCGCACGCACCAGCGCGCCATCGCCAAGCCCGAATCGCCCAAACCCAGCACCAAGATGTTTTGGCCTTGCAGCGGGTGCAGCGCTTGCTCAGTCAGCGGGTCGGTGGGCGTATCAGGCGCGGCTTCAGCCGGCGGCGCATCCGCTTCGGCGGCGGCAGCGACTGCGGCCAAAGCACTGGCGGGCGTGCTGACGTCGGCAAACATCTGCGCGACAAACTCCGCTGCTACTTGTGCGGCCGACACCACCGGCGCTTGGCCGTCCAGCAGCCAATCGACTTGGCGGGCGGGCACCGGAAAGGGCAAGGAGTCAGGCACCAGCGCTGACTTGGCAGCAGGGCTTTCGCTGTCATCTGGGCAGGGGACGTTGTCGGTGTTCATCGCAGCTTCAGCGTTGAGAGGCCGACCAAGCACAGCAGCATGGTGACGATCCAAAAGCGCACGACGACCTGCGTTTCTTTCCAGCCGCTCTTTTCAAAGTGGTGGTGCAGCGGCGCCATCTTCAGCAGCCGCCGACCTTGGCCGTAGCGCTTTTTGGTGTATTTGAACCACACCACCTGCAGCATCACCGAAATGGCTTCCACCACAAAAATGCCGCCCATGATGGCCAGCACGATTTCTTGCCGAACGATGACGGCAATCGTGCCCAGCGCCGCACCCAGCGCCAACGCGCCGACGTCGCCCATAAATACTTGGGCGGGGTGGGTGTTGAACCACAAAAACGCCAGCCCAGCGCCGGCCATCGCCGCGCAAAAAATCAGCAACTCGCCCGAGCCGGGGATGTGCGGGAACAGCAGGTATTTGGAGTACACCGCGCTGCCGGCGACATAGGCAAAGATGCCCAATGCCGAGCCGACCATCACCACCGGCATGATGGCCAGCCCGTCCAGCCCATCGGTCAAGTTGACCGCGTTGCTAGAGCCGACGATGACCAAATAGGTCAGGATGACAAAACCCAGCACGCCCAGCGGGTAGCTGACTTCTTTGAAGAACGGCAGCAGCAAACCCGCCTGCGCCGGCAAATCCACGTCCAGCCCCGAACGCACCCACGAGACAAACAGCTCCAACACCTTGTAGTTGGAGCTTTCTGAAATGCTGAACACCAAATACAGCGCCGCTAGCAGGCCGACGATGGACTGCCACATATATTTCTCACGCGAGCGCATACCGTTGGGGTCTTTGTTGACCACTTTGCGCCAGTCGTCCACCCAGCCAATCGCGCCAAAACCCAGCATCACCAGCAGCACAATCCAAACAAAGCGGTTCGACAAATCCGCCCACAGCAGGGTTGAGACCGTAATCGCCAGCAAGATCAGCACTCCGCCCATCGTCGGCGTGCCGCTTTTGACCAAGTGGGTTTCCATGCCGTCGGTGCGAATCGGCTGGCCGATTTTGAGTTCACTCAGCCGGCGAATGACGCGCGGGCCGGCGATCAGGCCAATCAGCAGCGCCGTCATCGCAGCCATCACGGCGCGCAGCGTCAGGTATTGAAAGACGCGGAAAAAACCAAATTCAGTGGACACGCCCTGCAGCCACTGCGCCAGCCACATCAGCATGGGGCGCTCCCGGTCATCACATCCAGCACTTGTTCCATCTTCATAAACCGCGATCCCTTTACCAGCACGCTGCCCACGCTGGGCAACTGCGCTTGCACCGCTGCTTGCAGCGCTGCCATGTTGTCAAAATGCTGCGCCGCACTGCCAAAAGCGGCGCTGGCATGGGCCGATTGCGCGCCCAGCGTGAACAGCTGCTCAATGCCGGCGGCGTGTGCGTCGCTGCCGGCCTCGGTGTGGAACTGCGCCCCTTGGTCGCCGACCTCGCCCATGTCGCCCATGACGAGCAGGCGCGGCGCGGGCAGCTCGGCCAGCACGGCAATGGCGGCGTGCATCGAGTCGGGGTTGGCGTTGTAGCTATCGTCCACCACGGTGATCTGGCGCGCGCCGTGCTGCACGCTGAAAGCGCGTGAGCGGCCTTTGACCGGGGCAAATGCCGCCAGTCCGTCGGCAATGGCTGTCAACGACACGCCCGCTGCCAGCGCGCAGGCCGTGGCAGCCAAGGCGTTGCTGACGTTGTGGCGGCCAGCAATCGCCAGCGTGCAAGCCAGCGCGCCTTGCGGTGTGGCGATGCGCACTTGCCACGCGCTGCCTTGCCAATCGGCTTGGGTGCTGTAAACGTCAGCGCCGATTGCCGCCTCGCCAAAAGTGATGCAGCGGCGCGCACCGGCCAAGCCGCGCCACAGGGCGGTGTAGCTGTCGCCCGCCGGAAACACCGCCACGCCGTGCGCCGGCAACGCGGCCAACACCGCGCCGTTTTCTTCGGCCACGGCTTGCACGGTGTGCATGAATTCCAAATGCTCGCGTTGGGCGTTGTTGACCAGCGCCACGGTGGGCTGGGTCATCGCGGCCAGTTGGGCGATTTCGCCGGGATGGTTCATGCCCAGCTCGACCACGGCAATGCGGTGCGCTGCTTGCAAGCGCAGCAGGGTGTGCGGCACACCGATGGCGTTGTTGAAATTTCCCTGTGTCGCCAGTGACGCGCTGCCAGCATCGGCGGCCAAGATAGCCGCCAGCATCTGCGTCACCGTAGTTTTGCCGTTGCTGCCGGTGACGGCTATCAGCGGCAAAGCAAACTGCGCGCGCCAACCTGCCGCCAAAGCGCCCAGCGCCAGCAGGGTGTCGGGCACCTCAATGCCGCTCAGGCCAGCGGCTTGCAAACCGCCGTGCGCTAGCGCCGCCACGGCACCGGCTTGGCGCGCTTGCGGCAAAAAATCGTGCGCATCAAAGCGCTCGCCCTGCAACGCGACGAACAAGTCGCCCGCTTGCAAACTGCGGCTGTCGGTGTGAATACGCGCTAGGGCGATAGCACCGTCGCCCACCAAGCGGGCTTCAGGGATGCGCGGCTGAATCAAGGCCAGCGCCTGTTGCAAGCTCATCATGCTCATTTAAATGCTTTCTCTCGCCTGCAGCGCCGCGTGGGCGTGGGCCATGTCTGAAAACGGCCGGCGCACGCCCGCCGTCTCTTGGTAGTCTTCGTGCCCTTTGCCAGCAATCAGCACCACATCGCGGGCATCGGCCTCGGCCAGCGCCAGCGCGATGGCGGCGGCGCGCTCTGGCTCAACGCGCACGGTTTGGCCGGCAATCGTGCCTTGCAAGACTTGGTGCAGGATGTGCGCCGGGTCTTCGCTGCGCGGGTTGTCGCTGGTCAGCACCACCCAATCGGCATGGTGTTGGGCAGCAGCGCCCATCAGCGGGCGCTTGCTGGCATCGCGGTCGCCGCCGCAGCCAAACACGCACCACAGCTGGCCGCCGCGCTCTTGTGCCAGCGGGCGCAATGCGCGCAGGGCTTGCTCAAGCGCATCGGGCGTATGCGCGTAATCCACCGCCACCAGCGGCTGGCCGGGCAGTGCGATGCATTCCATGCGCCCCGGCACCGGCTGCAAGGCAGCACAGGCGGAGACCGCTTGCGCCAGCGGCACGCCCAGCGCGCGCATCGCGGCGATCACGCCCAGCAAATTAGCGACGTTGTAATCACCAATCACCGCGGTTTGCAGCACGTGGCGATCACTGCCTTCAACGACGGTGAAACGCAAACCACCATCGCAAAAACCAATATCTTGCGCCTGCAGCCGCGCGTGTTGGCGCATTGAGGTGCTCCAAACGTCCAGCGCCAGCCCACGCTCAGACAAAGCGGCGTGCAGCGCTGCGCCGTGCGCGTCGTCGATGTTAATGACGGCGGCTTGCAAACCCGGCCAATCAAACAGCGCGGTTTTGGCCTGCCAATACGCCTCCATGCTGGCGTGGTAGTCGAGGTGGTCTTGGGTGAAGTTGGTGAAGACGGCGACACGGATGCGCGTGCCG
>JBHCAP010000029.1:0-3533 GCA_041798325.1 Giesbergeria sp.
ATCAACGCCGAGCGCTGGTATCGCTTTGCCGATATTTCGTCGGTCGAAGGCTTTTTGGACGAGCTGCAAGAGCGCAGCGAAGAAAAAGGCGGTGCGCTGGTGCGGCAACTGCCGCGCGCCCCCGGTGCGCGCGAGCAGCGCTGGGTGCATTTGCTGTGCGGGCCGGTCGATGTGATCGCCACCACGTCAGGCGTGCCAACGGTTGCGCCGTCTGGCCTGCAAGCGCGCGTCGAGGCGCTGGAGGCGCAAGTCGCCGCGCTGCAAACCACCGTGCAGCGGCTGTGCGATGAGCTGGGTATCGATACCGCGCCGCCGACAATGGCCGACGAATAAGCCCCAAATCCATCCCGGATAATTCCGCCCTGCGGTGCGCAAGGCACCAGTTTCTTTTTTCGATTTCTTTTTTATTACCTCGTTTCCACCCATGAGCGCCACCCCTACTGCCACCGACCCCAATCGTCCCCTGCTTGAAACTGCCCGTACCCAAATCGCCAAAAACGATTTAAAAGGCGCTGCGCTGACGCTGAACAAAGCCCAAAAGAACAGTCCGAACGACGCGCGTATTTTTATGCTGGCGGGCTTGATGGCCGAGAAGGCCGGCAACATCCCCGGCGCGTTCGAGGCGCTGCGCCGCAGCGTGGTGCTGGCACCCGATTGGGGGCCCGGTTTGCTGGAGCTGTCGCTGCTGCTGGCGCGGCAAAACCAGTTCAAAGAGGCGGTCGAAACCGCTGAAAAAGTCGCCGCGTTGGAGCCAAAAAACCTGCAAGTGCTGGCCGGCGTGATCGACATTGCGCACCGCGCCAGCCACCTAGAGATGGCCGTGCGCCACCTGCGCCGTGGGCTGGAGCTGGTGCCGGGCGACCCGTCGCTGCGCCGCCTGCTGGCGCGCGACTTGGGCAATTTGGGCGAATACGCCGAATCGCTAGAACTGTGGGGCGCGCTGATCGACGAGAACCCACAAGACACCGAGTCCTTGATGGGCCGCGTGCACGTATTGGTGGCACAAGGTCAAGTCACCCGCGCCCGCAAAGACACTATGGCGCTGCTGGAGCTGGCACCGGGCGACTCGGTCTATGCCTACTACAACGCGCTGGCCCACGGTGCCACGCCGCCGCACCAGCCGCCAGAGCTGAACCGGGGTTTGTTTGACAACATGGCCGAGTTGTACGACCAGCACATGGTGCGCACGCTGAAGTACCAGTTGCCCCAGCAAATCGCCAAGCAACTGATTGCGCGCTACCCGGACAAAAAAATCAACGTGCTGGACTTGGGCTGCGGCACCGGTTTGCTGGGCGTGTGCTTGGGTCGTTTGGACGGTGCGCTGGTCGGCGTGGACATCTCCAAAGGCATGATCGAACAAGCGGCGCGCCACAACGTCTATGACCGCTTTCACCACGCCAACTTGCTCGACGCGCTGGAAGACACGCCCGCTTCGCTGTACCAAGTGCTGGCGGCGCTGGATGTGTTTATCTACGCTGGCGATATGTCCAAAGCCATTCCAAACGCGCTGCGCATTCTGACGGCGGGCGGGCAATTTATCTTCTCGTGCGAGGCCGCGCCTGAAGATGGCGCTGCGCTGGTGCTGCAGCCCTCGGGCCGCTACGCCCACCAGCGCAGCGCGATTGAGGCGCTGTGCAGCGCAGCGGGATTTGCGCCAGTCGAAATCGAAGACAGCGTGCTACGCCACGAAAACAACGAGCCAGTCAACGGCTTTGTGGTGACCGCGCACAAGCCGGCCTAAACCGCCCATCAACACGCCGGTGAAGGCTCAGGTCAACTGAAAATTCACCGGCTGCAGCGGCGCGGGCAGATCGGTCTCGCCCAAGGATTCCAGCAGATTGATTTCAATCGACCGGCACAGCGTATCGAGCGGCAGGTCGTTGGTTTCTAGGCCAAACGGCTCCTCGATCTCGTCGCCCAAAGCGTCCAAGCCAAAGAAGGTGTAAGCGACGATGGCGACAACAAACGGCGTCATAAAGCCGGTGGTATCGACCAAGCCAAACGGCAACAAAAAGCAGTACATGTACGCCGTGCGGTGCAGCAGCAGCGTGTAAGAGAACGGAATCGGCGTGTGCTTGATGCGCTCGCACGAGGCCGCCGCTGCCGTCAGAGCCGACAGCGTTTGGTCGATGGGTGCCGCCAAACAGGGCGAAATCTGGCCGCTGCGCACGCACTCGCCCAAGTCGCGCCCCATCGCCAGCATCAGCGCATCAGCGGGGTTGGTGGTGCGGCGGATGCGGTCAAATTCGGCGGTAGTCGTCCAGCGCTGTAGCACGGCGTCATCCTTTTCACCGCGCAGCTGCAAGCGCAGTGCGTGCACAAAGGCAATGCAGCGGTACACCATGCGCACGCGCACATCGTTGTCGCGGGTTTGTCCCTCCACGGGATGCGGCAGGTCGATCAAACTTTGGCATTGGCGCGACAGCGAACGGGTGCGCAGCACCAGCTCGCCCCACAGCTTGCGCGCCTCCCAATAGCGGTCATAGGCGGTGTTGTTGCGAAAGCCCAGAAAAATCGCCAGCGGCAAACCAATCAGCGTGAACGGAATCGCCGTCAGCGTGATTTTGAGCGTGAACAAATTGCCGTGGACGATGGTGACCAAGGTGGCCAACACGGTGTTGAGAATCAGCGTGACGCGGATGCGGTGCAACACCGAGCCCCGCAGCAACAAAAACAGATGCAGGCCAGAGGGGCGGTCACGAACAATCATGCTGAGGGGCGGACAAACAAGGGATTACCCTGATTGGAGCACATGCCAAGCCGTTGCGCGCCCGCCGCCCTTAAAACTGCCGCTTGGCCGTGCTAAGCAACGTGGTGACTTCCAACGACACGCCAGCAAAATGCGAGCCAGCGCCAATCAGATTCTCGGCATCAGCGTATTGGCCAGCGTTGATCTTGCGCGCCACCGAACCAGCCGACTGGTGAAAGTCGGCATGTTTGTCCAGCAACTGCGTGAACAGCGGCTTTTGGCTCCAGCGTTGACCGCCTGCGCCGTGCAACCACTTGCCCAGTGGACACTGGTCGTCACGGCAAATGGTGTCGGCATCGAGCTTGTCTTTCTTGGCAATCGCTGAGCGCAGCCGCACTTTCCACTGGCGGTGCGCCTCAATGGCTTGGTCAAAGTTAAAGCCCTCGGCCGGTACGGCGCTGTGCGCGACTGCATTTTGCGATTCCAGTTGGGCATTGGTCGGCAGTTTGAAGCGTGCCACGTCCTCGGCCAAGTGGTGAGCTTGGTCCTGCATCGCAGCGGCAGCCGCAGCGGTTTCTTCGACCAGCGCGGCGTTTTGCTGCGTCATGCGGTCTAGCTCTTGCACAGCTTCGGTGATTTGGGTGATGCCCAAGTTTTGCTCGCGCGCGCCGGTGGCCACGTCGCCCAGCAATTGGTTCACCCGCTGCGACGAGGCGACGATGTCTTGGATGGTGGTGCCGGCCTTGCGCACGATGTCGGTGCCGGTAGCCACTTGCTGCACGCTGCTGTCAATCAGCGTTTTGATTTCTTTGGCCGCCGCCGCGCTGCGCCCGGCCAAGCTGCG